>NZ_JQKT01000017.1:0-18953 GCF_000746195.1 Microbacterium sp. UNCCL10 | reverse complement strand
CAGCGCGGAACGAACGAAAACACGAACGGCCTCCTCCGGCAGTACTTCCCCAAGGGCACCGACCTGTCCCGCTGGTCCGCCGCGGAGATCGACGCCGTCGCTCACGCACTCAACACGAGGCCCCGCAAGGCACTCGGCTGGAAGACCCCCGCTGAAGCCTTCAACGAGCAGTTACTGTTGCTGTAACAACCCGGTGTTGCAACGACCGGTTGAATCCGGTCAATACACCAGCTGGCTCTTCGGACACAGGCTCCGCCAGGCAGGCCTGCTCGGATCGATGGGCAGAGTCGCGTCCAGCGTTGACAACGCGCTCATCGAGAGCTTCTGGTCGACCATGCAACGCGAACTCCTGGACCGCGCCGTCTGCGACAGTCGGGCGCAGCTCGCGTCAGCCATGTTCGAGTGGATCGAGGGCTTCTACAACCCCCGCCGCCGGCACACCTCCCTCGGCGACCTCAGCCCCGTCGAGTTCGAGGCCCTTCACACCGCCGCAGAAATCGCGGCATGATCAACACACAAGAACCGTCCGGGAAACCGGGTCAGGATCCGGCCGGTATGGTGAAACCGAGGCTGTTGCACGGTCAGGAGATGTTTCATGACAGGTACGGCACATGTCGTGGGCCGGAACATCAAGCGTGCACGGCAGGAGAGCGGCTGGAGTCTGGGCAGGCTCGCTCGCGAGAGCGGTCTCTCCAAACAGACGATCGCCGTTCTGGAGCGCGGCTTGGGCAACCCCACGGTTGAGACCATCGACGCGCTTGCCGCCGCTCTCAAGGTCTCGGCTCGTGCCCTCGTCAGCGAGATCGGCTCGGAGGTCCTGCTCCTGCGCGGAGACGACGTCACCTGGCAGGATCACCAGGGCTTCCAACTGCGAAACCTCGACGCAGCGTTCGGTTCGGGCTACGTACACAACGTCATCCTGCGTCTGCATGCGGACCACGGCGCTGCCCGGCGGCTGCCGGCGTCGCGTGGTTCGCTCCGGCACTGCTATGTGGTGTCGGGCAGGGCGCGTCTTGGGCCGGAGACAGGGCCCGTGATCGTGGGAGAGGGCGACTTCATCCGATTTCCGGCAGACACCGCGCACGTGTTCCAGTCGATCACGCCGGCGTCGGTGGTGTTCGTGTGTACCACGGCGCCACAGCTCACGGCCGGCGAGTCCGAGCGATTCTAGGCAGTGCGCTCCGGGGTAGGCACCTCGCAGCGGGATATCGGTAGGGGAGAGGCGGACGCGTCAGACGACCTCTACAACGCGGAAGAAGCGGACGACGACCTGCGTATCGTCCGTGATCTCGAGGCGATGGCCGCCGTTCTCCTCGGCGATGAAACGGTCGCTCGACCAGAACGCCCGATGAGCCGTCTGCCAAGCGGCCGCGTTGTCGAGCCAATCGCCCTCGCCGCGAGCTATCTCATCGTCGGCCTCGCGAAAGGCCAGTCGGCGCACCTCGGCAATCTCCACGACGGCACGTGCGCGATCGTGCGAGTCTACGAGCGCGAGCCTCGTTCCGACGGGCTCCGGCTCCCACGGCTCGTGCAGATCGGCCGGCCGGCTGCTCGCCGTCTTCACGCCCCGCAGTACGGCGTCGATCAGCCGCTCGCGGAGCGAGCCGGCGGGAACGAGTGCGAGTCGGGGGAGAGCTGAGACATCCATGTGCCCAGCCAACCCGTGTTCCGGGCTCCACGGCGTGGGCCGTTCCGGCGCTCGGAACACACGGGCGCCCGTCGACCCGAATGATGATCGGATCGGGAAGGGATCGATGGGAGAAAGGTCCTGCATGTCAGCGGAACAGCAAGAGCAGATCGCGTCGGAGGTCGCGCCGGGCGTCTGGAGCCTGACGCAGCCGTTCGGCTGGGCGGGTGCGACCAGTCGCGCGTACCTCTTGCGCACCGATGCGGGGGTGCTGGTCGTCGACCCCGGTAGCGACGCGCCGGGCAACCTCGGGCGACTGGCGGAGGGTCTCGCGGTAGCCGGGTTCGGGCTCGAGGATGTGACGGGGATGCTGGGCACTCACCTCCACCCCGATCACATCGGTCTCGTGCAGGAGGTGCATACGGCCACGGGTGCGTGGTTCGGCCTGCATCCCGCGGATGCGATCGAGGCACGCTCGCCTCGCGTGAGCGACCGCTACGACGCGAACGACGGCGAGCTCGCCGCCGCTTGGGGTGTTCCCGCTGAGGAGCGGGAGCGACTGAAGTACCGCGCGCCGCACCGCGCGCGCCCGCTCGAGGTCGGAGTGCGCGAGCTGCGTGACGGGGAGGTGCTCGAAGAGGGAGGCCTCAGCCTCACCGTCATGCACACCCCCGGTCACACGGCCGGGCATGTGTGCATCGTCGTGCCAGAGCGCGCGGTGGTGTTCACCGGCGATCACGTGCTACCGGATTTCGCCCCCGGGATCGGCCTGGGCGGTGTGGGCGACACTCGCCCCGTTGCCGCCTACCTTGCGTCGCTCGATGCGGTGCAGGAGTACAACGGATTTCTCGCGCTGCCCGGACACGGATCGCCGATCACGGCATTGGGGGAGCGGGTGGACGCGCTCCGCGCGCACGTGCAGCGCCGCGCGGCGGAAGTCGCGGCGATCGCTGCGACGGACGAGTCCCAGAGCATGTGGCAGATCGCCGCTCAGGTGCACTGGTCGTCGGGATGGGATCGACTGCACGGGATGACGCTGCGTTCCGCGCTCTCGCAGATCGAGCTCTACCGGACGCGGGGCGAGACCCGGTAGAGCTCGATGGCGATCGGTGAGAGGTCAGCGAGCTGACTGCCCCCGGCCGCCGGTAGCCAGAAGATCCAGCGCGATGTCGGTGATCATGTCTTCCTGTCCACCGATGAGCTTTCGCCGACCCACCTCGAGGAGGAGCTCGCGCGCGTCGAGTCCGTAGATCTCCGACGCCCGCTCGGCGTGGCGGAGGAAGCTGGAGTACGCGCCGGCGTAGCCGACCGAGAGCGTCTCGCGATCCACCTGCACGGGACGGTCATGCAGCGGGCGCACGAGGTCGTCGGCCGCGTCCTGCAGCGCGAACACATCGGCCGCGACCTCCCAGCCCTGCAGCTTCGCGACCGCGACAAAAGGCTCGATCGGGGTGTTGCCGGCCCCTGCACCGTGGCCGGCGAGGGACGCGTCGACGCGGTAGGCGCCCTCCTCCACCGCGACGATGGAGTTCGCGACGGCGAGCGACAGATTTTGATGAGCGTGAATGCCGATCTGGGTGTCGGCATCGAGCACGTCGCGGTATGCGCGAACACGCTCGCGCACGCCGTCCATCGTGAGACGCCCTGCACTGTCGGTGACGTAGACGCAGTTGGCGCCGTACGACTCCATGAGCTTCGCCTGCTTCGCAAGCTCCGCCGGCTCGTTCAGGTGCGCCATCATCAGGAAGCCGGAGACATCCATGCCCCACTCGCGGGCGGCCGAGATGTGCTGCGCCGAGACGTCGGCCTCCGTGCAGTGCGTCGCGACGCGCACCGAGCGCACGCCGAGATCGAATGCACGGCGCAGTTCGTGCAGCGTGCCGATACCCGGCAGAAGCAGTGTTGTGAGCACGGCGTTCTTGACTGCGCCGGCGACTGCCTCGATCCACTCCCAATCGGTGTTCGATCCGGGGCCGTAGATGAGAGAGCTGCCGGCGAGGCCATCGCCGTGCGACACCTCGATGGCGTCGACCCCGGCAGCATCCAGCGCGGCGGCGATGGTCGCCGCCGTCTCGGGCGCGAGGCGGTGGCGAACGGCATGCATACCGTCGCGGAGGGTGACGTCCTGCAAGTAGATCTTCGTCATGCGACGACTTCCTTCTCTCGCGAACCCTGGACGACCCGTTCGGCGGTACGCAGGGCTGCGCTGGTCATGATGTCGAGGTTGCCTGCGTAGCTCGGCAGGTACATCGCGGCGCCTTCGATCTCGAGGAACACGCTGACGCGCGTGTACCCGTCCTTCTGCACGCGCTCCGGCGGCACGAGACCGTCCGTCTCGGCGCCCTGATCGAGGAACTGCACCTCCTGCTTGAGGCGATACCCCGGCACGTACTCCGCGACCGCGGCGACCTGAGCGGCGACCGACGCGCGCACCGCCTCCCTCTCGATGTCGCCGAGGCGTGAAGTGAGCACCTGCACGGTGTCGCGCATGATCATCGCGGGCTCGGCCGGGTTGAGGATGATGATCGCCTTGCCGCGGGCGGCACCGCCGACCTTCTCGATGGCGTCGGAGGTGGTCTCGGTGAACTCGTCGATGTTGGCGCGCGTACCGGGACCGGCCGACTTGGAGGCGATGGATGCGACGATCTCGCCGTAGTGAGCGGGAGTCACTGCGTTGATGGCCGCGACGATCGGGATGGTCGCCTGACCGCCGCAGGTCACCATGTTGATGTCGGGGGCATCGAGATGCTCGTCCATGTTCACCACGGGAACGACGTACGGACCGATGGCCGCGGGCGTGAGGTCGATGAGGCGTTTGCCGTGAGGCAGGAGCTTCTCCGCGTTCGCCTTGTGTGCAGAGGCGCTCGTCGCATCGAAGACGACCCCGATCTCGTCGAACTGGGGGCTGGCAAGCAGACCATCCACGCCCTCGGCAGTCGTCTCGTAACCGAGGCGACCCGCACGCGCGAGTCCGTCCGAGGTCGGGTCGATGCCCACCATCACGCCCATCTCCAGGACGTCGGACAGGCGGATCACTTTGAACATCAGGTCGGTGCCGATGTTGCCGGGGCCGATGATGGCCACTTTTGTCTTCGTCAAGACTCACTCCTCCAAAGGGATGTCGTCGAGAATGTGCGGCTGGGCGAGCACCCAGTCGGGTTCGGTGACGAGCAGCGTGAATTGCCCGTCGTGAATATCGACATCGACCACGTAGCGGTAGCCCGCTTCTTCGGCCCAGCTGATCGCGATGAGGTCGTCGGCCGTCACCGCGAGAACGACGCGGCGGCAGCGAGGGTCTGCAGCCAGGACGCGTGCCGTCGCCTCCCGGACAGAGGACGGGGTCGGTGAACCTTCGACGAGGATCTCGCGGTCGTGCGTTCCCGCAGGGTAGGCGTCGACGAACGAGCCCGCGCGGACATCGCGCACGCCCAGGCGTGCGACGGATCCCTCTATGCCGTCCACCTCGAGGTAGGCGTCCAGTCCCTCGGGAAGCGGCCGCGCGGATGCGGGAACGGTCATAGGTGATCGCCTCCCGCGGCGGTGGCGAACCCGCGTACGCCGATCCCGCCATCCGCGTTCACGATCGCGCCCGTGATGACGCTGGCGTTTGTGCGCGACGCCAAGAAGACGTACGGCCCGGTGGAATCAGCGGGGTCAGTGCTCGCGTCGTGCAGCGGCAGCCACATGTTCGGCCCCGGATCGCCGTCGCGCTTGGCGAAACCCTGCTCGATCGAGCGCTCGGCCATACCCGCCGACGCCGGTCCGCGCAGATCGGTGCGCAGCCCGCCGATCGCCACGCCGTTCACGCGCACCTTGGGAGCGAGCTCGTACGCGAGCTGCGTCACCAGTCCACGAGCGGCGTGCTTCGCCGCGGTGTACACCGGCCCGCCGCCCGCCGGGTAGAACGCGGCATTGGAGAGAGTCATGACCACGTTGCCGTTCGTCTTCACAAGTTCGCTCCACGTGCTCGAGACAGTGAGGAGGTAGCCCTTCACGTTGATGTCGAACAGGTCGTCGTAGATCGCCGCGATCTCTTCCGGAGTGGTCCGGCTGATAGAGCGGTTGAAGTCCCAGATGCCGGCGTTGGGCACGACGATGTCGAGCTTGCCGAAACGCTCGATGGTGCGCTCGACGCCGACTCTGAGGTCGTCGGCGGATCGGACGTCGCCGGAGACGGCCAGCACGCGCTCGCCCGCATCCCCGGCGGCGCGGATTGTCGCTTCGAGCTTGTCGCCGTCACGCCCGAAGACCACGACCCCTGCCGCGCCCTCTTGGAGGTAGCGCAGTGCTACGGCTTGACCGATCCCGGAGCCGGCGCCGGTGATGAAGGCGACGTCGCCGTCGAGCCACCCGCTCACACGCTGTCCTTCAGGAAGTTCGACACGAGCTGCTCGAACTCCGCTTTCTTCTCCACCTGCACCCAGTGACCGCAGCCGCCGAAGACGTGCAGCTGCACGTGGCGGATGTTCTTCAGCATGATCCACGATCCGTCGAGCGTGATAGTCCGGTCGTCTCGGCCCCACAGCAGGAAGGTATCCGCGGAAATCTTGTCGAGGTCCTTCCACAGAGGGTCCATGCCGCCGCGTTTGGCGAACGACGCGTTGTAAAGGTGGTAGAACTCGCGGTGGCTCTCGTCGAGTGATGCGTCGTAGCGTGCCTGGATGTTCGCTTCGTCGAAGAGCTTCGGGTTGGCGACCATCGTGCGGACGAAGTTCTTCATCTTCGCCACCGAGGGGCCCTCGCCGTTGTAGTAGCGGAACATCTCCTTCTGACCCTCGGTGGGGGTGGGCCCGGTCGGCAGCCAGCCACCGCCGGGCGCCATCAGGACGAGTTTGGTCACTCGGGACGGCTGGGCGATCGCCATCGCAATCGCCGCGGCACCGCCGAGGGAGTTGCCGAGCAGATGAAAGCTGTCCACGTGCAGAGCATCGAGCGTCTGATACAGGACGTCGACGGTGATCTGTGTGATCGAGCGGGCATCGAGGTCCGCCTCGGTCGGGCGGTAACTGGCGCCGAAGCCGGGCTGGTCCGGCAGGATCACCTGGAATCCCTCGAAGGCCGCGAGGTTGTCGCGGTAATTGGCCAGTGCGCTTGCGCCAGGACCGCCGCCGTGCAGCAGCACCAACGGCTGTCCTTCGCCCACGATGGTCACCGAGATCGGTCCGAGCGTCGTCTCGACGATACGGGTTTCCTGTGCAGCAATGGTCATGTGCGATGCTCCTGCGAGTCGGGTCGGGTTCAGAAGAAGGTCGAGATGTTCTTCATGAGCAGCACGTTCTGCTCGAAGAGAATGGTGCGCTTGACGACCTGGTAGCCGTGTACGCCCTCGGGGCGCAGGATGTCGACGCGACTGCCCGCGTACAAGTCCACCTCGGTGTGCAGGCGGTTGCGGTACACGAGGAAGTTCGAGCGGGACTGCAGGAGCCCGTCGGAGCGCTGTCGCACGGAGATGTTGGTGGTCAGGTGTCGTGTCCGACTCGGCGGATCCTCCGCCCACGCCATTCCTGAGTCGTACCGGCGGATGCGCCACGCGAGCGAATCCTTCGTCTCGTCATAGAAAGCGGACTCGCCGGGAGCCGCGATCGACAGCGCTTGCTGGCGACGCAGGCGATTCGAGCGGATGGGTGCCCAGTAGTGCAGGTCCTCCGCGAGCATCTCGAGCCAATCGGCGAAACGGCCGTCGTCGAGGAAGTCCGCCTCAAGGAAGTAGAACTGCGAGATCTCGAAGTGCGTGTTCGCGTCGGCGAGCAGCATTCCGTCCACCTCGTCGGCGAGAATGCTGCCGGAAGACGACGTTCCACCGTTCAGCGTGGTGGGATCGAGACGGAACGCATCACTCATTGCTCTATCTCACGCCGGTCGGCTCCCGGGCTCAACGTCTTGTGCCAGACGACGGCACACTCAGCGGGACGCGCGCAGCAACGACTTCAGGACAATCGCGGGGTCGGCGAGTTCCGTCGGCGACACCGGGATACGACGATCGATGAGGCGCCGCGCGGCGCGGACAGTGTTGTTGTCGTCGATCGCGGCCGCACCGACCAGAAGCCCGTCGTGCACGAGGAAGACGGCGGGGTGCGCGCCACCCTGGCGGACGATGAGCTCGCCTTCGCCGGAAAGCCGGCCGGTCGCCTCGAGGTGGATGCCGTGTCGGTCCGACCAGAACCACGACGCGCCGCGGGCGGGGGCCTCCAGCCCCAGCATCCCGTAGGCGGCGTGCTGACCGCTCAGCTGCGCGGCCTCCCAGTGCTCTTCGCGACGGTGCGCGACGCCGTCGTCGTCGACGAGGCGGGCCAGGTCGCCCGCGGCGAAGACCTTCGGCGCGCTGGTCTGGTGATGTCGGTCGACGAGCACGCCGTTGTCTACGGCGAGGCCCGCCGCCTCGGCCAGCGACGTGTTCGGCACGATGCCGACCCCGACCACGACGACGTCTGCCGGTATGTCCTCCCCGCTGACGGTCGTGACGATCAGAGCATCTCCGGCGGCGGTGATCGAGGCGGCTACACCGACCTCGGCGCGCACGCCGTGCGCGACGTGCATGGAGTGCAGGTGCGTCGCCAGCAGCTCGCCGAGGACCGGCAGCAGCGGCACGGGGGCGGGGCCGAGGAGAGTGACGGCCACGCCGGCGCGCTGCAGCGCCGACGCGAGTTCTGCTCCGATCAGGCCCGCGCCGATCACGACCGCGCGTGCGCCCGGCTGCGCGCGCTCGCGGATGGCGAGCGCATCATCGAAGGTTCGCAGTGTGTACACGCCGGGCAGATCGTTGCCCGGCACGGAGAGGGTGCGTGGGGAGCCCCCGACAGAGAGCAGCACGGTGTCGGCGGCAAGGACGCGGCCGTCCGCGAGCGTGACGGAGGCCGCATCGGCGTCGATCGCCGTGGCGCGCACGCCGAACACGGTATCGATTCGCTTTGCCACCAGGCCTTCTTTCGTCGCGAACGCGAGCGACGCCAGTGAGAAGTCTTCGTCGAAGAGATTCTTGCTCAGCGGTGGGCGGTCGTACGCGTGCGGCTCGGCGTCGACGATGGTGATTTCGCCTTGGTGGCCGAGAGTGCGGAGCTGGTCGGCTGCGCTGAACCCCGCGAGACCGCCGCCGACTACGACCACGCGACCGGGATCGCGGGCTACGTTCATGACGCGAGACGATCCGGGTTCGGCACAAGGCGGATCTCTTCGCCCGACACGATGAGACGGTGGCAGGCGACATCGACGGTGGCGGGCATCGACTGCACCGAGCCATCCTTCAGGCAGAACTTGCCTGCGTGCAGCGGGCACTCCACGACGCCGTCCTCGATCCAGCCCTCAGACAGAGAAGCGTCCTCGTGCGAGCAGGTGTCGTCGAGCGCGAAGAACTCGCCGTCATCGTTGAACAGCGCGATGTCGTCGACGGTGCCGGTCACCGACGCGTCGATCTTGATCGCCTCACCCTCGGGGACGTCGGTGGTGCGGGCGACGATGATGCCCTCGCTCATAGATTGCCTTCCTCATGCCAGGCCGGCGTGTTCATCAGCTCTGCCCAGCGTCCGTAGAAGCGACGTCCGGCCGAATCGCTGTACAGGGTGCTGGTGGAACCCGGATACACTCCGTCCTGCTGCTCTGATCCAATGCCCATCTGGTAGTTCAGCGGGACGGTGTTCGTGCGCCAACCGTGCGAGATCGCCTGGATCTCGCTCCAGTTCTCTCCGTCATCCTGCTCGAAGATGCCCGATGGGCCGAACGTGCGCAGGTTGTAGAGGCGCTGGGCATTGCGGACGTCTTCCGGCATCGATTTGTCGAGCACAGTCCACGCCCACACCTCCATCTCGTCCGGGCCCTTGGGATGCCAGACGCGGATCGAGCCGTTGACCGGCAGGTAGGAGAAATTGGGGAATATCGTGGCATGACCGGTGGTCAGCGGCCCCTCGACCCGAGCACGCCCGAGCTTCGCGGCCAGTGCCTCATAGTCGTAGTACTTGTGCACCGGCAGCGCGTCGAACCGGCTCTTGGGGTGGGTCGGAAAGCCCGTGCCGTTGCCGTGCTCGTCGGAGTACTGGCGTCCCGGCGTATTGACGATGTCGGATTTGGGACCCTTGCCTGTGGGCGAGAGCACCATCAGCGCCGACGCGTGCGACATGTTGACGTGGTACCAGTCGGTCGCGAATTGCTCGGCGGCGAGCTTCCAGTTGCCTTTCAGCACCCACTTGGTGATGCCGCCGACGACCGTCGTACCCTCTGAGTCGCGATCGAGGAACGCCTCGAGGTAGTACCGCATGTCGCCGAGCTGCTCGTCCAGGGACGGCGCCTTCGGGTTCCAGGTCGCAAAGATGAGACCGAGCACCGTGTCCAGCTGTGCGACCTCGAGCAGACGCCAGTCGGCGCGGTCCCAGCTCTCCGACGGGTAGCCGTCTTCGTTCGGCACGCTGATGAGCTTGCCCTCCAGGTCATACGACCAGCCGTGGTACGTGCAGGTGAATGCGCGGGTCTGTCCATAGTCGGCGCGGAGCACGCGGGCACCTCGGTGACGGCAGGAGTTGAGGTACGCACGAATGCGACCTGACTTGTCCTTCGTCACGATCACCGGGTCTTCACCCATGAAGGTGGTGAAGAAGTCGCCGGCTTTTCGCAGCTGGTCGGTGTGCCCGAGAAAGAGCCAGCTTGTGGCGAACACGCGGGCCTGCTCTTGGTCGTACAGACGGCGGTCCGTGAAGATCGCTCGATCGATGAGTCCGTGGCGCTCGTCCACCATGCCCGAGACATCGATGTTCGTCTGGAAATCGTGTGGACGCGAGATATCGCCCGTCGCGAACTGGGGACGCTCACCCTCGTGCGTGCTGGGAAGCCGAGTGATGCTCATTCGACGTGCTCCTTTCCGATGGGGGAGGTGGTGACGCTCACGGGGCGGAGCCCATCCGCGGAAGCGCTCCACTGTACGCCTGCGTCGAACGGCGCGGCTGCGGAGACGGCGCCGGCGAGGATGAAATCTCCCGCGCGGAATCGCTCACCGAAGGAGCCGATTACCCCGGCGAGCCAGCGCACCGACGCCAGGGGATCGCCCAGCACGGCCGAGCCCGGACCCGAGGCGATCTCCTGACCGTCGCGCCGCAGCGAGATCACCAGCCCGGGCAGCGCAGCGAGAAGCTCAGGGGTCGCCGGTGCCATCTCGCCCCACACCACGCGCGCGCTGGACGCGTTGTCGGCGACCGTGTCCACGAGGGTGATCTTCCAGTCGGCCACGCGGGAGTCGATGACCTCCAGCGCCACGCATACGCCGTCGATCGCCGCGGTGAGCTCGTCGAGGGAGGGCGACACGGGCAGGTCTGTGCCGATACGAAACGCGAACTCGGGCTCGACGCGCGCGGAGATGAGTTCTGAAGTGTCGAAGGTCGCTCCGTCGACGATCACCATTGCGTCGGTGATCGCGCCGTAATCGGGGGAGTCGATCCCGAGCTGCTGCTGCATCGCGAGCGAGGTGAGACCGATCTTGTGCCCGACGATGTGCTCACCGCGGTCGAGTCGACGGGCGATGTTCACGCGCTGGATGCGGTATGCACTGTCAAGGTCGAGGCCGGCCCACTGCGCCGACGGCGGGGCGATGGGCAGGCGTTCCTGCTCCGCCTTCTCCAGATCGGCTGCGAGGCGGGTGATCTGCGTTGACACATCGGATGAGGTGGACACCGAACAATGCTCGGCGATCGTGCACGACGACGCCAGGGTATGTGCCGTTCGTCGGAACGCGGTCCGCCGTTGGCCTCCGTCACCGACAGGATCGATGAAGGAGGACTCTCACATGCGCGCAGCCGTCGCCACAGCCCAGGACCCGAACGACCCCCTTGCAGGACTCAGCCTGCAGGAATGGCCTGATCCCGAGGCGAGGCCCGGGTTCACCAGGGTGCGCCTGAAAGCGGCCTCGCTAAACCCCCATGACACCTGGACATTGCGCGGCGTCGGACACCCTCCGGAGCGCATTCCAATCGTGCTTGGCTGCGACGGCGCAGGGGTCACCGAGGACGGCCGCGAAGTCGTCATCCACCCCGTGTACGGTGACGCGCTCCGCGGCGGCGGCGACCAAACCCTCGACCCGCAGCGCGCTCTGTTGAGCGAGACGATGAACGGCACGCTCGCCGAGTGGGTCTCAGTACCCGATGAAATGCTCGCCGACAAGCCGGCTTCGCTGTCGTTCGTCGAAGCGGCCTGCCTCGGCGTGACCTGGGGTACGGCGTATCGCATGATCTTCACCCGGGGCGGGCTTCGAGCCGGGGACCGCGTTCTCGTCCAGGGCGCGAGCGGAGGTGTCGCCAGCGCGGCGATCGCGCTGGCGAAGGCGGCGGGTGCGCGGGTATACGCCACCGCGCGCTCGGAGGCCAAGCGCCAGTTCGCGCGAGAGTGCGGCGCAGACGGGGCGTTTGAGACGGGCGCGCGTTTGCCGGAACGGGTGGACTTGGTGCTCGAGACCGTGGGTGAGGCGACCTGGGGTCACTCGCTGCGGGCGCTGCGTCCGGGGGGCACGGTCGTGGTTGCGGGAGCGA
Source organism: Microbacterium sp. UNCCL10 (assembly GCF_000746195.1). Classification (NCBI taxonomy): domain Bacteria; kingdom Bacillati; phylum Actinomycetota; class Actinomycetes; order Micrococcales; family Microbacteriaceae; genus Microbacterium; species Microbacterium sp. UNCCL10. The sequence continues at coordinate 6,824 of NZ_JQKT01000017.1, read as the reverse complement.
CCAGCGGGGGGATGCCGCCGGCCGATCTCCAGCGCGTCTTCTACCAGCAGCTTCGCATCGTGGGAAGCACAGGCTGCACGCTCGGCGAGTTCCACGCGCTCCTGCGCACGCTCGACGCCACCGGTACCCGCCCGAAAGTCGAAGCGATCCGCTTCGACGCGATCCGCGACGGTTACCGCCGCCTGCTCGACGGGGACGTACTGGGCAAGCTGGTCGTCGACTTCGAAGCCTGACACCTACGACGACGGGGCCGGAAGGAACACAAATTCCTTCCGGCCCCTTCGTCGTTCACATTGTCACGTAAGGCCCTTGGACGGCGTGGTCTCCAGGCTCCGGGCAGTGCCTGCGAAGACGAATGGGTCGCCGTACCAGGTAAGGCCGTCGGGAAACTGCTCGCGCTCCCACTTGATCGGCTCCCAGTCGGGGTCGAAGATCAGGTAGCCGCCGGCGTAGATCTCGACGCGGTGGCCTGAGCCTGGGTCCAAAACGTAGAGGTACATGGCCTGTCCGATGCCATGCTTGCCCGGGCCGAGGTCGAAGGTGACGTCGTAGTCGCGCAGCACGTCGGCGGCGGTCAGTACGTCGGAGAGGTTCTCCAGGTTGAATGCGACGTGGTGCAGCTGGCTTGTCTTGCCGAAGGCGTTCGCGACCATGGCCAGGTCGTGCACCTGCGGGGTGACCGACATCCACGAGGCGAGCACCGTCTGATTGTCCTTGTGAAGCGCATACTCGCGGCGGTTGAAGCCGAGGTTCTCGCGCACCCAGCTCTCGGCCTGGTTGATCGTTTCGCGCGACGTCTGCACGTTGAAATGATCGATACGGCGCACGCCGAGCCCGCGGCGTCGCGAGCTGTTGCTGGGCAGCTTGGACTTCAGTTGGTCAGGAGCCGTCGGCTTCTCGATGTCGTAGAACAGCTCGAACGGATGCTCGCTGCCGGGCACGAGGAAACGCACCGCGGTGCCGCGGCCGGCCTCCGTACCCGAGGCGACCTCGATCGTCTCGATCTCCTGACGCTGGAACTCCTCGGCGAACAGCTCCACGTCCTGCGGGCGCTTCACGCGAAAGCTATAGGAATTGACGATGCTCTCATCCTGTTGCGTGAGCACGAGCGAATGGTGCGTCAGCTCCTGGAATCCGCGGAGGTAGGCCGTACCGCCGTCGCGCTGCACGATCTCCATGCCGAGAAGGTCGCCGAAGAAGTGCAGTGACTTCTCCAAGTCCTTCGTGCCCAGGTTGATCGCGCCGCACTGGGCGACCTGGGGCCCGGGATCGTACTTATCGGAAAGCTTCGCCATGAAGGGGGGTCCTTTCGGGTCTTAGGGACGGGGGAGTCGGAGATTCTCGGTGAACGGCGCGGTCTCGATGTGATCGATGCGCACCGCGCCGGGGTCGGCGATCTAACGGCGGATGAACGGCTTGTCGAGCTTGGCAGCCGCGTTGCGAGGCACGCTGTCCAGCGCGACCAGCTTCGTAGGCAGTTTGTAGCGTGCGATCTTGTCGGCGAGGTACTCGCGGACGTCCGTGAGCGAGAGTGGTTGGCCCACGAACGCCACGACGGCGCAGACTGACTCGCCCCACTTGGCGTCGGGTGCACCGACGACTGCGACGTCGACCACGTCAGGATGAGCGTTCAGGGCGTTCTCGATCTCCGCCGGGTAGACGTTCTCGCCGCCCGAGATGATCATGTCCTTCAGACGATCGACGATGAAGAAGTAGCCCTCCTCGTCGGCATAACCGATATCGCCGGTTCGGAACCATCCGTCCGCCGTGAACGACGCGGCCGTTGCTTCGGGGTTGTTCCAATACCCGCCGGACACGTTCGGTCCGGTCACCCACAGCTCCCCGGTCTGCCCCGGCACACTCACGAGTTCGGACGAAGACGGGTCTACCACCTTCACGAGGGTGTAAGGCATAGCGACACCGCACGAGCCGAGCTTGTCGCGCGTCCTCGTCGCCTCGAGGTAGGTCGCGAACGGCGCGGTCTCGGTGAGGCCCCAGGCTTGCTGCACCAAGACGCCCTTCTCGGCGAAGGCCTCGATCAGGACGGGGGGCACAGGTGCACCGGCCGCGATGGTCGAGCGCAGATCCTTCAGGTCTGCCTCCGCGAAACCGGGCTGCTTCTGGATGCCGGCCAGCATCGCGGGAACGAGGAACATGCTGTTGACGTGGAAGTCGACGAGGTCTCGCAGTGCCTGTGCGGCGTCGAACGCGCGGCGGATAATGAGCGTACCGCCACGTGTGATGGTGCGTAGGGCGACGGCGTTGAAGCCGCCGATGTGGAACAGCGGTGCGGCGGCGAAGCTCACATCGCCGAAGCGGGTATCGACGACGGAGTCGACGTTCACCCAGTTCCACCACAGGTTCCCGTGTGTCAACATGACGCCCTTCGGCCGCCCGGTCGTGCCCGAGGTGTAGAGCAGCGCCGCCAGGTCATCGTCGTAGCGGGGAACGTGCACGGAGATCGCCGAGGCGGCGGGATAGTCGCGATAGGACTTCCAGGCATACGTCAGCTCCACATCCGCGGTTGCCAGAGGGTCGTCGTCGACGAGAAGCAGCCTCCGGATTATCCCCCGGCCGTTCAGAACGGTGTCGACGATGGCGGCATGTCTGGGCTCGGCCACGACGACTTCAGGCTGTGAATCCTCGAGTACCGCCCGCACCTCGGGAGCGGCGAGGCGGAAATTCAACGGAATGAACGCTGCGCCGATCCAGATCGCCGCGAAGTAGGTGACCATGAACGTCGCGCTGTTCAGTCCCGCGTACGCGACCCGGTCACCGGGGCCGACACCGTCCACCCGAAGCGCTGCGGCGACGCGGCCTGCGCGCTCGTATAACTGGGCGTAGGTGATCTCTTGATTCTCGTAGTTCACGGCGACCGAGTCGCCGTGGATGTTGGCATGCCGCGCGATCAGGGCGATCGCGCTGATGTCGACATTGCTCACGTTCGTCTCCTCCTCGCCGGCGTCGTCCCCAGGAGAGAATGGCCGCTTGCGGGTGCGAGGGCCACGTCGCCGTTCCGACCCGCGGCACATCGAGTGCCTTTGATCAGCGATCGACGTCAGCCCGAGCAACGACCGGCCCAGCGATCGTCCGGGCAGGGCCGGATGTCGGCCACCGAGACCGAGACCAGGCTCGTCACATTCGCTCGATCAAGGTGGCGTTGGCCATTCCGCCGCCCTCGCACATCACCTGAAGTCCGAACTGGCCGGCAGAGGCCTCCAGCTCGTTGACGAGCGTTGCCAAGATCCTGGTTCCTGATGCGCCGAGCGGGTGTCCCAGCGCGATCGCACCGCCGCGGGGGTTCAGGCGTGCAGGGTCGGCGTTCCACTCGTGTGCCCATGCGAGGGGCACCGAGGCGAATGCTTCGTTGACCTCGTATACCGCGATGTCATCGAGCGTCATGCCGGATTTCTTCAGAATGCGCGCGGTGGCGGGGATCGGGCCCGTGAGCATGAACAGGGGATCATCACCGCAGACCGCGAACGAGTGAAAGCGTGCACGGGGAGTGAGGCCGAGTTTGATCGCGGTGCCCTCTTCCATGATGAGCGCCCCGGACGCACCGTCGGTCAGCGGGGATGCATTGCCCGCGGTGACGTTCCATTCCAGGTCCGGAAAGCGTGCTCGCATGGCAGCGGTGTCAAACGACGCAGGCAGGGTTCGGAGTCCGTCGACGGTGGTAGCAGCTCGAATCGTCTCATCCGAGACGTGCAATGTGCCGTCCGGTAATGGGACGGCCAGAATCTCCGAATCGAAGAGGCCTCCGCGGGCCGCAGCGCTCGCCCGCCGGTGTGATTCGGCGGCATACTCGTCGAGGTCGTCCCTACTCAAGCTCCAACGCTTCGCAATGAGTTCGGCCGCCACGCCCTGGTTGACAAGGCCCTCGGGATAACGCGCCCGCAGCGACGGGCCGAGAAAGTCCGAGCCCGCGACTGCGGAACCCATCGGCACCCGACTCATCGACTCGACGCCCGCCGCGATGACGATGTCATAGGCGCCGGCGATCACACCCTGCGCGGCAAATGCGGCGGCCTGCTGACTGGATCCACACTGGCGATCAATCGTGGTGGCGGGGACCTCTTCAGGCCATCCGGCTGCCAGCACGGCCTGCCTGCCGACGTTGAGCGCCTGTTCGCCCACCTGGTCGACACAGCCGACGATCACATCCTCGACGAGGGCGGGGTCGAGCGACGAACGCTCCGCCAGTGACGCGAGGACCGTAGCAAGCAGGTCGACGGGGTGGAGCCCCGACAATGCTCCGCCAGGTTTTCCTCGGCCGGATGGAGAACGAATGACATCGACGATGACGGCACTACGCATGGATGTTCCTTGTGGGGTTGAGGTGGATTGGCGCAGGAAGGGCAGGACTGTCCGCGACACCGAGCGCCGACAATGAAATATCTCTTCTCCCTCCTACTCTCGCGCGCGTCGACTGCGCTGCGATCAAGGTTCGAGTGAGAACAGATCTCGGGGGAGCGTCGCGTCGCGCTGCCCGCGGCGGTCGAACGGCATCGAGGGCCGTCACTCCTTCTCGATCAGGCAAGAAAATCGACCCGCCGCTTTGGCCCCACACGTGCTCCCTCGTATCGCGCTGGTCGAATTCCGACAAAGCTAGCTGGTGGCTGACGCATCCCACGAGGGCCTGTACCGCTGCGCGGAACACAATCCATCCGCCACCGTGCGCGGGCGTGTCTGACAACGTCGCCCGTTCGCACCCGAACCTCCGTGCGGGGTGCTGTCAGCTGAAGCGCGCGCCGATTCGGATCGCGCGCGCTGCTCTGTCGATGTGACCGCGTGCGGGGTTGCGGGCCACAACGGTCACCGAGATCGTCATTTTCACTGGCCTGAAACGGGCGGGGTGGTTCAGCGACGACCGAGACCGCGTGTCCCACACGGGTCTGGATTGTCAGGCCACGGCAACGCGTCCTGATGGCCAGGTCTCGCGCACCCCGATGGTCGCCGTCCAGTTTAGTGATCCTGCAAACTTGATGGAGCCCGTCAACGGCGCGACGATCGTTCGGTAGCCAAGATTGAACGCCGCGCATCGACGAGGATGAGGACGCATGAGTACCAACACCCGAGACCGCGACACCCGTACGGCCGTAGACAAAGCCATCAGCGTCGTCACCGCATTCGGCAGAGATGCGCACGTCGGGGTGGGTGTGAGTGAACTCGCTCGACGGTCGAACCTCAGCAAGTCCACCACGTTCCGGCTCCTCGGCATGCTCGAACGCAACGGTGTCGTCGAGCGTGCCGGAACGGCTTATCGACTGGGTCGCGTGATTCAGGAGCTGGGGGCGATGACCAGCACGCCCGATCACGAGCGGATCCGTGATCTCTTCACGCCGTTCCTCGCTGACCTGTACGAGGCCACCCACCTGACCGTGCAGCTCGCCGTACTCAACGGCACGAACGTGGTCTACCTGAACAAACTCGAGGGACACAATCGACTTCGCACGCCGAGTCGAATCGGTGGACGCATGCCGGCATACTGCACGGCCGTGGGAAAGCTGCTCCTTGCCTACGAATCCGAGGCGCTCGAGGCGACGCTGGCCGCGCCGCGTCCTGCCTGGACACCCAGCACGATCGTCGACGAGACCCAACTGCGCTCGGAGCTGTGGCAGGTGCGACAGCGGGGTGTTTCGATCGACCGCGGCGAGTCTCTCGAGTCGTTGTCGTGTCTCGCCGCTCCGATTATGGGCACGGACGGTAAGCCCATCGCGGCCTTGTCCGTCTCGGGGGATGCCGCAACGTTCCGGCCCGAGGTCTTCGACAACGTCATACGGCGGGTGTGCTTCGCCGCCGCGCGCGCGGCCGTCTCGTTGCGCTTCTCATCTCGGGCAGCCTGACTCCCCCTTTCTGCACTCCCGAATCGCGACGCCGAGTGCCTCGCGGCGATTGCGCCGCCCGCGCGGCCGCCGTTGCTCCGCGAGAACACAACGCCGCGCCGAGAACACCGGGCGTTGGAGTGACCCGCTTTTGGTGGAGTCTTGTTCTCGGGTGATGTTGATGAGCAAGAGGGAGAATCCGCGGGCGCGGCGTTCGGGTGAGCATTACTCTGCGGAGGAGCGTTCTGCGGCGGGGCAACTCGTGCGGGCGTCGAGGGGGCGCACGATCCGGGAGGTGGCTGCGGAGCTTGGTATTGCGCATCAAACGCTGTATCGGTGGGTCGCGCATGCGCGGGATGTCGAGATTGATCCGGCGGGGACGATGTCCGATGCGGCGCGGCGTCGGGTGCGGGAGCTCGAGGCGGAGAACGAGCGGTTGCGTCGGGAACTGGATTTCCAGGCAAAAGCGCAGGCCTTCATGCGTCAGATCTCGACCCGGCGGAACGGTTCGAAGTGATCGAGCGGATGAAGGCCGATTTCAGCATCGTCTTCCTCTGCGCCCGGTTCGGGGTGTCGGTGTCTGGGTTTCACGCATGGCGGAAGCGGCCGGTGTCGGCGCGGGCCGAGCGGCGCTGGCAGCTGAGCACGAAAGTCCTCGGGGTGTTCATCGACTCATCCCGCGCGGCCGGACATCGCAAGATCACCGCGACTTTAGCTGTAGTTCCCCGGCAGGTTGTGAACGGCTGAAGTAGCGAAGACCTCCGGGCAGGATGTGGGTTACCACACTCGCATCTTGCTCACGGAGGTCTTCGTGTCTCACCCTAACGCGCCTTTGACGCCGGAGGGGCGTCGTCGTCTTGCTGTTCTTGTCGTGGATCGGCGGTGGCCGTTGCGGCGAGCCGCGGAACGGTTCCAGTGTTCCCCGGCGACCGCGAAGCGGTGGGCGGATCGCTATCGGGCCGGGCTGCCGCTGACAGACTGCAGCTCAAGGCCTCATTC
>NZ_JQKT01000016.1:0-39506 GCF_000746195.1 Microbacterium sp. UNCCL10 | reverse complement strand
CGACATCCTCGCGTTCTGCGGCTTCCCGCCCCAGCACTGGCGGCAGATCTGGTCCACGAACCCTCTGGAGCGGGTCAACAAGGAGATCAAACGCCGCACCGACGTGGTTGGCACGTTCCCCAACCCGGCAGCGTTGCTGCGCCTGGCCGGCCACGTCCTCATCGAACAGCACGACGAGTGGGACGGCGCCGACCGACGCTACTTCAGCGAGCACTCCATGAAGCTCCTGCACGTCACAGAAGAGGAGGTCGCCATCCCCGAACTCACTGCGGCATAATCACAGAAGCTGATCCCGCACGGTGTTGAGAAACTCCACCACTCAGCGGGACGTCACCCTCTGCTGGCCGAGCGTGACTGCCCCCTGCCAGCGCAGCGGAAAGGTGTCAGTTCGGGTCGCCTCGATCCCCGCGGGGCGGCGCCGAGCGACCCCTTCCTGGCCCACCGCCGCCGGCCCCGCCAGAAGGGTGTCAGTTCGGGTCGCCTCTATCCCCGCGAGGCGGCGCGGAGCGCCCCCTTTTTGGGCCCCACGCGCCGGCCCCGCCGGAAGGGTGTCGGTTCGGGTCGCCTATCCCCGCGAGGCGGCGCCGAGCGCCCCCATTCTGCGGGGCCGGCGTCGTCGCTTCCTCCCCGGCGGGCGCCATACGCAATGCGTCCCCCGATCGACGGGGTTGCGGTCGCGCGCGTCCCCGAGCGGACAAGAGTGAAGGATGCCGATCGCGCCGCGCCCGCTGCCACCCGACCTCGCAGACGCCTTCACCTGCCGCGCGGCGCTCGCGGCCGGCGCGACGCCGCGCCGGCTCCGCGCGCGCGACCTCGAGACGCCGTTCCGTGGCGTCCGGCTGCGCCCGCCGTCCAGTGCCGAGATCGAGGACGCGGGCCCGCTCGCACTGGATCGCGCCGTGCGCGCCGACGTGCTCCGGCGCGCGGGAGCCTACGCGCTCCTCATGCCACCGGCGGCGTTCTTCGTCGGCGCGACGGCAGGTGTCATCCTCGGCCTCGGCGTGCCGCATGGGTTTGAGCTCTGCGTCGGGGTGCCGCCTCCCCACCGCGCGCCCCGGCGCACCGGCATCCACGGCGTGAAGCTCGCTCCGAGCCAGGCGAGGATCATCGAGCGACGGCCTGCGCCTCACCGACTCCGCGTCGACCTGGGCGACGCTCGCGGGCCGGTTGGGCGAGCGCGACCTCGTGCGGGTCGGCGATGCGGCCGTGCGCGTGCCGCGCGACGACCGGGGGCGGCACCGTACGGAGGCCGACCTCGCGACGATCGACGACCTCCGCGCCGCCGCGCTCGTCCCCGGGCGTCGGCACCGCGCCGCACTGCTGCGGGCGCTGGACCGCGTGCGCGTCGGCAGCATGTCGCCCCTCGAGACGGACTTCCGCCTGGATGCCGAGGACGCCGGGCTGCCCGAACCCGAACTGGACGTCGAGATCCGCACGGAGAGCGGCCGGCTGCTCGGGATCAGCGACCTCGTCTACCCCGGGTACCGGACCGTCGTCGAGGTCGAGGGCGACCACCACCGCACGACGCGGCAGCAGTGGAACCGCGACATCGAGAAGTACGCCGCCTACGCGGCCCAGGGCTGGGAAGTCGTCAGGCTGACCTCGACGCACATCCGCGGGTGGCAGCCGCAGGCCGTCGCACTCGTGTGCGGGGCGCTGCTGCGGCGCGGATGGCGGCCGCCCGCGCAGGCGACGCCAGATAGGGGTCGGTCTGCGCCGCATCCCGGCGCCGGAGGCGGCACGAACTGACACCAAACCCCGGGCACGAGCCCCGCGTCACCAGAAAAGGGTCAGTCCGTGCCGCACGAGCCCGCCCAAGGCGGCTCGAACTGACACCAAACCCCGGGCACGAGCCCCGCGTCACCAGAAGAGGGTCCAAACCCCGCGCACGAGCCCCGCGTCGCCAGAAAGGGGTCAGCCCACGCCGCATCCCGGCGCCGGAGGCGGCACCAGCTGACACCAAACCCCGCGCACGAGCCGCTCGTCACCACAAGAGGGTCAGTCCGTGCCGCATCGGCCCGCCCGAGGCGGCACGAACTGACACCGAACCCCGCGAGGGCGCCGAATCAGCACTCGATGACGTTGACGGCGAGGCCGCCCTCGCTCGTCTCCTTGTACTTCGTGGACATGTCGATCCCGGTCTGGCGCATCGTCTCGACGACGGCATCCAGCGAGACGTAGTGGCTGCCGTCGCCGCGGAGCGCGAGGCGCGCGGCGGTCACAGCCGTCGACGCCGCGATCGCGTTGCGCTCGATGCACGGGATCTGCACGAGGCCGCCGACCGGGTCGCACGTGAGCCCGAGGTGGTGCTCCATCGCGATCTCCGCGGCGTTCTCGATCTGCCGGTTCGTGCCGCCCATGACGGCGGTCAGACCGCCCGCGGCCATCGCGCACGCCGAGCCGACCTCGGCCTGGCATCCCCCCTCGGCGCCGGAGATCGACGCGTTCGCCTTGAAGAGCGACCCCAGCGCCGTCGCCGTCAGCAGGAAGCGCCGGATGCCGCGGCGGCGGTTCGCGTCCGCGACGGCCTTCGCGTCATCCGTGCCGGGCACGGGCGCATCCTCCGGCGCGTGGAAGCCCAACAGCGCCGACCCGACCAGCTCGCCGTAGGGCGTCACGGCGTTCCCCGACCCGAGCCCGGAGTCGGCGAGGAACCGCCACCAGTACATCGCGACGGCCGGGACGATCCCGGCGGCGCCGTTCGTCGGCGCCGTCACGACGCGTCCGCCCGAGGCGTTCTCCTCGTTGACCGCGAGCGCGAACGCCCCCAGCCACTCCCCCGGCAGCTCGCGGCGGCCATCGGCCTCCGCCTCCTCGAGCTGTGCCCGGATCGCGCCGGCCCGGCGCTTCACCCGCAGCATCCCGGGCAGCTGACCCTCGGCGGCGAGACCCGCGTCGACGCACGCCGCCATGGCGTCCCAGATGCGATCCAGCCCCGCCGCGACCTCTTCCTCGGGGCGCAGCGCCTCCTCGTTCCGGCGCGCCGCTTCGGCGATCGTGATCCCGCGCTCGTCGCAGAGCGCGATGAGCTCCTCGGCGGTGTCGAACGGCAGTGGGAACTCGCGCGATGCGACACGCGGCGGCTCGCCCTCGCGGCGGATGAACCCGCCGCCGACGGAGTAGTAGGTGTCTTCGGCCACGTCCGCGCCGTCCGCGGCGAGCGCCGTGAGCGTCATGGCGTTGGGATGCCCGGGAAGCCGCGTCCGCGGCGCGAACTCCACGTCGGACTTCGCGAACGCGATCTCGTGCGTGCCGTCCAGGCGCAGCGTCTGGCCCTCCGGCCAGTCCGTCCACGCCGCACGCACGGCGGCCGGGTCAACCGTCTCCGGCTCGAGCCCCGCGAGCCCGGCGACGACGGCATCCGGTGTGCCGTGACCGATGCCGGTGGCTCCGAGCGATCCGTACAGCACACAGCGCACCCGCGCCGCGGCGGGAAGGAGACCCTCCGCGCGGAGGCGCGCGGCGAAGTCGCGGCCCGCCCGCATGGGACCGACCGTGTGGGAGCTCGAGGGTCCTACACCGATGGAGAACAGCTCGAACGCCGAGACGTAGGCGCTCATGCTCCCAGGCTACGCGCGGATGCCCCGGTCGTCTCCGATCGGGGCATCCGGTGCGTCGTCAGCCTTCGCGGGCAGCCAGCTCGCTCGCCGCGCCGTACAGCTCCTCCAGGAATCCCCCGCCGGGCAGCTGCTGCCAGACGTCCGCCGTCGCCTCCAGCACCGCGCCGAGGCCCAGCGCGTAGCCGTGGTCGAACTCGGGGTCGATCTCGGTCACCCGCCACGGGTACGGACGCGGCGGCCACGGGAACGGCCACGGCCACGGCGGGCGGGGCCGGGGCGGTGGGCAGATGTCCACGATGTCGAAGGCGAACTCGAGCCCGAACGCCTTCGCCATACCGGCCGCCCGGACCAGCTCGTGCCCCACGAGCGCGCCCGTCTCGATGCCCGCGAAGATCTGCCGCGGCGGCAACGGCTGCGGGTTCAGCTCGGCGAGCCGGTGCGCGTACTTCGCCGAGTGCGCGACGTCGACGATCGGCCCATGCGGGAACACGACGTCGTAGATGGCCGGATGGATCCGACCGATGATGGCGATGAGATTGCCCTTGAGCGCCATGGCGCCTCCCCCTGTTCGATCCGCGATGCGGATGCTGCGACCCGTCCCCCACGGGTCACACAGAAGGAGCGGCCGGCCCCGCGCCTGATACCGGTCAGGGACGCTGGAAGGCGATGAGCCCGACCGTGTTGCCCTCGGTGTCGCGGATGAACGCCTGCCATTCCTCGTGACCCTCGGGCCCCAGCAGATCGGAGTCGTGGGTGAAGATCACGTGCGGCTGCGTGACGACGTCGGCGACGCCGGCGAGACGCTCGATGGTCTCGTGCACGTTGTCGACGCGCAGGTAGTGCAGGGCGGTCGGCGCGTTCCGATCGAGCAGGAGGCGCGTGCCGCCGAGGTCGAAGAACAGCAGACCCGGCGGGTCGAAACGGGCGACCGGCGGCTCCCCGAGCAGCACCGTGTAGAAATCGGCGGCGCGGTCGAGATCATCGGCGTGCTGCGCGACCTGGACGAGGTGCATCGGCGGTCCTTCCTCCCCGCGGAGTCCGTCGCCCGTGCGACGGCCTCCCTCTAGTGTGGATGCCAGGAGGAGCACACGCCAATGACTACGCTCACCACGGTCGATGCGGACCGCGCCGCCGCCCTGTCCGCCGCCGATGCGTCCGGGCGCGTCGACGAGGCGTTCCTGGGGCGGTTCGACGAGCAGTTCCCCCGCCTCCACGACCTGTTCACCCGCCTCTACGGCGAGCGCGCCGACGGGCAGGAGCAGCTCGCGCAGGTCGTGACGTTGGCATCCGCGTCGTGGAACGCCCGCCCGCTCGATCTGCGGGTGCGCGGGAGCCGGCACGCCGAGGATCCGGACTGGTTCCAGTCCGAGCGGATGCTGGGCGGCGTCTGCTACGTCGACCGGTACGCCGGGAATCTCGCCGGCATCCGCGAGCAGATCCCCTACTTCCGCGAGCTCGGACTGACCTACCTGCACCTCATGCCGCTGTTCGACGCTCCGGACGGCCCGAACGACGGCGGCTACGCGGTGTCCAGCTACCGCCGGGTGAACCCGAGCCTGGGCTCGATGGCGCAGCTCGCCGACCTCGCGGCGGAGCTGCGCCTAGCCGGGATCTCGCTCGTGCTCGACTTCATCTTCAACCACACGAGCGACGAGCACGAGTGGGCACGGAAGGCGTACGCGGGCGACCCCGAGTTCGAGGACTTCTACCTGATCTTCCCCGACCGGACCATGCCGGACGCGTACGAGGAGACGACCCGCGAGATCTTTCCGGAGGATCACCCCGGGTCGTTCGTGCAGCTCGAGGACGGCCGGTGGGTGTGGGCGACATTCCACTCGTACCAGTGGGACCTCAACTACGCGAACCCCGCCGTGTTCCGCGCGATGGCCGGCGAGATGCTCTTCCTCGCGAACCAGGGCGTCGAGGTGCTGCGGATGGACGCCGTCGCCTTCATCTGGAAGCGCCTCGGCACCCCGTGCGAGTCGCTCCCCGAGGCGCACCTGCTGCTGCAGGCGTTCAACGCGCTGCTCGCGATGGCGGCGCCGGGCACGCTCTTCAAATCGGAGGCCATCGTGCACCCCGACGAGGTGCTGACCTACGTCTCCCCAGAGGAGTGCCAGCTCTCGTACAACCCGCTGCAGATGGCGCTGACATGGGAGGCGCTCGCGACCCGCGACGCGCGCCTCCTCCAGCAGGCATTGGAACGACGGCACGACCTGCCGCCGCACACCGCGTGGGTCAACTACGTGCGCAGTCACGACGACATCGGATGGACATTCGCCGATGAGGATGCCGCCGAGCTCGGCATCGACGGATACGCGCACCGCAGATTCCTCAACGACTTCTACGTCGGCCGGCACGAGGGCACTTTCGCGCGGGGCGTCCCGTTCCAGGAGAACCCGCGCACCGGCGATGCGCGGGTCGCCGGGACCACGGCATCCCTCGCCGGTGTCGAAGCCGGCGACCCGGGCGGCGAGGATCGGGTCGTCCTCGCGCACGCGATCGCGCTGTCCACCGGCGGCATCCCGCTGCTGTACCTCGGCGACGAGGTCGCGCAGCTCAACGACTACACCTACACGGACGATCCCGACCGGCGGAGCGATTCCCGCTGGGTGCACCGTGGCAACCGGCCGCGGGACCGGTACGCCGAGCGACTGACCGCCGACACCGCCGCGGGACGGGTGCACCGCCGGCTCACGAAGCTCATCTCCGCACGCGCCGGCGCCGCGGAGTTCGCGGGCAACGCGCTCGTCGGCTTCCGTACGCCCGACCCCGCCGTGCTCGGCTATCAGCGACCGGGCGAGGGAACCGTCGTGCTCGTGCTCGCGAACGTCGGCGATGAGCAGAGCCTCATCGATCCGCTGACGCTGTCGGGGTTCGAGCGGATGGCACACGATCTCGTGCTCGGCGTGGACGTCGACCTCGATGAGGGCCTCGCCCTTCCGCCGCACGGTTTCGTGTGGCTGCGCGTGCGACCGCTGTAACCTGACTGTTCCGCCCACCCTGGAGATCCCCGCATGCGTCCGTCCGCCCTCGCCGCCGCCCTCGCACTCGGTCTCGGACTCCTCGGCATGACGGGCTGCTCCGCCGTCGATGGGAGCCAGAGCGTCGAGGAGGCCTGCCTCGTCCTCTCCGATGGGATGGCCGACATCCAGGGCGGTCTCGCGGAGGCGCAGGACAGCCTGTCCGAGGACGGTGACCTGACCGGCGCCGCCGAGGTGATGTCCAGGATGGAGGGAGAGCTCGACGAGCTGGCTCCCGAGATCACGAACGCGGAGGTGACGGCAGCCCTGTCCGACTTCCGGGCAGGCGTCCGCGCCTTCGCCACGGCTCTCGGGGCCACCGACGATGTCGAGGACCTCGTCGCGAACGACGAGTTCGCCCAGGTCGCCGAGTCGATCCAGTCCGCGACCACGCAGTTCGCGGAACTCTGCAGCTGAGCTCGACGTCGCTTCCGTTCCGGTAGTCAGTATTGCCAACTACCGGTAGTCAGTGTTACCGTCTACCGGTAGTCAGCAGGACTGAGTAGACGGGAGCCGCTCGTGGCGAGCCAGATGACGGAGATGCTCAAGGGCACCCTCGAGGGGGTGGTTCTCGCCATCCTCTCCACGCAGCCCGCATACGGCTACGAGATCACGGCGCGACTCCGCGAGCAGGGCTTCACCGACCTCGTCGAGGGGACGGTCTACGCCCTCCTCATCCGCATCGAGCAGCGGGGCTTCGTCGACGTCGAGAAGGTGCCCTCGGAGAAGGGCCCGCCGCGCAAGGTGTACTCCCTCAACGCCCGGGGAGAAGACCAGCTTGCAGAGTTCTGGAGGACATGGGGCTTCCTCTCGGACCGCATCGAACACCTCCGCCCCACCCACCCTGAAGAGGAGAACTGACGTGGCCGCCAAATGGATCGAGGCCCTCACCGGGTCGCTGGAGCAGAAGAAGCAGTACAAGCAGGACAAGGCCCGCATCGACGCGCTGCCGGGCCCCTACGCCACGGCAGCCAAGGCGCTGCACCGATACTTCATGTACTACGGCGGCGTCACCGACGGCGACACCCTCATCACGATGCTGGGCGACCTCGCCGACCTGTGGGAGCGCGCCGCCGCCGACGGCACACCCGTCCGCGACATCGTCGGGCCGGACCCCGTCGAATTCGCCGAGACGTTCGCGCAGGCCTACACCGGCACGCAGTGGATCGACAAGGAGCGCGCTCGCCTCACGAAGGCGATCGAGGATGCCGAAGACGAGGAACGACCGTGACCGCCGCAGCCATCGACGTCGCGGGACTGGAGAAGTCCTTCGGCGACGTGAAGGTGCTGCGGGGAATCGACGTCGCGGTCGCGCGCGGAACCGTCTTCGCTCTCCTGGGCGCCAACGGCGCGGGCAAGACGACTCTCGTGCGCATCCTCTCGACCCTGCTCGCGCCGGATGCCGGGACGGCCAGCATCCACGGTTTCGACGTCGTGCGCGAGGCCGGCGACGTCCGGGAGTCCATCAGCCTCACCGGACAGTTCGCCGCCGTCGACGACGTGCTCACCGGCCGGGAGAACCTCGTGCTCGTCGCGCGCCTGCGTCACCTGAAGCACCCCGGTGCCATCGCCGCCGAGCTGCTCGCGCACTTCGCCCTCACCGAGGCCGCGGACCGGAAGGCCGCGACCTACTCGGGCGGTATGCGCCGGCGCCTCGACATCGCGATGAGCCTCATCGGCGACCCGCCGATCATCTTCCTCGACGAGCCCACCACCGGGCTCGACCCGCAGGCGCGGCTCGACGTGTGGCAGACCGTGAAGGACCTCGCGGGGGCCGGCACCACGGTCCTCCTGACCACGCAGTATCTCGATGAGGCCGAGCATCTCGCCGACCGCATCGCGATCCTGCACGACGGGCGGATCACCCAGGACGGCACCCTCGAGGAGCTGCGACGCCTCCTGCCGCCCGCGGAGGTCGAGTACGTCCAGAAGCAGCCGTCACTCGAGGACGTCTTCCTCGCGCTCACCGGAAAGGCAGACCGATGACCACACACGTCCTCGGCGACACCGCCATCCTCACCGGCCGGTCGCTGCGGCACATCCTGCGCAGCCCCGACACGATCATCACGACCGCCGTCACCCCGATCGCGCTCATGCTGCTGTTCACGTTCGTGTTCGGTGGCGCGATCGAGACCGGCTCGGCCGACGCGTACGTCGACTACCTGCTGCCCGGCATCCTGCTCATCACGATCGCCTCCGGCGTCGCCTACACCGCGTACCGGCTGTTCCTCGACATGCAGGGCGGCATCTTCGAGCGGTTCCAATCCATGCCCATCGCGCGATCCAGCGTGCTCTGGGCGCATGTCGTGACCTCGCTCGCGGCGAACCTCGTCTCGATCGCCGTCGTCGTCGGCGTGGCGCTGCTCGTCGGGTTCCGCACCGGCGCGTCCGTGCTGGCATGGCTGGCCGTCACCGGCATCCTGATCCTCTTCACCCTCGCCCTCACCTGGATCGCGGTCATCGCCGGCCTGTCGGCCAAGACGGTCGACGGGGCGAGCGCCTTCAGCTACCCGCTGATCTTCCTGCCGTTCATCAGCTCGGCCTTCGTGCCCACCGAATCGATGCCCGGTCCGGTGGCCTGGTTCGCGGAGAACCAGCCCGTGACATCCATCGTCGACACCCTGCGGGCGCTGTTCGCGCAGGAGCCCGTGGGCGGCGACATCTGGATCGCCCTCGCCTGGCTCGTGGGGATCCTCGTCATCGGCTACGCCGGCGCGATCGCGGTGTACCGCCGGAAGATCCGCTAGGGTCTCGGCGTCGGACTCGGCCTGCGGGCCGAGCCCGCGGCTATGGCAGGAGGCGGTCAGTCCCAGTCGAGGTAGTCCTCGATCACGGCCGCCGTGTGCCCGGCGTGGGTGGAGACGAAGAGGTGGCCGCCGCCGTCGATGTCCACGAGGGTGGCGCGGTCGGCGGCACTGGCCTGCAGGCGCCGGCCACCGGCCGCCGGGGTGATGCGGTCGTCGGTCCCCTGGATGATGAGGGCCGGGAGTCCCGGCGCGATGGCGGCCCACTCCGGCTCGGGTGTGGCGGCGAGCGCGGCGGCCTGCACCGCGTCGATCGCGGTGTCGCGGGCGCGGGCGAGGAACTCGTGGTCGGGGGCGGAGCCGGACAACGACTCCGTCTCGCCGGCGTCGACGCCCAGCAGCAGCACGCCGTTCGCGCGGTCGTGGTGATCGAGCGCGACGGTGCGCGCGACGGCGCCGCCGAACGCGTGCCCCCCGATCCAGGCGTGTTCGACGCCGAGATGGTCCATGACGTCGACGACATCCTGTGCGAGGTCGTGCATCGTGAGCGCGTCGGCGCCAGGTCGGCGCGCACCGACCTGCACGACCCGGAAGTCCTCCTCGACGAGCACGCTCGCGAGCGTCCCCAGGTAGGTGATGTCGAGGCCGCGCGCGGGCAGCAGCAGGAGCGCCGGACCGGTTCCTTCGTCGACGTACGGGATGGCGCGGCCATCGGGTTCGAAGATCTGGCGCTCGGTGATCGACATGGTTCCCTTTCGCTGTGGGGTCGCCGTCCGGTCTGCGGACCCCGCCCCTTCCATTGTGCCCGGTGCCGGAGAGCCGCCCGGCGCGAGGGGGGCGTATCGCCTCCCAGCGTCCCCGTCAAGCCCCCGGGCTGGATCGGCGATCACGGCTAGATTGGTCATGCCCTCGGCGGAGATGTTCGGGTCATCGAGCTGTGGGACGGCGGCCCAGGTCGGACGAGGCTTCGGGTGCCCCTGATTCTGGGCCGCCTTTCCTCTCCGTCGGTTCAGCCGGCTCAGAGACCGTCGGCGACGGCCGCGGCGGCCCGCATCCACGCGTCGCGCGTCTTCGGCTGCAGGCTGCCGTAGCGGATGCGGCCGGCCTTCAGCGCGTCGTCGAACGGGATGACCTCGACGGCGCGCACGTGACCGACGAACCCCTCGGCGATCTCCTGCACGGCGGCGGCGTTCGAACGCTCCGACTGGCTGACGATGACGACGGCGTTCTCGGCCAGCCGGCGGGAGTGCTCATCGCGGCGACGCAGCGCGTCCAGGAGAAGCGCTGCGGACTCCGCGGACTCGGGTGCGGCCAGCGTCGGCACCACGAGCTGGTGCGCGGAGTCGATCATCCGCAGCCAGCGGTCGGCGGACTCGTCGTTGCCGGAGTCGAAGATCACCATGCGGTAGTACCGTGCGGCGACCTGCATGAGCAGGTCGAAGTCGGCCGTCGTGATCCGCTGATCCGCAGCGAGGAGCTCAGGGTTGGAGCGGAGCACGTCGTAGCGGTCGACGCTCTGGTGGTGGACGTACCGGGCGATGTCGGAGACCGACGCCGTGGTCTCCAGCAGCTTCGCGGCCTGCGGCAGCAGGTCGCGGATGGTCGTGTCGTAGTCGCCCTGCTCGGTGCGCCAGCCCAGTGTGCCGCGCGTGTCGTTGTTGTCCCACGCCAGCACCGTGCCACCGCCGTGGCGCGCGTAGACGGCGGCGAGGACCGCCGTGGTCATCGTCTTGCCGACGCCGCCCTTGCCGTTGGCGACGGCGATCGTCCGGCAGCCGGCCCAGTGCCGCGAGACGGCCATCTCCCGCGCGGCGCGCTCGATCGCGGCCCGTGACGGGCGCATCGGAAGACCGAGCTGCGCGAGGAACGCACGCCAGCCGTCGAGCTTCGCGGGGTGCTCCCCGGCGGGCTCGATGAAGGAGGGGCGGGCGCTCTCGCCGAACGTCGCGAGCGGACCGGACAGGACGGGGACCGGCGGGATGTCGGTGAGCCCGGTGGGCATGGCGGGCGGGATCACGAGGGGCTCGGAGGGCTCGGCAGGCTCATCCGCGCGGCCGGACGGCGCGCCCGCAGGCTCGTCGGACTCGATCATGGGGTCCGCAGGCTCGGCCGGCGCGTCCGCGGGCTCGGAGGGCGCGTCCAGCGCGGCTGGCGCGTCGGCGGAGACCGGCGCCCACGGCGACGGCGCATCCTCGACGTCGTCGATGTCCTCGTCGTCCTCATCGGCATCCGGTTCGCCCAGGGATGTGGACGGCTCGTACGGGCCGATGTCGTCCGGGAGCGCGAACGCGAACTGCGGCGTCCCGAGATCGAACGCGACCGGCGCGGGGTCCGCCTCCCCCGTCGCATCGAGGTCGTCGTCATCCCCGGCGTCGAGCGCCGCGGTCCAGTCGCTCGGCGCGGGCTCCGCGCTCGGCGCGGGCTCCGTGCTCGGCGCGGGCTCCTCGCTCGGCGCGGGCTCCGCGCTCGGCGCGGGCTCGGTGGTCCACCACGCCTGCTCGCGCAACTCGGCCCGCGTGACGGTCTTCTCACTGGTCCGGACGCTGAGCGTGCCGTCGGCATCCACAATCAGATGGTGCTCGCCGTGATCGCCGCTCGTGAGCACTTCGATGGGGGCGCCGGAGAGGACGGCCTCCTCGCGCGCACGCGCCAGGATGAGGTGCCGGATGCCATCGGCATCGACGGCCGTCAGGGTTTCGACGTCGCCGCCCGGGGTGGAGAACTCGGCGGACTCTCCCGTCACGCGCGCGTGGGCGCGGGCCGGTTCGGTGCCTGAGTTCATCGGAGTTTCCCTTTCGACGGATGTCGCCGCCCGTGGACGGTCTTTCCACGCTATCGCGACCCGCCGCGAAAACCCGGGTCCTTGCGCGCCGCGGCGGCGTGTGTCAGGCGCTGCCCTGCGTGAGCCGGCCGTACATCCGCGTCGTCGCGTCGTTCATGCCCTCGAGGACGACCTGCGCACCACGCGCCTCGTATTTCGTCACGATCGCGTCGAGGGCGGCGACGGTCGAGGCATCCCAGATGTGCGAGCGGGACATGTCGATGACGACGCGGTCGGGGTCGCGGGAGTACTCGAAGAGGGTCGTGAGGTCGTTGCTGGACGCGAAGAAGAGCTCGCCGTCGACCGTGTAGCGGACGGTCGGCACGTCGGCGTCCTCATCCACCGCCCGGCGCACGCTCACGAAATGCGCGACCCGGCGGGCGAACGCGACCATCGCGACGAGCACCCCGACGCCGACACCCAGTGCGAGGTTGTGCGTCCAGACGGTGACCGCGACGGTCGCGAGCATGACGACGGTCTCGCTCTTCGGCATCCGCTTCAGGGTGGACGGGCGGATGCTGTGCCAGTCGAACGTCGCGACGGACACGACGATCATGACGGCGACGAGCGCGGCCATCGGGATGACGGCGACGACGTCCCCCAGCACGAGCACGAGGATCAGGAGGAAGACGCCGGCGAGGAACGTGGAGATGCGCGTCCGGGCGCCGGAGGCCTTCACGTTGATCATGGTCTGGCCGATCATCGCGCAGCCGCCCATGCCGCCGAACAGGCCGGAGAGCACGTTCGCGGCGCCCTGCCCGAAGGCCTCGCGCGTCTTCCGCGAGTGGGTGTCGGTGATGTCGTCGACGAGCTTCGCGGTCATCAGGGACTCGAGGAGCCCGACGACGGCCATCGCGGCCGCGTAGGGGGCGATGATGCCGAGCGTCTCCCACGTGAGCGGGACGTTCGGCAGCAGCAGCTCGGGCAGGCTCTCCGGCAGGGCACCCTGGTCGCCCACGGTCGGGACGTTCAGCCCGAAGACGACCGCCGCGGCGGTGAGCAGGACGATCGCGACCAGCGGCGCGGGCACGGCGCGGGTGATCAGCGGCATCAGGTACATGATGAGCAGCCCGACGGCCACGAGCGGGTAGACGAGCCAGGGCACGTCGATCAGCTGCGGGAACTGCGCGGCGAAGATCAGGATCGCGAGCGCGTTGACGAACCCGACCATGACCGATCGCGGGATGAAGCGCATGAGCTTCGCGACGCCGAGCGCGGCGAGGACGATCTGGATGACGCCGCCGAGGAGGACGGTGGCGATGAAGTAGTCCATCCCGTACTCGCGGGCGACCGGGGCGATGACGAGGGCCACGGCGCCGGTGGCGGCGGTGATCATCGCGGGGCGGCCGCCGAGGAAGGCGATCGCCACCGCCATGATGAACGAGGAGAACAGCCCGAGGCGCGGGTCGACGCCGGCGATGATCGAGAACGCGATCGCCTCCGGGATGAGCGCGATGGCGACAACGAGCCCGGCGAGCACCTCGCGCGTCAGGATGCGTGGGCTCCGCAGCGCCTGCAGCACCGTCGGCTCGATGCGGTAGCGGCTCGCGGGATCCCGGACGGGCAGGGCATCGGTCATCGGGAGGCTCCAAGGCGGTCGGGCGCGGCGCGCGGCGCGACGCCCGCGACCTTCTACGGTAACGCTCGGCCGGCGACGGCTACGACGCGGCAGGGACCCCGAAGCTGTGCGCCGTCTTGATGCCCGACGCGGCGGCGGAGGCCAGGAAGGCGAGCACGTCGCGGGCAGCGTCGGGGTCGGATGCCGTCGCCGCGACGGCGCCCGAGAACACGGTGTCGATCGCGCAGTCCGCGGGCAGGACACCGAGGATCCGCACGCCCGGCTGCCCGACGAGCTCGCTGAGCTGCTGGAAGCCGAGGTCGACGTCGCCGTCGGCGAGGGAGCGCGCGACGGGGATGCCGGGGCGCGCCTGCACGAGGCGGTCGCCGATCTCGGCCGTGAGCCCCCACGCCTCGATGAGCGCGAGCAGGGCGGTACCGCTCGGGCCCGTCGAGTAGCCGATCCGCTGCGCGTGGCGGAGCGCGTCGCGCACACCGCCGGCGTCCGGGAACGCCGCGCCGTCGGGTCGCTCGGCCGGGTCGTCACGGCCGGAGGGCACGGCGACGGCGACCTGCGACAGCACGAGCGGGACGACGGACGCGGCGTCGACGTGGCCGTCGGCGGCGAGGCGGTCCAGCGCATCGGAGGCGAGGAAGACGAGGTCCAGCTGCTCCCCCGCGGCCACGCGCTGAGCGGCATCCACTCCCCCGACGGAGTCGACGTCCACGCGGGGCAGCCCCGCCGCGACGGCCACCTCGGTCAGCTCCGCCAGCACGTGGCGCGTCGCCATCGAGGAGACGGCCTTCATGCCGCGGCTTCCTCGAACGTCTCGGCGTCGACCTCGGCGTTGCCGACGGGGTTGTATCGCGAGCCGGACACGGTTGCGTGCGAGATGAGCTCGCCGGCGCGCGCGAGGAACCCGGGGTCCACGACGACGTCGACGGCGGCGAGGTTCTCGCGCACGTGCGCGGCGCGGGTGCTCCCGGGGATCGGCACGACGTGGTCGCCGCGCGAGAGCAGCCACGCGAGCGCCAGCTGCGCGGGCGTGCACTGCGCCTCGGCGGCGAGGGTGCGCCACTGCGGCAGCAGCGCGGCGTTGGCCGGCCAGTGCTCCGGCTGGAATCGGGGCATGGCGCGGCGGATGTCCTTCGGCGCGAGGGTGTCGGGGTCGGCGACGCCGTCGGCGAGGAAGCCGCGCGCCACCGGAGAGAACGCGACGAGCGCGATCCCGTCGGCACGGGTGGCCTCGAGCATGCCGAGCTCGGCGTTGCGGGTCCACAGCGAGTACTCGTTCTGCACAGCCGCGATCGGCGCCACCGCCTGGGCCTCACGGAGGCGGGCGACCGACACCTCGGACAGGCCGATCGCGCCGATCTTGCCGGCATCCACCGCTTCGGCGAGCGCGCCGACGCTGTCGGCGATCGGCACCTTCTTGTCCCAGCGGTGCAGGTAGTACAGATCGATGTGGTCGACGCCGAGGCGGCCCAGCGACGCGTCGACATGGGCGCGCAGCGTCGCCGGGCGCCCGTCGATCACCTTGACGCCGTCGACCATCGCCATGCCGCCCTTGCTGGCGAGAACGACCTCGTCACGCCGCCCGGCGATCGCGCGTCCCACGAGCTCCTCGTTGCGGCCGCCGCCGTACAGGGTTGCCGTGTCGAGCATCCGGATGCCGTCGTCGAGCGCGGCACGCGCGACCGCGAGGCCCTCCTCGGGGGTCGGCGGCACACCGTAGGCGTGACTGAGGTTCATACATCCCAGGCCGAGGCGAGGCAGGTTCACGCGAGCTGCTCCTCCAGCATCCCGAGCACCCGGTAGCAGTCCAGCACCTGACGCATCGACGAGTTGGGTTCGCGGCCCTCGCGGATCGCGGTGACGAACTCGCGGTCCTGCAGCTCGATGCCGTTCATGCTGACGGCGACCTGCGACACGTCGATCGGCTCCTCCTTGCCGTTGACGAGGTCGTCGTACCGGGCGATGTAGGTGCCGGTGTCGCCGATGTAGCGGAAGAAGGTGCCGAACGGGCCGTCGTTGTTGAACGACAGCGACAGGGTGCAGATCGCGCCGGTCTCGCTCTTCAGCTGGATCGACATGTCCATCGCGATCCCGAGCTCGGGGTGGATCGGGCCCTGGACGGCGTTGGCCTGCACGATCCTGCCGGCCTGGTAGGCGAACAGGTCGACCGTGTGGGCGGCGTGGTGCCACAGCAGGTGATCGGTCCACGAGCGGGCCTCGCCCTTGGCATTGGTGTTCGTGCGGCGGAAGAAGTACGTCTGCACGTCCATCTGCTGGATGTTGTACTCGCCCGCCGCGATCTTGTCGTGCACCCACTGGTGCGACGGGTTGAAGCGGCGCGTGTGCCCCACCATCGCGATCTTGCTCGACGCGTCAGCAGCCGCGACGGTCGCCTCGGCGTCGGCGAACGAGTCGGCGAGGGGGATCTCGACCTGCACGTGCTTGCCGGCGGCGAGCACGGCCTGCGACTGCGCGGCATGCAGCTGGGTGGGGGTCGCGAGGATCACGGCATCCACGTCGTCCCGCTCCAGCACGGCGTCGAAGCCGACCACGGCGTTCGCGACGCCGTACTGGTCGGCAACGGCCTGCGCCTTCTCCGCACTCGTCGCGCTGACGACGGTGACCTCGGCGTCCTCGATGTTCACGAGACCGTCGAGGTGCTTCATGCCGAACGCGCCGGCGGCGCCGACGACCGCGACCCGGACCTTGTCGTTGCTCATTGCGGGGTGTCTCCTTGGATGCCGTCAGGCGCTGGGGTTGGTCAGCACGAGGTGGCCGACCGCGGTGTTCGAGGCGGGCACGTGGTAGAACCGGTGGTCCACGGAGGGCGCCTCGCCGGCGAACTGGTCGTCCATGGCGCCGCGGGCGATGAGCCAGTCGACCAGCTCGATGCCCTCGGAGCCCGCCTCGTCGACGTACTCCATGTGCGACCACTCGGTCAGGCCCAGCGGGTCGGCGATGAGGTGGTCGAGGAAGGCGTTGTCCCACTCGGCGTTGATGAGCCCGGCGCGGGGACCCTGGAGCTGGTGGCTCATGCCGCCGGTGCCCCAGATCTGCACGTTGAGCTCCTCGCCGTCCCACTTGTCGAGCGCACGGCGCAGGGCCCGGCCCAGCTCGTAGCAGCGGCGGCCCGAGGGAACGGGGTACTGGACCACGTTGACGGCGAGCGGGATGACCTTGCAGGGCCACTCCTCCACGTCGCCGAACACGAGGGAGAGCGGCACGGTGAGTCCGTGGTCGACCACCATCTCGTTGACGAGGGTCAGATCGAAGTCGTCCTGGATGATCGACTGCGCGAGGTGCGCCGCGAACTCCGGGTAGCCCTTCACGTCGGGCACCGGACGGGGACCGTAGCCCTCGTCGGCGACCGGGTACTCAGCGCCCGTGCCGAGCACGAAGGTGGGGACGATGGACGCGTCGAACGCGGTGGCGTGGTCGTTGTAGACGAGGATGACGACGTCGGGCGTGTTCTCCTTGGCCCACTGGCGCGTCCACGTGTACCCGTCGAACACCTTCTTCCAGTACGGCTCCTCGGTCTTGCCGAGGTCCATCGCCGCACCGATCGCCGGCACGTGCGAGGTGAACAGCGCGGAGGTGTACTTGGCGGGCGCGTCCGGGCGCATGACCTCGGACTTCTCGGTGCTCGGCGGCGTCCAGCCGTCGAGGTCCTTGAGGCGGTTGCCCTCGGGACGACGTCCGCCGCCGATCATCATGTCGCGGTACGCGGCCTCGCTCATCCCGGTCATCGAGCCGGCCATCTGCTGGAAGCTCAGCCCGTGCGTCGCGCCGATCTTGCTGAGGAAGTAGATGTTGCCGCCCTCGGCCATCATGGCGTTGAGGTCGAGATCCAGCACCGCCTGGCGGGCGACCGGCGTGAGGTCCCACTCGTCGAGGTACGCCTCGCGGTCGGCGAGGTACCGCTCGCGGTTCTCCGGCTTCATGAGGGACATCGAGAGCTGGTTGAGCTGGTAGCCCTTCCGGGCCTGCTCGGCGTCGAAGATGATCGTGCCGGGGACGTTCTTGTACGGCTTGTCGAGTGCCATGTCAGTTTCCTTCGGGCCAGTAGAGACGGCGCGGGTTGTCCACGAGGAGCTTCTGCTGAAGCTCGGCGGTGGGGGCGATGTGCGGGATGAAGTCGACCAGCAGCCCGTCGTCGGGCATGTGGTCCTTCAGGTTGGGGTGGGGCCAGTCGGTGCCCCACAGCACGCGGTCGGGGAACTCCTCGACGACGCGACGGGCGAACGGAACGACATCCGTATAGGCATCATGCTCCCCGTCGAGGGCCCGCGGGCCGGTCGCGGAGAGTCGCTCCGGGCAGGACACCTTGGTCCACACGTTCGGGTTCTCCCGCATGAAGCGCAGGAACAGGCCGAACTCGGGTCCGTCGGGGTCCTTCGTGACGTCCGGCCGGCCCATGTG
Source organism: Microbacterium sp. UNCCL10 (assembly GCF_000746195.1). Lineage (NCBI taxonomy): Bacteria > Bacillati > Actinomycetota > Actinomycetes > Micrococcales > Microbacteriaceae > Microbacterium > Microbacterium sp. UNCCL10. The sequence continues at coordinate 21,366 of NZ_JQKT01000016.1, read as the reverse complement.
GTCGACGACGACGTCGGTCGGGATGGCGGAGAAGAAGTCGTACAGCTCGGGCAGGTCCTCGGCCTCGAAGTAGATGACGACGTGCCACCCGAGGGGGGCGATCTTCTCCACGATCTCGCCGAGCGACTCGGTCGGCACGCGGTCGACGAGGCGCTTGACGAAGTTGAAGCGGACGCCGCGGACGCCGGCGGCGTGCAGCTCGGCGAGCTGCTCGTCGGTGACGTCGCGGCGCACCGTCGCGACGCCGCGGGCGCGCCCGCCGCTGCGCTGCAGGGCGTCGACGAGAGCGCGGTTGTCGGCGCCGTGGCTGGTCGCCTGGACGATCACGTTGCGGTCGAAGCCGAGGTGGTCGCGGAGCGCGAAGAGCTGGTCGGCCGACGCGTCGCACGGGGTGTACTTGCGTTCCGGCGCGTAGGGGAACTGCTCCCCCGGACCGAAGACGTGGCAGTGCGCGTCGACGGCTCCGGCGGGCAGGCGGAACGTCGGCTTCGTCGGGCCGCCGTACCAGTCCAGCCAGCCCGGGGTCTTCTCGAAGCCGCCGCTCGTGTCTCCGTGCGCCATGTCAGTCCTCCACGTACTCGAGGCCGGCCTTCGCGAGCGGTTCGCGCATGCCGTAGAGATCCAGGCCCAGGACGCCGTCGCGGAACTTCTGCCGCTTCGACTCCTCGAGGTCCTCGCGCTTCTGCGACGCATCCGCCACCGCGCCGACGAGCTCGCGCGGGACGACGACGACGCCGTCGACATCCGCGACGACGACGTCACCGGGGTTGACCACGGCGTTGGCGACGACGACCTGGACGTTCACCGAACCGAGCGTCGCCTTGATGGTGCCCTTGGAGTTGATGGCGCGGGAGAAGACCGGGAAATCCATCTTCTCGAGGTCGGCGACGTCGCGGACGCCGCCGTCGATGACGAGGCCCTTGCATCCGCGCGCAGTGAGCGACGTGGCGAGCAGCTCGCCGAAGAAGCCGTCCTCGCTCTCCGTCGTGCAGCCGGCGACGAGGACGTCGCCCTCCTGCACCTGCTCGGCGGCGACGTGGAACATCCAGTTGTCGCCGGGCTGCAGCAGGACCGTGACTGCAGGGCCGCACAGCTTCGCACCGCTGTAGGCGGGACGGATGTAGGGACGGAGGAGCCCGACACGGCCCATCGCCTCGTGGATCGTGGCGACGCCGAACTGCGACAGGCGCGCGACGTCGGCCGGGTCGGGCCGTTCGATGGTGGTGCGGACGATGCCGAGGTTGTTCAGGCGGGTCATGTGGTTCTCCGGGTGGGTCTCAGAGGCCGCGGGCGGCGAGGGCGCGGTTCAGTCGGGGGTAGACGCGGCGGGCATTGCCCTCGAAGACCTGGACCCGCTCGTCGTCGGTGAGGTTGGGGGTGGCATCGACGTAGCGCTTCGTGTCGTCGAAGTAGTGGCCCGTGCGGGGGTCGATGTCGCGGACGGCGCCGATCATCTCGCTCGCGAAGAGGATGTTGTCGGTCGGGATGACCTCGGTGAGGAGGTTGATGCCCGGCTGGTGGTAGACGCACGTGTCGAAGAACACGTTGTTCAGCAGGTGCTCTTCGAGCTCGGGCTTGCCGAGCGCCATGGCGAGGCCGCGGAAGCGCCCCCAGTGGTAGGGCACCGCACCGCCGCCGTGCGGGATGACGAACTTCAGGTCCGGGAAGTCGCGGAAGAGGTCGCCCTTGAGCAGCTGCATGAACGCCGTCGTGTCGGCGCCGAGGTAGTGGTCGCCGGTGGTGTGGAACTGCGGCTTGCAGGAGGTCGAGACGTGGATCATCGCCGGCAGCTCGTACTCGACGAGCTTCTCGTACAGCGGGTACCAGCTCTTGTCGGTCAGCAGCGGCGCGGTCCACAGCCCGCCGGAAGGGTCGGGGTTGATGTTGACGGTGACGACGCCGAGGTCGTTCACGGCGCGGTCGAGCTCGGCGAGGACGGTCTGGGGGTCGACGCCGGGCGACTGCGGGAGCATCGCCCCCGGCAGGAAGCGGTCGGGGAAGAGCTGCGCGACGCGTGCGACGAGGTCGTTGCAGATGCGCGCCCACGTCTCGCTCACGGCGAAGTCGCCGATGTGGTGGGCCATGAAGGACGCGCGCGGGCTGAAGACGGTGACGTCGCTGCCGCGCTCGTTCATGAGCTTCAGCTGGTTGGCCTCGATCGTCTCGCGGATGTCGTCGTCGCTGATGTGCAGGTCAGCCGGGTCGGGCGCTTCCCCCTTGCCGTCGGCGAACGCGATCTGGAGGTCACGCCATGCGCCGAGCTGTGCGGGTGCCGTCGTGTAGTGGCCGTGGATGTCGATGATCAACGCGTGTCGTCCTTGTCACTTGCCGGGGTGCTTCACCTGACTGTAGGCGGGTTCCGCGCTGCGGTCCAATAGATGCAGAGTGGATGCCGAATAGATACGATCTATGAATGGCGTGGGCGGATCTGAACCAGTTGCGCACCTTCGTGGTGCTGTACGAGCAGCGGAGCCTCACGGCCGCCGCCGAGCGGCTGCACGTGACGCAGCCGACCGTCAGCTACACCCTCGCGCGGCTGCGCGAACGCTTCGGCGACGACCTGTTCCGTCGGGAGGGGCATGTCATGGCGCCCACCCCACGCGCCGTGCAGCTCTTCGGTCCGCTGCATGAAGCGCTGGCCCAGATCGATGCCACGGTCAGCGACCCGGACACATTCGACCCCGGTCGCTTCACCGGAGACCTGGCGCTCGGTCTCACCTCGATCGGTGAGCAGACCTTCCTTCCGCCCATCATGGCCGCGCTCGCGCGTGAGGATGCCCGGGCACGGCTCAAGGTCGAGCGCCTGGACTCCGACCAGGTCGAGGACGGCCTCGTCCGCGGCACGATCGACCTCGCGTTGACCGTGTCGCTCATGGGCACGCCCCGACTGTGGCGGACGCGGGTGCGGAGCGTCGAGTACGTCGCGCTGTCCTCGGGCGCGCACCCGCTCCCGCCGACCGCCCCGGACATGTTCGCCGGGCGTCGGTTCATCCGCGTCTCGGTGCGCGGTGGGCACGTCTTCCCGCTCCAGGCCCTCACCGAGCACGGCCTCATGCCGCAGGTCGCGCTGACGATCGAGGAGTACTCGACCGTGCCCGCCGTCCTCGAGGCGACCGACCTCGTCGTGCTGCTCCCCCGTCACGTCGCCGAGGTCTTCTGCGGCTGGTTCCCGAGTCTTCGCATCGCCGACCTGCCGTGGCCCGCGCAGAGCACGCCGGTCTCGCTCTACACGCGCAGCGAGACGAGCCTGTCCCCGGCCCAGCGGTGGTTCCGAGCGCTTGTCTCGAAGGCGGTCTCCGCGGACGGGGAGGGCGCGCCTGAGCTCGACGGCTGAGGGGTCAGTTCTTCTTGCGGTTCCAGCTGGCCTTCGCGGGAGTGAGAGGGCTCCGCACGTGGATGGCCCACGTCGAGTGCGGATGGATCCGCAGGAGCGCCGTCTCGTAGAACGCCCGAGCCGCATCCGAGAGCGTCGGCAGGACGGCATCCTTGTCGACCTCATCCTCGGGCCGGGGCCGGAGTGCCTTCCAGACGAGCTGCACCTCGGGAGCACCGGTCGGGATGCCGTCGATGTCGAGCACGGCGCGGTCCCACGGCAGCTGCAGGCGCGGGTCGCGCCGGTAGAGCCACGCCCGGTCGACGCCGTCCTCGACGTTGACCTGCAGCACCCACGCGCCCGTGGCGTCATCGAGGATGCGGACGGGCTGCAGGTCGGCATCCTCGGGAGCGTCGGCGAACGGGACGACGGCGTCCTCACCGCTCGGCGCCCACGCGGTGAAGCCTGCCGGCAGCGCCTCGACCAGGTGCGCGAGGTCGCGGGTGGTCGTGCTCACGTCTGTGTTCGCACGCGCGCGGATGGGCGCGCCGAGCCAGCGGTCCAGGGCCGCGCCGCCGGAGAGCCACCACCGCGCCGACGTTCCGGCGAGCAGCTCGGCTGCCGCTTCCGGGGTCAGGCGTTCCCAGTGCGTCGCGGGAGTCGGAGCGGGAGGGGCCATGGGGTCGAGCCTAATCTCGTCGCACCGCCGTGCGCCGCGGAGGATGATGGGTGCATGGTCACACCGCACCGCCCCGGTCTGCGGGTGACGCCCGGGATCACGATCCCGGAGTCGGAGCTGTCCTGGCGGTTCTCCCGGTCGTCCGGCCCGGGCGGGCAGGGGGTGAACACGGCCGATTCCCGCGTGGAGCTCAGCTGGGATGCCGCCGGTTCGGCGGTGCTGTCGCCGCACCAGCGCGAGCGCGTGCTCGATCGGCTGAGCGGCCGGCTGGTGGACGGCGTGCTGACGATCGCGGCCTCCGAGCACCGCGCACAACTGCGCAACCGCGACGCGGCCCGCGCGCGGCTGGCCGCGATCGTGGCCGAGGCTCTCCGGCCGCCCGCGCCCGCCCGGCGACCGACGAAGCCGACCCGCGGCGCCAAGGAGCGCCGATTGAGCGAGAAGCAGCGGCGCACCGACATCAAGCGGCTGCGCCGCCGGCCGATCGATTGAGCCGGGGGCGAGAGCATCCCCGGAAACACGAAAACCCGCGGGATTCCGCGGGTCTTCGATCGTTACTGTCTCAACACAGTGTGCGCCCGAAGGGACTCGAACCCCTAACCTTCTGATCCGTAGTCAGATGCTCTATCCATTGAGCTACGGGCGCATGGTCTTTGCTCTCGCAAGGCCAGCGACCAGAATACCCCAGACCGGCGGATCCTCCGAATCGAGGGCCGCCTACTCCAATTCGGCGGGGTCGAATCCCCCGGCGGGGGCGTCGCCATCGTGGATGACCTCGGGCTCCACGCCGCTCTCGCGCAGCGCCGACTGCTTCTCCACGCTGCGCCGATGCGCGCGCAGCTTCGGCAGGTCGACGAGGCGCAGCGCCTGCATGCGTGCGATGCGCATCCGGTCGTAGTCGGGCTCGAGGTCGGGCCGCGCGGCCTCGATGCGCAGCGTCCGGTCGATGTTGCCGGCGACCTCGTGCCACGCCGCTTCCCGCGCGTCCGCGATGAGCTTGCCGAGCTCCTCTTCGTCCTCGGCCCGCGCGCGCAGCTCGCGCGCGACGTGCTGCGACTGCTTGCGGCGGCGGCGGAGGTTGCGGATGTCGCGGCTGCGATAGTCGTGCGTGCCGTCGGAGTCGGTGTGCCGCCCGCGGGCCGCCTTGCGGTCGCGCTCGGCGCGCGCGGCATCCTCCTCGGCCTCGTCGGCGAGCGCGAGCAGCGCGGCGCGCGCATCGGGGAGGAACCGCTCCGAGTCGAAGTCCTCCCCCTCGGCGAGGATGTGCACGAGGATGCTGTTCTTCAAGCTCAGCCGGGTCGCCGCGGACGCGATGTACAGCCCCTCAGCGACGACGTCGCGTGTGCGCACGCGCTGCTGCTTCTCGGCCACGGGTCCCCCTCCCCTCGATCCTAGGGAAGGGCGTCGGCCAGAATCGACGGTAGAGACGGAACAAATCGAGAACAGGGGTACGGATGCCACGACTGGACGTCACCGGCGCGACGAGCGTCGTCACCGGCGCAGCCGCCGGCATGGGCGCCGAAGTCGCCCGCCGGCTCGCGGCCGGCGGGGCGCGGCTCGCGCTCGTCGACCGGGATGCGGCGGGCCTCGCGGCGGTGTCGGCATCCCTGCCCGGCACGGGCCACACGACGCACGTGGTGGACCTCTCGGACGACGCGGCCGTGACGGCCGCTGCGGCCGACATCACGGCATCCCACCCGCACGTGCAGACCCTCATCACCTGCGCCGGCTCGTCCATGCTCGGCAGCATCGACCAGCTCACGATGGCGGAGATGCGCTGGCTCATGGACGTGAACCTCTGGGGCACGGTCAACATCACGCAGGCGCTGCTGCCCGCGCTGCGCCGCGCCCCCGCCGCGCACATCACGCACCTCGTCTCGATCTACGGGCTCGCGGCACCGGCGGGGCGCATCCCGTACGCGATGAGCAAGTACGCCGTCCGCGGGTTCACCGAGGCGCTCCGCCATGAGCTCGAAGGGTCGACCGTCACGGTCGGCGCCGTGTACCCCGCCGGGGTGAAGACCGGGATCATCCTCCGCGGACGTTATGCCGCGGCGATCGACCCGGCGGTCGCCGATCGGGCCGCACAGGCGCAGGCGAGGATGTACCACACCGAGCCCGCCGACGCCGCGGCGAAGATCGTCGACGCCACGATCAGGCGCCGCGCGCGGACGATGATCGGGCGTGAAGCTCGCCTCGTCGACGTGCTGACGCGGATCACGCCGACGCGATACTGGGCCGCGATGCGGCGACCCCTCCGCGACGCGATCGACACGACGACCCCGGTGGGCGGCGCCACGGGGATCGAGTGACGGCAGCGGCCTGCCGCCCCTCTCCCCGTGGTCATCGGCACGGTCCTGGGCACGGCCCGCTGCAAACTGCAGGATCGACGGTGACGGATGAGGCGGACGACCGCTCATCCGCCCCGTGCGTCACACCGCATCCTGCAGATTGCCGTGCGGGTCAGGGGCGCCGCCGGCGGGCCGCAGGCTCAGAGCGCCGAGATCCGCCAGGATGCCGTCGCCGTTGCGCCCGGAGCGATCGTGAGCAGTCCCGCGTCGTAGTCGTAGCGGTCGGCGTTGAAGGCGTCCGGCGCGCACGTCATCGGCTCGATGGCGAGGCCGCCGCGGTGCCCCGGCTGCGCGGGGCCACCGGGCAGGTCGGCCGTGTGCACCTGCACCCAGGGGCACTCCGCGCCCCACGTCATCTGGACGCCGCCGCCGGCGGGGTCGGTCAGCCGGACCGTGGCGGTGCCGTCGGCGTCCCGGGCGAGCTCCGTGTACGCGTGGTCGATCTCGACGGCGCCGAGCGTCCGCGCGGCACGGAAGTCGAAGCGGTCCGCGTCGAGGTCGTCCACGGCGTGCAGCGCGACAGGGGCGAGCCGGTCGGGCGTGACGTCGAGGACCTGGGCGGCGGGGAGCTCCAGCGACCAGGCGTTCAGCCCGCTGGGTCCGGCCACGAGGTACGGGTGCGGACCGGTGCCGAACGGCGCCGTGCCGGCACTCTCGTTCGTCGCCCGCACGGTCTGCGTGAGCCCGGCCGCGTCAAGCCGGTAGGTCGTCTCGACGCGCACCCGCCAGGGGTAGCCGGTCTGGGGCACGATGTCGCCGGCGAGCGTCACCTCGTCCTCGCCCTGCGCCACGACGCCGAACTCGAGCCACGCGACGAGGCCGTGCAGGGCGTGGCCGCGCTCCGGCTCGGTGAGCGCCGTCCGGTACGACGTCCCGTCGAAGGTGTACCGCCCGTCGACGACCCGGTTCGGCCACGGCGCGAGCGTCGCGCCGCGGTAGCCGGGCCGCACCTCGTCGGCGCCGAACGGCACGACGAGGTCGCGGCCGGCGTGCGTCAGCCGGCGCAGCGACGCGCCGACGCTCGCGACCGTCGCCGCGTAGCCGCCCGACCGGAGCTCGTACGCCGTGCCGGAGACCGGCGTCGCCGAGCCGCTCACAGGCCCTGCGCCAGACGCCAGTACGCCTGGTTCCAGCGCAGCTCCTTCTGGAATCCGCGCACGGTCGTGTCTTCGTCGATCACCAGCAGCTCCGTCCCGGCCATCTCCGCGAAGTCACGGAACACCTCGATCCCGACGGCCGTCGTCATCACGGTATGGTGCGCGGCGCCGGCGGTCAGCCAGCACGCCGCGGACGTCGCGAAGTCGGGGGCGGGCTTCCAGACGGCGCGACCGACGGGCAGCTGCGGGAGGTCGGGGGCGGCGACGTTCTCCACGACGTTCGCGACGAGCCGGAACCGGTCGCGCATGTCGCTCATCGCGACGACGAGAGCCGGGCCCGGGTCGGCGGTGAAGACGAGGCGCACCGGGTCGTCCTTGCCGCCGATGCCGAGCGGGTGGATCTCCAGCCGCGGCTTGGCGGTCGTGAGCGACGGCGCGACTTCGAGCATGTGCGCGCCGAGGATCTTCTCGTCGCCCGCGACGAGGTCGTAGGTGTAGTCCTCCATGAGGCTCGCACCGCCCGGGAGGCCGGCGCCCATGACGTTCGCGACGCGGACGAGGATCGCGGTCTTCCAGTCGCCCTCGGCGCCGAACCCGTAGCCCGCCGCCATGAGGCGCTGCACCGCGAGTCCGGGCAGCTGCTTCAGCTCCCCGAGGTCTTCGAACGAGGTCGTGAACGCCCCGAACCCGCCGTCCTCGAGGAAGGAGCGCAACCCGACCTCGATCGCGGCGCCGTCCCGCAGCGACTGGTGCCGCGCAGCGCCGGGCAGGAGCTCCTCCGCGACGTCGTAGGCCGCGATGTACTCCTCGATGAGCGCGTCGATGTGCGCGTCGGTGGCCTGCGCGACGGCATCCGCGAGTTCGTTGACGCCCCACGTGTTGACCTGCACGCCGAACCGCAGCTCGGCCTCCGTCTTGTCGCCCTCCGTGACGGCGACGTAGCGCATGTTGTCGCCGAAGCGGGCGAGCTTGAGCGTGCGCGCGGCCTGGCGGCCGGCGGCGGCGCGCTGCCAGTCCTCGATCTGCTGCCGGACGACGGGGTTCGACACGTGCCCGACGACGGTCTTGCGGGGCACGCCGAGGCGCGTCTGGATGTAGCCGAACTCGCGGTCGCCGTGGGCGGCCTGGTTGAGGTTCATGAAGTCGAAGTCGATGTCGGCCCAGGGCAGCTCGACATTGGCCTGCGTGTGCAGGTGCAGCAGCGGCTTCTGCAGCGCGTCGAGCCCGGCGATCCACATCTTCGCGGGGCTGAAGGTGTGCATCCAGGCCATCACGCCGATGACGCTGTCGTCGCTGTTGGCCTCGAGCGCGAGCCGACGGATCGAATCGGCGTCCTTCAGGACAGGCTTCCACTCGACGCGGACGGGCAGTCCGTCGAGGCGCGCGACGACCTGCTGCGACTGCTCCGCGACCTGGCGGAGGGTCTCTTCGCCGTACAGGTTCTGGCTGCCGGTGACGAACCAGACGGTGTAGCCGTCGAGGGAGGAGGAGAGAGGCATGCGTGTTCCTTCGATAGAGGTGAGTCAGAGGGATGCCACGGCGGCCGCCTCGACGGCGAGCCCGGCGCGGTAGCGGTCGAGGTAGGCGGCGAATCCCGCGACGTCGGCGGGGTCGGGGTCGGCGACGGCGATCGGCGCACCCGCGAAGACCCGGTCGTCGAGGTAGGCGCCGAGGTCGGTGCCGCCGGAAAGGCGGAAGGCGGCCAGGACGGCGATCCCCCACGCGCCCCCCTCGGATGCCGTCTCGCCGACGGCCACGGGGGCATCGAGGGCCCCCGCGAGGAAGCGCTGGGCGACGCCGGCGGTGCGGAAGAGCCCGCCGTGCGCCGTCATCCGGTCGAGCGCGACGGATTCCTCCGCGAGCACGCGCATGCCGAGGGCGAGCGTGCCGAACACGCCGTACAGCTGCGCCCGCATGACGTTCGCGAGGGTCAGCCGGCTGTCCGGGGTGCGGACGAACAGCGGCCGCCCCTCGTCGAGCCCGGCGATCGGCTCACCGGCGAGGTGGTTGTACGCGAGGAGCCCGCCGGCATCCGCGTCGCCGTCGAGCGCTTCGCGGAACAGCACGTCGAACACGGCGTCGGACGAGACCGGCGACCCGGAGGCCTCCGCGAACCGGCCGAACAGCCCGGCCCAGGCGGCGAGCTCGCTCGCGCCGTTGTTGCAGTGCACCATCGCGACGGGGTCGCCAGCCGGCGTCGTGACGACGTCGAGCTCGTGGTGCACGCCGTGCAGCGGACGCTCCAGAACCACCATCGCGAAGATGCTCGTCCCCGCGCTGACGTTGCCGGTACGCGGGGCGACGGCGTTCGTCGCGACCATGCCGGTGCCGGCGTCGCCCTCCGGCGGGCAGAACGGGATGCCGGGCCGCAGCACGCCGGTCGGGTCTAGCAGGACGGCGCCCTCCGGGGTGAGTGTGCCGGCGTCCGCGCCCGCGACGAGCGCCTCGGGCAGGAGGTCGAGCAGCGGCGGGGTGGAGCCGGCTGCGAGATCGTCGTAGCGGCGCACGAGATCCCGGTCGTAGTCGCCGGTCGCCGGGTCGATCGGGAACATGCCGGAGGCGTCGCCGACACCGAGGACGCGGCGCCCCGTGAGCTCCCGGTGCACGTACCCGGCGAGGGTCGTGAACGACGCGAGGTCCGCGATGTGCGGCTCGCCGTCGAGCACGGCTTGGCGGAGGTGGGCGATCGACCAGCGCAGCGGGATGTTCACCCCGAAGAGATCGCTGAGCTCGGCGGCGGCGGCTCCGGTGTCCGTGTTGCGCCAGGTCCGGAACGGCACGAGCAGCTCGCCCGCCGCATCGAACGCGAGGTACCCGTGCATCATCGCCGAGACGCCGATCGCGCCGATGGTCTCCAGGCGTGCGCCATGGCGGCGCTCGACGTCGGCGACGAGACCGGCGTACGCCGCCTGCAGGCCCGACCAGACGGCATCCAGCGGGTAGGTCCACCGGCGATCGGCGAAGACGTTCTCCCACTCGTGCACGCCGACCGCGAGGACGGTCGCCGGGTCGTCGGCGTCGATGAGGCAGGCCTTGATGCGGGTCGAGCCGAGCTCGATGCCGAGCGCGGTGCGCCCCGCGACGATCGCGTCGTGTGCGGGCGATGCTGCGGTCACGGTGCCTCCGTTGGTTCGTGACGAGGGACGATCGACATGTTACCGGTAACACACGATGGATGCCAGAGCGCAGGCGGTGCGGATCAGCGTGGCGCCGTGGAGTCCCGGACCACGAGGCGGGGAGGGGCCGCGGCGGCAGCCGTCCCCGGCGCGACGAGCTCGCCGATGCAGCGACGCGCCTCCCCCGCGATGTCCAGGCGCACCGTCGTGAGCGCGGGCCGGTAGAAGCCGGCATCCGGGTTGTCGTCGAACCCCGTGATCGACACGTCGGCGGGCACGCGCACCCCGAGATCGAACAGGCCCGCGATGAGGCCCAGCGCCATCTGGTCGTTCGCGACGGCGACCGCCGTCGGACCGTCCGGCGCGCGCACGGCCGCGGCGACCTCCTTGGCGAGCGCCGCCCCGCCGGCCGCCGACCAGTCACCCTCCCAGCGCCCCGCGCCGGTCAGCGCGTGGCGGGCGAGGGCGTCGTCCATGCCGCGGTCGCGGAGGCCCGCCTCGTGCCACGCGGCCGGTCCCGCGACGCGGGCGATCCGGCGGTGGCCGAGCTGCGCGAGATGATCCACGGCGAGCGCCGCGCCGTCCACCTGAGGGGCCTCGCCCGCGCCGCCCTGCAGGACGACGAGCGGAACCCCCTGCACGCTGTCGCCGAGCGTGCGCAGCGTCGCGGTGTGCGGCGCGACCACGACGATCCCGTCGACGCCCTGCGCGAGCAGGTGGTCGACCGCCGCACCGACGGCAGCGGGGTCGGAGCCGTCGGCATACGCCGTGGAGATCCAGCGGCCGGCGGCCCGCGCGGCCGCCTCGAGGGCGGCGATGCCGGCAGCGGGGCCGAACAGGTCGGAGTCGGACGCGAGCACCCCGATGGTGCGGGTCGTCGAGGTGCCGAGCGAGCGGGCCGCGTTGTTCATCCGGTAGCCGAGGTCGGCCATCGCCTGCTCGACCCGCGCCCGTGTCTCAGGCCGGATGTGGGGATGCTCGTTGATCACGCGCGACACCGTCTGCGTCGAGACGCCGGCGCGCGCCGCGACCTCGCGCATGCCCACGCGCTCGGTGCCGCTCCGCTGTCCCATGTGGCCGAGGTTACCGGTCACACCGGGGCGGCCCGCGGCGTGCCACGCTGGAGGCATGCGCATCGCCGTCACCGGGTCCTCCGGCAAGCTGGGAACCGTCGTCGTCCGCGAGCTGCGAGCCGCAGGCCACGAGGTGATCGGCCTCGACGCCGTGGGCCTGCGCGGCCCGGGCTTCGTTCAGGTCGACCTCACCGACTACGGGCAGGTCGTCGACGCGCTCACCTCTGTGGGCGATCAGCACGACGGGGTCGAGGCGCTCGTGCATCTGGCGGCGATCCCGGCCCCCGGCATCCGCGCCGACGTCGCGACCTTCCACAACAACATCGCGGTCACCTTCAATGTCTTCTGGGCGGCGCTGCGACTGGGCATCACGCGGATCGTCTACGCATCCAGCGAGACCGTCCAGGGGCTGCCGTTCGACGTCCCCCCGCCGTACGTTCCCGTCGACGAGGACTACCCGGCGCGCCCCGAGTCGGTCTACTCCCTGGTCAAGCACCTCGAGGAGCAGCTCGCGATCGAGCTCGTGCGGTGGCATCCGCAGGCGTCGATCACGGCGCTGCGGTTCTCCAACGTCATGGTGCCGGAGGATTACGCGGAGTTCCCGGCGTTCGATGCCGACCCGCGCCTGCGGAAGTGGAACCTGTGGAGCTACATCGACGCGCGCGACGGCGCCCAGGCGATCCTGCGCGCGCTGGAGGTGGCCCCCGCCGGCTTCGACCGCTTCCTCATCGCGGCGGCCGACACCGTCATGACCCGGCCGAACGCCGAGCTGATCGCCGAGGTCTTCCCCGGCGTCGAGGTGCGCGGCGAGGTGGGCGTCAACGACTCGCTGTTCTCGACGGCGAAGGCGCGGCGTCTGCTGGGGTACGAGCCGCAGCACTCCTGGCGCGACGCGCAGGGCTGACGGCGCGACGCGCAGGGGTGGCGGCGCCCCGCATCGCTCCGCGGGCGGCGGGGTGGGCGGTTCCGGAGGAGATGACGCATCGGCAGGCTGCCACGGACCAGGTGATCCTCCCGACGTGACATCTCCTCCCGGACGGCACGCCGCGCCCGTGCCCGGCGCACGGTGGGGGGCGGATGCCGAGCGGATGAAGGGCGGATGCCGAGCGGATGCCGAGCGGATGGAGGCGGATGCCGCGACTCAGGGCCGGACGAGGACCTTCAGCGCCTCGCGGGCATCCATGAGCCGGTACGCCTCGGGGATCTCCTCGAGCCCGACCTCGCGGTCGAACACGGCGCCCGGGTCGACCGTGCCGTCCAGGATGCCGGGCAGCAGCCGGTCGATGTACGCCCGGACGGGCGCGACGCCGCCGGTGATCGTGATGTTGCGATCGAACTGCGTCCGCCCGATGGGCCCGGACGTGTACTGCGGGACCCCGACGCGGCTGACCGCCCCGCCGTCGCGGACGATGCCGAGCGCCTGCTCGTACGCGGGCAGGTGGCCCACGGCATCCACGACGACGTGCGCCCCGTCGCCGCCGGTGAGGTCGCGGACCGCCGCGATTCCCTCGTCGCCGCGCGCCGCCACGACATCGGTCGCGCCGTAGCGGCGGCCGAGGTCGGTCCGCGCGTCGTGCCGCCCCATCAGGATGATGCGCTCCGCGCCGAGCTGCCGCGCCGACAGCACGGCAAGGAGGCCGACGGCGCCGTCGCCGATCACCGCGACCGTCTTCCCGGGGCCCGCGCCGCCGGTGAGGGCCGCGTGGTAGCCGGTGCCGTAGACGTCACTGAGGGTCAGGAGTCCCGGCATCCGCTCGTCGTCCTCGTCGACGTCGAGGCGGTACAGCGTCCCGTCGGCCAGCGGCGCGCGCCGGTACTGCGCCTGCGCGCCGCCGGTGCGCTGCCGCCCGAAGCGGCACGAGGTCTGCAGCCCTTCGCGGCAGAAGTCGCATTCGCCGCACGACCAGACGAACGGCACGATGACGACGTCGCGGGGCTTCACCGTGCGGACGTCGGCGCCGATCTCCTCGACGACGCCGATCATCTCGTGCCCCATCGAGGACCCGCGCTCACGCACCGGCATCGTGTGGAACGGATGCAGGTCGCTGCCGCACACGCAGGCCGCTGCGACCCGGAGGACGGCGTCGGTCGGCTGCTCGATGGTCGGATCGGGGGCGTCGACGACGCGGACGTCACCCGCGCCGAACATGTAGGTGGCTCGCATGGTCCGATTCAACTACGGATGCTGTGGCCGCGGGCCTCGGGAGGTTCGCGTCGGCGGGGCGGGCGCCCAAATGGGGGCAGCTCGCGCCGTCTCGCGCGGGTCGAGGCGGCGCGAGCTGACACCTTTTCCAGGGCCGCGAGGATCCAGCGCGCAGAAGGACAGCTCATGCCGCGTCGAGCGACTCGAGGCGGCGCGAAGTGACACCTTTCCCAGGGCCATGAGGGTGCAGCGCGCAGAAGGTGGCAGCTTGTGCCGCCTGGCGCGGGTCGAGGCGGCGCGAGCTGACACCTTTCCCGGAGACACGCCCGGGGCCGAGCTCGGCCCCGGGTCAGACGAGGGCCGCGAGCCCCATGAGGAGGGTCGATGCGCCCATGGCGGCGTACTGGAGGCGGTCGAGCCGCGGCATCCCGCGCACCGCGAGGACGGCCGACGCGCCGACGTAGGCCGCCGTCATGCCCCCGACTCCGACGGCGAGGCCGGCCGCGCCGACGCCGTGCGCGTGGCCCGCGGCGTGACCGGTGCCGTGGGCGCCCATCGCGACGGTCAGCGCCGCCATCACGACGAGGCCGAGTGTCGTCATGATGATCATGGCCGGCGTGGCGTGCGAGCCCGCGCCCCGGCGCCGCCCGCGCACGGCGGCCAGCGCGATCGCGGCGACGACGAGGAGCGCGGCCCAGAAGACCGGAGCGATCAGCGCCGCGCCGGTCGCGGCATCCGCCATGGCGAGCACCATCAGGACGGATGCCGCGAGCTCAGGCGCCCGCGCCCGCCCCCGGTCGGCGGCGACACAGCACGCGCCGAGCGTGGCGGGCGCGAGCGCCCAGAGGTGGAGCAGGTCGGCCATGCGCTCAGTGGCCGTGCGCGCCGTGGTCGTGCGAGGCGTGCCCGCCGTGCGCGCCGTGCTCGTGCGCGCCGTGGCCCGCGTGCGAGTCGTGACCGGCGTGGTGGTCGTGGTCGCCCGCGACGGCGTGCGACCCCGCCGTCCCCGCCGAGCAGTGGTCGGAGACCGGCGCCGGCACGTTCAGCGTGGGGTTGCGCTCGAAGAAGTTGTACGGCTTCAGCGTGAACTTGGCGTAGTCCATCGGCATGACCGGCCAGTCCTCGTTGCGCGGGAAGTGCGTCAGGCCGAACGTGTGCCACAGCACGAGGTCTTCCCCGACGAGCGGCTCGTCCCCCGCGATGAAGGCGGGGATCCCGCCGCCGCCCGGATGCTGGTTGACGAAGTCGCCGGCCGCATACCGCTCGGCGGGGTCGTACTTCGTGACGAAGAGGTTCTTCGTCGCGAACGCGGCGCGCGACGCGATCGAGGACGTGTCGTCGGCGAGCAGCACGGGCGTCTCGGTCGGGAAGAGCATGTACGAGGTGGGCTGCCCCATCGACGTCGTCTTCTCGGTCGAGGCGATCTGCCACACGCGGTTCACCGCGCCGTCCGCGACACGGCCGGACACGAGCTCCGACGTGATCGGCGTCACCTGCTTCGTGAAGGCGTTGCCGGCCGGGTTGGTCTCGGAGATCGGCACCCGCACGGCGTCGATCTCGTTGACGACGTTGGCGAGGCCGTCCACGGTCATGTCCAGTCGGGCCGAGAACAGGTGCTGGTGGTAGGGCGCACCGAGTCCCGGCGCGACCTGCGACGCGAACGGGTAGTCCTCCCCGGGGTAGGACGAGGTGAACAGGATGCCGGTGAGCTTGGCCTCGCATTCGATCGTGCCGTCGAGGTAGAGGTACCAGAAGAACCCGTAGTCGTAGTTGCCGACCGTCGTGAAGAAGGAGATGACGAGGCGGCGCTGACGGCGCACTTCGCTGGCCCCCGTGAAGATGTCGGTGTGCTTCCAGAGCGAGCCGAAGTCCTCCTCGTGCATGCACACGCCGTTGCGGACGGTGCGCGGGGCGCCCAGCTCGTCGGCCAGCACGGCGTCGAGGTAGGTGATGTCGCCGACGCAGTCGCAACCGAGTTCCAGCTCGTTCGTGTACCGGCCGAACAGGTACTCGCCGGTGTCGAAGTAGTTCTGCCAGAACCGGTTCGGTGCGGGGTCGGCGTAGGGCACGACCATCTCGCTGATCGACCCGCGGTACATGACGGGGCGGCCGGCGAAGGTGAGCTGGCGCAGGATGAGACCCTCGCGGGTGTCGAACCCGATCCGCAGGTCCCACTCCCCCCACGTGACGTGCTCCCCGTCGACCGTGAAGCTCGCGCCCTCCGGCTGCGTGATGACGATCGGCTTGAGCCCCTCCAGGGGTGCACCCTGCAGCTCCGGGTCGTCGTAGTTGCCGCTCGTCTGCGGCACCTCGAACCCGGGGGTGTCGACGATGCGGATGACCTTCCGGTCCGCGACGTCGATGTACGCCGTGAGGCCGTCGACGGGGTGCGCCCACGGGTGGTCGGCGGGGTGGAACTGCTGGAATGCGAAGGTGCGGAGGATGCGGCGCCCCTCCTCCTCTGGGTAGCCGTAGTGCCCGGCCGACAGCGGGACCAGCACGACGTCGTCGGTCGTGAGGCCCCGGGCGGCGAGCGCCGCGATCCAGCCGGCATCCGCGTTCGCGATGAGCTCGACCTCTTCGAACTCGGCGTCCAGGATCGGCAGCTGACCGGCCGTGCCGTCCAGGACCGTCTCGGAGACGACCTCGCCGGTGGCGAGGGAGACCACCAGGTCGGACGAGCGCGTGGTCGTCAGGTCGAGCAGCTGCACGCGGGCGCGCCGCTCGGGCAGCTCCCCGCCCGCCTCCCACGCGAGGACCTCCGCCTTGTGCGGCTCCTCGAGCCCGACGTAGGCGAACCGGGTGCGGTCGGTCGTCTCCGGCAGCGCGAGCACGACGGCGCGGACGGCTTCGAGCTCCGCCGCGGTGAGCGAGGACAGCGGGTGCGCGGGGGCGGGCGGTGCCGTGTGGGCGGCGGTGGACTGGATGTCGGTGATGCTCATGGGTGGTTCTCCTTGCGGTGGGGCTTCAGGCGGCGATCGAGTCGGTGAGCTTGGCGTACGCGGCGGGCCGGCGGGCCTTGATCCAGGCGGCCTGCAGGTAGCCGGCGACGGGGAAGACGACGACGAGGGCGAGCAGGAACCAGCTGAGGCCGCCGAAGACCGGCGCCCCCTCGGCATCCACATCGCCCACCATGATCGGGAAGTAGGCGATGATCAGGGCCGCCGAGAGCACGAGCCCGAGGAAGCCGAGCCCCGGCGCGAGGATCGTGTTCCAGAGCCGGGTGTCCTTGCGCGTCTTGACGAAGTAGACGATGACGGCGACCGAGGTGAGCGCCATGAGGATCGCGATGGCGAGGGTCGCGACGCCGGCGAACCACGTGAAGACCGCGAGCACCGGGTCGAGCTGGAACAGCGCGAACACGGCGATGAGGACGACCGACGTCCCGGTCTGCACGACGGAGGACACGTGCGGCGAGAGGTGCGCGTGGTGGACCGAGGCCAGCTTGTCGGGCAGGACGCCCGCGGCGGCCATCGAGTGCTGGTAGCGGGTGACGACGTTGTGGAAGGACAGCACGCACGCGAACATCGACGTGATCAGGAGGACGTTGGTGATGATCTCGCCGGTCGCGCCCAGGTAGGCGGCCATCGTGCGGAGGATGAGGCTGCCGGGATCGGCCGCGGCCTCGTCGAGCACGGCATCCGGCCCCCACGCCATCACGAGACCCCACGAGGCCAGCGTGTAGAACAGGCCGATGCCGATGACGGCCATGTAGGTCGCGCGCGGGATCGTCTTGTCGGGGTCCTTCGCCTCGTCGCGGAAGATCGCGGTGGCCTCGAAGCCGATGAACGCGGCGATCGCGAACATGAGCCCGACACCGGGCGACCCGCTGACGACGTTCGCGGGCTCGAAGGGGGCGAGGCTGAGGCCGTCCGCGCCGCCGGAGAAGACGACTGCGGCGACGAGGACGGCCACGACGCCGACCTCGGCGATCAGCAGGACCCCGAGCACCTTGCTGGAGAGGTCGATGTGCCGGTAGCCGAGGATGCCGACGAGCCCGATGACCAGCAGCGAGAACAGCCACCAGGGCAGCGCGACGGCGGTGTAGGTCTCCAGCGTGTAGCTCAGGATGAAGCCGATGTAGCCGTACACCGACACCTGGATGGTCGTGTACGTCAGCATCGCGAGCCACGCGGCGGCGAGGCCGTTGGAGCGACCGAGCCCGTAACCGACGTACGTGAAGAATGCGCCGGGCTTCGGGATGTGACGCGACATCGCCGCGAGGCCGACGGCGAAGAGCAGCAGGATGACGGCGCTGATGGCGTAGAGCGCGGGGAATCCCGCGCCGTTGCCGAGCAGGATGCCGAGTGGCGCGGCGCCGCCGATGACGGTGAGCGGTGAGGCGGCGGCGACGACCATGAAGACGATGGCGGTGGCGCCGAGGGAGCCCGACAGCGTCCGCTTCGCGGATGCCTCGACTCCCGGAGATTCGAGCTGGGTCATGGGGTTCCCTTCGGGCGGGCGGGACGTTTCCCCCCACCGTGGACCGTCGTCGTTGCCCGGCGGTCTCGCCCGTGTGAAACCTCCCGGCATCCCGAACGGGACGCCGCGCGCGCGGTGTCTCATTCGGACGACACGAACGCGAAACATGGCGGTAGTCGCGGGGCAACGGGGTCTCGGTAGCGTCGGCCACGCGCAGATCCAGAGGCGGAGGCCCCATGACAGCTCTCGAGCGCGCGATCGCCCGCCCCGACCCGGTCCACGAGTTCGCGGCGACGTCGCCCCTGGACGGCCTCGAGCGCCGGACCGTGGGATTCGCCGACGTCCTGGCGCAGTCCGTCGCCGCCGTGGCGCCCGCCGCCGCCGCGACCACCGTCATCCTGCTCGTGGCCGGCGCCGCCGGTGGCGCGACGCTGCCCGCGGTGGCGCTCGCCACCGTGCTCGCCCTGCTCGTCGCGGGGACCGTCACACAGTTCACGCGGCGTCTCGCAGCGAGCGGATCGCTCTACACGTACGCGGCGCGCGGGCTCGGCCCGACGGCGGGCCTCGCGACCGGCGCCGCGATCATCGTCGGGTACGCGTTCATCTCTGTCTTCGCGCTGCTCGGCGGCGCGCACTACCTGTCGATGCTGCTCGCACGGGTCGCGCCGGGGGTTCCGGCGCCGCTCGCCGCGATCGCCGCGCTCGTCGGCGAGGCCGCGGTGCTCGCGGTCGTGCTCGTGCGCGGCATCCGGCTCTCTGCGCGGATCGCGCTCATCGTCGAGTCGGTGTCGGTCGCGCTGATCGTCACGCTGCTGACGGCGCTCCTCGTGCAGATCGGGCCGTTCGACATCTCGGCGATCCTCCCGCCGGGCGGGGTGTCGGTCTCGGCTGTGGCGGCCGGCGCCGTGCTCGCGCTCACCGCGTTCGTCGGGTTCGAAAGCTCCGCGACGCTCGGAGTGGAGGCGCGCGCGCCGCTGCGCAACATCCCCCGCGCGATCGTCGGGACGGTACTCGTCGCGGGTGCGCTGTACCTGCTCGCCGCGTACACGCAGGTCGCCGGGTTCGCGGCGATCGGCCGCGACCTGGTGACCTCCGCAGCTCCCATCGACGAGCTCGCCGGCGCGTTCGGCCTCGCGCCGTGGGCGGCGGCGGCCGACGTGGGGATCGCCGCGTCGTTCCTCGCGTGCGCCATCGCGTCGACGACGGCGCTGACCCGCGTGCTGTTCGCGATGGGCCGCGACGGCGTCGGGCCGCACTTCCTCGGCCGCACCCACCCGCGGCACCGGACGCCCATCGGCGCCGTGTGGCCTACCGTCACGGCGATCGCCGCGCTGCCGGTCGTCATCGTCGCGCTGGGCGTTCGCCCCTGGGATGCCATGGGTGCCGTCATCGTGATCTCCGCGGTCGGCTACATCACGGCGTACGCGATCGTGTGCGCCGCCGCGCCGGTGTTCCTCCGCCGCATCGGCGAGACGACCGTCGCGGCCACCGTCGTCGCGGCGACCGCCGCGATCGCGATCGTCGGCTGCCTCGCGGTCTACCTCGTGGTCGAGGCACAGCAGGGAAATCCCGGCGTCTGGATCTCGCTGGGCCTCGGCGGCCTCGCCGGAGCCCTGATCGCGTGGCGGCGCCGCAGCGGCGCCCCGCTCGACGGCATCGGCGGGTACGACGAGCCGACGGCATCCCATGTCCTGGGCGGGGTCGCGCGCGATGGGTGAGCCGGCGGGAGTGGGCGCGGGCGGTGCGGCGGGGGACGCGGCGGGGAGCGCAGCGCCGACCCTCAGCGCGCGGCAGCCGCGCGCGATCCACAGTGCGCTCACGGTGCTCGAGGCGGTCGCGGCGCTCGGCGCCGGCGTCACGGCGCGCGAGATCTCCCTCGCCCTCGGCCTGCCACGGGCCACGGCCTACCGGCTGCTGAACCTGCTGGTCCAGGACGAGTACCTCGTCCGCACGCCCGACCTCGCGGGCTTCGCGCTCGGCGCGAAGGTCATCCACCTCGCCGCTGCGGCCGCGCCGGTCCGCATCCCGCGCGCGGCGCGCGACATCGTCGAGGAGACGCGGCGGCGGGTGCGCGGCGGCGTCCACCTCGTCGTGTACACGGAGGGGCGCATCGTCGTGGCCGACGCCGACCCCGACTTCCCGCTGTCCGACGAGCAGCGCCTCGCGCGTGAGCCGGAGAGGTTCGCGCTGGGACTCCTGCGGGACGTGGACGCCCGCCCCTCGTCCGCGCCGGACGCCGCCGCGGACCTGCGCACCTACGGCGTCGTGCGTCGCGCGGGAGCGACGTCGGGATGCCTCGCAGCGCCGATCCGCGACGCGTCCGGCGTGCTGGCGGGCGCACTGGCGTACTCCGGGCCGCGGCGGCGCGTCGACGATCCGGCGGAGACCGCGGCGCTGCTCGTGGCCGCGGCGCGGGAGCTCGGGCCGCTCATCACCTGAGCGTGGGCGGGCGCGGGTGCGCGCTGGGATTGGGGTCAGTTCGTGCCGCCTCGCGAGGGTCGAGGCGACACCAAGTGACCCCAAACTTATGAGGCCCAGAGCGCGCCCTGGATTGGTGGCAGTTCGAGCCGCCTCGCGAGGGTCGAGGCGACACCAAGTGACCCCGACTCGTGAGGCCCGTGAAGCGCCCTGGGTCTGGTGGAGACTCGCGCTATTTGATTCCGACCAGCGGTTCGCGGTCGGCTTGGACAGCATAGAACGCGTTCTCGAACTCGGCGGGCGGGACGTCGCCGAGGTAGCCATGGAGGCGCTGCGTGTTGTGCCAGTGCACCCAGCCGAGCGTCGCGAGCTCGAGATCCTCGACCGTCTTCCACGGCCCCGAACGCGCGGGTCCGCGGACGAGTTCGGCCTTGTCTTGGCGGCGTAGTAGCTGCTCGGAGCCACCTGCAGCAGTCTGCAGATGAGCTCGACTCCGAGTCGGCGACCGTCCACGACGTCGTCCTTGTTCGCGTCGATGAACGCGACTACTTCCGGTAGTGGCGGTCGAGCTCCGCCCCGAAGAAAGACGCCGCCCGCTTGAGCACCTCGTTGGCCCGACGAAGCTCCCGGTTCTCCTGCTCAAGCTCCCGCACCCGCTGCGCCTCGGCGCTGCTCACGCCCGGGGTGACGCCGTCGTCGATGTCGGCCTGCTTCACCCACATCCGCACGGACTCGACCCCGTAGCCGAGCTGCG
>NZ_JQKT01000015.1:0-95687 GCF_000746195.1 Microbacterium sp. UNCCL10 | reverse complement strand
CTCCCGCTCACGGAACGACAAGTACCGGCCTGAAGGGGGCTTGCTCAGATCGAACGGCGGCATGCCGCCAGCGTTGTGGAACCACCGGCCACCGACCGGCTGCGACACCCCGACCCGCGCCGCAGCTTCTTCCGGCAACAACCCCGTCGCAATCTCGACCCAGAACCGATGCTGCACCTCTCGCGGGATCGGAGGCGTGCCCGGAGACCGAAGCCTTGGCCGCACCGCTCGATCTGCCTGCTGTTGTCGTCGAACCATCCAAACACCTCCGATTCAAGGTGTTGCGACGACCAGTTGAATCCGCCTTGCGCTCCTCTGTCGGCGTGGACCACGGTTCCGGGCTCGGGACGGCGCCGCCACCGGGCCATCTCAAGCGCGTCGACGACGATCTCCGCGGTGATTCGGTCCGAGATCGACCAGCCGACGATACGGCGCGAGTAGGCGTCGATCACAGCGGCGCAGTAGACCCATCCGTCCCTCGCGCGGTGCTGCGTGATGTCACAGAACCACAGCCGGTTCGGCGCGTCTGCGCGGAACTGCCGCTTCACGAGATCCTCGTGCGTCGCAGTGTCCGGCTTCCACCCGCGCCGCTTCCGACGGTGCGAGACCCCGACCAGACCGTCCAGTCGCATCAACCGGGCGACGCGTTTGCGGCCGACGTGAACGCCGAGACCGAGGCGCAGCTCGGCGAGCACGCGCGGAGCACCATAGGTCTCGCGGGAGTCGGCGTGGATGCGTCGGATCGTCGTCGTCAACGTCGCATCCGCAACCGCTCGCGGCGACGGCGGCCGGCTCACCCACTCGTAGTAACCGGAGGTCGAGACGTTCAGGAACCGGCAGGCCACCGCGACGGGGACACCGTCAGCGGCGAGCTCCTGGACCAGCCGGAACCCTATTTTGGGAGCACGTTCTCCCTGGCGAAGTACGCCGACGCGCGCTTGAGGATCTCGATCTCCATCTCGAGCACCCGGTTCCGGCGGCGCAGCTCGACAAGCTCCTTGTGCTCATCGGTCGTGACACCGGCCTTGCGGCCGGAGTCGACCGCGTCCCGGTTCATCCAGTTCCGCAAACACGACTCGCTGATCCCAAGATCACGCGCAGTCTGACCGACAGGGCTTCCCTGGGCGACCAGATCCAGGGCTCGACGCCGGAACTCCGGCGGGTGGGCAGCAGGCATCTCACGGACTCCTTCCAAGACGATCATCGCCTCAACTCAGGTGTCCGGGAAACCGGGTCAGGCTCCAAGTTCGTTCGGCAGCGCTGGAGCCGTTGTTCCTGAAGGCTGGGTTCGTGCCGGCACGTGTGGGCTGGGAGCTTGAGCGGGGCGACGTTCGTTGGGGTGTGTTCCTCAGCGTGCTGAGGAAGGAGGGCGGCTACCTGTACTCGGTGCCCGTCTCTGCCGACTTCATCCCGGCCGGCGATCTCGCTCCACTCATCCATCCCGGCATTAATCAGTTCCCAGGCGCGGCCGAAGAGGGCTATCGCATCGAGGACTACGAAGACGAAGATCCCCTCGTCGTCGACGTACGTGAGGTGATTCTCCCGATGATCGCTCAGTCGAGGTCCGCGACCGACGTGATTGACGCCTGGCTGGACGGAAACCTCGGAAGCGCGCACTGGTCACGGGCCTATCGGATCTCGCACGGGTGGAGCCTGGCAAAGAGGTACGGCTTTGATGATCAGGGCGCCCGCGCTGAGCGCATAGTCGCGGAGGGCCGCTGGTCGGCCTTCGATCGAGCAGACTTCAAGTACAACGGAATGCCAGTCCGGGGATGGTCGACAGAGCGACGAGGGCCGACCTGGTTTCAGCGCACCATCGAAGCTCTCGGCTAGTCGACAACGCATCGACACCAAAACCGACGGACGCCTGGCGGTCGTTCAGCGGACGCGATCTCGCCACCGCGTGGGGCGCGTGTCATCCGGCCGCGTTGCGGATCAGCCACTCCTGGTCTCGATAGCCATCGTCTTGTCCATCGGGATGGTCTGCCGCGTCGACGGACTCAATCATCTGGTCGAACGGGATAGGCGGTTCCAGGTTCCGGTACCGCGTGCTGCGCTCGTCGTCCTTCGGATCCATACGGCGATCGTAGCTATGGGGCGGCGCGAACGCGACGACATGCACGCCGACCGGTCGCTGAGCGCGCATTCAGGTCGGCAACCGTTCACGCGATGTCGACCGAGCGCACTTTCCCTGCGGTCACCTCTTCGTGATCGTCACCTCTTCGTGATCGTCACCTCGACCTCGTCACCGATGTCCTTTGCGAGCTGATTGCGAACCTTGGCGTTGAGAGACACCATGTGGCCGCCGGTGCCGGTGGGCATGGCACTGACGTTCTGGAGGACGACGTCGTCGACCCTTGCGTCAACGCGGACGGTCTTGCCTGTGCCGAAATGGCCCGCAGAACCGGGAATCTCAACGCAGCTCCAGGTCTCGCCCTTGACCTCGACACCAATCGTGGTGGTGAACGTCAGATCCTCTGCACCCATGCGCGCCAGCCTACGTGCGGACGACGCCAGCGCCGATATGAGCCGGCACGTTTCGGCGACAAGCTTCGTCGCGCCGCCCAGTGCGGTCCCTCGACCGAACACATCCACGGTGGCCCCACGCGGAGTCGTCACTCCCAGCGGTACTCAGCCCGCAAATGCTCACTAGACCCGCCCGCTGATATGCACGAACAGGGCCGGGTATCCGCACTGACTCACGCGCAACACGTGATGCCCACCGTCAAGGCGGTGAGGGGTCACCACCGGCGACCCCTCACCTCCAACCGAATCCGGTCAGCGCTTCCCCGCCAGCTGCCGACCGACGATCTCGCGCATGATCTCGTTCGTGCCGCCGTAGATGCGGTGCACGCGGGCGTCGAGGAAGGCGCGGGCGATCGGGTACTCGGTGATGTACCC
This sequence comes from Microbacterium sp. UNCCL10, assembly GCF_000746195.1. Classification (NCBI taxonomy): domain Bacteria; kingdom Bacillati; phylum Actinomycetota; class Actinomycetes; order Micrococcales; family Microbacteriaceae; genus Microbacterium; species Microbacterium sp. UNCCL10. Next base: position 92,786 of record NZ_JQKT01000015.1, on the reverse strand, counting down.
GTAGCCGCCGTGCAGCTGCACGCAGGTGTCGAGCACCTCCCACTCGCGCTCTGTCGCCCAGAACTTGACCTTCGCGGCCTCCTCGGCGGAGAGCTTGCCCTCGGCGTACGCCCTCAGTGCCCTGTCGATGTAGGCCCACAGCGCGTCGACGGTCGTGGCGACGTCGGCGAGCTTGAAGCGGGTGTTCTGGAAGTCGATGATCCGCTCACCGAAGGCCTCGCGGTCCTTCGTGTACGCGAGGGTCCACTCCAGGCCCGCGGCAGCGGCGGCCGCACCGGCGACGCCGATCGACAGGCGCTCAAGCGGCAGGTTCATCATGAGCTGCACGAAGCCCATGCCCTCCTTGCCGCTGATGAGGTTCTCCTCGGGCACGAAGACGTCGGTGAACGACAGCTCCGCGGTGTCGTGCCCCTGGAAGCCCATCTTGTGGAGCTTCTTGCCGTGGTCGAAGCCCTCCATGCCGTTCTCGAGGAGCAGCAGGCTGAACGCGTCGGGGCGGTTGCCCTCGCCGGTCTTGACGAACGTGACGATGAGGTCGGCGGTCTTGCCCGAGGAGATGAACGTCTTCGCGCCGTTGACGATGTAGCCGCCGTCGACCTTCTTCGCGGTCGTCTTGATGCCGCGGAGGTCGGAGCCGGCACCGGGCTCGGTCATCGCGAGCGCGCCGATGATCTCGCCGGTCGCCATGCCGGGCAGCCACTTCTCCTTCTGCGCCTGCGTGCCCATGTGGACGAGGTAAGGAACGGCCAGGTCGTCCTGGATGCCGAACGCGCCGGCGAGCGAACCGGCACCGGCGCGGATGATCTCCTCGTTGACGATCGCGCGGAACCGGTAGTCCTGCAGCATGCCGGCGCCGCCGAACTCCTCCGGCACCGAGAGACCGATGATCCCGGCCGCACCCGCGGCGAGCATGGTCTCGCGGTCGACTTCGCCGGCGGCATCCCACCGCTCGCGCGCCTCGTTCGTGACGTAGCGCTTGACGTACTCCTTGACGACGTCGCGGAACGCCTCGTGGTCCTCGTCGTAGATGTCGCGCTCCATGGGCGCCGTCCTTTCTCGCAGTCTGTCGGCGATAGGGACGTGGCCCCGTCGCCGCGAAGATTCTAGGCCACCCTACGCGCGCACCCGCGACGGATGTGAGATTGCATCTCATGGAAGGCGGGACTGCGTTCCGTCGATTGTGGATACCGTGCGATGCCCCGCATCCGGGGTCAGCCCGCGTAGTCCGGGGCAGGCTCGAGGCCGAAGAACCCCTCCAGCGAGTGGAACCCGCCGTCGCGGTAAGCGCGTGCGAGGTCCACCCCGATGTACCTCAGGTGCCACGGCTCCCACTCGTACCCGGTCACGTCGGTTGCGCCGTCCTCGTAGCGGATGACGAAGCCGAACCGCCAGGCGTTCTCCGCCACCCACACGGCCTGCCGCGTGCCCGCGAACGCCTCGATGCCGCCGCATCCGGATCGGCACGCGACGACGTCGACGGCGAGGCCGGTCTGGTGCTCGCTGTGCCCAGGGCGCGCGCTCGTGAGATCGGCGCGGGCGCGGCCGAGCTCGCCGACATATCCGTTGTAGGTCGACACCTGGCGGTCGTACGAGCGGATGCCGCTGTTGACCCCGAGGATGCCGGCGCCCTCGTCGATCGCCGCGGCCGCGAGCCGGGAGAGTGCGTCGGCGACATCGACGCGCATGTGGCCTCCGCTCGTGCGCGGCACGTCCACTGCTCGCGCCTGCGGTGCGGGCGCGTAGTCGATGGGGTCGAGCGGATGCCGTTTGTTCACGACCACCCAGATGCGCTCCGCGTCGGCGGTGTCGAGGCAGGGGGCGACCCCGGCGCTCACGGCGGCACGGAAGGCGTCGACGCCGCCGACGGCCGCGATCACGTCGGCATCCGTGCCGTCATCGAGGGCGGCGCGGACCGCGTCGTCGCCGCAGACCTCGCCCGCGGGGGGCGGATCGGCGACAGGTTGAGGTGCCACGGCCTGCTGCCCGGGGACCGGCAACGCGGTGGCGAGCGGCGCCGAGATGGACGCGTGGACGCCTTCCAGCGCGTCCCCCTGATCGACCACGGGGCCGGCGATCGCCGCGGACAGGGCGGTCGTGCCGCCGATGAGCAGCGCCGCGCCGACGACGGCGGTGAAACCGAGCCGGAGCCGCCGTGCCCGCCGCTGCCGCGCGCGGCGCGAGACCGCCGCGGACGCGGCGGCGCGACGAACGGGCGGCGACTCGGGGTGAGGCACGCCCCCATTGTCCACCGGCAGCGTCGCGCGCACAGGGACCCCGATGACGCCCGTGTCGCCTCGAATCTTTCGACGATTCACCTTGTCGGAGGTTCGTGTTTATGTTCTACTGTGGTGATGCGGTGGCAGGGACAGGCGATCGGCGCGGAGGATGCCGCGGCGCTCCCCGGTCTGGAGTCGATGGGCGGCCTGGTCCGAAGCGTCACGACGCCGGAGTTCCACGGGATGACCTTCCACGAGGTGCTCGCCAAGTCGGCGCTGAACCACGTGCCCGCGTCGTCGGCGATGCCGTTCTCGTGGACCGTGAACCCGTACCGCGGCTGCAGTCATGCCTGCGTCTACTGCTTTGCCCGCGGAACGCACGAGTACCTCGACCTGGACGCCGGGCGCGACTTCGACTCGCAGATCGTGGTCAAGGTCAACGTCGCGGAGGTGCTGCGGCGCGAGCTCGCCAAGCCGACGTGGCAGCGCGAACCCGTCGCGCTCGGCACCAACACCGACCCGTACCAGCGGGCGGAGGGTCGCTACCGGCTGATGCCCGACATCATCGGGGCCCTCGCCGAAAGCGGCACGTCGTTCTCGGTGCTCACGAAGGGGACGCTGCTCCGCCGCGATCTCCCGTTGCTGAAGGATGCCGCCCACGCCGTCCGGGTCCGGCTCGCGATGTCGATCGCGGTCCCGGACGAGGGCCTCAGACATCTCCTCGAGCCGGGGGCGCCGACGTTCCAGGCGCGGCTCGACACCGTGCGCGCCGCGACCGAGGCGGGGTTCGCGGTGGGCGTCTTCCTCATGCCGATCGTGCCGCACCTCACCGACGGCGTCGACTTGCTCGACGACGCGCTCGCCCGGATCGCGGCATCCGGCGCCGTGCACGTCGTCTTCGGTGCGCTGCACCTGCGGCCGGGCGCGAAGGAGTGGTTCTGGCAGTGGCTCGACCGGGAGCGGCCCGAGCTCGTGCCGGCCTACCGCGGCCTCTACCCGGGGGCGGCGGTGAGCGCGCCGGTGGGCTACCGGAAGTGGCTGGCCGCGCGGGTGCGCCCACTGCTGCGCCGGCACGGACTGCAGGGCGGGCCTGAGGAGGAGGGGGACGCGCCGACCCGGCCCGGCCCCGTCGTCGTCACGACGCGCGGGCGCCGCGCGGCGGCAACGGCCCCGGCCACGGCCCCGGTGCTGTTCTGATCGCAGGCGCGGTCACTCGCCGTTGGCGGCGCGCACACCCTCCAGTGCGGCGGCGGCGAGCTGGCGCGACGAATCGAGGTGGAGCGTGCCGTTGACGGTGACCCAGACGCGGTCGTCGAAGACGTAGGTCACGGTGGTGATGCCGAGCTCGGTGTCGATCTCGCGGGAGAACGACACCCCGCCGCCGACAGCGCCCTCGGTGAAGGTGCCCGCGCCCCGCAGCTCTGCCACGAGACCGTCGCGCGCACTCTCGGTGAGCTCGGCGACGATCACGTTGAAACCGCCGTCGGAGGCGGGGATGCCCCACGTGCAGATCTCCGCCTGCACGGCGGCGCGGACGGCGGTGGTCGCCGCGGGTCCGGCCATCACATCGGCGGGGTCCGCGCCCGATTCGATCGGCACGGCGTTCGGGAAGTGCGCCTGCACGACGGGAAGCGGGATGAGATCGTCGCAGCCCGGGATCTCGAGGGCCTCCGGCTCTGCGGACGGCGACGCGCTCGGCGTCGCGTCACCGCCCGGCGTCGCGGATGGCGACGGCGTGGGGCTCCCACTGGGCGTGGCCACCGTGGGTTCCGGCGTCGGCGACCCGCCGGGCTCCGGCGTGCATGCGGCGAGGAGGAGCGTGGCGCCGATCAGTGCGGCGACAGCTCCAGCGCGAAGCCGGGCGGATGCCATGACCGTAGTGTACGACCGCCTCGCGCGCGGCGCTGGTGTGTCGCCGCGCCCGGCGACGCGGCATCCGGGGCGCGTGCCGGCCGGCATCCACCTGCCCTATGAAAGGGAAGAATCCCCTGCACGGGACGATTCCGGAAGGAACGCCCTGCGCAGGGGATTCTCCTGCAGAGCGGATGCGATCAGGCGTCGACGTTCGCCAGCTGACGGCCAGCGATCTCCTCAAGCACATCGTCCCCGGGGCGCGCGTCCTGGAACGGCGCGTCGATCTCCGCACGCTCGAGCATCTCGGTCATCTTGCGACGACGCTGACGCGTGATGAGCGTCACGACGGTGCCGGAGCGGCCCGCACGGCCGGTGCGGCCGGAGCGGTGCATGTAGGTCTTGTACTCGTCCGGCGGGTCGGCCTGGATGACCAGGTCGATGTCGTCGACGTGGATGCCGCGGGCCGCGACGTCGGTGGCGACGAGGACGCTGACGCGACCCGAGGTGAGACGCTCCAGGTTGCGCGTGCGCTTGGCCTGGTTGAGGTCACCGTGGAGGGCGACCGCGTTGATGCCGAGGTCGTCGAACTGCTCGGCGAGCATCTCCGCGTACGCGCGGGTGCGGGCGAAGACGAGGGTCTTGCCGTCGCGGTCCACGAGCGAGCTGAGGATGTCGGCCTTGTCGCGGTGGTCGATCACGAGCACGCGGTGGTCGATGGTGCCCGAGTCCTGGTCCTCGCCGGCGACCTCGTACACGGCAGGGTCCACGAGGAACTCGTCGACGAGCGCGGCGACCTCGCGGTCGAGCGTCGCGGAGAAGAGCAGCTTCTGCGCGCCGTCCTGGACGAGGCGGAGAATCCGCTGCATCGGCTCGAGGAAGCCGAGCTCGCTCATGTGGTCGGCCTCGTCGAGGACGACGATGCGGACCTCGGAGAGGTCGAGCTTGCGCTGCTCCACCAGGTCTTCGATGCGGCCGGGGGTGCCGATGATGATGTCGACGCCCTTCTTCAGCGCACCGACCTGGCGCGCCTGCGGCACGCCGCCGTAGATCTGCGTCGTGAAGAGGCCGACCGAGCGCGCGATCGGCTGGATCGTGCGATCGATCTGCAGGGCGAGCTCGCGCGTCGGGGCCAGGATGAGCGCCTTCGGCTTGCGGCCGAACTCGCGGCGCTGACCGGCCTGGTCGCGCAGCGTCGACTCGACCAGGGGGGCGCCGAAGGCGATCGTCTTGCCGGAGCCGGTGCGGCCACGGGCCAGGACATCGCGACCCTCGAGGATGGGGGCCACGGTGGCCGCCTGGATGGGGAACGGCGTCGGAGCGCCGAGGTCGGCGAGGACGCGGACGATGTTGTCGCCGAGGCCGAGCGACGAGAACGTCACATCGGCGACCGCTTCGGCCTGGACGGCCTCGGCCTGCAGCTTCTCGTGCACGACGTCGACGTGCGCCTCGTGCGCCTTGGACTTCGTCTCGGCGTTCCAGTCGGAACGGGCCGGACGGTCGAAGGAGCGCGCCGGACGGTCGTCCCGGCGGGGGCGGTCATCGAACGAACGAGCCGGGCGGTCGAACGAGCGCGCGGGGCGGTCGTCGTTCGACCGGCGGGGACGGTCGTCGAACGAACGGGCCGGACGGTCGAAGGAACGGGCCGGGCGGTCGTCGTTGGAACGGGCCGGACGGTCGAACGAGCGCGCCGGGCGGTCATCGTTCGAACGACGAGGACGGTCGTCGAACGAACGCGCGGGACGATCGTCCGAGCGTGCCGGACGATCGAAGGAACGAGCCGGACGGTCGTCGTACGAGCGCGCCGGCCGGTCGTCGGTGCGACGGGGACGATCGTCGAAGGAACGAGCAGGACGGTCGAAGGACCGAGCCGGACGGTCATCGTACGAGCGCGCGGGACGGTCGTCGGTGCGACGCTGGCCGTCGAACGAGCGCGCCGGGCGGTCGAACGAACGAGCCGGACGGTCGTCGGTGCGACGCTGGCCGTCGAACGAGCGCGCCGGGCGGTCGAAGGAACGAGCGGGACGGTCGTCGGTGCGGCGGGGACGGTCGTCGCGGAACGAGGGGCGGCCGTCGCCGGGGCGGCGGTCGTCGCGCGACACGCGGTCGCCGCGCGCGGGGCCGTCGTACGAACGGGCCGGACGATCATCGTACGAGCGTGCCGGGCGGTCATCGGTGCGGGTGTGCGAGCGGATGCCGCGGGCCTCATCGCGGCCGGCACGCTCCTGGGCGGTCCAGCGCTGCTTCTTGCCGGCATCCTCGGTCTCGGGCCGGAAGCCGCGGTGGCTCGGGCTCTTGCTGCCGGGCTTGCCGGCCGAGGCCTGGCCCGGGCGGCGCTTGAGGTCCTGGTAGGAGGTCTTGTTGCCGTAGCGGGGCTCGAAGTTCTGAGCCCGGCCGCCGGCCGGTTTCTTGTTCTTGGGCATGGTGATGTCCTTCTGGGTTGTCTCGTGCGAGAACAGCACTCCTCAGATCGCGCGCTCGCGCGGCCGCACAGCGGCGTGGAGTAACCCGGACATCCGTCGGCCGGGGGCCATTCACAGTGATGGTCGTCGGAGCGGATTCGCTCCCACCATCGGCCCCTTGGACTCACAAACCCATCCGCGAGCGCATCGCGGTGTCCAGAGCCGACTGACCCACTGTACAGGTCCCGCCTGGGAGAGTGCCGACGCCCTCCCCCACGCCCCGCGGCGCCCCTGGTCGAACCCAACGGCGGAGATCCGGCGCCTGTGGGCCGCTGTCCCGCATCCACCCCTCGGATGCGGGACGATCTCCGCCGTTGCGTCGCCGGGGTCGGGCGATGGATGCCGGGAGGTCAGTCCCGGCGCTCGCCCCAGGGCTCGTCGTGATCGGACGCGTCGTGATCGGGCGCGTCGTGCTCCGCGGGGTCGTGCTCCGAGGCGGACGCGTCGTGCTCCGCGCCGTCGAACTCCGGCTCGGGATCGACCTCAGCAGGCTCGCCCGTGTCACCGGCGGACTCCTCGGCGACAGTCTCGCCCGCGTCACCGGCGGACTCCTCGGCGACCGACCACTCCGACTCGGACTCGGACTCGGACGCGGCCACGGCGGACCCCTCGACTGCCTGAGCATCCTCAGGCTCGGACGCAGCCTCGGCCTCGGCCTCGGCCTCGGCCTCGGCGGAACCCGCGGCCACCTCGGCATCCTCAGACACCGGCTCGCCTGGCTCGACCGGCCCCACGGCCTCCACCTCGCCGGCGACGGCAGGCGCCGCGACCGGGATCTCGATGTCCGGGGACTCTTCGATCACCGGCTCGGCGGCGGCGCCACCCTCCGGCGCGAGGACGAGGGCGGGCGCCGTCACGACCGGGATGCCGGCGGTCGCCGCGGCCTCCAGGAGGCGGCGTTCGCGTCGCGTCGTCAGTGCGGCCTCCGTCGGCGCGGCGCCGGTGACGCCCACGCTCGCGGCGACCGGCATCCCGGCACCGGCAAGGGCCGGGGCCCCCACAGGCTGCTCGCCCCGACGCGCGGCGCGGCGCTCGCGGGCGCCCTCGACGAGGTTGTAGAGCGTCGGCAGCACGAGGAGCGTCAGCACGGTCGAGGAGATGAGACCGCCGATGACCACGATCGCGAGCGGCTGCGAGATGAACCCGCCGTGCCCCGTGATCCCGAGCGCCATCGGCGTGAGCGCGAAGATCGTCGCGAGGGCCGTCATGAGGATGGGGCGCAGGCGTCGCGCGCCGCCGGCGACCGTCGCGTCGTGCGCCGACAGCCCCTTCGCGCGGTACTGGTTGACGAGGTCGACCAGGACGATCGCGTTCGTCACGACGATGCCGATGAGCATCAGGACGCCGATGAGCGACGCGACGCCGAGCGGCACGCCCGTCGCGATCTGCAGCAGGATGGCGCCGGTCGCCGCGAACGGCACCGAGATCAGCAGCAGCAGGGGCTGACGCAGCGACTTGAAGGTCGCGACCATGACGATGTAGACGATGAGGATCGCCGCGAGCATCGCGAGTCCGAGCTGCGAGAACGCGTCGGTCTGCTGCGAGAGCACCCCGCCCACCTGGGCGTCGGCTCCGGTCGGCAGCTCGACGTCGGCGAGCGCCGTCGTGACGGTCGCCGACGCGGCGTTGAGGTCGTCCGTCGACGGGGAGACCGTGACGGTCGCGGTGCGCTGCCCGCGCTGCGTCGTGATCGAGGTCGGGCCCTCGCTCTGCTCGACGGTGGCGACCTCGTCGAGGCGGATGAGCCCGGCGGCGCTCGCGATCTGCAGCTCCTTGAGCTCGGCGATCGTGTCGGGGATCGACGCCGCCTGCAGGTAGACCGTCAGCGCGGTCCCGTCGATCTCGACCGACCCGACCTGGCGCGGCTGCATGGTGCTCGACACGAGCGCCCCGACAGCGACCTCGGACAGCCCGCGCGCGGCGGCGCCCGCCCGGTCGACGGTCACGGCGACGTACGGCAGGGAGGCGGACAGGTTCGAGGTCACCTGTCCGACGCCGTCCTCGCCCTCGAGGGATGCGACGACGGCATCCGTCGCCTCCTGCAGCGTCTGCGAGTTCGGCGCCGTGACGTCGATCTCGATGTCGTTGGATCCGAATCCGCCCTGACCGGCGGACACGGAGATCGTGCCGACGTCTTCGAGGTCGGCGACGGCTTCCTGCACGGCTTCGCGGACGGCGATCTGGTCGGCATCCGGGTCGGTCGTGATCGAGTACGTGATGCCGGCGCTGCCGCCGGCGAACGCGTCGCGGATGGCCGACCCGCTCGAGCCGATCGAGGTCTGCACGGTCTCGATGCCGTCGACGGAGAGGAGCGCCTCCTCCACGGTCGCGGCGGCGGTGTCTTCCGCGTCGAGGCTCGGCGCCTGGCCGAGCTCCTGCGTCACGGTGAACGTGTTCTGCCCGGAATCGCCGAGGAAGTTCGTCTTCATGAACGGCGCGGCGGCGGCGGTACCGGCCAGCACCAGCACGGCGAGGAGCAGCGTGACCCAGGAGTGCTTGAGGGTCCAGCGGAGGATCGGGAGGTAGGACTTCTGGAGGCGGGACGGCGGTGCGTCCGGGTCCTCGGGGTCGATCGGGCGTCCCGACCCGTCGACGAGCTGCTTGCCGGGGCGCAGGAACCAGTACGCCAGGACGGGGACGATCGTGAGGGCGACGAGCAGCGACGCCGACATCGCGATCGTGACGGTCATCGCGAACGGGCGGAACAGCTCACCGGTCACGTCGCCCACGAAGGCGATCGGAAGGAAGACCGCGACCGTGGTGATAGTGGATGCCGTGACGGCGGCGGCCACCTCGCGGACGGCGAGCAGGATGGCGGTCCGCTTGTCGGCATCCCCCACGTAATGCCGCTTGATGTTCTCGATGACGACGATCGAGTCGTCCACGACGCGCCCGATCGCGATGGTCAGGGCACCGAGGGTGAGGATGTTGAGCGAGTATCCGAACGCCTGGATGCCGACGAAGGTGATGAGCACGCTCGTCGGGATCGAGATCGCCGTGACGAGCGTCGAGCGCACCGACAGCAGGAACACCAGGATGACGAGCACCGCGAAGACGAGGCCGAGGAGCCCCTCCTGGGCGAGCGCCTCGATCGACTGCTCGATGTAGGGGGCCTGGTCGAACACGATCGTGAACTCGGCGTCGTCGCCGATGGCGTCCTGGAGATCGGGGACGGCGGCCGTCACGAGGCGCGAGACGTCGACGGTGTTGGCGGACGGCAGCTTCGTGATCGAGATGGTCAGCGCCGGCTCGCCGTCGACGCGGGAGATCGAGGTGACCGGGTCCTGGCCGAGGGAGACCTCGGCGACGTCGGCGATTGTCACCGCCCCGCCGGCGAGCTGCTCGGCGGTGCCGGGGACGAGCGGCAGGGCGCCGATCTCGTCGACGGATGCCAGCTTCGCGCCGGTCTGGACGGTGAGCGTCTGCTCGCCCTCGGTCACGGAGCCGCCCGGGAAGAGCAGGCCGTTCTGCTCGAGGGCGTCGGTGATGGCGGTCTGCGTGTACCCGGCGGCGGCGAGTGCGGCCTGATCGGGCACGATCGTGACGCGCTCGCTCTGCCCGCCGATGATCTGCGCGGCGCTGACGCCGGCGATGTCCTCGAGGTCGGGGACGACGCTCGTCTGCAGCTGCGACTCGATCGTGCGCTCGTCGTCGTAGCCGGTGACGGCGAGCGCGATGACGGGGAGGTCGTCGAGCGAGAACGAGACGACGTTGGGCTCGACGCTCTCCGGCAGATCGCCCTTGATGCGGTTGATGGCCTGGAGGATCTTCTGCTCGGCCGTGGCGAGGTCGGTGCCGTAGGTGAAGGACGCCTGGATGATCGAGGCGTTCGTGGTGCTCGTGGCGATCGTCGACTCGAGTCCGGGCACCGCCTGGATCGCCGTCTCGATCGGGGTCGAGACGTCGTTGTTGACGACGTCGGGCGACGCTCCCGGGTAGGTCGTCAGCACCGAGAGCTGCGGGAACTCGATCGACGGGATGAGCTCCTGCTTGAGGCTCGTCAGCGCGAGGCCGCCGAAGATCGCGGCGACGATCGTGATGAGCGCGATGAGCGCGCGGTTCTTCAAGCTCAGGACGGCGAGATTCGACAAGGGAGGCCTTTTCGAGCGGTCGAGGAAGGGCCGCGGACGGCCGACCGATACAGAGGTGTATCGAAGTTCAGTATCCCATGCCCCGCCCGCCGGATCGCCGGTTTCACCGGGGCAGCAGGCCGCCCAGCATGAGCCCGATGGAGGCGGCCACGACGGCCGCGCCGAGCGTGCCGATCAGGTTGAGCCACGCCCAGTCCCGCCGGCCGCGCTGCGCGAGCAGGACGGACTCGACCGACACGGTGCTGAAGGTCGTGAATCCGCCGAGGAGGCCGACCCCGGCGATCGCGAGCCAGCTCGGCGCGAGGAGCGCCCCGAGCCCGGTCAGCAGCCCCAGCAGGAAGGCGCCCGAGACGTTGACGGCGAGGATGCCGAGCGGGAAGGCGCCCGTCCGTCCGCGCATGACGAGGCCGTCGACGACGTACCGCGCGCCGGCGCCGAGGCCGCCCGCGACCACGAGCGCGGCGATCTCGACCCCGTTCACTCCGCCACCTCGGGCGCTTCGACCTCGTCCGGCACGCCGGCCATCTGCCGCCCGGCGATGAGCCCGACCCCGGCCGCGACGGCACCGGCGAACACCGACACCGCGACCAGCAGCATCCCGACCACCGGTGCGGCCGTGAAGGTCGTCACCGCATGCACGGCGAAGGCGCTGTAGGTCGTGAACCCGCCGAGGACCCCGGTGCCGAGGAAGAGGCGCAGCGCGGGATGCCGCTCGGCGAGGCCGCCGACGACGAGGCCGAGCAGGAAGGATCCGGCGATGTTCACGGCCGCCGTCACCGCCGGCACGAGCAGCGGGTGACCGGCATCCAGCGGCAGCGTCAGGGCGGCGCGCGCGCCCACGCCCACCGCTCCACCCGCGACCACCAGCAGGAGGGCGGCCGGGGAGAACCAGCGACCGGATGCCACGGCCCCACGCTAGGGGCGGATCACCCCAGAATCAGTGCACGGATCGCCGATTCCGGTGATCTGGACGTGTCGAGGAGCCGGCCCTGCTCATATCTCTTGAAGACGCGCGGGTCGATGTAGGAGCTCTTCGCGACGGCGGGCGTGTTCCCGAGGGCCTCCGCCGTCGCGCGGACGGCGAGCACGACCGCCTTCTTCCGCTGGTTCGCGGTGTCGACGGTGCCGATGCGCGCGAGCGCATCCGCGGCGAGGATCGTGCCGCGGAGCGTGCGGAAGTCCTTCGCGGTGAACGTGCCGCCGGTCATGGTGCGGACGTAGGCGTTGACCTCCCGGGGCGTCAGCGGCACACGGCGTCGACCCCGCTCGTAGGCGAGGAGCGGGGACTTCGGGCGGCCCGCCGCCAAGAGCTCCACGACCGCGGAGAGGTCGGCGTCGTCGATCTGCAGCCGCTGGTGCTTGCCGCTCTTGCCGGGGAACTGCAGGCTCGTGATCGAGCCGTCGACGGCGGCGTCGCGCCGCAGCAGCGTCGTGAGCCCGCGACTGCCGTGGCGCTCGAGGTACCGCTCGGACCCGACCCGGGGCGCGGCTTGGTCGAGCATGCGGAACGACACGGCCAGGACCCGCTCGAGGTCGAGCGCGTCACGGCGCAGCGATGTCGTGACGCGCCCGCGCGCCCGCGGCAGCGATTCCGCCAGCTGCAGCGCGCGGGCGTACTTGCCCTTGTCCCGCCCCGCGGACCACTGCGGGTGATAGAGGTACTGCAGGCGCCCGGCGTCGTCGACGCCGGTGGCCTGGATGTGCCCGTTGTCGTACGGGCTGATCCATACGTCGCGCCACGCCGGCGGGATGACGAGCGCCGTGATGCGCTCGACATCCGGGCGGGGCAGGGCGTCGCCGTCGGCGTCGACGTAGCGGAACCCGGACCCGGCGCGGATGCGCGTGAATCCGGGATCCGTGCCCGGCCGGACCCTCTTCAGCCGCGGCACGTCAGCGGTTTCGCAGCATCGAGATCAGTTCCGCCTTGCGCGTGCCGGAGTAGCCGGTCAGGCCCAGCTCCTTCGCGCGGGCGCGGAGCTCGGCGACGGTCCAGTCCTCGTAATCGCCGGAGCTGCCGCCGCGGGCACCGACCGCCTTCCGCCCGTCGCGGGCTGCCGCGTTGGAGATGCGTGCGGCCTTCTCCTTCGACGCGCCGTCCTTCCGGAGCTCCTCGTAGAGCTCGGGGTCTTTGAGGCTGTTCGATCCACGTCCCGCGGGCATGGCTCCTCCTTCAGGTCGTTCGACGGCCGCCTCCCTCGACGCTAGGGGATGCCGGCCGAGCCGAAGAAGGGGTTGACAACCGCCCCACCGGCGGCATGCGCCCGCTAGCACCGTTGCCGATACCCCGTCAAGGGGTGGCGTCGCCTTCACGGCGGGCTCTACGGTTGCGGTACATCAACGCGCTGCTCGTCCCGCTCACCTGCGGCGACGGGAGAACGGGAGCAAGACATGAATCTCGCACTGATCATCGTCATCGTGATCGCCATCATTCTGGCCATCGTCGGCGGTCTGAACACCGCCCTGAACTGGCTGCTGTGGGTCGCCATCATCGTGGGCGTCATCGCCCTGATCGCGTTCCTGCTGCGCGTCGTACGCGGCGGCAGCCGCACCTGATCCACCCTGTGAGACGCCCCCCGCACCTCGGTACGGGGGGCGTCTTCTTTTGGCCGTGGGGCTCTACAGGTGCGCCTCGGCGTAGGCCCGGAGCGCGTCGCGCACGAACGCGGCGCCCTCCTCCCCGCCGTAGTTGGCGGCGAAGCGCGGATCTGCCACGTACATCTCGCCGAGACCCGTGACATAGCCCTTCACGTCGCCGTCCGGATCCGCGGCGGGCGTGCCGGGGATGCCGGTGAGCCACGCCACGTGCCGCTCCGCGAGCGCCTGCGCCTCCGGAGCCGTGGGCTCGACGCCGCTTCCGGCGACGACGAGCCAGTCACGGCCGAGCGTCTCGGCATCCTTCTTCCACTGGGCCTTCTCCGCGTCGCTCATGCCTCGCCACCAGCGGTCACTGTCGCGATAGGCGTTCTCGCCCCAGCGCTGCACGACCTCGTCCTGGTACTGCGTGTGGTCGAAGCCGTCGAACATGTCCTCTGCCATCAGTTCACCTCCCTCCCCTGCGTCGATGGTCGCCTGCACCGCCGCGATCTGCCGCGCGAGCCGGTCCTGCTCCCGGCGCAGCCACGCCAGGTGCGCCTCGAGGGCTCGGCGCTCGTCGGTCTCCCGCTCGAGCACCTCGCCGATCTGCGTCAGCCCGAGCCCGAGCTCGCGCAGCAGCAGGATCCGCTGGAGGCGGACCAGTGCCGTCGTGTCGTAGAACCGGTACCCGTTCCCACCCACCCGCGACGGAGGCAGCAGTCCGAGCTCGCCGTAGTGCCGGAGGGTCCGGCTCGTCGTGCCGGCGAGCTTGGCGATCTGCTGGATCGACCATTCATCTCTCATGCGTCCCACGCTAGAACTTGACGCAACGTCAAGGTCAAGCGCTGTTTCTGAGCGTTCACCGCGAGGCGTTCCCCATCGAGATATATCGTGTTATCTTCCTTCATAACGCGATATATCTTGATCGCCCTCATCATCCAGGAGACATCATGACCCTCGAGAAGTGGATCATCCACCCGGGCGAGACCCGCGTCATCGACCTCGACGACATCCGCAAGCTGAAAGTCGGACTCGTCGGGGGCCAGATCGACGTCGTCGCCCATGACGAACCCGGCATCCGCATCGAAGTGCACGCGGTGGCCGTCAAGGACCTCCGGATCGAAGCCAGCGGCGACGTCGTGGAGATCGATCACGCGCAGCTGCGCTGGGACAACTTCCTCGAGGTGTTCCGCAACTTCGGCACCGGTGGCCCCAAGGCCGAGATCAGCGTCGCCGTCCCCCGGGGCATCGGGCTGAACCTGGGCGTCGTGAGCGCCAGCGCCCTCGTGTCCGGGCTCGCGACCGTCGCGAAGCTCAACACGGTCTCCGGCGACATCATCGTCGACGGGCTCACCGGCGACCTGTCCGCCAATGCGGTGTCCGGCGATGTGCAGATCCGCAATCTCGAGGGAGCGCTCAGCGCGAACTCGGTGTCCGGCGACGTCGCCGCGACCGGAACGATCCGCAAGGCGACGATCGATACGGTCTCGGGCGCCATGCTCGTCGATTCGGTCGGCCCCACCGAGTCCGTCAATCTCAACACGGTGAGCGGCAATGCCAGCATCCGTCTCGATGAGGGCCTCCCCGCCAACTACGTCGTGCGCAGCGTCAGCGGGCGCGTTCTCGTCGACGGCGTCAAGCGCTCGGGGCAGGGCACCGGGCCCACGACCAACTTCAGCGGTTCCTCGGGCGAACTCAGCGGACGATTCGTGGACGTGCGCGCGAACTCCGTGTCCGGCGACGTCACCGTCCTCCGACGCGAGACGGCATCCACCGCCCCCACGGCCGAGGACGCCCCGACACCCGAGGAGTGGTGATGGCCCCGGTCTTCTCCCACGGCGACCTGCGCCTCTACCTGCTGAACCTGCTCGACGAGTCGCCGCGCCACGGCTACGACCTCATGCAGGCACTGTCCGACCGCACCGGCGGGACATACACACCGAGCGCCGGGACGGTGTACCCGCGCCTGGCCAAGCTCGAGGAAGAGGGCCTGGTCACCAAGACCGTCGACGGCCGGAAGACCGTCTACGCGATCACGGATGCCGGCCGGGCCGAGGTCGCCGCGCGATCGGGCGACCTCGAGGGCATCCAGGCGGGCCTGGCCGACAGCGTCCGGCTCATCGCCGACGAGGTGCGCGGCAGCGTGCGCGAGGCGATGCGGAGCCTGCAGGCCGACCTCGCGGCCGCGGCGCAGTCCGACCAGGAGGCGGCGAAGTCCGGCGCGTCCCGCGCATCGGCGCCGCCGGACGACTCGCGCACGGCGTCGCGCGAGCAGCTGCATCGCGCCGACGCCGCACTGTCCGAGTTCCGTGCGACGCTGCGCGCCGACCTGCGCACCCACGTCGCGCGGGGCGGGAACCTCGCAGCATCCGTCGTCGACGACCTGACGTCGGCGCTCGACGAGGCGGCCCGCGCCGTCACCCGCGCCCTGCGCGGCTGACCGGATCCGGGCAGGCGCTGAGTCGCCGCCCCGACGCGCTGAGAAACCACTTTCCACATCGGAAACCACGTCTGCCGTGGTTTCTCATGATGGAAGTGGTTTCTCGCGTGGATGTCGGCGGGATGCCGGGCACGGCGGGATGCCGGGATGCCGGGCGCCGGGCACGCCGGGCGCCGGAGCGCCGGAGCGCCGGCACGCCGGGCGCCGGCGGGCGGGCTACTCGGCGTCGGGCCAGAGCGGCTCGTCGTCGGGCGCCGGCTCGCCGAGCGGCACGACGAGGATCGGCCGCGGCTGGCGGTGCGCGAGACGCGCGGCGACCGAGCCCGTGAAGAACTCGCGGATGGACTCGCCGAAGCCGCGCCGCCGCGTGCCGATGACGATGAGGCGCGCGTCGGACTGCTCCGCGAGGTGCTTGATGGCCATGGCGGGATCGCCGACCAGCTGCCGCACCGACCACTCGAGCCCGCTCGCGGCCAGGTGCTCCTCCGCCGTCTTGCGCACCTGGGCGAGCTGGGCCTCGCCGGAGGCGATGTCGAGGTCGATGGGGGCGGAGTGCACGTACCCGTCCGGGTCCTCGTACGTGACGAAGCGGGTCACGTCGACGTGGACGACGATGAGCGGTGCGCCGAAGAGCTTGGCGTAGCGGGCCCCCTCCTTCAGGACCCGCGAGGGCTGGTCGGGGATGACTCCCACGATCACCGCACGGGCGGGTACCGGCGTGGCCGCCCCGGCATCCGTCGTCGTGTCCTCAGCCATGTCCGCACCGACCTCTCTCGTCCACCCGAGCCGCGATCGCCCACAGGCGCCGTGGTATCCTGAATGCTATTCTGACCGGCCTTGAGCCGGATTGTGAACGCGACGGGCCTGCCGCATAGCCCGCGACTCGGAAATGAGGGGGTCTCGCATGGGGCGTGGCCGTCAAAAGGCGAAGCACACCAAGATTGCTCGCGAACTCAAGTACGACACCTTCAACGTGAATCTTTCCGCGCTGGAGAAGGAACTCGGCCACCCCGACGACGAGCAGTACGTCGACAAGTGGGCCGACGAGTACGAGGACGAGAAGGCCTGAGGCCGTCCCCTCGACCGCGCCGCCGTTCGGCGGCGGTCATTGCCATGCGCCGTGGCGGCGCTCCCACTCGTCCTCGATCGTCCGCGGCCGGACGGCGCTGATCGCGGCCGGGATCACGGCCGCGACGACGACCGCCAGCAGGATGAGCGACCCCGTCCAGTCACCGGTGGCATCGTGCAGGATGCCGACGGCGAGCGGCACCGTCGCCGCGATGGCATAGCCGACGCTCTGGACGAAGCCGCTCAGCGCGACGGTCCCCTCGTGCGTCCGCGTGCGCAGGCTGATCATGACGAGCGACAGGGGGAAGAGCAGCGGCGCGACCCCGAGCAGGGCGGCCCACGCCCACGGGGCGGCGGTCGGCGCGAAGAGCAGGCCCGCGAGCCCGCCGAGGCCGGCCAGCACCGCGATCGTGAACAGCGCCGGCAGCGCGCGGTAGCGGGTGACGAGCACCGGCACGAGGAGGGAGGCCGGCAACCCCATGACACCGAACAGCGACAGCATCCCTCCGGCTTCCGCCGGCGTCACCCCGGCGAGATCGATGAGCATCGTCGGCAGCCACGCGAAGCTCGTGTAGGCCACGCACGAGGACACCAGGAAGATGACGGTCAGCGCCCACGCCAGCGGCAGCCGCCACAGACGCCGGAAGACGCCCGGCGCGGCCGACGCGAGGTCCGCCGCCGCCGAACCCCCGCGGTCCCGCAGGAGCATCGTCATCCAGGGGATGATCGCGAGGAGGGCGAACACGCTCCACAGCGCGAGCGAGAAGCGCCACCCCGCCGCGTCTGCCACCGGCACGGCGAACAGCGGCGGCAGGAACGTCGAGAACGACATCGTGGTCGTGTACACCGTGGTCATGAGCCCGATGCGGTCGGGGAAGTGCTTGTTCACGAGCGGCGGCAGCAGGATGTTGCCCATCCCGACTCCGGCGAAGATCAGCGCCGTGCTGAGCACGAGTGCCGTGGCGTCACCGGCGAGGCCGCGCGCGACCAGGCCGATCGTCACAACGGCGAGCGCGAGCACGCTCGTCCGCTCCAGCCCCCAGCGCCGCTCGATCTGGGGGGTGAGGATGCCGAAGAGCGCGAAGCAGACCGGCGGCGCCGTGCCGATGAGCCCGATCGCCCAGGCCGGAACGGAGATGTCGGCCTGGATCTGGTCGACCACCGGCGAGAGCGAGGCGACCGCCGAGCGCAGCGAGAACGCGAACAGCGCGATGCCGAGGAGCGCCAGCGTTCGGCCCTGCCAGACGGGACGGGTCGTCATCGTGTCGGTCACCGGTCAAGCCTAGGTGCGCATCGGGGCGCCCCCGGCCGCGAACGGGCGAGAGCTCAGGACTCCTGCGATCCCTCGACCCAGGCGAGGTACTCGTCGCTCACGGTGCCCGTGACATAGCGGCCGTCGAAGCAGCTCATGTCGAGGTCTTCGACGTCCGGCGAGCCCTCCAGGATGGCCGCCTTCAGGTCGTCGATCTCCTGGTAGACGAGGTAGTCGCAACCGAGCTCCTCGGCGATCTCCGGGATCGTCCGGTCGTGCGCGACGAGCTCCTGGCGCGAGGGCATGTTGATGCCGTAGACGTGCGGGTAGCGGACCGGCGGGGCGGCGGAGGCGAACGTCACCGACTTCGCACCGGCATCCCGCGCCATCTGGATGATCTCCTTCGACGTCGTGCCGCGCACGATGGAATCGTCGATGAGCAGCACGTTCTTGCCCTTGAACTCGCTCGACATGGCGTTCAGCTTCTGCCGCACGCTCTTCTTCCGCACCGCCTGGCCGGGCATGATGAACGTCCGCCCGATGTAGCGGTTCTTGTAGAAGCCCTCGCGGTACTCCAGTCCGAGCTTGCGCGCCACCTGCATCGCGGCGGGGCGGGACGAGTCGGGGATCGGCATGACGACGTCGATGGCGCCCTTCGGCGTGTACTTCGCGATCGTGTCGGCCAGGCGCTCACCCATCCGCAGCCGCGCCTCGTACACCGAGATGCCGTTCATCTCGCTGTCCGGCCGGGCGAGGTACACGTACTCGAACGAGCACGGCGCCAGGCGCGGGTTCGCGGCGCACTGCTGAGTGTGCAGGCGCCCCTCGAGGTCGATGAAGACCGCCTCGCCGGGGGCGACGTCGCGGACGACCTCGAAGCCGCCGTTCTCCAGCACGAGCGACTCGGATGCCACGATCCACTCGTAGCGGCCGTTCGCCGCCTTGCGGGTGCCGAGGATGAGCGGCCGGATGCCGAACGGATCGCGGAAGGCGAGGAGCCCGTACCCGGCGATGAGGGCGATGGACGCGTACGATCCCTCGACCCGCTCGTGAACGCGACCGACGGCACGGAAGATCTGCTCGGGGTCGAGCTCGAGACCCGAGATCGAGGACTGCAGCTCGTTGGCGAGGACGTTGACGAGCAGCTCGGTGTCGGAGCTCGTGTTGAGGTGCCGCCGGTCGTTGCGGAACAGCTCGTCGGTCAGCTCGCGCGTGTTGGTGAGGTTGCCGTTGTGCACGAGCACGATGCCGTACGGGGCGTTGACGTAGAAGGGCTGCGCCTCCTCCTCGCTGGATGCCGTCCCCTTCGTGGCGTACCGCACGTGGCCGAGGCCGATCGTGCCGAGGAGGGAACGCATGTCGCGGGTACGGAAGGCCTCCCGGACCATTCCCCGCGCCTTGGCGAGGTGGAACACGCCGCTCGGCTCGGCCGTCGCGATGCCCGTGGAGTCCTGCCCACGGTGCTGGAGGAGCAGCAGGGAGTCGTAGACATCCTGGTTGACGTGTCCCTGGCCGACGACACCGACGATTCCGCACATATTGCTACTTGGCCATTCCGTGTTGCTCAGTCTGATTCTGAATAGCTGCCGACGAGGCGGACGGCACCGCCGTCGACACCCTTCGCCCCCTGCTCGTACTCGCCGTCGGGTCGCGTCGCGGTCGAGACCTCGCCGACCTGCCACGCGGCGATGCCGTCGGCGGACAGCGCCGCGACCGCGGCCTCCGCCTGATCGGCGGCGACGACCGCGAGGAACCCGACGCCGAGATTCCAGGTGCCTTCGGTCTGCTCCAGCGACAGGTCGCCGAGATCGGCGAGCACGCGGAAGACGGGCGAGGGGGACCAGGTCGACCGGTCCACGTCGACCCAGGCCTCCTGCGGCAGCACGCGCGCGAGGTTGGCCGCGATGCCGCCGCCGGTGACGTGGCTGAGCGAGTGGATGCCGCCGCCGAGCGCGTCGATCGCGCGGAGCAGGGGCGCCGTGTACAGGCGCGTGGGCTCGAGGAGCTGCTCGCCCCACGTGCGGCCGAAGTCGGCGGCGTTGTCGCCGTAGCCGATGCCGGCCCGGGCGACGATGTGGCGCACGAGCGAGTAGCCGTTGGAGTGCAGACCGCTGGAGGCCAGGGCCAGCACGACGTCGCCGTGCTGCACGTGCTCGGCGCCGAGCACCCGGTCGGCCTCGACGATGCCGGTCGCCGCGCCGGCGACGTCGTAGTCGTTGATGCCCAGGAGGCCGGGGTGCTCCGCCGTCTCCCCGCCGACGAGCGCGGTGCCGGTCGCGGCGCAGCCGTCGGCGATGCCGCGCACGATGTCGGCGATGCGCTGCGGGAACACCTTCCCGCAGGCGATGTAGTCGGTCATGAAGAGGGGCTTGGCGCCCACCACGACGATGTCGTCGACGACCATGCCGACGAGGTCCTGGCCGATCGTGTCGTGCTTGTCGATGGCCTGCGCGATCGCGACCTTCGTGCCGACGCCGTCGGTGCTCGTCGCCAGCAGCGGGCGACGGTAGCCGGTGAGCGCGGAGGCGTCGAAGAGACCGGCGAAGCCACCCACTCCGCCGAGGACTTCGGGCCCGTGGGTGCGCCGGACAGCCGACTTCATCAGCTCGACGGCGAGGTCTCCCGCCGCGGTGTCGACGCCGGCTTCGGTATAGGGATTGTGGGGAGTGGAGGCCACGCGTTCAGCCTACCGGCCCCCCGGCCGCCGCCGCGCCGTCGGCCCGGTCCGCACCGGCCCCGCCGCCATAGGATGTGGGCATGAACGCCGGAGGGCCGGAGTGGGTCGTGCGCGAGGAAGCCGGGCTGCCCGTCCTCGTGATGCTCTACCTGCGCCAGGTGCTCGGCATCCGCTCACCGGAGGAGCTGCCGCACCTGCGCGGCATCCCGAGTGGCCTGCCGCGGACGGAGGAGGCGCAGGCCGTCCTCGAACGCCAGTGGCGGGCTGTCTGGGCGATGACGGTGGAGCCGCAGGCGCACCCGTCGCCCGTGCCCCTCGATCTGGTCGACGGGTTCGACATGCTCATCGCGCTGCCCACGCAGGGGTATGACGAGCTGCGATCGGTCATTGCGCCCTTCGGGGAGGATGCCGTCGACTACGCGCGGCACGCGCACGACCGGTACCGCGCGACGGCGCATGTCGGGACGGGGACGTCGTACCGCGCCTACGCGAGCGCCATCGCCCAGCACGAGCGGCACGTGGGCCGCCGGGCGCACTCGTTCGAGCTGAACGTGCAGGTGCTGCCCCTGGCTCAGCGCGGCGTGTGGTGGATCGGGTCGCTGACGATCGCGGTGACCGACAGTCTGCGCGGGGATGTCGTCGCGTTCGACGCGGCGATCGGCCCCGTCATCGCCGACATCGCGTAGCCGTCACTCCTCGTCGAGGATGTGCTGGTGGTCGATCAGCACGTCGCGGGTGCGTCGACTGAGCCGCCGGTCCAGGATGAGCGCGACCGTGATGCCGACCGCCATCCCGATGGGGATGCACGCGAGCGCGACGAAGCCGAACACCTGTCCGGTCGAGTAGGTGACGCCCGCGTCGCTCGTGTCGGCCGTGCCGTCGAACGCGAAGGTGAGGATGAGGGCCAGGAGCAGGCCGAGAGCGGCGCCCACGGCGAGGAAGACCCCGTACCGGGGGCTGCGGCGCAGCCGCGCCGTCTCGATGTGCTCCGGAGCGGGATCGGTCATGGCATCCATTGTCCCACCGTGCGGGCGGGCGGGCGCGCGGGTGCCCCGCGCCGGCGGCGACGCGGGGCGACCCTCGAGGCGGCCGGAGCTCAGACGGTGCCGTCGGGTTCGGCGCCGGCCGCGCGACGACGCCGGGCGAGGACGACGGCGACGACCGCGACCAGCAGGACCAGGCCACCGAGCGCCCACGGCCACACCGGTGCCGCGCTCTCGTCGGCGTCGGCCTGCGCGGGGGCAGCCGCCGCCCCGGCCGCGCCGCCGTCGTCGGTCGCGGGCACGGCCGCGACCGTGCAGTCGGCGGGGACCGGGATCCGGGCGGTGATCGGGTCGAGCTCTTCGCCCGCGCCGTAGGTGCCGAACGCGGCGGCGCCGGCCTCGGTGAGGGTGGCGGGCACGCCGCTCAAAGCCAGCACCCCCTCTTCGACGGTGAGCTCGCCCAGGGGGAACTCCGCGAAGCGGACGTCCTTCTCGGAGACCTCCACGCCGGACTGGGTCGCGCCGGAGACGTCGACGACGAGGTAGCCCACGTCTCCCGCGAGCTCGAGGCGGACGTCGCTCAGCAGGGTGTCGAGCACGCCCTCGTGGCCGGTGAACTCGATTCCGCCGCCGTAGCTCACGAGGCCCGTGCGCGCGTCGAGGTCGAGCGTGCCGGAGCCGCCGGTCCAGACGAAGTCGGGGTACTCGTAGGCGACGTCGGTCAGCTGCCAGCCGCCACCGGCGATGCCCTCCAGGTAGGTGCGGAACGACTCCTTGAAGCCCCAGTTCAGCGACGCGCCCTCGGCGAGGCAGGCCCCGAGCGTGGTCGCCTGCACCGCCCGGTCGAGCGTGAAGACGATGCCCCGATCGATCGAGCCCTGGAAGGTGAGGGTGTGCGTGCCGGCCTCGAGGGTCGCGGGAAGGCTGCCGGTCCACGTGGCGATGCCGTCGGCATCCGCCGTCACGGTGCCGAGGAGGATCGGTGTGGAGTAGACCACGATGGCGATGCCGGTCTCGTTCGGCTGGAAGCCGGGCACGCGGATCGTGACCTGGCCGCCCGCCTGGAGCGCGTCGAGGGTCTCATCGTCGACGTCGATGCCGGTCGTGGCCGGAGGCGTCGCGGGCAACGCGGCAGGCTTCGCGGCGGATGCCGTCGCAATCGTGCCGGTCGACCCGCCCGGCGCGGAGGCCGGCGCGCCGATCGTGAAGGTCACGGGGTTGAGCGACGTGGCGTATCCGCTGAGCACCTGCGAGAGTCCCGCGCCGGTCAGCGCCGCCGGCGCCGCCGTGTAGGTGACGGCGCCGCCGTCGACCGTCTTCGCGGCCGCACGCAGGTCGAGGGTCCCGAACGCGACCTGGGAGCCGCCGGCGGTGACGTAGAGCGTCGCGGCGGTGGCGGAGGTGACGCGGATCTGGGGGTTCGCGATCGTCACGTCGAGCACGCCGTGGTGCCCCGTGAAGCGCACGGCTCCCGCATAGGAGACGGTCCCAAGGCCCGTGTTCGCGTCGTACGTGCTCCCGGCCGCCTGACCGAACTGGAACTGGCCGCCGGAGCGGGTCGCCCCACCCGAGACGGTGATGGCGCCGCCGGCGATCGGGCCGGTCACGTATTCGGCGAACGAGGACGAGATCGCCCAGCGGAGGGATCCGCCGCGCACCGTCGCTGCCGGTGCCTCGGGGGTCGCGCCGTCGGTGACGGGCGGCGTGGGCGGGGTGACCGGCGTGGCCGGGGGCTCGGGCGTCACGATGACGGCGGCCGCGCCGATGGTGAAGGTGAGCGGATCGAGCGTCGTGTAGGCGTCGTCGAACATCGCCCGACCCTCGGCTGTCAGCGTCACCGTCGCGCCGGCGAAGGTGACCACGCCGCTCTTCTCCGTGCGCACGGCCGGCGTGAGGTCGAGGTCGGCGAGCTGGACCTGTCCGGTGCCGGCGGCGACCCACAGCGTCGCCGCCGTGGCGGAGGTGACGCGGATCTGCGGGTTGGCGAGAGTCATCTCGAGCCCGCCGTGGTGTCCCGTGAAGCGGACCGAGCCGGCGTAGCCGACCGAGCCGGTGCCGGTCGCGGCGTCATACGTCGTGCCGATCAGCGCCTGGGGGAAGGTGAAGAGGTCGCCCGCGCGCTCGGCGCCGCCTGCCACGGCCACCGAACCCTGCGCGATGGGGCCCTGCACGTAGCCGATGAACGACGTCGAGATGCTCCAGCTCAGCGAGCCGGTCGTCGCGGGGATCCCCGGGTCGACGGGCTCGGCGAACGCGATCGGGACGGCCTTCTCGTTGACGGCCTGGGTGACGCCGCCGGCGCCGCTCGTGAAGACGGCGAGCGTGCCGCCGGCGAGCTTCTTGGCATCCAAGGTCGCCTTGTCGATCGTCACCGTCCACGTGAAGTCGGCCGTGCCGTCGCCGTTCTCCGTCCACTGCAGATAGGGGGCGGCAGTCTGCGTGCTCTGCACCCAGACGGAGTACGCGTTCGTGCGTGCGGATGAGGCCGCGCCTTCGGAGGGGCGCCAGGCCGGCGCAAGCCACCCGATCTGGGCATAGACGCCGGCGGGCTGACCCGCGGTCGGGCCGTACTTGCCCAGCGCGCTCGCGTCGTAGCCGGTTCCGGTGACCGTGACGGTCGCGGCATCCGGGTTCAGACCGGTCGTCTTCGACACGGTCAGCTGCGGGTCGAGCCAGGTGAGGGGGACGGACTTCTCGTTGACGGCCTGCGTGACACCGCCGGCGCCGCTCGTGAAGACGGCGAGCGTGCCACCGGCGAGCTTCTTGGCATCCAGCGTCGCCTTGTCGATCGTCACCGTCCAGGTGAAGTCGGCCGTGCCGTCGCCGTTGTCGGTCCACTTGAGGTACGGCGATGCGGTCTGCGAGCCCTGAACCCACACCGAATACGCGTTCGTGCGAGCAGACGATGCCGCGCCTGCGGAGGGACGCCACGTGTCGGCGAGCCACCCGATCTGCGCGTAGAAGCCGGCGGGCTGACCGGCGGTGGGGCCGTACTTGCCGAGCGCGCTCGCGTCGTAGCCGGTGCCCGTGACCGTGATCGTCGCGCCGGTGGGGTCGAGCAGCTTGCTCTTGGAGACCGTGAGGCTCGGGGCCGCCGGCGTCGGAGTCGGTGTCGGAGTCAGGGTCGCCGTCGGAGTGGGAGTCGGAGTGGGAGTGGGGGTGGGGGTCGCTGTCGGCGTCGGCGTGGGGGCCGGGGCGGCGGTCGGCGTCGGTGTGGGGGCCGGGGCGACGGGGCCGAAGACGGCATCCCACTCGGCGTCCGAGACGGTCAGCTTCGCCTGCCCGTAGAGGTTCTCCGCAGACGGCACGCTGTGCTGCTTCCACACGATGACCTCATATGCCGCCCCGCGTTCGAGCGCGGACGCGGGGACCGTCAGGGTCGCGGTGAGTGCACCGCCGGTGACGCCGCGCACCCAGTCATTGGCGAGCGTGCCGCTGTCGGCGGTGACGTCGGCGGCACCGCCGGCCGGGATGACGCCGACGTATGCCCCGGTCAGCACAGGGTCGAGACCGGCGACGTCGATGCGGACGGAGAGCCCGCTCTCGCTCGCAGCCGAGATGGATCCGGCGACGTGCGGGCCGTCCGCCGCCACCGCCGGGGTCGCCGTGACGGCTCCGGCGATCACGAGGAAGGCGGTCAGGAGCGTCGCGACAAGCGCCGTGAGGCGGTCTGTCGCGGACGCGGGCACGCGGGTGCTGCGAACGTTCACGTTTGTTCTCCGTGGCCGGCGGAGGGCGCAGGAATGCGCGGCTCCGGTGCGGCGATGCATTCGGGTGGATGGGAGCGAGGGAGGTTAGGGGAGGCTAACTCCGCTTCACGGTCGACGCTATCGAACCCTTTCATCCGGCGTCAAGTTTTAGGTTAGGCTGACCTAATGCGCCGTCTATCCGCACTCTTCACTGCGGCGGTCGTCATCCTCGCGCTCACGGCATGCACGTCCGCGTCCGCCTCCCCCGAGCCGTCCGCAGACGAGACCTGTCCGCACGCCGGAGATCCGCTCGCGTCCCTCGACCTCGTCGACGACGTCCGCGCCGTGACCGGACAGTCCACCGCATGCCTCGGAACGCATGCGATCGACCCGATCAGCGATGACACCGCCCCTTCCCTCCCTGTCACCGTCATCGATGCGGAGGACCGCGACGTCACCGTCGCCGACGTGAGCCGCATCCTCCCCATCGACATCTCCGGCACCATCGCCGCGACCGTCTTCGCCCTCGGGCTCGGCGACCACGTCGTCGGGCGCGACATCTCGACAGAGTTCGCCGGCACCGAAGACCTGCCGATCGTCACGAAGAGCGGGCACACCCTCAACGCGGAGGCGATCCTCGAAGTCGCCCCCACGGTCGTTCTGACGGACACCTCCATCGGGCCGAAGGAGGTACGCCAGCAGCTCCGCGACGCCGACATCGCGGTCGTGGTGATCTCCAGCGAGCGGCGCCTCGACACCACCGGCGAGCTGATCGCCGAGATCGCGCCGGCGCTCGGCGTGCCGACCCGCGGGGCCGCCCTCGCCGAGCGTGTGGACGCCGACGTCAAGGCGGTGATCGCGGAGGTCGCCGGCATCGCGCCGGCCGATGTCGCCGACCGGGCGCGGATGCTGTTCCTCTACGTCCGCGGCAGCGCGAACGTCTACTACATCTTCGGAGCCGACTCGGGCGCCGACTCCCTCATCGACGCCGCCGGCGGCGTGGATGTCGCCACGGAGATCGGCTGGTCGGGCATGAAGCCGATGACGGCCGAGGCGCTTGCGGCGGCGCAGCCCGACGTGATCGTGATGATGACGGAAGGGCTCACGTCGGTCGGCGGCGTCGAGGGTCTCGTCGAGCGGCTGCCTGCCGTCGCGCAGACGCCGGCCGGCGCGCACGGCCGTGTCATCGACATGGACGACACCGAGATCCTGAGCTTCGGTCCTCGCTCGCCGGAGATCATCCGCGCCCTCGCGCGCGCCCTGTACGCGCCCGCCGACTCGCCGGCGCTGCCCGTCGGCGAGTCGTCGTCGTGACCGGCGAGGTCGTGACCCGGACGCCGACGACGCACCGGGGGCCGCGCTTCGCGCTCGTCACGGTCGCGCTGGCGGTCGCCCTCGTCGTGGCCTGCATCGCTTCGCTCGGACTCGGGCAGTACTCCGTCTCCCCGACCGAGGTGGTCGGCATCCTGCTGCGCGCCCTCGGCGTCGAGACGGGGTGGGCGCCCGACGCCTCGCCTGCGGCCGGGGTCGTCACCGGCATCCGTCTTCCGCGGATCCTGCTCGGGGTGGTCGTCGGCGCGGCCCTCGCGGTCTCGGGTCTCCTCATGCAGGCGATCTTCGGCAACCCGCTCGCGGATGCCGGCGTCGTCGGCGTCTCCTCCGGCGCGGCGCTCGGCGCGGCGGCGAGCCTGACGTTCGGGCTGTCGACGTTCGGCATGTGGACGACGCCGGCGTTCGCCTTCGTCGGCGGGCTGATCGCCGTCTTCTCCGTCTACTTCATCAGCCGCTCCGGCGGTCGCACCGAGGTGGTGACGCTGCTCCTGACCGGCATCGCGATAAACGCCATCGGCGGCGCAGGGCTCGCCTTCTTCACCTTCCTCGGCACCAACGCGACGCGCGAGCAGATCGTCTTCTGGCAGCTCGGATCGCTCAACGGCGCGCTGTGGCCGAGCCTCGGCCTGGTCGCGCCCCTCGTCGCGATCGGCATCGTCGTCGCCCTCGTCGTCGCGCGCTCCCTCGACCTCTTCGCGCTCGGCGAGCGCACGGCGCGGCACCTCGGGGTGCGCGTCGAGCGGCTCCGCATCGTCGTCATCGTCACCGTCGCCCTCCTCGTGTGCGCGGCGGTCGCCTTCGCCGGCATCATCGCGTTCGTCGGGCTCGTCATCCCGCACCTGCTGCGGATGACGATCGGGCCCGCGCACCTGCCCCTCGTCATCTCCTCCGCCCTCGGCGGCGCCCTGCTCATCGCGCTCGCCGACCTCATCGCGCGGACGGCGGTGCCGCTGGCCGACATGCCGATCGGCATGATCACCTCGCTCGTCGGCGGGCCGTTCTTCCTCTGGCTGCTCGTGCGCACGCGGCGCCGGTCGGGGGGCTGGGCGTGACGGCGCGGCTCGTGGCGACAGGCGTCACCGTGCGCCCCGAACCGGGCGGTCCGGCGATCCTGCAGGACGCGTCGATCCAGGTGCGCGCCGGCGAGGTCCACGCCCTGATCGGGCCGAACGGCGCCGGGAAGTCCACGCTGTTCGCCGTGCTGGCCGGCGACGTGGTGCCCGAGTCGGGCACCATCACCCTCGACGGGGCGGCACTACGCGGCATCCCGCCCCGCGAACTCGCCCGCCGGCGAGCGGTCCTGCTGCAGCAGAACGCGGTGTCGTTCCCGTTCACGGTCGAGCAGGTGGTGCGGATGGGCCGTGCGCCCTGGGCGCGCACCCCCGCGGAGGACGATGACGACGCCGCCGTCGCCGCCGCGATGGCAGCGACCGAGGTGACGCCGCTCGCGGCACGGTCGGTGTCGTTCCTCTCCGGCGGCGAGCGTGCGCGCGTCGCGCTGGCGCGGGTGCTCGCGCAGGGCGTCGACGTGCTGCTGCTCGACGAGCCGACCGCCGCGCTGGACCTCAAGCACCAGGAGGACGTGCTGCGCCTCGCGCGCGACCGGGCACGGGAGGGCGCGGCTGTGGCGATCGTGCTGCACGATCTCGGCGCCGCCCTCGCGTATGCCGACACCGCGACGCTGCTCTCCCGCGGACGGGTCGTCGCGAGCGGAGCCCCGTCCGACGTGCTCACCCCGGCCTCGATCGAGGAGGTCTACGGGCAGGCGGTGGACGTGTTCCCGCACCCCGTGACCGGAGTGCCGCTCGTCGTCCCGCGGCGCTGACCCGCCCGGCCGGCTAGGGCCGGAGCGGAAGCAGCCCGGCGAGGTCGGCCCGCGTGCCGGACGCGCGGATCCGGCCGGCCGCGACGGCATCCCCCCACGACTCGGTTCCGGTGGCGAGGGCGATCCACGTCGCGGGGTCGGTCTCGACGACGTTGGGCGGGGTGCCGCGGGTATGACGCGGACCCTCGACGGCCTGCACGGCCCCGAACGGCGGAACCCGCACCTCGACGGAGTTGCCCGGCGCCTTCTCCGCGAGCAGCTGCAGGAGGTAGCGGACGGCCGTCGCGAGGTCGGTGCGGGCGGGCGACGCGGCCGCGGCGACCGCGGCGAGCGCGGAGCGGCCGTCGTCGGTGGAGATCCGGCGGGGCATGCCGACCACGGTACCCGTGCCGCGCCGCACCGGCCTCGGTAGGGTGGCATGGTGAGAATCCTGGTCCTCGGTTCGGGCGCGCGCGAGCACGCCATCATCCTGGCGCTGCGCGCCGAGGACGCGGGACACGAGGTGTTCGCGGCCCCCGGCAACGCCGGCATCGCCGCCGACGCAGCACTCGTGCCCGCCCTCGACATCACCGCCCCCGGCGCCGTGACGGAGTACGCGGACGAGGAGCGCATCGACCTCGTCATCGTCGGCCCCGAGGCGCCGCTCGTCGCGGGCGTCGCCGACGCGCTGCGGCAGCGCGGCATCCCGGTGTTCGGGCCCGGGAAGGCCGCCGCGCAGCTGGAGGGCTCGAAGGCCTTCGCGAAGCGGATCATGGAGGCCGCCGGCGTCCCGACCGGCCGCGCGGTCCGCGCGCACACCCGCGCCGAGGTCGAAGCGGCACTGGACGAGTACGGCGCCCCGCATGTCGTGAAGGCCGACGGCCTCGCCGCCGGCAAGGGTGTCGTCGTCACGGACGACCGCGCCGCGGCGCTCGCGCACGCCGATGCGTACCTCCCGAGCGGCCCGATCCTCATCGAGGAGTTCCTTTCCGGCCCCGAGGTCTCGCTCTTCTTCGTCTCCGACGGCGACACGGTGCGGGCGCTCAGCCCCGCGCAGGACTTCAAGCGCGCGTACGACGGCGACGCCGGCCCCAACACCGGCGGCATGGGCGCCTACTCGCCGCTGCCGTGGCTCGCCGGAGCTTTCGGCGGCGAGGAGGAGTTCGTCGCGGAGGTCACCCGCACCGTCGCGGAGCCCGTCATCCGCCAGCTGGATGCCGAAGGCACGCCGTTCATCGGGCTGCTCTACGCGGGACTCATCCTGACCGAGCACGGCATCAAGGTCATCGAGTTCAACGCCCGCTTCGGCGACCCGGAGACCCAGGTCGTCCTGGCACGCCTCGCGACGCCCCTGTCGAGCCTGCTCATGGCTGCAGCCAGCGGCCACCTCGAGGACGAGCCGGCACCGCAATTCGCCGAGGCCGCCGCGGTCACCGTCGTCCTCGCGAGCGAGGGGTACCCGGAGGCGCCTGTCACGGGTCGTCCGCTGCACGGGCTGGAGGCCGCCGCGGCCGTGGAGGGCGTCCACCTCGCGCACGCCGCGACCGCCGAGGAGGACGGCAGGCTGGTCGCGACCGGCGGGCGGGTGCTCAACGTCGTCGCGCTCGGCAACACCTTCTTCGAGGCGCGCGACCGCGCCTACCGCGCACTGGCGGAGATCACCCTCGAAGGGTCGCACCACCGCACCGACATCGCAGCGCAGGTCGCGGAGTAGCTCCCGCCCGTCGCCCGGAGCGCGCTCGCACCCGCCCCACGGGAACCATCGGCAACCGGCGCGTGCGGAACCGGTGGGCGGTATCCGTTGCCGCCGGGTGCGACCTCGGGGCATGCTGGACGAACCCGTCCGGCGACCCCGTCCGCCGCGTCCGGCAGGGCGGCGTGCGCGTGCAGACCGAGACGCGCATCAGGACCGCGGCGGTGAGGAGCAACTGATGGGCGATCGGGTCGGGATCATCGGCGGCGGCATCGTCGGCATCGCCCTCGCGCGGGCGCTCGGCGCCCGCGGCGCCGAGGTGACCGTCCTCGAGAAGGAGGGGCGGCTCGCGGCCCACCAGACGGGACACAACTCCGGCGTCGTGCATGCCGGCCTGTACTACAAGCCGGGTTCGCTCAAGGCCATCCTGTGCGCGTCGGGCCGGGCCTCCATGCGGGAGTTCTGCCAGGAGAAGGGGCTCCCCTTCCGCGACATCGGCAAGCTCGTCGTCGCGGTCGACGAGTCGGAGATCCCGGCGCTGAACGAGATCGAGCGCCGCTCGATCGAGAACACCGTCCCGGGCCTGCGCCGCATCGACGACGTCGCCGAGCTCCGCGAGATCGAGCCGCACGTCGCCGGCGTCGCCGCCGTGCACTCCCCGAAGACCGCCGTCGTCGACTACGCCTCCATCACGGATGCCATGGCGCAGGACGTCCGCGCCACCGGCGGCGATATCCGCCTCGGCCACGAGGTCACCGGCATGAAGCTCGAGAACGGAAAGGTCCGCGTGACCACGCCGATCTCCGAGCACCTCTTCGACCGGGTCATCGTGTGCGCGGGCCTGCAGTCCGATGTCGTCGCGCGGTTCATCGGCGCCGACCCCTCGCCGAAGATCCTGCCGTTCCGTGGGGAGTACTGGGAGCTCGCGCCGGAGCGGACCGACCTCGTGAAGGGCATGATCTATCCCGTGCCCGACCCGCGGTTCCCGTTCCTCGGGGTGCACTTCACGCGCGGCGTCTACGACAACGTGCACGTCGGCCCGAACGCCGTCCCCGCGCTCGCCCGCGAGGGGTACAACTGGCTGCAGATCTCTGTGAAGGACACGTTCCAGTCCCTCGCGTGGCCGGGCGCCTGGCCACTCGCCAAAGAGCATTGGAAGATGGGCGTCGACGAGATCTCGTCCTCCCTCATCAAGCCCCTCTGGTACCGCAAGGCGAAGCGGTTCGTCCCCGAGCTGAAGATGAGCGACCTCACCCACAAGCACGGCGCGGGCGTCCGGGCGCAGGCCTGGGGTCGCGCCGGTGAGCTGCTCGACGACTTCGCCGTCGACCGCGTCGGCCCCGTCACGCTCCTCCGTAACGCGCCGTCACCGGCGGCCACGAGCTCGATCGCCATCGCGGACTACGTCCTGGAGCATTACTTCGACACGACTCCCACGTCCTGAGGCTCGTCGCCGCGCGCAGACGGAGGTTCAGGTTACGGACCGAGCGCAGCGCTGCGCGCGTCCGTGGTCGTGGGGTGGTTTGCTTGGGGTGGGGTTTCTGCCCGCCCCACCCCCGAACAAGGAGCCCCCATGACGGATGCCGCCCCCGCACGCCGACCGCAGCGACCGGCCGAGGACCCGGCCTCCCCGTTCTACCGGGCGGGCGGGCGCAATCGGTTCACCGCCCGCGAAGCCGTCGTCACGGCGGTGTCCCGGCCGGTCGACGAGTTCGTGCGGGTGACGCTGTCCGGGCCTGATTTCCACGACTTCACCAGTTCCGGCCCGAGCGACCACGTCCGGGTCTTCTTGCCCGATCCGGTCTCGGGCGAGCTCGTCGCGCCCACTGCTGTCGGTCGGGACGAGGACGGCATCGTCCGGCCCGATCGCCCCGTCATCTCCCGGGACTTCACGCCGCTGCATCCGCGGGAGGACTCCTCCGGCGCGCGTTTCGTCGACATCGATCTGCTGCTGCACGCCGACCCGGGGCCGGCCGCGGCGTGGGCGGAGCGCGCGCAGGTCGGTGACCGCCTCGTCGTCGTCGGTCCGCGCGGCTCGAAAGCGGCACCGCAGGCCGCACCCCGCGTCCTCTGCGTCGTGGACGGTACGGCGCTGCCTGCCGCCGGGCGCTTCCTCGCCGAGGTGCCGGCCGAGACCGAGGTCGAGATCATCGCCGACATCGCCGGGGACCTGGAGTGGGTGCGCGCCTATCTCGCGCAGGAGGGCGGCCGCACGGCATCCGTCACGGCGGCAGGCGACGACCTCGTCGCCGCCGTGCAGGAGGCCGGGATCGACGCCGGAACCTATCTGTTCGCCGCCGCCGAGGCGGGGCGCCTCGTGCCGCTGCGTCGATACCTTCGCCGGGAGCTCGCGCTCCCGCGCGCGCAGTACGCACTCAGCGGGTACTGGAAGGCCGGGCTCGCGGGCTTCGACCACCACGCGCCCATCGACCCGGACGACCCGGAGGACTGAGCGGGACGACCGGAGGGGGTGTAGCCGCCGGGCGGGCCCGGTTCAGCGGGTCAGGTGGGCCGGGCGGCGGAGGAAGACCACCGCGAGGGCGCCGACGAGGAGCGCGGCGGCCGGCAGCAGGGTCGCCTGCGCCATCGCCGTGGAGAAGCCGTCCGCGACGAAGTCCGGCAGCGTGCCGGAGCCGAAGCCGATCTCCGCGTCGCCCGCGCCCGGGAGGTTCGCCTCGAGGCGCCCCTGCATGAGCGCCGCGATGGACGCCGATCCGAGCACGGAGCCGACCGTGCGCATCGTGTTGTAGACGCCGGATGCCGCCCCCGCCTGCCGGGGGTCGAGGTTGCGGGTCGCAGTGGTCGCCAGCGGACCCCAGATGCCCGCCTGCCCGGCGCCCAGCAGGAACGACGGCAGCAGGAACATCCAGATCTCGGTCTCGGTGTTCATCAGCAGCGCGTACCAGACCAGGGCGGCCGCGGCGAGGAGGAGACCGGGCAGGAGGATGAGGCGCGGGTCGACGCGGTCGAGGACCCGCCCGGCCAGGGGGGAGAGGACGCCCGCGGCGACCGCCATCGGCACGAGCAGAAGCGCGGCATCCGTCGGCGTCAACCCGCGGGCGAGCTGCAGGAAGAACATCAGCGGCAGCGCCATGCCGGATGCCATGAAGCCCACCGTCACGATGCCGATGCCGGAGACCGAGAAGTTGCGCTCCCGGAAGAGCGACATCGGCACGAGCGGCTCGCTGCGGGTGCGGAACTGCTGCCAGACGAACCCGCCGAGCACGACGACACCGCCCAGGATGAGCGACCACACCCAGGGCGCCCAGTCGTAGTGCTCCCCCTCCTGCAGGCCGAAGACGATGAGGAAGAGCGCGACGGCGCTCAGGATGACGCCCACGATGTCGAAGCGGTGCGCGTGGGTCTCGAGCTCGGGCACGAGGATCCAGGCGAGGACGAAGCCGACGATGCCGACCGGGATGTTGACGAAGAAGATCCACTCCCAGCCGAGGCCGTCGACGAGGAAGCCGCCGGCCAGCGGGCCCACGAGCATCGCGACGCCGGAGGTCGCTCCCCACAGGCCCATCGCCGCGCCGCGGCGCTCGGGCGGGAACGTGCGGGTGATGACGGCCATCGTCTGCGGCGTCATCATGGCGGCGCCGAGGCCCTGCACGGCGCGCATGCCGATCAGCATCCCGAGCGACGTGGACAGGCCGCAGCCGAGCGAGGCGAGCGTGAAGACGGCGAGACCCACGAGGTAGACGCGGCGCGGGCCGAAGCGATCGCCGAGCCGGCCGGTGATCAGGAGCGGCACGGCGTAGGCGAGGAGGTAGGCCGAGGTCACCCACACGACGTTGTCGAGGTTGCCGGTGTCGGGGTCGAGCGCCGCCTTGATCGCGGGGTTCGCCACCGACACGATCGTCGTGTCGACGAGGATCATGAAGAACCCGATGACGAGCGCCCACAGGGCGGGCCAGGGGTTGCGGGTGGCTGCGGCCGGTGTCGCGACCGTGGGGCGGCGGGTGTCTGCGTCGGTCATGCGAGCACGCTTTCTCGGCAGGCGGTGAGGCGTTCCCGCGTGGTGGGGGGAAGTTCGTGGATTCCCCAGGCGGTGCCGGGGTCGGCGAGACGGGTGAGGAGCGTGTCGAGCCACGCGAGGTCGGCGTCGAGGAGGGCGGTCTCGCGCTCGAGCTCGACGAGGAACTGGAAGGGGACGCCGCGGTCTTCCGCGGCGGTCACGCCGCTACGCAGGTCCTGCCGGTGGGCGGCGAGTGCGTCCCGCCGGAGGGTCAGGAGCCGCGCGACCTCCTCGCGGGGCAGGACGTGGGCCTCGGCGAGCGCGACGCGGTACTCCATGAGGTTGTCGATGCGCGGCAGCTCACGGCGGAGCCAGGTCGTCTCCGCGCTGCGTCCGGTATCCGTGAGCGAGTAGGTCGTGCGCTCGGGGCGGCCGCCCTGCCGGTCGACGCCGACCGGGACGATGAGGCCGTCCCGCTCGAGACGACCGACCACGTGGTAGAACGTGCCGTTGGCGATGCTGACGAGCCGGTCGTCGCGCCGCTCGCGGATCAGACGCCGCATCTCGTACGGGTGCATGTCGCCTTCGCGGAGCAGGCCGAGCACGACGACGGCCAGTGGCGTGAGTCGCGTGCGTGAATCCGGCATCCTGCTCCAATAGTCCAGGTGGACTATATCGCCCGTCGGACGGTGGGGCTATCGTGCGGGCATGACGGATGCCACGGCGCGTGCCCTTTTCGATCCGATCGCCGATGCGTACCTGAGCCGTGCGGACGTCGACATGGGACCGATGTTCGGGAGCGAGGGTCTGCGGATCCGGGGCAAGGTGTTCGCCTTCGTCGGGCATCGCGGCGACCTCATAGCCAAGCTTCCGGCGGAGCGCGT
Source organism: Microbacterium sp. UNCCL10 (assembly GCF_000746195.1). NCBI lineage: Bacteria > Bacillati > Actinomycetota > Actinomycetes > Micrococcales > Microbacteriaceae > Microbacterium > Microbacterium sp. UNCCL10. Next base: position 57,812 of record NZ_JQKT01000015.1, on the reverse strand, counting down.
GACGGAGCTGGAGGCGTCCGGTGTCGCGCAACGCATGGTCATTCGCGAGCGGATGCTGCGCGAGTGGGTGATCGTCGGCGTGGAGCACGGGGATCTGTGGCGGCCGATCGTCGACGAGGCGTTCACGTTCGTGGACGGGATTACGCCGTAGAGAGGGTTCGTGGCGTTGGGCGCCTGGCGCACTTGGCTCGCGCAGCGTGGTAGGGCGCCGTTGCCCAGGGCCGGGTTTCGCGCGCGCCGTCGCCGGCACCCAGCTCACACCGGCGGTTGCAGTCACGAGCCGCAGTCCCGCACCTTTTGGCCAGCGCAGCCCGCTGTTTGCGCCTCGCCTTCTCCCCACGCGGGCACGCGGCGCGCTTCTCCACAGCGGCTCCCATCGCCAGCGCGAGTGTCGTAGGTATGTTCTAGTCTCGGAGCTATGGAAGACACCCTCACCGGCATCGCGGAAGCGCTCGCGGCGCTGGCCGCAGCCGGTGGAGGCCGCGCGCCGGAGGCGATGACGCCGGGCGAGCTGATCGCGGTGAACAATGCCTTCGGAGTGCTCAAGCGGCACGTGGATGCGGCGTTCGCCCCCGTCGCCGCCGAGATCGCCCGGCAGTCGCGCGCCGAGCTCGGTCGCGACTCCCTCGCCCGTGTCCAGGGCTTCCGGACCCCCGCAACGCTCATCGCGGCGACGACCGGGACGACCGTCGGCGATGCGATCCGCATCGTCCAGGTCGGTGAGGCCACTGCCCCGCGCCGCGCGCTCACGGGTGAGGCCCTGCCGGCCAAGCACCCCCACGTGGCAGCGGCTCTGCACGCCGGCGCGATCGGCGTCTCGGCATCCTCTGCGATTGTGACGCTGCTCGACCGCGTCGCTGTGCGCGCCGATGCCGACGCGCTCGCGCAGATGGAGGAGCGGCTCGTCGCTGCGGCCCCCGGTCTGCGTCCCGACGAATTGCAGAAGCTGCTGGTCCGCGCCGAGGCGCTCCTCGATCCCGACGGCGTGGAGCCGCGCGAGGCCGAGCTGCGCGCCGACCGCTCGCTGCTCATCCAGGAGCGGGACGGCATGGTTCTCCTGACCGCGCGGCTCGACCCGGAGACGGCGGCGCCGGTCAAGGCCGCGATCGAGGGGCTCGTGACCGCGGCGATCCGCCGCAACGAGCAGGCCGACGACGCGGAGGCCGACCAGCGATCCGTGCGGCAGATGCAGGCCGACGCACTCGGCGACATCTGCCGGCACGCTCTCGGCTGCGCGCAGCTGCCGACCCTGCCGACGACGACCGTCGTCGTGCGCATGAGCCTGGAAACGCTCCTCGACGGAGTGGGAACCGCCACGGTGGACGGCATCGATCAGCCGATCTCGGCGGTCGCGGCCCGGCGGATGGCGGCTGATGCCGAGGTCATCCCGTGCGTCCTCGGCGGCGACGGCGACATCCTCGACTGGGGACGCGCCAAGCGGCTCTTCACCCCGGCCCAGAAGCTCGCCCTCGGCGAGCGCGACGGCGGCTGCGCCTCCTGTGGCGCTCCCCCGGCCCGCTGCATCGTGCATCACATCCGATGGTGGGCGCGAGACGGAGGACCGACCGATCTCAGCAATGGCATCCTGCTCTGCACCGCATGTCATCACCGCATCCACGACGATGGCTGGGAGATCAGGGTCGAGGGCATGGGCGTCACGGCGCGCGTCTGGTTCGTCCCGCCGGCCTGGCTGGATCCTGCCCGACGGCCACGGCTCGGCGGCCGCGCCCGGTACGACCTCGTCAGCTGAGGCGTGGGGGAGAGCTCTGTCCTGGCGCCGGCACTGTCACAGCGTCACGGACGCGGGCCTCCGCCGCCGCCGGGTGCACCGCCGCCGGTGGGCGTCGTCCGGGTGTCGACGCGCACGGACAGGGAGGCGGTGTAGCCGGCATCCGCGGTGCCTGCGACGGTCGCCATCTGCAGCGCGGCGGCATCCTCACCGAAGACGTTGTCGGACTGCAGTGAGATCTGGCTGAGGTTCCGGGCGGAGCCGTCGTAGCCGCTGCCCGCGTACACGGTGTCGAGCATCGCCTGCGGGAAGGCCAACTGCGAGGTCGCGATTGCGCTCGTCGAGTCGGTGATCGACGCGACGTCGGGATACACCTCGAAGTGGATGTGCGTCCAGCGGCCGGTGTAGCAGCCCGGCACGATCGAGCGGAAGGTGACCGTGCCGTCCGCGCCGGCCACCTGCACGCCCCGGAGGTACGTCTCGTCCTGCACCCCGTCGGAGTACATCGAGTACCGGCCCTCCGCATCGCAGTGCCACGCGTACACCGCGACCCCCGCGAACGGGCGGTCGCCGCTCGCGGTGTCGGTGATCGCGAGGGTGAAGCTGAGCGGCACGCCTGCGGCCGTGGCTCCTCCGCCCAGGCTCGAGGTGATGTCGCTGCGGACGATGCCGGTGCGCTCCAGGACGTCCGGGCCGTTCGACCCGTCGCCCGGATACGGGCCGGCCGTCTCATCCGGGATCTCGCCGGACGGCAGGGCGGCGTCGGCGGAAGGCGTCGCGGATGGCGTCGGTGTCCCTGAAGCGGTCCCTGTGGCCGTCGGCCCGGAGCCGGTCGCCGACGGCGCGCACGCGGCCAATGCGGCGGCGCCCAGGCCGATGCCGACAAGGCTCAGGATGCCGCGGCGACTCACCAGGGTGCCGAGATCGAATGCGGCGCCCTGATCGACGACCTCCTCGTCGGCTCGGTGCAGCAGGCGGCCCTCGAAGGCGGGACCGTCCGGGGTCTGGTCGGGTTCGGGGATCATGCTCGAAAGTCTTCCGCACCGCCACAAGGGCATCCTCTCGGTCCCCTATGGATCGACGAAGACTCGGGCACCCGCCGCCGCAGTCGATAATGGGCAGGTGACGGATGCCACCCTCCCCCTGCCCGGCTGGACCCATGTGTACTCCGGAAAGGTCCGCGACCTCTACCGGCCCGAGGACGGCAGCGAGGACCGCATGCTCGTCGTCGCGAGCGACCGGGTCAGCGCGTTCGATGTCGTGCTCGAGCCCGGGATCCCCGGCAAAGGCACCCTGCTGACCACCCTCAGCCTGTGGTGGTTCGACCAGCTCTCCGGCGCCGACGGCGGCATCCGCATCCCCAACCACCTCGCCGCCTCCCACGAGCTCACCCTCGGCGCCGACGGCATCGCGAACACCGCGGACGACGTGCAGCGCCTCATCCCGGACGCCGTCGCGGGCCGTGCCATGGTTGTCAAGGCGCTCGCGATGCAGCCCGTCGAGTGCGTCGTCCGCGGCTACCTCACCGGCTCCGGCTGGGCGGAGTACCAGGAGAGCGGCACCGTGTGCGGCATCCCGCTGCCGGAGGGGCTCGCCAACGGCGACCGCCTGCCGGAGCCGATCTTCACGCCCGCCTACAAGGCGCCGATGGGTCAGCACGACGAGAACATCTCGTATGAGCAGACCGCCGAGCTGGTCGGCGCCGACCTCGCCGCACAACTGCGCGACGCATCGCTGGAGATCTACGCGCGGGCCGCGGCGATCGCCGAGGCCCGCGGGCTCATCCTCGCGGACACGAAGTTCGAGTTCGGCCTCGACGCCGAGGGCGTCCTCACGCTCGCCGACGAAGTGCTGACGAGCGACTCCTCCCGCTATTGGGATGCCGAGACCTGGCGCAGCGGTGCGACGCCCGCCGAGCGGATGGCCAGCTTCGACAAGCAGATCGTCCGGGACTGGCTCGCCGCGAACTGGGACAAGACCGGCACCGCCCCCACCCTTCCGGCCGAGATCGTCGAGCAGACGAGCGCCAAGTACCGCGAACTCCTCGCGCGCCTCACCGCCGCCTGATCCGGCCCGCACGCCGCCCCGCACGATGTGGCGGCTCCCAGGGAACTCCCAGAGTAGGGTGACAGCAGCATCCCCCACCCGATTCCGAGGAGCACCCCCATGCCCATCTGGACCCTGCACGGCGACGGCACGCACGTCGCCCCCGGCGCCGTCGTCAAGCCCGGCGAGCGTCTGAGCTGGCCCGGCACCATCGCCGTCGGCGCGCAGCACGTCGTCGCCATGTTCGGCGCGACCTTCCTCGTGCCGCTGCTGACCGGCTTTCCCGTCTCGACGACCCTGCTGTTCTCGGGAGTCGGCACGCTCCTGTTCCTCCTCATCACGCAGAACCGCCTGCCCAGCTACCTGGGATCGTCGTTCGCGTTCATCGCCCCCATCACGGCGCTCAACGACGGCTCGCCGCTGGAGACGCCGGAGCAGATCGGTCAGGCGCTCGTCGGCGTCGTGATCGCCGGCGTCCTGCTGGCCGTCGTCGGCTTCGTCGTGCAGGCGTTCGGCACCGGCTGGATCGAGAAGCTCATGCCGCCGGTCGTCGCCGGCGCCATCGTCGCCCTCATCGGCTTCAACCTCGCGCCCGCCGCGTGGAACAACTTCCAGACGCAGCCGCTGCTCGGCACGATCACGCTCGCGGCGACCATCCTCTTCAGCGTCCTCTTCCGCGGCTTCCTCGGTCGCATCTCGATCTTCCTCGGCGTCGTCGTCGGCTACATCGTGGCGCTCTTCCTCGGCGAGGTCGATTTCACCGCGGTGAACGAGGCCGCCTGGCTGGGCTTGCCGCAGTTCCACCTCCCGGCCTTCGGCGACGGCGTCGCGTGGGGCCTCGTCCCGATGTTCCTCCCGGTCGTGCTGGTGCTCGTGGCGGAGAACGTCGGACACGTCCGCGGTGTCGCGACCATGGCGGCCGACCCGTCGGTCAACAAGCAGACCGGGCGCGCGCTCATCGCCGACGGACTCGCGACGACCCTCGCGGGAGGCTTCGGCGGTTCGGCGACCACGACCTACGGCGAGAACATCGGCGTCATGGCCGCCACCCGCATCTACTCGACCGCCGTCTACTGGGTCGCCGGCGCCATCGCGATCGTCCTGGCGTTCTCGCCGAAGATCGGCGCGGTCCTCTTCACCGTCCCCGGCGGCGTCATCGGCGGCGTCACGACGGCGCTGTACGGCCTCATCGGCGTCATCGGCATCAAGATCTGGGTCGACAATCAGGTCGACTTCTCCCGCCCGGTGAACCAGTACACCGTCGCGGTGTCCTTCGTGCTCGCGATCGCGGGCTACTCGATGAACTGGGGCGCGCTGACCTTCGGCGGTATCGTCCTCGGCACCGTCGCGGCGCTCGTCATCTACCACGTCGGCAACGCGATCGCGCGGGCGCGCAAGACCGGCGCCGACGACGGCGGACCCATCGTCCCCATCGGCCAGCTGGGCGGCGACCCGCAGTAGCCCGCGCACACCCGGATGCCGGTGGCCCGTCGTTCATGCGAGCGATGGCCACCGGCATCCCCTCGTTTCGGGGCGCCTCCGCAGCAAACTGCAGGATGCCGTGTGACGGATGGGGCGCATGAGCCTCCCCCGCCCCACGGGTCACACTCGATCCTGCAGATCGCACCGAGCCGGCGACCCGGACGAGCCACGGCCTCCCGGCCGACTCAGGCCGAGTCGCGGACGACGAGCTCGGTCTCGAGGATCGTGACGTGCGGCGGGGTGCCGCCGGCCAGGAGCGACAGCAGGACGTCGGCCATCCGCTCGCCCTGTGCGTGCGAGGGCTGGCGCATCGTCGTGAGGTTCGGGCGCACGCTCGTCGCAACCGGGGAGTCGTCGAAGCCGATGATCGCCACGTCGTCCGGCACACGCCGTCCCGCGCGGGCGAGCGAGGCGAGCGCCCCGCGGGCCATGAGGTCGCTCGCGATGAACAGCGCGTCGAACTCCGCGCCGGAGGCGAGGATCCGCTGCATCGCCGCGCCGCCCCCGTCGGCCGTGAAGTTGCCGTCCTCCACGGCGACCTCTTCGAGCCCGGCGTCGCCGAGCGCCTCCCGGAACCCCGCGAGGCGGTCGATGCCGGCGGGCATCGTGAGGGGACCCGTGATGGTCGCGATCTTCCGATGACCCTTGGCGATCAGGTACTCCGTCGCGGCGCGCGCGCCGGCGAGGTTGTCGACGTCGACGTAGTAGTCGCGCTCCCGCTCGCGCACCGGCCGGCCGCCGTAGACGACCGGGACGGCCGCGGCGATCCGGTCGATGAAGGTGTCGCTCGTATGATGCGACACCACGATCGCGCCGTCGACGGCGCCGCTGCGCACGTACGCCGTCGTCTTGTCGCGCGGATCGTCGCTCGCGATGATGAGGTTGAGGACGTAGTCCGACCGGCTCAACCGGGCGTTGATCCCCGACACGATGGCGGCGAAGAACGGGTCCCCGAAGAAGCGGGTGGTGTCCTCGGGCACGACGAGGGCCAGGGCCATCGTCGCGCGACTCGCGAGCGAGCGCGCCGCGCGGTTGGGCACGTAGTTCAGCTCGGCGATGGCCCGCTGTACGGCCGCGAGCGCGGCAGGGCTCACGGCGGTCGACCCGTTGACCACGCGCGACACCGTCGACCGGGAGACGCCGGCGACGGCGGCGACTTCCTCGATGGTGGCGGCTGCGCGCGAGGTCTCGATGGTCACGGCGCTTCTCTACCTCAGTACGGGGACGTCGATCGCCCGGGCGGCGATGACCCGACGATACTCCAGCGCGCTGTCCTTGAGGGTGCGCTCCTGGGTGTCGTAGTCGACACGGATGATGCCGAAGCGCTTCTCGTACCCCCACGCCCACTCGTAGTTGTCGAGCAGCGACCAGTAGAAGTAGCCGCGGACGTCCACGCCGGCGGCGGCGGCATCCGCCACGGCACCGAGGTGTCCGCGCAGGAAGGCGACGCGGTCGGCATCGTGCACACGACGCTCGCCGTCCTCCGTCACGAGCTCGTCGTCGTAGGCGGCGCCGTTCTCGGTGACGTACAGCGCGGTCCCGGCCGGCGCGGCGTACTCCGTCGACACGCGCTGCAGCAGCTCGGTGAGCCCGGCGGGCTGCACCTCCCAGTTCATCGACGTGCGCGGGAGGCCCCGCTCGTGCCAGTGGATGCCCTCGTGCGAGGGGAACGGCGACTCGGCGCGACGGTCGGTGGGCGCATCGCCGGGCGCCGGCGGGTTCGGGTCGGGCCGGCCGCCGACGAATTCGCCGTGGTAGTAGTTGACGCCCAGCGCGTCGAGCGGCTGCGCGATCGTGGCGAGGTCGCCGTCCCGCGTCGCCGCGTCCAGCGCGTCGATGGCGCCGGCATCCACCGCGCGGATGTCCTCGACGGTGTCGGCCGGGTACGAGCCGCGGAAGATCGGGTCGAGGAACCACCGGTTGAACTGGCCGTCGATGCGGCGGGCGGCGTCGAGGTCGGCGGCATCCTGCGGGTTCGCCGGCTCGGCGACGGTGAGGTTCAGCGTGATGCCGAGGCTCAGCGACGCGTCGCGGGCGCGCAGCTCGCGCACGGCCTGTCCATGGCCGAGCAGCAGGTGATGCGCGGCGAGCACGCCGTCGGTCACGCTGTAGCGGCCGGGCGCGTGGATGCCGGCGGTGTAGCTGAGGAACGACGAGCACCAGGGCTCGTTGAGCGACGTCCAGTTCGCCACGCGGTCACCCAGTGCATCGTGCACGTCGAGCGCGTATTCGGTGAACCGGTCGGCCGTCTCGCGGACGGTCCAGCCGCCCCGCGCCTCGAGTGCCTGCGGGAGGTCCCAGTGGTAGAGGGTCAGCCACGGCAGGATGTCGGCATCCCGCAGCTCGTCGACGAGGCGCTTGTAGAAGTCGAGCCCCTTCGGGTTGAGCGGGCCCCCGTCCGGACGGACCCGCGACCAGGACACGCTGAACCGGTACGTGTCCAGGCCCAGGTCCTTCATGATCGCGACGTCGCCCTGGTACCGGTGATAGTGGTCGCAGGCGACGTCGCCGTTGTCGCCGTTGATGACGGCTCCGGGCAGGCGGCTGAACTCGTCCCAGATCGATGCCCGCCGGCCGTCCTCGAACGCGGCGCCCTCGATCTGGTACGCGGCGGTTGCCGCGCCGAAGAGGAAGCCCGCCGGGAACGCGCGCGAAGTATCGGTCATGTGTGTGGTGCCTTTCGTGAGCGGTCGGGGCGTCAGCCCTTGACCGCGCCTTGCATGATGCCGCTGACGAGCTGCTTGCCCGCGAAGATGAACAACAGCAGGAGGGGGATCGTCGCGAGGACGACGCCCGCCAGCACGACGGAGTAGTCGACGAAGTAGTTCGACTGCAGCAGCGACAGCGCGACGGGCAGCGTAGGGTTCTGCCGGTCGAGCACGATGAACGGCCAGAAGAAATTGTTCCACGACCCGACGAAGGTGAAGAGGAACAGCATGGCCGCCGCGGGACGGGCGGCGGTGACACCGACGGTCCAGAACGTGCGGATCATGGATGCGCCGTCGACGCGGGCCGCCTCGATGAGCTCATCCGGCACGGACTGGCGCAGGTACTGCGTCATCCAGAACACACCGAACGCGCTCGTGAGCGCCGGGATGATGATCGCGCCGATCTGGCCCGTCCAGCCCAGCTCGCTGAAGAGGATGTACAGCGGCACGACGCCGAGCTGCTGCGGCACCGCCATCGTGGCGACGACGAAGACGAGCAGTGCGGGGCCGCCGTGGAACCGGAGCTTCGCGAACGCCCAGCCGGCGAGGGTCGAGGTGATGACGACGGCGGCGGCGATGAGGAACGAGCTGTAGATCGAGTTCCACAGCGCCGGCCAGAAGTTCACGGCCGGGTTGTTCATGACCGCCGCCGCGTTCTCGAAGAAGTTGCCGCCCGGAATCCACGGGAAGGGCTTGCGCAGCGTCGTGGCGTCGCCTGAGCCGATGATGAACGACCAGTACAGCGGGAAGATCGCCGAGAGGAAGACGACGGCGAGCGTCGCGTACGCCCAGAAGCCGGGGCGCGACCCGCGGATGCGGATGCCCTTGCCGGCGCGGCGGGCCTTCTTCGCGTTCGGGATGTTCTCCTCGACGACCGCGAGGGAGGCGGGGGTGGTGCCGATGGTGCTCATCGCTGGGCCTCCTTGACCTTCTTCTTCGCCTCGCGGGCGGACTTCTTCTGCTGCGCCTTGCTGATCCCGCCGCGGAGCCCCTCGTCACGCACGAGCGAGCGGGTGATGAGCAGGTTGATGAGGCCGATGCCGAGGATGATGATGAACAGGATCCACGCCATGGCGGCGGCCCGGCCGAAGTTCCACTGTCCCCAGCCGATGTCGTAGAGGTACAGCGTGATGGTGAGCCACTGCTGCGCGGCTCCGCCCCGACCGAACTGGTCGAACACGCGGGGCTCGTCGAAGATCTGCAGGCCGCCGATCGTCGAGGTGATGATCACGAAGATGAGGGTCGGCTTGAGCGAGGGCATCGTGATGCTGAAGAACTGGCGGATCGGACCTGCGCCGTCGACGGTCGCGGCCTCGTAGAAGTCGCGGTTCACCGCCTGCATGGCCGCCAGCAGGATGAGGGCGTTGTAGCCCATCCAGCGGTAGTTGACCATCGTCGCGATCGCGACGTGGCTCCAGAATGGGTCCTTGTGCCACGGGATGGCGGGGATGCCGATCGTCTGCAGCCAGCTGTTGATGAGGCCGGACTGGTCGGCGAACATCGCGTTGAAGATGAGGCCGACGGCGACCGGCGCCACGACGAACGGCACGAGGACGCTCATCCGCCAGAACGTCTTGGCGCGGATGTTGCGGTCCAGCACGGCCGCGACGAAGATCGCGAGGATCAGCTGCGGGACGCTGGAGAGCAGGAAGATGCTGAACGTGTTGCGCAGCGCCGTCCAGAAGTGGGGCTGGCTCAGGATCCAGATGTACTGGTCGAAGCCGATGAACTCACCGGAGTTGCGGACGAGGTCCCAGTCCATGAAGGAGATGACCGCCGTGTACGCGATCGGGAAGAGCCCGACGACCGCGAACATGATGAAGAACGGCGAGATGTAGAGGTACGGCGAGAACTTCAGGTCCCACTTGCTGAGCTTCTGTGAGAACGAGATCACGCGCGGCTGGCGCGGGGGTGTGGATGCGGCCTCGGCGCGCGTCGCCGGTCGCGAATCGGTAGCGGTCACGATCGCCCTTCGGGTTCGGGTGGGATGCCCGGGGGTGCGGGCCTGACGGCCCGCACCCCCGGAGGGAGAGGGGGAGCTCAGAAGGCTCCGACCTCGTTCACCCAGGTGTCCCAGCTGGTCTCCTTGTCCTCGAGGCCGTCGAAGACACGGGTGACCGCGTTCTGCAGGGCGTCGTGGAACTGGAAGTACTTCTCGCCCTTATAGGTGGCGACCTTGACCGCGTTGGCGCGGTTGATGCCGATCTCACCGGTGGGGGCGTCGTTGAAGTACGGGTTGGTGAAGCCGGTCAGCTCGGCGCTCTCCTGCGCTTCGATCTGGCTGGGGAACGTACCCGCGTTGACGAAGGCCTTCGCCTGGGTCTCGGGAGCCGTCAGCCAGTCGGCCAGCTTCTGCGCCGCGGCGACGTTCTCGCCGTTGGCCGGGACGACGAGGTACGAGCCGCCCCAGTTGCCGCCGCCCTCGGGGAAGACGTCGGCGACGTCCCAGCCGGTGATGTCGGGGGCCTCACCGGAGATGATGCCGTGCATCCACGGCGGGCACAGCATCGCGGCGAAGTCGCCGTTGGCCATGGCGGCGTACCAGTCGTCGCTCCACTGTCCGGCGTACGCCGAGATCGGGATGGCCTTGTCCACGACGGTGTCGTAGGCGGCGCGGATGTCGTCGTTCTCGGTCGCGACGATGGTGCCGTCGGGCTCCTCGTACGCGATCTCGAGCTGGTTCACGAGGCCCTGCAGCGCGGAGTTGGCCGAGTCGATGAACGGCTTGCCGGTCTTCTCGACGTAGTCGGCGCCGACCTCGAAGAAGTCGTCCCACGTGGTGAACAGGCCGGCGACCTCTTCACGGTCGGTGGGCAGACCGGCCGCACCGAAGAGGTCGGAGCGGTAGCAGATGGCCTGCGGCCCCACGTCGGTGCCGTACGCCACGAGGTTGCCGTCGGCGTCGGTCGCGGCGGCTTCCTTCCAGTCCAGCCAGCGGCCCTTGAGGTCGTCGGGGACCGGAGCGACGAGGTCCGAGTACTGCATCATCTCGGTGAACCAGTCGACCTCGACGGCCTCGACGTCGGCGAGGCCGCTCTTGCCGAGCTTCTGGAAGAAGTTCGCGCGGGCGTCGTTGGAGGTCGCCGCCTTGTTGTGGACGACCTTGATGCCGGTCTCCTCCTCGAACTCCGCGAGGAGCTCGGGGGTGTAGCCGAAGTCGTTGAAGGTGGCGAGCGTGAGCTCGACCCCTTCGAAGTCGCCGTCGCTGCCGCTGGTCGGGGCGGGGGTGCTGCCGCCGCCGGCGCAGCCCGCGAGGACGATCGCCGACGTGGTCGCGAAGCCGGCCACGAGGCCGATGCGTCGCAGTGCGCGTGATTTCACGTGTCACTCCTTTGTGGATGTGGGTGATGCTGGGTGCGTCGGGTCGCATTCCCGTCCCAGGATGGGAGCGCTCTCACCGATTGATGGACACGTTATGGGATCGCTCCCACGCGCGTCAAGGGAGCGCTCCCACAGTCAGGTCACGGTTCGGTCACAAGCCGACGGGGGTCGCCGCACGAGCGGCCCCGTAGACTGGACGGCGCACCCCATCCCGCGACTCCTGGAGCCTCGAATGCCCACCATCGTCGTCGACGTCATGCCCAAGGCCGAGCTGCTGGACCCGCAGGGGAAGGCCGTCGCCGGCGCACTGGCGCGGCTGGGGGTCGACGGCTTCTCCGGTGTCCGCATCGGCAAGCGGTTCGAGCTGACCGTCGAGCGCGCCGATGACGCGACGCTCGAGACGGTCAAGAAGCTCGCGGACGAGATCCTCTCCAACGCCGTCATCGAGGACGTCGTGGGCATCGAGGTCGTCGAGTGACCGCACGCATCGGGGTCATCACGTTCCCCGGCTCCCTCGACGACGGCGACGCGCAGCGCGCCATCCGTCTCGCCGGCGCCGAGCCCGTCGCCCTGTGGCACGGCTCGCACGACCTCGAGGGCGTCGACGCCCTCGTCCTCCCCGGCGGCTTCAGCTACGGCGACTACCTGCGCGCCGGCGCGATCGCCGCGCTCGCGCCGATCATGGCCGAGGTGAAGGATGCCGCCGCCGCCGGCATGCCGATCCTCGGCATCTGCAACGGCTTCCAGATGCTCGTCGAGGCTCACCTGCTGCCGGGCGGGCTCATCCGCAACGCGCATCAGCAGTTCATCCGTCGCGACCAGCGCCTGCGCGTCGAGAACGCCTCGACGGCCTGGACGTCGCAGTTCGAGGTCGGGCAGGAGATCACCATTCCGCTGAAGAACGCCGACGGCGGCTACATCTGCTCCGCGGAGACGCTCGCCCGGATCGAGGGCGAGGGGCTCGTGGCGTTCCGCTACGTCGGGGTCAACCCGAACGGCTCGCTCGACGACATCGCCGGCCTGACCAACCCCCGCGGCAACGTGGTCGGCCTCATGCCGCACCCCGAGCACGCCGTGGAGCCGGGCTTCGGCCCCGACACCGCCGCCGCGATGCGTTCCGGCGTCGACGGTCTCGCGTTCTTCACCTCGGCGGTTGCGGCCGTCGTGGGCGCCGCGGCCTGACCCGCGCCGCGCGATACACGCACGGATGCCGCGCGCCGCGGCATCGGCCGGTCAGACGGTGCCCGCGGGTGGCCACACGCCGATGATCACCGACATCACCAGCACGAGCACCAGCTCGTAGGAGATGTTGAGGATCGTCAGCTGCGAGGGGCGCCCGGCGAAGACGTCGTGCGTGATGAAGCGACCGGCCGTGAAGCCGGCCCACAGCGTCAGCCCGGTCACGATCGCGGAGCCGAAGTAGGTGCCGCCGTAGAAGTGCCAGGCGATGGCGACCGACCCGGCGAGCACCCACGCGAGCAGGAACGCGAGGACGATCGAGACCAGGATCGGCAGCCACGACTGCGCCGAGGTCTCGGGATCGGCGACCTGCCCCCACTTCTTCCACCGGTCGCCGAACACGCGAGGCGTGTACCAGACCGACCCGATGACGATGGCGGCCACCGTCGCCAGCAGCACCGCCCAGTAGTTGATCTCCGGAAACATGCGCACCTCCTGGGGCGAGGATACTGGGCGCGCCCGTCGCACGGGCGGGTAGCGTCGAGGTCATGAGTCTCGTCGTCTCCGTCCCCCGCCCCGAACTCGCCCGCGACCTCGAGCCGCTCCCGGACGGCGTCGAGGTGATCGTATGGGCGATGGATGCCGCAGCCCCGCGCGACCGCATCGACCTGGTCGTACCGCCCTACATGTCCGGCGGCAACGGGCTGTCGCTGCTGGCGGGGGTGACGACCCGACTCGTGCAGGGCCAGTCCATCGGCTACGAGGGCACCGCGGAGAAGCTCCCGCCCGGGATCGTCTTCGCCAACGCCGCGACTGTGCACGAGACCTCCACCGCCGAGCTGGCGGTGGGGCTGACCCTCGCCGCGCAGCGGCACCTCGACGCGTTCGCCGTCGACACCCGCGCGGGGGTGTGGCATCCTCGCTACGCCCAGAGCCTCGCGGACCGGCGGGTGCTGCTGCTCGGCTACGGCGGCGTCGGCAAGGCGGTCGCCGCACGGCTGGCGCCCTTCGAGGTGGACCTCGTGCCGGTGGCGTCGCGGGCGCGCGGCGAGGACGGCATCCGCGTGCACGGCATCGACGAGCTGCCGGAACTGCTGCCGACGGCGGAGATCGTCGTGCTGACCCTTCCCGGCGGAGATGCGACGCGGCACATCATCGGAGACGCCGAGCTCGCCGCCCTCCCCGACGGCGCGCTGATCGTCAACGTCGGGCGCGGACCGCTCGTGGACACCGACGCGCTCGTGCGGCACGTGCGGGAGGGGCGCATCCGCGCGGCGCTCGATGTCACCGACCCCGAACCGCTGCCGGAGGGGCACCCGCTCTGGGGGCTTCCGGGCGTGCTCATCGCGCCGCACGTCGGCGGAGCCTCCAGCGCCATGCACCCGCGCATCGCGGCGCTTGTGAAGCGCCAGATCGCGCACCTGCTCGCCGACGAGGAGCCGGAGAACATCGTCATCCGCACCTGAGGCCCGCGCGGGCGCGGTGCTCGGGAGAGAGCGGGGTGCGCGGTGCGCGGGAGCGAGCGGGCACAATTCAGTCTGCTCTGGTGCTCGTGGCGCCCCAGCGGGCTCAGACCAGCCGGATCCGGCGCGAGGAGACTGAGTTGGGGACCAGGCCGCCCGCGCACCGGCCCGCGCGACCCGCCTGTGGTCCCGGCCGGAGCGGGGCTACAGGCGCTCGGCAATGGCGGCGGCGGCGGTCAGCCACGCGTCGCGGGTGTCTCCCGACAGCGCATCGAAGTCGATCGGCCCGCCGTCGACGAGCGCCGCGTCGAACGGCACGTGCACCACGGCGGAGGTCACCTGCGCGAAGTGGCGCTCCAGGCGCTCGGCGAGCTTGCGGTCGGGCTTCGCCGACGGCGCGGCGAGGATCGTGACCGCGTCGTCGATCTTCGCGTCGAAGCCCTTCTCGCGCAGCCCGTCGAGCAGCCACGCGGCGCTCGCGGCGGTGTCCTCGCGCACGGTCGAGACGATGACGAGCTGGTCGGCCGCCGCGACCGCGGCCACCCAGTTCGACGCGCGCATGTTGTTGCCGGTGTCGATGATCAGCAAACGGTAGTAGCGCGAGAGCACACCGTGCAACCGGTCGAAGGCGGCGGCGTCGATGGTGGAGGATGCCGCGGCATCCTCAATAGTCGATCTCGGGAATCATCGTCGCCTCCTGGATGCGTCGGGTCTTGGTGGTGGCGCTACACGGCGGCGGGCTCATCCGGCCGCCCGTGCCGCTATGGGCGCGCGGATGCGGCGGGAAGGGACGGATGCCGCGGGGTCGGCGCGCCGCGCGCGGGGCTCATCCGGCCGTTGGCGCCGCTACGGGCGCGCGAATGCGGCGGGAAGGGACGGATGCCGCGGGGGCGGCGCGTCGACGTCGCGGCCGTGCCACAGGTCGCCGCACTCGACGAGGGCGGCACCGTGCGCGCGCAGGTATCCGCCCGCGCCGCGGTCGCCGGCCAGCTCGGCGGCGAGCGCGCTCCAGTGCGCCCGCCCGATGAGCGCGGGGTGGCCCACCTCGCCGCCGTAGGCCGCCTGCCGCAGCGTCTCGGCGGATGCATCCGCCGAGACGCGGATGCACGCGGATGCCGGCAGCTCGGGCACATCCACGGGGACCACGAGTGCGGCCGTCGCGGCGGTCTCCGCCGCGACGGCGAGTCCCGCCCGCACCGAGGCCGACAACCCGTCGGACCAGTCCACCGCGACGACGATCGTCGCGGCGGCGGGGACGAGCGCGGTCGCCTCGTCGTGTCGGGCGCCGAGCACGACGAGCACGGGCGCGCATCCGGCATCCGTCAGCGTCTCGACGGCAGAAGCGATCCACCCTCGCCCGTCGGCATCCGTCGCGAGCGCCTTCGGGTGGCCGTACCGCGTGCCCGCGCCGGCGGCGAGCACGATGCCGACGACGCTCATGAGCGGGCGGGGACGTCGGGCATCCAGGCGCACTCGATCGAGGGCACCGACGAAGGCACCGCGGCAGGAACCTGGGTAGCCGCATCAGAACCCGAACCCGCCCCCGGCCCGACCGCAGCGTGCACAGGCCCGGACAGCCCCGACAACCGGGCCCCCGTGCCACCGTGCCGGTCGGCGACGATCTCCGCGAGGATCGACAGGGCCGTCTCCTCGGGGCTGCGTCCGCCCAGATCCAGTCCGATCGGCGAGCGCACGCGCATCCGCGCGGCCAGCGGCACCTCGGCGTCACCGAGGCGCCGCATGCGGTCGTCGTGGGTCCGGCGACTGCCCATCGCCCCGATGTATCCGGCCGGCGACGCGAGCGCCGCGCGCAGCGCGGGGACATCGATCTTGGGGTCGTGCGTCAAGACGCAGACGGCGGTTCCGGCATCCAGCCGCTCCCCCGCGAGGTACCGGTCGGGCCAGTCGACGACGACTTCGGCACCCGGGAATCGGGCCTCGGTCGCGAACACCTCGCGCGGATCGACGACGGTCACCCGCATCCCCATCGCGGCGCCCAGCCGCGCGAGCGCGACGGCGAACTCGACCGCGCCGACGACGATCAACCGCGCCGGAACCCCGACCCGCAGCGAGACGACACCCGGCACCGCCGCGGGCGCTGCGGCGTCCGACGACACGACTCGCCCGACGCCGAGTTCCGGCCCCGCGGTCACGAGCGCGAACCCCGTCGGGATCGCGGCGGCCTCGCGCGCCGCGAGCAGCTGCAGATCGGCCGCGGCGGCACTCCCCGGGGGCACGGCCCGCACGAGGACATCGATCGTCCCGCCGCATGTCAGCCCGACGGCGAACGCGTCGGCGTCGCTGTACGCGAACCGGTCGACGTGAGGTGCGGCACCGGCCAGTACCTCGAGGCAGCGCTCGTAGACGGCGCCCTCGACGCATCCGCCGGACACCGTGCCGAACACCTCGCCGCTCGCCGAGACGACCATGCTCGCGCCGATCTCGCGCGGCGCACTGCCGCCGACGCCGACAACCGTCGCGATCGCGAACGCCTGCTCCGCACCCGCCCAACGGGCGGCGACAGGCAGGATCTCACGCATGCCATTCACGGTATGCGCCCCGGATTGCGGCCGTGTTGCGGCCATGAAACACCCGCGAAACGGGGGCCTGCTTCACTCGATCGGGCGCGACAGCGAGCTAGGGCCGCGATCCGGAGAGCAGGGCAACATGGACATCACGTCGGTGCAGGCGTACCGCGTCGCCCGTTCTCGGGAGGATCTGCAGCTTGCCCCCGGCGAGGCTCTCCTCGCCGGGGGCACCTGGATCATGAGCGAGCCGCAGCCCGCCACGACCGGCCTCGTCGATCTCACCGGGCTCGCCTGGCCCGACCTCGAGGAGACCCCCGAGGGCCTGCGCGTCGCAGCGACGTGCACGATCGCGAACCTCGTCGCGTGGGCCGCGACAGCTCCCGCGCACTGGCCCGCCGCGCAGCTCGTGCCGGCGGCCGCGAACGCCCTGTTGGCATCGTTCAAGATCTGGAACACCGCGACCGTGGGCGGCAACATCTGCCGCGCGTTCGCCGCGGGAGCGATGGTGTCGCTGAGCGTCGCACTCGACGCCGTCGCTGTCATCTGGACAAAAGACGACGAACGGCGGATGCCCGTGGCCGATCTCGTGACGGGCAACGGCACCACGAACCTCGGCCGAGGCGACGTGCTGCGCGCCGTTGAGATCCCCACGCACGCGCTCGCCTCGCGCGCCCTGCTGCGCAAGATCGCCCTCGCCGAGCACGGCCGCTCCGGCGCTGTCGTGACGGGCCGCGTCGACCCCGACGGCACGACCGTCTTCACCGTGACCGCTGCCACGGCGACGCCGACGGTGCTGCGATTCGCGCTGCTGCCGACCGAGACGGAACTGGCGGATGCCGTGGCGTCCGCTCCCGGCTATTACACCGACCCCCTGGGTGCCGCCGACTGGCGGCGGGCGGTCAGCGTCGAGCTCGCGTCACGCATCCGGGCGGAGCTCGCATGATCTTCGACGTCGACGGCGAGCCGGTCGAGGCCGACCCACGCGCGGGCCAGTGCCTGCGGACCCTCCTGCGCGAGACGGGCCACACCGAGGTGAAGAAGGGCTGCGACGCGGGCGACTGCGGCGCGTGCTCGGTGCTGCTCGACGGGGTGCCCGTGCACTCGTGCCTGATCCCCGCCGTGCGCGTCGAGGGCCACGCCGTCACGACCGCCGCGGGCCTCGCGCCCGCCGATGAGCTGCATCCCGTGCAGGAGGCGATCGCCGACGGCTTCGGCTTCCAGTGCGGATTCTGCACGCCCGGCATGACCGTGACCGCCTCGACGCTGTGCGGCGATGATCTCGACGACCTCGACCGCCGCATGAAGGGCAACCTCTGCCGCTGCACGGGCTACCGCCCCATCCGCGAGGCGATCCGCGCGTCGGTGCTCGGCGAGGTGCGCGAGACGGGGCCGCGAGCCGAATCCGCGACGACGGCACCGGCCACGGCGGCCCTGCAGCACGTCGGCACCTCCGCCCGCCCCGAGGCCGCGCGCCGCATCGTGCAGGGCCGCGAGCCGTTCACGTTCGATCTGCCGCCGGATCACCCCGCGACGGATGCGCTCGTGCTGCGCGTCGTCGCGAGCCCGCACGCGCACGCGCGCGTCACCGCGATCGACACCACCGCCGCGCGCGCCGTTGCCGGCGTCGTCGCCGTCTTCACGCACGAGGACGTCCCGCAGGTGCGCTACTCGTCGGGTCGCCACGAGCACCGCACCGACGACCCCGACGACACCCGCATGCTCGACGACGTCGTGCGCTACATCGGCCAGCGCGTCGTCGCGGTCGTCGCCGAGACGGCCGAAGCGGCGGATGCCGCGTGCCGCCTCGTCGACATCACCTACGACGTGCTCCCGGCCGTCTTCGACCCCGACGAGGCGCGGATGCCCGGCGCGCCGCTCATCCACCCCGATCGCACGCCGGACGACCGCGTCGACGAGGCGCACCGCAACGTCATCGCGAGCGTGCACGCGGGGCCCGACGTGGCATCCGCCCTCGCCGCAAGCGCCGTGACCGTCACCGGCACGTGGCAGACCTCGCGCGTGACGCACGCGCAGCTCGAGACGCACGGCTCGGTCGGCTGGCTCGACGACGAGGGGCGCCTGGTCATCCGCTCGTCGACGCAGGTACCGTTCCTTGCGCGCGACGAGATCGCGCGACTGTTCGACCTCGAGCGCGACCGCGTGCGTGTACATGCGGCCAGGCTCGGCGGCGGTTTCGGCGGCAAGCAGGAGATCTTCACGGAAGACCTCGTCGCCCTCGCGGTGCTGCGCACCCGGCGCCCTGTCGCGTACGAGTTCACCCGCACCGACGAGTTCTTGCGTGCCGCGGTGCGGCACCCGATGCGCGTCACGGTGACGCTCGGGGCGGATGCGGATGGCACGCTCACCGCGATGCAGATCGACCTGCTGAGCGACACCGGCGCCTACGGCAACCACTCGCGCGGCGTCATGTTCCACTCGCTCGCCGAGTCGACGACGATCTACCGGGTGCCGCTGAAGCGCGTCGACGCCGAGGTCGTCTACACGAACAACATCCCGTCCGGTGCGTTCCGCGGGTACGGCCTCGGGCAGGTTGTGCTCGGCGTCGAATCGGCGATGGACATGCTCGCTGAGCGGCTCGGGATCGACCCGTTCGACCTGCGGCGGATCAATGCGATCCGGTCGGGTGACGACCCCGGGCACGACGACCTCGTGTGGGGCAGCTACGGGTTCGACCAGTGCCTCGACCTCGCGCAGGACGCCCTGGCGCGCGGCAACGGCGCGACCGCCCCCGACGGCTGGCTCGTCGGCGAGGGGATGGCGGCCGCGATGATCGCGACGATGGCCCCGTTCGGCCACATCGCGCACACGACCGCGACCCTGCGCGCCGACGGCACGTACCTGCTGCGGGCCGGCACGGCCGAGTTCGGCAACGGCACGACGACGGTCCTGCGTCAGATCGGGGCGACCGATCTCGCCGCCGACTTCGACCGCATCGAGCTGTGGCACGCCGACACGGATGCCGTCGCGCACGACACCGGCGCGTTCGCGTCGGCCGGCATCACGGTCGCGGGCAAGGCCCTGCATGCCGCGTGCCTGACGCTCGCGCGGCGGATGCGCGCGCGCGCAGCGGCGCTGACCGGCACCGACGCGGCATCCGCTTCGCTCACCTCGACGGGAGTCGAGACGATCGCCGGGCTCGTCGGCTTCGCCGAGCTGTGCGCCGACGGTGAGCTCACCGCCGACGGCAGCGAGCTCGGCGAGCAGCGCTCGCTCGCGTTCAACGTGCACGCCGTGCGCGTCGCCGTCGACCCGACGACCGGCACGGTGCGCATCCTGCAGTCGATCCAGTCGGCGGATGCCGGGTTCGTCATGAACCCCGCGCAGTGCCGCGGCCAGATCGAGGGCGGCGTCGCGCAGGGCATCGGCAGCGCGCTGTACGAAGAGGTCATGGTCTCGCCCGAGGGCAAGGTCACGACGCCCGTCTTCCGCACGTATCGCGTGCCGCAGTTCGCCGACGTGCCCGAGACCGAGGTGTACTTCGCCGACACGAGCGACGACCTGGGCCCGTTCGGCGCGAAGTCGATGAGCGAGTCGCCGTACAACCCCGTGGCACCCGCGATCGGCAACGCGATCGCGCGCGCCCTGGGCATCCGGCCCTTCGCGCAGCCCTTCAGCCGCGACCGGGTGTGGCGTCTCGCACACTCGTCACATCCCGGAAACACCACCGAACGGACGCCCGAAACGTAAGCGACCTAGGGTCACGAGAGCACCAACAGCACTCAAGGAGACCCGATGCCCGCATCTCACACCATCCGCCGCCGCGGCGGAATCGTCCTCGCGCTGGCGGCCGCCGCCGCGCTCGCCCTGTCCGCCTGCTCGTCGACGGCCGCCCCCTCGGCGTCCTCCTCGGGCGACGCGGGCGCTTCCGCCGACTTCGGCGAGATCAGCGTGCAGTACTCGTGGATCAAGAACGAGGAGTTCGCCGGCGAGTTCTACGCCTATGACAACGGCTACTACGACGAGGCCGGCTTCTCGAACGTCGTCGGCGTCGCCGGCCCCGACACCGGCGTGGCGAAGCTGCTCTCCGGCTCGGTCCAGTTCGCCCTCACCGACGCTGCCTCGGTCGGCGCTGCGGTGGCCGAGCAGGATGCCCCGCTGAAGATCATCGCGACGACGTTCCAGAAGAACCCGTTCACGATCCTGTCGCTGAAGGACGGCGCGAACATCGCGACGCCCGAGGACCTCATCGGCAAGAAGATCGGCGTGCAGGACTCGAACGCCTCGGTCTTCAAGGCCCTGCTCGCCGCCAACGGCATCACCGAGGACCAGCTCACGATCGTCCCGGTCGACTTCGACCCGACTCCGCTGATGAACGGCGACGTCGACGGCTTCATGGCATACCTGACCAATGAGGCCATCACGGTCGAGATGGCCGGTTATGAGGTCACGAACCTCGCCTACGCCGAGAACGGCCTGCCCTACGTGGCGGAGTCGTACGCCGTGACCGACGACTACCTCGCGAACAACAAGGACCTCATCAAGGCGTTCCTGATCGCCGAGATCAAGGGCTGGACGGACACCTTCACACAGCCCATCGACGACACCGTCGCGCTCGTGACGAAGTACTACAACGAGTCGGCCTCTGCCGGTGACCTCACCTTCGGAGACCTCGACCCCGACAAGGTCGCGGCCGGCGTCGAGGCCCAGGCGAAGCTGATCTCGACGGACGAGACCGAGGCGAACGGTCTGTTCACGATCTCGGACGACCTGAAGACGCAGACCCTCGCGTCGCTCGCCGCCTCGGGCTGGGACCTCACGGCCGACCAGTTGTTCGACACGACGATCATCGACGAGATCTACGCCGAGAACCCCGACCTGAAGTCGTACCTCCCGTAACAACATGACCATGGCAGAAACCCTGGATGCCGGTGCTCTCGCGGGCACCGGCATCCAGATCTCCGGAGTATCGAAGTCGTTCACCTTGCGCGGGGGCAGGTCGCTGCAGGCGCTGCAGAACACCGACCTGCACACCGAGAAGGGGTCATTCCTGGCCCTGCTCGGGCCGTCCGGGTGCGGCAAATCCACGATCCTGCGCATCCTCGCAGCTCTCGACCACCCGTCCGACGGCATGGCGCTCGTCGACGGCGAGACGCCCGACCAGCTTCGCGCGAAGAGCGAGCTGGGCATCGCCTTCCAAGACCACGCGCTGCTGCCCTGGCGCAGCATCCGCAAGAACATCGAGCTGCCGTTCGAGGTCGCCGGTCGCCCCGTCGACAAGGCCTACGTCGACGAGCTCATCGACCTCGTGGGCCTGCGTGATTTCGCGAACGCGAAGCCCGCGCAGCTGTCGGGCGGCATGCGCCAGCGCGCCTCGATCGCGCGCGCCCTCGTGCTCAAGCCCTCTGTGCTCCTTCTCGACGAGCCGTTCGGCGCGCTCGACGACATGACCCGCCAGAACCTCAACCTTGAGTTGCTGCGCATCTGGACCGAGAAGCCCGCGACGACGCTGCTGGTCACCCACGGCATCAGCGAAGCCATCTTCCTCGCCGACCGCGTCGCCGTCATGTCGCCGCGTCCCGGGCGGGTCAAGGAGATCATCGAGGTCGACCTGCCGCGCCCACGAACCCCCGAGATGATGCGCACGCCCGAGTTCCACGCGCTCGTGGACCGGGCATCCGAACTGCTGTTCGGTGCGGACGGGCACGCCGAAGCGGAGGCGTGAGGTGACCAAGGCTCACATACCCGGCTGGCTCGCCGCGACGCTCGGAGGCGTCGGGCTGGTCCTCGCGTGGTGGCTGTTCTCGCTGCTCGCGTTCCAGCAGCAGGAGGGCACGACCTTCACGCCCGTTCCCTCGCCGTACGCCGTGTTCGAATGGCTGTTCATCCAGGGCAACATCGCCGGCGCGTGGAGCGTTTTCCAGCCGACGATCACGGCCGCCGCGATCGGGTATCTGTGGGGCAACGGCATCGCACTCGTGCTCGCGACATCCGTGCTCGTCTTCCCCCGCACCGAGACCGTCATCACCCAGATCGCGGTCGTCACCTACTGCCTGCCGGTCGTCGCGGTCGGCGGCATCTCGGTCGTCGTGCTCGGCGGCGCGAAGAACCCCGGCGACCCATCGGCGACGGCGATCTTCCTCGCCGCGCTCGTGTGCGTGTTCACGACGGTCGTCGGCGCGATCCTCGGCTTCAAGTCCGCCGACAAGGCATCCCTCGACGTCGTCCGCGTCTACGGCGGCGGCGCCTGGACGCAGTTGCGCAAGGTGCGGCTGATCGCGGCGCTGCCCGCGATCCTCAACGCCCTGCAGATCGCCGTGCCGACCGCGTTCCTCGGCGCCGTGCTGGGCGAATACCTCGGCTCAATCACCGCAGGAGTCGGGCCCACACTCATCCGCCTGCAGGGGCAACTCGACTCGGCCGGCGTGTGGTCGGTGTTCCTGCTGTGCGCCGTGTTCGCCCTCGCCGCGTACGGCCTGTTCGGCCTCGTGATCAAGCTCGTCACTCCCTGGGTCGCAGGCGCCGCGGGTGTGGCTGGGAAGGCGGCCTGATGTCTCCGCGTGCAACTCTCGATCCGGTCACCGCCGGAGGAGCCACCGTCCAGCTGGCCGTGGCAGCGGATGCCGCGGCGCAGGCGCGCCTGCGCGCCGAGCGCCGGCGCGCACTGCGCAAGACGGTGCTGCGCTCGCTCGGTAACGCCGGGATCACGATCATCGTGCTGCTTCTGCTGTGGCAGGCGGTCGTCAGTCTCACCGGCATCTCGCCGTACATCGCGAAGGGTCCGCTGGACGTGTGGGAGTTCCTCTTCACGTCGCCGAATGCCGAGGCGAACCGCGCACAGCTGTTCCCGCTCGTCGGGCAGACGCTCGTGGACTCGTCGCTCGGGTTCGTCGTCGGCATGATCGTCGCGATCGTGCTGGCGGTGGCGTTCAGCCTGTCGAAGGCGGTCGAGGCGGGCGTCATGCCGCTCGTGCTGCTGCTGCGGACGATCCCCCTCGTGTCGATCGCGCCGGTGATCATCCTCATGACGGGGCGCGGCACCACGGCATCCGTCGCCGTCATCGGCACCATCGTCGTGCTCTTCCCCGCTCTCGCCAACGTGCTCTTCGGGCTGAGCCGGGCGAGCCGGCAGAGTCTCGACGTCGTGCACGTGTTCGGCGGCGGACGCCTCACGGCGCTGCGCAAGGTCAACCTGCCCGGGGCGCTGCCGTCGATCTTCGCGGCGGCGCGCGTGTCGGTGCCGGGGGCGGTGACCGGTGCTCTGCTGGCCGAGTGGCTGTCGACGGGCGCCGGCATCGGCGGGTCGATCCTTAAGTTCAACGCGCAGGCTCAGTTCGCGCAGCTGTGGTCGTCGATCGCGCTCATCACGCTCATCACGCTGTTGCTCTACAACCTCGTGCAGATCGTCGAGAACATCGTCCTGACCCGCATGGGCATGTCCCGCTGACCGCCTGACGGTCGCAGACCATGTCCCACTTATCGCAGACCATGTCCCAAAAGAGGTTGGGTTTGGCGCGCTGAACCAGCGATTTTTGGGACATGGTTCTGCGGGCGGATGCTGCGGGGCGGGGCTGGAAGCCGCGCGGCGGACGGATGCCGCGCCGCGGGCCACTCAGTGGGGGTGGCCGCGCAGCGGGATGACGGATGCCGGCAGCTCGTGCACCTTCGCCGACGCCTCGGCGGCCAGCGGGTTGGTCGACACCCCATTCTCGCTCACGAGGCGGCCGCCGACGTAGACGGCCTTGAGGTTGCGGGGACTCATCGCGAGCACGTACGAGCGGACGGGATGCCACAGCGGCCCGACATCCGGCATCCGCGGGTCGACGACGACGAAGTCGGCGAACTTGCCCACCTCGAGCGATCCGACGCGGTCGTCGACGCCCATGATCTCGGCTCCGCCGAGAGTGTGCAGGCGCAGCATGAGCTCGGGCATCATCGACAAAGGATCCTTCGTGCGTGCCCGCTGCATGTAGATGCCCATGCGCATGTTCTGCCACGGGTCACTCACGTCGGTGCACGCCTGATCATCGAGCCCGACACCTACCTTCATGCCCATCTCGAGCATTTCGGGTACCAGCGCGACGCCCGATGCGAGGCGACCGTTGGATGCCGGCTGCCACGACATCGACGCACCGCCTGAGACCGACTCGGCGATGATCTCGGGGGTCGTCTGGATGAAATGGCCGAACATGAGCCCGAGGCCGAGGGCCCCGGCATCCCGATACAGCGCGAACTTGGACTGCTGGTGCTCGACCGCCTCGGGCGACTCGAGGAAGTGCGCCTGGTTCGTCACGCCGTAGCGACGCATCGCCTCGACCTCGAACTCGGCGGCCTCAGGATGCGGCGACCACTGCACCTGGCCCATGATCGACGAGCCGAGGGCGAAGTCGGCGTCCATCGCTCGGGTGTGCGCGACCTCGGCGGCGAAGCGGTCGAAAACCTCGTCGGAGCTGCCGACCGTGACGTCCATGCCCGAGGCATCCACGAAGCGGATGCCCGCATCGAGCGTCCCGTCAGCCTGCCGGTAGTGGTACTCGAGTCCGCGGATGCCCGCGGTGCCCGTGCGCTTGCCGTCGACCATCGACTCCCACGCCTGCAGCGGGTCGGTGAAGTTGTACGCCGTCGTGACGCCGTTGGACAGGAAGTCGAGCGACCCGTGCAGCGTCGACCAGTACAGCTGCTCGGGCGTCATGTGCGCGGTCGTGCCGAGCATCGCGTCGCACCAGCCGTAGAGCGTGTCGGCGACGCCGAGGCCGCGCAGGCCGCTCGTGAACAGGTGCGAATGGCTCGAGACGAAGCCGGGCGCGACGAAGGCGCCCGCGACGTCGAGGGTCTCGTCGGCCGCGGCATCCGGCGTCCCCGACCCGATCGCGGCGATGCGGCCGTCTTCGATCAGCATCCAGCCGTCTTCGATGTACCCGGGGTCGGCGGTGCCGGCGGGGATCGTGATGAGTCGCGCGTGGGTGACCAGAAGAGACATGCTCGTCACGGTATCCGGGCGATGTTTCCGCGCTGTCACGGCCTGGAAACACGCAGGCACGCCCCGGAAACACGCGGGTTCTAGCGTCTATCCATGGAACGGTTCACAGTCACGGTCTTCTGCGGATCCTCGCCGGGGTTCGACCCGATCTACGTCGACGCCGCCCGCGCGGTCGGCACCGCGATCGGTCGCGCCGGCATGAACCTCGTCTACGGCGGCGGACACGTCGGGCTCATGGGCACGGTGGCGGATGCCGCGGTGGCAGCCGGCGCGCACGTCACGGGCGTCATCCCGCGCGCACTGCAGGCGCGCGAGGCCGTCAACCACAACATCGCCGAGCTCGTCATCGTCGACACGATGCACGAGCGCAAGATGATGATGGCCGACCGGGCCGACGCGTTCCTGGCGCTGCCCGGCGGGCCGGGCACGCTCGAGGAGCTCACCGAGCAGTGGACGTGGGCGCAGCTGGGCATCCACACCAAGCCCGTCGGCCTGCTCAACATCGACGGCTACTTCGATCCGCTGCTCGCGTTCGTCGCGAACATGCGCGACCGCGGCTTCACCCACCCGCGCTACACCGACATGCTCGTCGTGGCGACCGAGGCCGACGAGGCCCTCGCGCGGTTGCGCGACTACGTACCGCCGGCGCACAGCGAGGCATCCCCCGGCGCCGAGATGACCGGCGCGCTGTCGCTGCCCGTGCGGCCCTGACACGGCGGCGCGGCGCGGAGGGTCAGCGCGGCGCGGAGCGGTGGGTCAGCGCAGCGCGGAGGGTCAGCGCGGCTCGGCGGCGAGGTGCAGGATCGACTCGGCGAGGGCGCGGATGCCGTAAGCCACATCGCCCGCCGACACGAATTCGTCGGGGTGATGGCTGATGCCGTCGGGATTGCGCAGGAACAGCATCCCCACGTCGGTGATCGCACCGAGCGCCATGCCGTCGTGGCCGGCCGGGCTGAACAGCACGGGCGCCGCGTCGGAGCGCACGGGCAGGGTTGCACGGATGCCGGCGGCCACGACATCCTGCAGCAGGGGCGCGCAGAACACCGCCGGGGCGCTGTGCACCTCGCGGGCTGACCAGCGCAGTCCGCGGCGGCCCATGATCTCGTCGAGGTCGCGCGAGAGCACGTCCCACACGCGGTCGCGTTCGCCGTCGAACTCGCCGCGCAGATCGAGCGAGAACCGCACCTCGCCGGGGATCACGTTGACGGCGCCGGGAAAGGCCTCGAACCGGCCCACCGTGCCGATGATGTGGTGCTCCGCCGCGCAGACGCGCTCGACGGCGAGTGCCGCTTCGCTTGCGCCCAGCAGGGCATCGCGGCGCATGTCGTAGGGGGTGCCGCCGGCGTGCCGCGCCTCACCCTCGACGACGAGCTGGAACCGGCGTGCCGACGCGATCGATGACACGACTGCGAGGGGTTCGCCGGCGCGGTCGAGCGCGGGGCCCTGCTCGATGTGGGCCTCGAGGTACGCGACGAGCTCATCGGGGCGGCGGGCCGCCTCTCCGATCCGCGCGGGGTCGAGACCGAACTCGAGGAACGCCTGCCGCAGGCTCACGCCGTCGGCATCCGTCAGCGTCCACCACGCGTCGTTCCACGAACCGGCGACAGCCGACGAACCCAGCAGCGCCTTGCCGAACCGGGTGCCCTCTTCGTCCGAGAAGGCGACGACCTCGATCGGGAACGGCAGCGGCACGGCCCAGCCGGTGTCGGTCGGAACCCGCAGCAGCCGCACGACCTCAAGCGCGATGAGCACGCCCGCGATGCCGTCGAACCGGCCCGCGTCGATGACGGTGTCGAGGTGCGATCCGAGCAGCAGTGCGGGGGTGTCGGATGGTCTCGATACACCGTCGCTGCGCGACGGCACTCGACCACCGGCCGCCTCGATCCGCCCGACCTGGTTGCCGGCGGCATCCTGCCACGTGCGCATGCCGACCTCGCGCATCCACTCGGCGGCGAGACGGTTGACGCGGGCGTGCTCGGGCGAGAGGTAGACGCGCTCGATGCGCCCGGGCGTCGCGGTGACGCGGGCGAGCTCGTCGCAGCGCGCCATGACGCGGCGCGCTGCTGCCGCGACGGCATCCGGCGACGCGGTGAGCAGGCGAGGCGCAGCGCTCACGCGGCCCCCGCGTAGACGTCAGCGGCGGCCTCGACACCGCCGCCCGCGGGCACGGATGCCCCGAACCGCCGCAACACGGCCTCGAGCGCCGCGAGCGTCGTGAGCACGGCGTCCTTGCGGGCGTTGTAGCCCATCGTCCCGACGCGCCAGACGCGTCCGTGCAGGGGTCCGAACGAGGTGCCGATCTCGATGCCGAAGTCCTCCAGCAGGGCCGAACGCGCGGCATCCCCCGGCACGCCCTCGGGGATCTCGACGGCGACGACGTTGTTCATCTTGTGCGCGACGTCGCCGAAGACGCCGAGGCCGAGGCCCCGCACGCCCGCGAGCATCGCGCGGCCGGCGAGCTCGTGCCGGGCGATGACGTCGTCACGCCCCTCGAGCAGCAGCACGCGCGCGCACTCGCGCGCCGCGTACAGCATGCTCGTCGCCTCGGTGTGGTGGTTGAGCCGCCGCGGCCCCCAGTAGTCGAGGATCATGCCGAGGTCGAAGTAGTTCGAGAGCACGAAGTCGGATGCCGCGACGTCGCCCGCCTCGCGGATGCCCGCTTCGACACGCCCGCGCGAGCGGATGACGTCGACGGCGCGCTCAGACAGCGTGATCGGCGACGAGCCCGACGGCCCACCGAGACACTTCTGCAGGCCGGCGGTCGCGGCATCCAGTCCCCACGCATCCGCATCGAACGCGTTGCCGCCGAGCGACGCGGTCGCGTCGGAGTAGAACAGGACCCCATGGCGGGCGCAGATCGAGCCGATGTCCTCGAGCGGCTGGTTCATCGTGGTCGAGGTGTCGCCCTGCACGAGGGCGAGCAGCGTCGGCTTCACGCGGATGATCGCCTCTTCGATGACGGATGCCGGGAACACCTGCCCCCATTCAGTCTCGATCGTGTGCACCTCGGCCTGCGCGCGCTCGGCGATCTCGGCGAGCAGGTGCCCGAACCGCCCGAAAACGGGCACGAGCACACGATCGCCGGGTCGCACGAGCGAGACGATGGCGGCCTCGATGCCGGCGCGGCTCGTTCCGTCGATGAGCAGGGTCGCGTCGTTCGCGGTGTTCCAGACGCGTCGGTAGAGTTCCTGCGTCTCGGCCATCGCGGTCGTCATGAACGGGTCGTACTGCCCGACGAGCGGTGCCGACATCGCGCGCAGGACGCTGGGGTAGGCCGAGATGGGGCCAGGGCCCATCAGCAGGCGTGCGGGCGGGTCCACCGGGCCGGGGATCGCAGGGCCGGGGATAGCGGGGCCGGGGATGACGGTGGTCATGGTGCTTCCGTTCCGGTGGTGAGGGCGTGCAGGGCGAGGCCCTGGCGCACGAGGGCGATGTCAGTTCCGGCGCGCGCGACGAGGCAGACGCCGACGGGTGCGGGGCCGAGGGGCGAGGCGACCGTGAGCAGCGGCACCGACAGGGCGGGCAACCCGGCGACGGCGGCGGGGGTCGTGAGCCGCAGCGTCGCCTGGCGCACGGCGTCGATGCCCGCGCCGCCGGCCGTGCGCGCGGGGGCAGGGCCGGGCGCGGTCGGCAGGATCAGGACGGCATCCGTCACGAGGTCGATCAGCCGCGCGCGCAACGGGGCGATGGCGGTGCGGGCTGCGGCCTCGTCGGCGGCCGTGACGGCGGCGGCCGCACGGAACCGCTCGGCGACGGCCGGTCCCGTGGCGCCCGGGTGCGCGCGCAGCCAGTCGCCGTTGTTGCGCCAGGCCTCCGCGCCCTGCACCGTGCGGAACGGCACGAGGTAGTCGTCGAGGTCGCCGATCGAGGCGGTCTCGACCGGCAGAGCGGATGCCGCGACGAAGGCCTCGAACGCGGCGCGCGTGGCGGCATCTGCGGCATCCAGCGCCTCGGCCGGGATGACGAAGCGCCACGGCAGGTCGGCGCCGGACTCACCGAAGACCGACTCGGTCGAGTCCGACCCGTCGTAGCTGAGGCACCAGTCCGCGACGCGCTGCAGGGTCGCGCCGTCGCGCGTGAGCCAGCCGACGGTGTCGAAGCTCTGCGCGAGCGGGAGTAGGCCCTGCCGCGGCACGAGGCCGTGCGTCGTGCGCAGACCCCACAGCCCCTGGTACGACGCGGGCACGCGCACGGATCCGGCGGTGTCGGTCGCGAGGCCGATGTCGGCCTGGCCCGTCGCGACGGCGGTCGCCGGTCCGCTCGACGAGCCGCCGGGCAGGGCCCCCGGGAGGGCTCCGTTGGGCGGGGTGCCGTAGTGCGCGTTGTCGCCCGCGATCGAGTACGCGAACTCGTCGGTGCGGGCGATGCCGCGCAGCGACGCGCCGCCGCGGAGCAGGTCGGCGACGGCGGGAGCCGTCGTCGTCTCGGCGCGCGCCGAGTCGAGGTAGGTGGGGTTGCCCGCGCCGATGCGGTAGCCCTTGATCGCGAAGAGGTCCTTGACGGCGACGGTGAGGCCTTCGAGCGGGCCCTCCCACGCGCCCTGGAACAGCGGGTCACCGACCGATCGCCAGACCGACCGGTCGAGCGCCTGCGCGCGCGGCGTGACGTGGGCGGCCGTGATGAGCCAGCGCCCGTCGAGGCGCTCCCAGACCTGCGTCTGCAGTCCCGTGCCACCACCGCGGAAGCGCGAGACCGACACGAGCAGCGCGACGTCGTCTGCCAGCGGGCGGTACTCGATGCGCTCGATCGTCCGGGGCGGAACCCCGCCGCGCACGCCGCGGAACGCGCTGATCGTGTCGTGCCCGACGAGCAGGCCCGCACCGTCGCCGCGCATCGTTTCGGCGCCGGGCGCGAACGCGGCATCCAGCGCATCGATGTCGTTCGCGAGGATCGCGGCCTCGTACGCGTCGAAAGCCGCGCGCAGGTCGGCGGGGATCTCGGTCATGCGTCACCCCTCTCCGCCGACGCGGGCGCACAACTCAGGCAGAACCCCGCCCGCGGACGTCGAAACCCCGGCTTGAGCCCCGAACAGCCTGAGTTATGCGCCGCGCTCACGCGTCACCCGCCGTCTCGACGCCGGCGAAGTCGGCCTCGCGGATGCGGGCGTGCACGCCGCACACGATGTCGACGACCTGCGAGATGTCGAAGTCGGTGGCCGCCGACAGGTACGCGTAGGCGAGGTGCTCGGCCATGCCGTACCGGCCCGCGAGCAGGTCGAGCGCCGCGCGCACGGCCTTGCGCATCGCCTCGTTGAGGTCGGGGTCGAGGCCCGTCGGCACGAGGTACTCGCCCGTCCGCACGAGGGGGCCGGTGATCTCGCCGAAGGCGGCGAGCGCCTCGGCGCGCGGCACGACCTCGAAGCGCAGCGTCGCGCGCAGGGATGCCTCGAGCGCCGTCAGGGCTACTTCGCCGTCGCCCTGCGCGAAGTGCGGGTCGCCGACGTAGGCGAGGGCGCCCGGCACCTGCACGGGCAGGTACAGGACCGTGCCCTCCACGAGAAGGTTGATGTCGATGTTGCCGCCGTGCGACCCGGGGGGCACCGAGTGCGGGCGCTCCGGACCCGCTACGGCGACGCCCATCGTGCCGAGGAACGGCGCGAGCGGAAAGCCCACGACGCGCTCGCCACCCTCGACGAGCGGCAGGCGTCCCGCGCCGCCGGCCACCGGCGTGAAGACGCTGACGTTCTCGGGGCCGCGCGGCAGCGTGCCGGGCAGGGCCCCCTTGCCGTGCCGGTTCGAGATGACGCCGTACGGCACGCGCGGTGCGAGATCGACGACCGTGATCTTGAGCAGGTCGCCGGGCTCGGCTCCCTCAACGAAGACGGGACCCGTGACGACGTGCGGCCCGTCCGCGGCGGCGTCGCGGGGGACGGATGCCGCGATCTCGATCGCGTCGGTGAGCACGGCCTCGGGCGCGACCCCGTGTCCCGTGAAGTAGGCGAACGGATCCTGCCCCTGATCAGGCAGGATGCCTTCGTGGCTGACGGTGTCGAACGTGACGGTCGCCCCGGCCGGAACGGCCAGCACCGGGGCATCCGTCTCGCACGGCAACCTCCCCCACAGCACCGTCTGCGGCGACGCGGCGACGTAGTGGTCGCCGGGGATGGGCCCGACTCCGGGCTGCAGGATCTCGCTCACGCCGTTCCTCTCGACAGGAGGCGGCCCGCCGGTGAGCGCCTCAGCCACGGCGCCTCGCCGGCGCCGCCTTCGCTCGCGTCGTACACACTCTGCCCGCGCAGCCACGTGCGGCGCACGCGTCCGGTGAGGACCTTGCCGTCGTAGGCCGAGATGGGGTTGCGGTGCTGCAGGGCGCGCGCCTCGATGCGCAGGGTGTCGTCGAGGCCGAACACCGCGAGGTGCGCGGGCGCGCCGACGACGATCTCGCCGACGCCCGTCAGCCCCGCGACGCGCGCGGGACCGGTCGTGAACAGCGGCAGGAGGGTGTCGAGCGGGATGCCGCGGCGGCGCGCCTCGGTCCAGACGGCCGAGAGCCCCACCTGCAGGCCGGCGATGCCGCCCCACGCGAGACCGAAGTCGCCGTTCCCCGAGCGCTTGAGGTCGACGGTGGAGGGCGAGTGGTCGCTCACGATCGCGTCGATCGTTCCGTGGAGGATGCCCTGCCACAACAGGTCCTGATTGCCTGCTTCGCGGATCGGCGGGCAGCACTTGAACTCGCTCGCGCCGTCGGGGATCTCCTCGGCGGTGATCGTCAGGTAGTGCGGGCAGGTCTCGACGGTGAGGTCGACCCCGTCGGCCTTCGCCGCGGCGATCGCGGGCAGAGCCCGGGCGTCGCTCAAGTGCAGGATGTGGGCGCGTGCGCCGTGACGCCGCGCGGCGGCGATGACGGCGTCGATCGCGGCCTCCTCGCTCGCCGGCGGGCGCGACGCGAGGAAGGCGGCGTAGCCGCGCCCGAGCGACCCGTCACCGGAAAGGAGGTCGGGGTCTTCCGCATGGACGATCAGGCGCGAGCCGATCGACGCGACCTCGGCCATCGCCCGGTCGAGCTGGGCGCGATCGAGGTGGCCGAACTCGTCGACGCCGCTCGGTGCGAGGAAGCACTTGAACCCGTACACCCCGGCGTCGTGGACCGGCCCGAGCGCACCGAGGTTCTCGGGGACGGCGCCGCCCCAGAACCCGATGTCGACATAGGCGGATGCCGCGGCCGCCGCCCGCTTGATCTCGAGGGCCTCGGTCGTCGTCGTCGGCGGGATCGAGTTGAGCGGCATGTCGACGAGGGTCGTGACGCCGCCCGCGGCCGCGGCGAGGGTCGCCGACCGGAAGCCCTCCCATTCGGTGCGGCCGGGTTCGTTGACGTGCACGTGCGAGTCGACGAGACCGGGGACGAGGGCCGCGTCCTCGGGCACTTCGACGGCGCCGCGCGGGGCACCGTGGGGCACCCGGACGTCCGCGATGACGCCGCCGCGCACGACGACCTCGGCCGGGCGGAACGCACCGTCGATCCACGCGCGCTCCGCACGGATCACGAGCTCCGCGGCATCCACCTGCACTTCACCGGTCTTCACGCTTCTAAAGCTATTGCTTAACGTGACGCGAGCGATTACCCCCACGTAACGGGCGTGTGAAACGCCGCGGGGTTCAGACGCCGCACGCCGGGAGGATCGTCAGCCAGATCGCCGAGGCCACCTCCGCCGTCTGATTGACGACGCGGTGCGGCCGCGACGCGGCGAACGAGAGCGACCCCCCTGCGCCGAGCCGCACGGCGCCTTCCGTGAACTCGAACGTGAGCTCGCCCGAGCGCACGTAGCCCGACTCGAGGCCGTCATGCACGAGCATCGCACCGTCGGCGCTCGACGCGGAGCCAGGCGGGTAGATCGACTCGAAGAAGTCCACGCCGGGAAGAGGCGCCGGCGACAGCCGCCGGTAGACGACGCCCTGGTCCAGCTGTGCGGGGGCAGCCTCGCCCGGTTGCGTGACGAGGACCCCCGGGACGGGCTCGGCGACGTCACCTGCGGCGTGATCGAGGTCGGGTGCGAACAGATCGAGATCATCGAAGATCGCCGACACGGGAGCGCCCAGCACGGCGACGAGCTCGACGAGCCGGTTGACCGAGGGACGCATCGTGCCCGTCTCGATCTGCGACAGCGCGCTCGACGAGATGCCGAGCTGCTGTGCGACCGACGCGAGGGAGCGGCCCGAGGCCGTCCGCAGCCGACGCAGTCGCGCACCGATCTGTGCGGGCAGGGGGCTCTCTTCCACGGCATCCTCCGGTCCTCGTGCGCGACCCATCGTATGCGCGACCGACTCCGCGCGTGTTCAGTCATGACTTAACACAACCGTTACACCGCCTTCATGGCGAGCGCGACCGCGCTCGCTTTACTGGGGCCACACAGTACCTCGCACCGTCCGTCGGCCGTGTCGACGGCGGACCGAACCCGGGAGTCCTTCACATGGCACGATTCCGTCCTCGCATCGCCGCCGCGCTGGCCGTGGCATCCGTCCTCATCCTGTCCGCCTGCAGCTCGGGTGACACGACACCCGCGTCGTCGGATGCCGCCGAGACCGTCACCGTCAAGATCGGCACCCTGCGCGGCCAGCCGCACTTCTACCAGCCGTTCCTCTACGACGACCACGCCGTCGACGGTGTGAAGTTCGAGGTCGTCACGCTCGACACGACGCCCGCCCTGTCCGACGCGCTCGTGTCGGGGTCGATCGACTTCGCCATCTCGGGTGTCACCCCGACGATCTCCTCCATCGCGCAGGGCCGCGACCTCAAGATCATCGCGAGCGCCGCCGACGGCGGATCCGGCTTCATCGGCAACGGCGAGTCGAGCCTCGACGAGCTCGTCGGCAAGAAGATCGGCATCGTCCAGGGTTCGGCCCAGGAGGTCGCCCTCCGCCTGCTGATCGATGAGGCCGGCCTCACCCCCGAGGACTTCGAGCTCTCGGTGATCCCCGTGCCCGAGATGGCGTCGGCGTTCATCGCGGGCGACATCGACGCGTTCATGGGCGTCGAGATCGGCGTCTCGATCGCGAAGAACGCGGGCGGCACCGAGGTCGTCGATCCGTACTCGACGCCCATCGGCAAGGTCAACATCGGCCTGGTCACCACCGGCAAGCTCATCGAGGAGAACCCCGAGCTCGTGCAGAAAGTCGTCGACACGCACGCCGCGACGACCGCCTACATGGCCGACAACATCGAGGAGTGGCTGCCCGGCATGGTCGAGGAGTTCGGCGGTGACGAGGACGTGTTCACGTCGGCGCTGGCGAACTTCTGGCTGCGCTCGGATCTGTCCGACGAGTACGTCGGACAGCTCTCCGCCCTCGCCGAGGCGATGGCCTCGATCGGGCTCATCACCACGACGCCCACGGGCGACGACATCGTGGACACCTCCTTCACCTCGTGATCGCGCGTGCGGGGGCGGCTGCGGCCTCCCCCGCACGCCAGAAGGGCGGCCGCATGGCCACGCAGACGACGGCGCGACCCGTGCGCCGACGCCCTCCCGCGCAACGACCCAATCAGCGCGCACTCCTCACGCGGATCCTCCTCGGGATCCCGATCCCGTTCCTGTTCCTCGTCTTGTGGCAGGTCGGGCGCGACCAGGCGTGGGAGATTCCCCTCATCGGCATCCGGATGGGGTACCTGCCCGCCCCCGGCGACGTCGTCGCGTCGCTGTGGGACTACGCATTCGGGGGCATCCACGACGACGCCTTCTCCGGCGACCTGTGGGTCAACCTCGGGGCGTCGTCGCTGCGGGTGCTCATCGGCTTCCTCATCGCGTCGGTGCTGGCCATCCCCCTCGGCATCCTGATGGGCCGCTACTACAAGATGGACGCGATGTTCGATCCGTTCATCAACCTGTTCCGGCCGATTCCGGCGACGGCGTGGGTGCCCCTCGTCGGCCTCCTCATCGGCTGGGGCGACCAGGCGACGATCTTCCTGATCGCCCTCTCGTCGTTCTTCCCGATCGTGCTCGGCGCGATCAGCGGATCCAAAGAGGTCCCGGGTCGGCTCATCGAGGCCGGGCAGATGCTCGGCGCCAGGCGGTGGGAGATCCTCGGCCAGATCGTCGTGCCCGCCTCGGCGGCAGCCGTCATCAACGGAATGCGCGTCGGGCTCGGGCTCGCCTGGGTCGTGCTCGTGCTCGGCGAGAGCGTCGGCGTCAACGTCGGCCTCGGCTCTGCGATCATCCTCGCCCGCGACGTCGTGCGCACCGACATGATCGTCGTCGGCATGATCGTGATCGGCCTCGCCGGCTTCCTCTCCGACCGCATCCTCGTCGGAGTCTTCCGCCTGCTCACGCGCGGGCGCCCCCTGGTGAAGTGACGGGAGCACAGCACATGACCGATCTGACCACCGCCGACGTCGTCCTGCAGGATCTCGGCAAGCGCTACGGTCCGGAATGGGCCGGCGTGCAGGCCGTCGCCGACGTCGACATCGACATCGCGGCGGGCGAGTTCATCGCCGTCGTCGGCGCATCCGGCTGCGGCAAGAGCACCGTGCTGCGCATCCTCGCCGGATTCGAGCCCGCCACGAGCGGCAGCGTCACCGTCGGCGGGCGGCCCGTGACCGCCCCCGGTCCGGACCGCGGGGTCGTCTTCCAGGACTACGGGCTGTTCCCCTGGCTCACGGTGCGCGAGAACATCGCCTACGGCCCGAAACGGCGGCGCCTGCCGCGCGCACGTGTGCGCGAGCTTGCGGACCGGTTCACCGAGACCGTCGGGCTCAGCCGCTTCGCCGACCGGTACCCGGGCGAGCTGTCCGGCGGCATGCAGCAGCGGGTCGCGATCGCCCGCGTCCTCGCGAACGAGCCGAGCGTGCTGCTGATGGATGAGCCGTTCGGCGCGCTGGATGCGCTGACCCGCTCGGACCTGCAGGCCGAGCTCAAGCGCATCCACCTCGAGACCCGCACAACCGTCGTCTTCGTCACGCACTCGATCGAAGAGGCCGTGTTCCTCGCCGACCGCGTGGTGGTGATGACCGGTGGGGCCTCGCACGGCGTGCCCGGGCACATCGCGCGCATCGTGCCGATCGACCTGCCCGAGCCGCGGGATGTCACGACCCCCGCGTTCAACGCGTACAAGCGCGAGATCTCCGACCTGGTGCACGGCGCAGGCGATCACGCGTGACCCCGGCCGCGGGGCAGCGCCTCACACAGCGACGAGGCGGGGCGGGCTCACGTACTCGCTGCGCTTGCTCGTCTTCAGCCCCATCCGCACCATCGCGGTCGCGAGGCCCACAGCCGACGCGACACCGTCGACCCGGGGCGCTGAGCGCACGTTACGGGGCCGAAACGCCGCGGCGATACGGTCGGTGCATGAGACTCGACGAGTTCAACGCCACCGACCGCGAGACGGCCACGGCGACGGTCGCGGTGTGGGCGGCGGTACCCACGTGGGTCGACGCGGTCGTCGCAGCACGTCCGTACGCCTCGGTCGACGAGGCTGCCGCGCGCGCCGACGCGCTTGCCCGACGCTGGAGCGACGCCGACCTGGATGCCGCGCTCGCTCACCACCCGCGCATCGGGCAGAAGCCCGCGGGGTCGGGGGCGGAAGCCGCAGCGAGCACCCGCGAGCAGGCGGCGATGGCGACGGCATCCGTGTCGGCGACGGATGCCATGGCACAGGCCAACGCCGACTACGAGGCCCGGTTCGGGCGCGTGTTCCTGATCCGCGCCGCGGGCCGCAGTGCCGAAGAGATGCTCGCCGAAGTGCGCCGCCGCCTGGGCAACGACGACGCCGCGGAGGCCGCCGAGGCGCGCGATCAGCTGCGCCAGATCGCGCTGCTGCGCCTGCGCTCAAGCCTGGAGGACTGACATGAGCCACCTGACGACCCACATCCTCGACGCGACCGCGGGTGTGCCGGCGACGGGCGTCGCGGTGACCCTGGCGGGACCCGACGGCGTCGCCGTCGCGTCGGGACAGACCGACGCCGACGGGCGGCTCGCGCTCGGTCCGGACGTGCTGGAGCCGGGCGACTACTCGCTGAGGTTCGACACCAGGCCGTACTTCGCGGCGCAGGGAGTCGAGACCTTCTACCCGTCGGTGACGGTCGCGTTCACCGTCGCAGACCGTCCGCACTACCACGTGCCGTTGCTGCTGAGCCCGTTCGCGTACTCGACGTATCGCGGGTCGTGACGGCGTAACGCCCCGGTAGCGCGACGAAACCTGACGGTGACACAGCCTCCGTAGCCTGCGGATGTGAAGGTCATCATCGTGGGCGCGGGCATCGGCGGGACGAGCGCGGGGATCGCGCTCGCACGACTCGGACACGAGGTCGTCATCTACGACCGGATGCGTGAGAACAAGCCGGTCGGCGCGGCGCTGTCGCTGTGGTCCAACGGCGTCAAGGTGCTCAACTGGCTCGGCGTCGGCGCCGAAGTCGCCGCCCTCGGCGGCGACATGGCCGACATGGTCTACCTCGAGGGACACACCGGTGAGACGATGTGCGACTTCTCGCTCGCCCCGGTCACGGCGATGGCAGGGCAGAAGCCCTACCCCGTCGCCCGCGCCGACTTGCAAGCGCTGCTGATGGAACGCGTCGGCATGGATCGCATCCACCTCGGGCGCCAGGTGGTCGGCATCGCCGATGACGGCACGAAGGTCACGGTGACGTTCGCCGACGGCACGACCGACACGGGCGACCTGCTGATCGGCGCCGACGGCGCTCGCTCGATCACGCGCGACTACGTGCAGCCCGAGGGCGCACCCGAGATCGTGCGCGAGTACTCCGGGTACACCAACTTCAACGGGCTGATTCCGACGGATGCCGCAGTCGGCCGCGCCACCGCGTGGACGACCTACGTCGCCGACGGCAAGCGCGCGGCGGTCATGCCCGTCGCGGGCGACCGGTTCTACTTCTGGTTCGACGTGCCGCAGCCGGCGGGGCTCGAGTACGACCGCGCCGACGGCGTCGCACCGCTGCGTGCGGCGTTCGACGGGTGGGCTCCCGGCGTGCAGGCACTGGTGGATGCCATCGATCCCGAGGCATCCCTCAATCGCGTCGAGATCTGGGACATCACGCCGTTTTCGACGTGGGCGAAAGGGCGCGTCGCGATCCTCGGCGATGCGGCGCACAACACGGCGCCCGACATCGGGCAGGGCGCGTGCTCGGCGCTCGAGGATGCCTTCGCGCTCGGCATCGCGTTCGCGACGAACACCGTGAGCGTCGAAGACACCCTGAAGCGGTACGAGCAGATGCGCGCGGAGCGCGCGGGCGACCTCGTGCTGCGGGCGCGCAAGCGCGGCTACGAGACGCACGCGTTCGACGTGGACGCCACCGAGGCCTGGTACGAGAGCCTGCGCGGCGCCGACGGTGTTGGCATCATCCGCGGGATCGTGGGCAACATCGACGGCACCCCCGTCGACCTCGGCGGCGGGTTGCGCGCGGTCTGAGCCGCGGGGCGCGGGCGGTGCTCGGCCCGCATCCGTTCATCCGGCCCGTCGTACCGCTACGCGTGCGCGGAAGCGACCCCGAGGGACGGATGAACGCGGGTCGCGGGTCAGAGCCGCTGGGCGATCGCGGCGGCGGCGGTGAGCCACGCGTCGCGGGTGTCGCCCGACAGGGCGTCGAAGTCGATCGGTCCGCCGTCGACGAGGGCCGCGTCGAACGGCACGTGCACGACGGCGGAGGTCACCTGCGCGAAGTGGCGCTCCAGTCGCTCGGCGAGCTTGCGATCGGGCTTCGCCGAGGGGGCCGCGAGGATCGTGACGGCGTCGTCGATCTTGTCGTCGAAGCCCTTCTCGCGCAGCCCGTCGAGCAGCCACGCGGCGCTCGCGGCGGTGTCCTCGCGCACGGTCGAGACGATCACCAGCTGGTCGGCCGCGGCGACGGCGGCGACCCAGTTCGACGCGCGCATGTTGTTGCCGGTGTCGATGATGAGCAGCCGGTAGTAGCGCGAGAGCACCCCGTGCAACCGGTCGAAGGCGGCGGCGTCGATGGTGGAGGATGCCGCGGCATCCTCGTCGGAGGCCAGCACATCGAACCGGGCATCGACCTGCGTGCGGACGTAGGTGTCGAGGGCGGCGAGGCTGGACTGGTCGGGTGTCGTGAACCGGTCGAGGTCCTCGAGCAGGTCGACGGCGGTGCGGTGGTGCGGAGCGTTCTGCGCCCGCCAGCCGAGCGTGCCCCGGGTCTCGTTGTTGTCCCACGCGAGCGTCGCGCCGCCGCGCTGCGTGCCGAAGGTCGCGGCCAGCAGCAGCGTCGAGGTGGTCTTGTGCGCGCCGCCCTTGGGGTTGAGCACGACGATCGTGCGGGGTGCGTCGAGGCGCCGCTGCACGATGCGCTCGCGATCCAGTCGCGACTGCTCGGCCTTTCCGGGGCGCGGCGAGATCGCCCCGCCGGTGGCGCGGCGCACGGCACCCTGCCAGCCCTCGGTGGCCCGTGGCTTCGCGCGGTCGGCGCGGGAGTTGAGCAGGTCTTCGACGGTTGGCGTCGCCCGCTGCGCGGGATCGCGGTGCGCGCTCTCGCGACGCGCGAGGTCACTGCGGGACAGATCGCTGCGGAGGGGTCCGACGGGAGCGGGCTCCGGCTGCGCCGCCACGGAGACCGGCGCGGGCTCCGCGACGGGCTCCGGCTGCATCGCCACGGGTGCGGGCTCCGCGCCGGGCCCCGGCTCCGCAACGGGTGCCGGCTCCGCGACGGGTGCGGGCTCGTCGGCGACCGCGGCGGGCTCGGCGGCGCTGACCGCAGCATCCGCGCTGCTCGCAGCATCCGCGCTGTCCGCAGCATCCGCGCTGTCCGCAGCATCCGCGACGACGGGCACCTCGCCGGTGCGCACGGGGTGGGGCGCCGGGGCCGGCTCGCCGTTCTCGCGCTCGGCCAGGGCCGTGGCCTCGATGAAGGCGCCGTCGGGGTGGACGATCAGCGGCCAGCGCACGTCGCCGTCGACGACGATCGCCGTCACGGGCTCACCGGCCGACGCCGCGAGCTGCCGGATCGACTCGACGATGCGGCCGCGCAGCCCCTCTTCCGTCGAAGCGAAGACCTCGTCGACCTCCCCGGCCACGTGGATGCGGGCGAGCGTGTTCGAGGTGAGGTGAACGAGAGGTTCGGTGGCGGTTCCCACGGGAGCCTTTCTGTCGGGTGCGCTGCCGCTGGAGGCTGCGCTGTCGAGTATCGCATCCGGAGGGACGCGGACCCGGCATCCCCCGCCGCGCGGCCGTCCGGCCTGTCAGACGCGGAAGACGGCGTGCACGGGACCGGCGACCTGCTGGCCGCCGAGCGCCTCGAGCTCCATCAGCACGGCGGTGCCGGCCAGCACGTAGCCGAGCTCGGCGAGCACGGCGCGGCCGGCGCGCAGCGTGCCTCCGGTCGCCAGCACGTCGTCGACGAGCAGCACGCGGGTCCCCTCCGGGAGGTCGGCGGCCATCTCGATCGTGGCCTTCCCGTACTCGAGGTCGTAGGAGACGGATGCCGCGGGACGCGGCAGCTTGCCGGCCTTGCGGATCGGGACGGTGCCGACGCCCGCCGCGACGGCGACGGCCCCCGCGAGCAGGAAGCCGCGCGCCTCGACGCCGGCCACGACGTCGAAGGTGCCGGCGAACGGCTCGATGAGCGCATCCACGACGGCGCGCAGCGCCGCGGCGTCCGCCAGGAGCGGCGAGATGTCGCGGAAGAGGATGCCGGGCTCCGGGAAATCGGGCGTCAGGGCGATGAGGGATTCTGCGCGGGCGAGGGCATCGGAGGGCACCCGCCGAGCTTACGCTCCCGCCGGCGGCCCACCGGGGACGGCACGGCCCGCTGCAAGCGCTTGCAGTAGACTTCCGCGCATGACTTCTCCCCTCACCTCGACCCTCGAGCCCATCGGCGAGAGCCGGCCCGGCTCCGAGTGGTGGCGCACCGCCGTGATCTATCAGATCTACCCCCGCTCGTTCGCCGACGCGGACGGCGACGGCATCGGGGACCTGGCCGGCATCACGGCGCACCTCGACGACCTCGCCGCGCTCGGCGTCGACGCCGTCTGGCTGAGCCCGTTCTACCGCTCCCCGCAGAAGGATGCCGGCTACGACGTCGCCGACTACTGCGACGTCGACCCGCTGTTCGGCACCCTGGCCGACTTCGACGACATGCTCGCCCGCGCGCACGCCCACGGCATCCGCGTCATCGTGGACCTCGTCCCCAACCACAGCTCCGACCAGCACGCCTGGTTCCAGGAGGCCCTCGCCGCGGCCCCGGGCAGCGCCGCCCGCGCCCGCTACATGTTCCGCGACGGGCAGGGCGAGCACGGTGAGCTCCCCCCGAACAACTGGGAGTCCGTCTTCGGCGGCCCGGCCTGGACGCGCGTGCCGGACGGTCAGTGGTACCTGCACCTCTTCGACACGTCGCAGCCCGACTTCGACTGGGCCAATCCCGAGGTGCAGGAGGAGTTCCGCCGCATCCTCCGCTTCTGGCTCGACCGCGGCGTCGACGGGTTCCGGGTCGACGTGGCGCACGGGCTGGTCAAGACCGACGGCCTGCCCGACCACCTGCCGACCGTCGACGCGGACCCCCTCACGGCGGATTCGATGGGCGGCGGCGACGAGGACGTGCCGTACTGGGGCCAGGACGGCGTCCACGAGATCTACCGCGACTGGAACCGCGTCCTCGCCGAGTACGACGGCGACCGGGCCCTCTGCGCCGAGGCGTGGCTCCCGACCGTCGACCGGACGGCCCTGTGGGTGCGCCCCGACGAGATGCACCAGGCGTTCAACTTCCCGTACCTGATGACCGGGTGGGATGCCGCGGAGCTCCGCGAGGTCATCTCGGAATCGCTGCGCGCCTTCCCCGCCGTCGGCGCACCGGCCACCTGGGTGCTCTCCAACCACGACGTCGTGCGGCACGCGTCGCGTCTCGCGCTGACCGCGGAGAACCCCCAGGGTCACGGCATCGGACCGGACTCCCCGGGCCAGCCGATCCCCGAGGTGGGCCTGCGCCGTGCCCGCGCCGCGACGACGATCATGCTGGCGCTGCCCGGCTCGGCGTACCTCTTCCAGGGCGAGGAGCTGGGCCTCCCGGAGGTCATCCACCTCCCGGACGAGACCCGTCAGGACCCGACCTGGTTCCGGACGGACGGCGAGCGCTACGGCCGCGACGGCTGCCGTGTGCCGATCCCCTGGGTCGCCGACGCCCCCGCCTACGGCTTCAGCCCGAGCGGCGCGTCCTGGCTGCCGCAGCCGGAGGAGTGGGCGACGCTCGCGCGCTCCGTTCAGGAGGCCGACCCCGACTCGACCCTGTGGCTGTACCGGAGCCTGCTCGCGACCCGCCGCGCCCACGCACTCGGCACCGGCGCGCTGGAGTGGCTGAACGGTCACGGCGACGACGTCGTCGCGTTCCGCAACGGCGACGTCACGGTCATCGCCAACCTCGGCAGCGAGCCGGTCGACCTGCCGGCCGGCACGCTGCTCGTCGCGAGCGAGGAGTTCGACGGCACGCACCTTCCCGCCGACACCGCG
The DNA here is from genome assembly GCF_000746195.1 of Microbacterium sp. UNCCL10. Taxonomy (NCBI): domain Bacteria; kingdom Bacillati; phylum Actinomycetota; class Actinomycetes; order Micrococcales; family Microbacteriaceae; genus Microbacterium; species Microbacterium sp. UNCCL10. The sequence goes on along the minus strand of NZ_JQKT01000015.1, from coordinate 15,028 downwards.
GTCTGGCTCACGGCAGACTGAGCCCCATGGTCGGCATCGACGAGGTGGCCCGCCGCGCGGGGGTCTCGACGGCGACCGTCTCGCGTGCCCTCAGCGGCCGCGGGACGGTCTCCGCCGCCACCCGCGCGCGGGTCCTCGCCGCCGCCGACGAGCTCGGCTACGTCGTCTCGGCCGCGGCGTCGAGCCTCGCGACGGGGCGCACCCGCAATGTCGGGGTGCTCGTGCCGCTGCTGGACCGCTGGTTCTACGCCCAGGTGCTGAGCGGCATCGCCACGCGCCTGTCGCCCGAGGGCTACGATCTCACGCTCTACAACCTGCCCGACGCGCATGCGCCGCGCCGCGACGTGCTCGCCCGGTCGCTGCGACGCAACCGCGTGGACGCGGTCATCGCCCTGTCGGTCTTCCTGGACGACGAGGAGGTGGCCGAGCTGCAGCGCCTGGGCAAGCCCGTCATCGCGATCGGCCGGCAGAGCCCGCAGCTGGTCGCCCTCACGGTCGACGACCGCGCCGTCGCGCGGCTCGCGACCGCGCATCTTCTGGAGCTCGGGCACACCGCCGTCGCGCACATCGGCGAGAGCCGCGGCCGGCACGGCGAGGTGCACGTGCCGACGCTGCGGCGCCGCGGATTCGAGCAGGCGATGACGGATGCCGGCATCCCCGTGCACGGCGACCTGCTCGAGCCCGCCGACTTCACGATCGACGGCGGCTATCGCGCCGCGGGGCGGCTCCTCGATCGCGCCGACCGGCCGACGGCGATCTTCGCGGCTTCCGACGAGATGGCCTTCGGGGCGATCTTCGCCGCGCGCGAGCGGGGGCTGCGCGTCCCCGAGGATCTGTCCGTCGTGGGCGTGGACGGACATGAGATGAGCGGCTTCTTCGCCCTCACGACGGTCGACCAGTTCCCGCACGCCCAGGGGGAGCGCGCCGCGGAGGCGGTCCTCGCGGTCCTCCGCTCCGGCGACGCCCCGGAGCCCACGTCCCTCGCGTTCGAACTCGTGGTCCGGAACTCGACGGCGCGGCCCGCGTAGGCTCGAGGCCATGACGATCGACCTCGAAGCCCTCTACATCGACCTGCATCGCCACCCCGAGCTCTCCTTCCAGGAGACCCGCACGGCCGGCGTGATCACGCGGGAGCTCGAGGCCCTCGGACTCGAGTTCGTCGAGGGGCTCGGCAAGACGGGCGTCGCGACGGTCATCCGCAACGGCGACGGGCCGGTCGTATGGCTGCGCGCCGACATGGACGCCCTCCCGGTGCCGGAGCAGACCGGCCTGGACTACGCGAGCACGGCGCGCGGAACCGACCCCGCCGGCCTCGACGTCCCCGTCATGCACGCGTGCGGGCACGACATGCACGTCACGGCGATGCTGGGCGCCCTCGAGCGCCTCGCCGCGACCCGCGCGGAATGGAGCGGGACGATCGTCGCGGTCTTCCAGCCCGCCGAGGAGTACGGCGCCGGCGCCCAGGCGATGATCGCCGACGGCGTGCTCGATCGCTTCCCGCGCCCCGACGTCGTGCTCGGCCAGCACCTCACGCCGCTCCCCGCCGGCGTGATCGGGGTCCGTCCGGGGACGCAGATGGCGGCCTCCGACGGGCTCACCGTGACGCTCCTCGGGCGCGGCGGCCACGGCTCCCGCCCGCACTCGACGATCGACCCCGTCGTCATGGCGGCTGCGACCGTCATGCGCCTGCAGACCGTCGTGTCCCGCGAGATCGACCCGCGTGAGATGGGCGTCGTGACCGTCGGCTCGATCCACGCGGGCCTCAAGAACAACATCATCCCCGCCGAGGCGAAGCTCGAGCTGAGCCTGCGCTACCCCGACGAGGAGGCGCGCACGAACATCCTCGGCCGCGTGGAGCGGATCATCCGCGCCGAGGCGCAGGCATCCGGCGCGGAGGAGGCCCCCATCATCACGGTCGATCACTCCCTCCCTCCGACCATCAACGACCGCGCCGCCACGGCCCGGCTCACGGCGGCCTTCGACGCGGCGTTCGGCGACGGGACGGTCGTGGACCCCGGCATGTTCACCGGCAGCGAGGACGTCTCGTGGTTCGCCCGGGAGGCGGGCGTGCCGCTCGTCTACTGGTTCTGGGGCGGGGTCGACCCGCAGAAGTACGCGGATGCCGTCAGCGCCGGGACCGTCGAGAAGGACATCCCCACCAATCACTCGCCGTTCTTCGCACCCGTGCTGCACCCCACGATCGAGCGCGGCGTGGACGCGCTCGTCGTCGCCGCGCGGGAGTTCCTCGGGGAGGCCTCCGCGTGACCGAACCGCACAACCCCGACGGCGAGCGTCGCGACAAGACCCCGATCGTGCTCGGCATCATCGCCGGCATCCTCGCGGTCGCCGTGGGCGTGACGCTCACGATCGCCCTCACGCGGGGCGGGCCGTCACAGGTCGCACCCAGCCCGAGCACGCCGGCGCAGACGACCGCCCCGGAGCAGGGCCCCGCGCCGTCGGCCGAGCCGACCGACCCGGCCGAGGAGCCGGCGGGCGTGCAGCTGGTGGCCACGGGCTTCGCCCTCGTGGACGACAGCGGCGCGGAGACGTTCACCTACGGCTGGTCCGACCCGAGCGCGCCGGCGGTCGCCGCCCTCACCGAGGCGTTCGGCGCCGCGCCCGAGCAGCGCACCGAGAAGGGCGACGGCACCCACTATCCGGACTACACCGTGTACCAGTGGCGCGGTTTCGCCCTCTACGACATGGTGCCCATCGAGGGCGGCACTCCGCGCGAGGAGTACTCGCAGCCGTCGTGGGCGCGCGTGACCGCGAACACGGTGGGGGAGGTCGCGGTGACCGGCGAGTTCGGCATCGAGATCGGAACGACGGTCGACGCGGTGCGGGCCGCCGGACCGGATGCCGAAGTCGACCGGAACGGCGTCACGCGCTACGTCTTCGCCGCCGACCGCTCGTCGATGGCCGGCGGGGTTCCCTCCTACAGCATGATGGCCGACACCGACGGAGCCGCCGTCACGGCGATCCTGTACTACTTCTACGCCGAGTTCTGAGCTTCGCTCCGGCTGCCGCGTAGTCGGATGACCGCGGCAGGGGCAGCAGGGTGCAGGTCCGGTGGACGTGTACCTGCACGGGGCCAGTGCAGGAGAGCCCCGCTTCCCTCCCCCCGGAAGAGAGCCGCATTGCACGCCGTGCGGCACGGGCGTAATGTCGCCCGCCGTGGCTACCGACATCGGCGAACCGGCCGACGATTCCCCCGTCGTCAAACGCATCCTCATCGGGGATCCCCTCACCAGCGAGACGCTCGACGATCAGCTGCTCCCGAAACGGCGTGCGCTGCCGATCTTCGCCTCCGATGCCCTCTCCTCCGTGGCCTACGCGCCGCAGGAGCTGCTGATGATCCTGCTGATCGGCGGCACGGCGTTCCTGGCCTTCAGCCCGTGGGTCGCCGCGGCCGTCGTGACGCTGCTGGTCGTCGTCGTGCTGAGCTACCGGCAGCTCATCAAGGCGTACCCGTCCGGCGGCGGCGACTACGAGGTCGCCCGCACGAACCTCGGCGAGGTACCCGGTGTCGTGGTGGCATCCGCCCTGCTCGTGGACTACGTCCTGACGGTCGCGGTGTCGGTGGCATCCGGTGTCGACAACATCATCTCCGCCCTGCCGGGCCTGGACCCGTGGCGGGTGGAGTTCGCGGTCGGATTCGTCGTGCTGATCATCGTCGTGAACCTCCGGGGCGTCCGGGAGGCCTCGTCGGCGTTCGCGATCCCCACCTACGTCTTCATCGGGTCCGTCGCCGTCATGATCGTGACGGGTCTCGTCCGCTGGGCGCTCGGCGACGCCCCAGTGGCGGAGAGCGCGCAGTACGCGGTGCAGGCCGAGGACCTCACCCAGGTGGCCGTCATCCTGCTGATCCTGCGTGCGTTCTCCAGCGGCTGCTCCGCTCTCACGGGCGTCGAGGCCGTGTCCAACGGCGTGCCCGCGTTCCGCGAGGACAAGGTGCGCAACGCCCAGACGACGCTCGTCCTCATGGGTTCGATCGCCATCGGCCTCTTCGCCGGGCTCACGCTGCTGGCACTCGTCACCGGCGTCCACTACGCCGAGAACCCGTGCAGCCTGGTCGGGTTCGACTGCACCGCGCCGCAGCCCTCGCTCATGGCGCAGGTCGCCGCCGCGACCTTCGGCGGCGGCTCACTGCCGTTCTTCATCATCCAGGCGGCGACCGCGTGCGTGCTGCTGCTGGCTGCCAACACGGCGTTCAACGGCTTCCCGCTGCTGGGCTCCGTGCTCGCGCGCGACGGCTACGCCCCCAAGGCGCTCAACACGCGTGGCGACCGCCTCGTCTACTCCAACGGCATGATCCTGCTGGGCCTCGCCGCGATCGCGGTGCTCGTGGTCTTCCAGGCACGGCTGACGACGCTCATCCAGCTCTACATCATCGGCGTGTTCGTCTCGTTCTCGCTCGGCCAGCTGGGGATGGTGCGCCACTGGCGTCGCGAGCTGCGCCTGCTGCCGGCCACGCGGCGGCGGCAGCGGCGCGAGTCCTACATCGGCCTCGTCATCAACTCGCTGGGCGCGACGTTCACGATCCTCGTGCTGGTCATCGTCACGGTGACGAAGTTCACGCACGGGGCTTGGCTCGTCTTCCTCGCGATTCCGCTCCTGGCCGTCCTCATGGTCGGCGTGAACCGCTACTACCGCGATGTCGAGCACGAGATCACGATGGATGACGAGGTGCGGTTCGGCTCGTCCGGCGATCTCGCCCTGATCCTCGTCAGCCGCCTGCAGAAGCCGGTCGCCAAGGCCGTGGACTACGCGCTGGCCGCGCGCCACGACAAGACGCTCGCGGTGCACGTGGCGGTGACGAAGGAGGACGCCCTCGCGGTGCAGACCGACTGGGAGGTGCATGGGATGCCGATCCCCCTCGTCGTCATCGAGTCGCCGTATCGGCACTACGCATCGCCGCTCGTCCAGTTCATCGAGAAGTACCGCGAGACGCACGGATCGTCGGTCGTCACCGTCTACCTGCCGCAGTACATGGTCGGCCATTGGTGGGAGTCCCTGCTGCACAACCGCCGCGCGCGGCGCATCGCGCAGCAGCTCCTCATGGTCCACGGCGTGACGGTGACTCTCGTTCCGTGGCTGCTGGACTCGTCCGAGCTCGTCTACGGCCGCCGGTCGCGCCCGCTGCCGGGCGACGACCGCGGCGGCCGGCTCGCGACGTACGGGCTCGTCGCGCACACCGACGAGGAGCCGTAGGGCCGTCGCCGCCGGAGCCCGGCGGGCGTGCACGGCGTAGCCTAGAGGGGTGACTTCCGCCCTCCCTCAGACGATCCCCGGTCTGGATGCCGCCGCGCTGCGCGCGGACTTCCCGATCCTGGGCCAGCAGGTGAACGGGCGCCCGCTCATCTATCTGGACTCCGCCGCCACGAGCCAGAAGCCCCGTCAGGTCCTGGACGCCGAGCGGGACTTCCTCACCCACGCGAACTCCGCCGTGCACCGGGGCGCGCACACGCTCGCCGCCGAGGCCACCGATCTCTTCGAGGACGCGCGCGCCACCGTCGCCGGCTTCGTCGGGGCTGCCCCGGAGCAGCTGGTCTGGACGAGCGGCGCGACGATGGGCCTCAACCTCGTCGCCTACGCGATCGGCAACGCGACGCTCGGCCGCGGCGGCGCGTCCGCCGCGCGGTTCGCGCTGCAGCCCGGAGACGAGATCCTCACCACGGCGATCGAGCACCATGCGAACCTCATCCCGTGGCAGGAGCTGGCCGCCCGCACCGGCGCCGTGCTGAAGCACATCCCCGCCCGCGAGGACGGGACGCTCGACCTCGACGCCGCGGCATCGCTCATCGGCGCCCGCACGCGGCTCGTCGCCTTCACGCACGTCTCCAACGTGCTCGGCATCGTCAATCCCGTCGCCGAGCTGGTCGCGCTCGCGCGCGAGGTCGGCGCCGTCACGGTGCTGGACGCCTGCCAGTCGGCGCCGCACCTGCCCTTGGATCTTCCGGCCCTCGGGGTCGATCTCGCGGTCTTCAGCGGCCACAAGATGCTGGGACCCTACGGCGTCGGCGGGCTGTACGGCCGCGCCGAGGTCCTCGAAGCCCTCCCGCCGTTCCTCACCGGCGGCTCCATGATCACCACCGTCACCCTCGACGGCGCCGAATACCTCCCGCCGCCGCAGCGGTTCGAGGCGGGCACGCAGCCGGTGGGGCCGGCGATCGGCCTCTCAGCCGCCGTCCGCTACCTCGGCGACGTGGGCCTCGCTGCGATCCATGCGCACGAGAGCGCCCTCGCGACGCGCCTGGGCGACGGTCTCCGCCAGATCCCCGGCATCCGCCTCCTCGGCGACGCCGCCGGGGTCGAGCGGGTCGGGCTGTGGTCCTTCGACGTCGACGGCGTGCACGCGCACGATGCCGGACAGTTCCTGGACTCCCGGGGCATCGCGGTGCGCGTCGGCCACCACTGCGCCGCGCCCCTGCACCGGCAGTACGGGATCACGGCATCCGTGCGGGCGAGCGCCGCGCTGTACAACACCGCGGACGAGATCGACGAGCTGCTCGACGCGGTCTCCGGCATCCGCGCCTACTTCGGAGCGGAATCATGAGCGACCTCGACGGCCTGTACCGCGAACTGATCCTCGATCACTCGAAGCACCCGCAGCACTTCGGCCTCGCCGCCGAGGACGGCGCCAACGCCACCTCGCACCAGCGGAATCCGGTGTGCGGCGACGAGATCACGCTGCGCGCGCGGATCACGTCGGACGGCGACGCCATCCGCGACGTCACGTGGGAGGGGTCGGGCTGCTCGATCTCGCAGGCGTCGGCATCGATGCTCTCCGATCTCGTCGAAGGGATGCCGCGAACCGAGGCGCGCACGCTGATCGACGGCTTCCGCGAGGCGCTGCGCTCGCGCGGACAGCTCGAGCTCGACGAGGACGTCTACGGGGACGCGGCCGCCCTCACCGGCGTCTCGAAGTTCTCCGCGCGCGTGAAGTGCGCGATGCTCGCATGGGTCGCGCTGGAAGACGCCCTCGCCCGCGCCTGAGCCCGGGGAGGGCGTCCGTCGTCGTCAGGCGCGGATGACCTGCTCCTCGAGCCGCGCGTAGCTGGCCTCCATGCCGTCGGTCATCCCGGTGGCGAGGATCATGTCGCGCGTGTCCTTGTCGGGATACTCGATGAGCAGCGTCAGCAGGGTCGCCCCGTCCTCCTCGTAGAGCGTCATGTCATTGACAGTCGAGGGGCCCTCCATCCCGATCATCTTCTCGGTCGTGACTTCGCGGCGCGGCGGCTCGCTCAGGAGCGACTCGCCTTCGAAGCCGAAGCCGCTGTCTGGCACGCCGTCCTGCTCCCAGACGTACCGGTAGCGGTCGCCGGCCCCCTGGGCGATCTCGCACTCCGTCATCGACCAGCCGTCCGGACCCAGCAGCCACTTCTTCATGAGCTCGGGGTCATGGTGGGCGCGCCAGACGACGTCGCGGGGGCCGTCGATGAGCCGCGTGATCCGCACGTGCGTGTCATCGAGCAGCTCCGTGCGGGTGCCCGTGCCCTGCGCGTACGCGCGGAGGTCCTGAAGGACCGCGTCGAGCTGACTGATCGCCTGGCGAGCGCCCTCGACGCCGCCCATCGCCACGATCTGCTCCAGCGCCTCGAGCGAGGTGAAGTGCGACACGTTCGTGAGGCGCGAGCCCCCTCCTGCGTCGTCGACCGCGAACGTCATGCGCATGGCGGGGAAGCCCTCCAGCGCCGCGCCGTGCTCGTCGACGAACGAGTCGATGACCTCGAACGAGGAGCCGTCGTCGATGCGCAGGAACTCCCACGCGCCTCGGGAGGCCTCGCCGCGGGGACTCGTCATGTGGTACCTCGCGCGGCCACCGACGGTGAAGTCGAACTCCGTGAAGGTGGCCGGCCAACCCGGCGGGCCCCAGAACCGCTCGAGCTGCCGCGGGTCGGTCAGCGCATGCCAGAGGCGGTGCGCCGGCGCGGCGAACTCCGCGACGAGCGTCATCTCGAGCTTCTCGGGATCGGTGGTGATATCGGTGACAGGCATGTCGGTCTCCTTCGTCCGGTGGCGGTGTCAGCGTTCGGGGTATTGCGGGTGTTCCGGGTGGGTCAGCAGGGCGTCCAGGCGATCGACCCGGCTGCGCCAGAGGTCTTCGTAGCGCGCCAGCAGCGCCCGGGCGCGGGCGATCATGACGGGGTCCGCACGCACGAGGCGCTCACGTCCCTCGGCGCGCTTGACGATGAGGCCGGCGGCCTCGAGGACCGCCACGTGCTTCTGCACGGCCGCGAACGACATGTCGTAATCCGCCGCGAGAGCCGAGACGGACTGCTCGCGCTCCACGGTGCGCCGCAGGATGTCACGGCGCGTCGCCGCCGCGAGGGCGTGGAACAGGCGATCGGTCTCATCATCGGTCAGCTCTCGGTGCCGCGGGGAGTGCTGGGGCGTGTCTTGTACAACCATTTGGTTGTAGATTAGACCCACGGATGCCGCCCGTCAAGACCTTTCTGTCGGAAACGTGTTCGGGTGACACAAACCGGCCTTGCGCGACACAGGCGGGCGGTTGAATGACATCGAGTGTCACGACACGCCGATGACGACGACGGGTTGTTCTTCGCCGGGGAAGAACGTCGGAACTGGATAGAGGAGCGATGGGGCTCCGATCAGCCCGTCGTCCTCGCAAGGTCGGACACCGACTTCGCTTGCGAGAGGTGATGCGGGTGCTCCCAGTAGCTGGGCCTCAGCAGATCGTCCCCCGACGCCGCACGTCGTCCACGGAGCTGCACTGGATTTCTCGCACGGACGACAACGCACATCGGACGATCCGGCAGCACGGATGGGCGGCCCCCAGGCTTCTCGGTTGTGGTCCATCAGCTCGGCACTCGCGCGCCGATGATCGTCGCGGACCCATCGGTTCAGAGCAGCCGGTGGGTCCGCAGGGGCCCTTAGATCGTGGACCAGCCGCCGTCGGAGAAGAGCACGACGCCGTTGATGTTGGCCGAGTCGGGGCTGAGCAGCCAGGTGATCGCTGCGGCGAGCTCCTCGGACTCCGCGGCGGGCGGCACCGTCACCTGCATGAGCGGGCCGAGGCGTTCCCCTGCCCACGCCGACCGGAATGGTGCCTCGATGTTGGTCTTCACCGCACCCGGCGCCACGGCGTTGACCCTCACGCCCTTCGGGGCATAGAAGAAAGCGGTGCTCTTGGTCAGCCCGATGACGGCGTGCTTGGACGCCGAATACGCCGTACCCGAGGCCCCCGCACGCACTCCCGCCTCACTGGCCACGTTGACAATCGTTCCCGCACCGCGCTCCACCATCCCGGGAAGCACCGCACGGCTGAGCCGCATCGGCGCCGTCACGTTGACCGTGAACACCCGATCCCACGTCTCGTCATCGATCTCGGCGGTCGGGACGAACCCGTCCATGATGCCGGCGTTGTTCACCAGCGCATCCACCCGGCCTCCGGCCGCCTCGATCACCGCGTCGATGGTCGCCTGCGCCGCGACATCCCCGGCGACGATCCGCAGGTTCTCGGTACCCGGCTCCGATGCGAACGCGTCGAGGCGTTCCTGCGAGATGTCGGTGGCCACCACGGTGGCTCCTTCAACAAGCAACCGGGTCGCGGTCGCCTTTCCGATTCCCGAACCCGCGCCCGTCACGACAGCGATCTTGTCGGCGAACCGGCCCGGGACGACTGTGTTGGTCATTGTCCTCACCCCTTAATGAAGTCGGGATCCCCGTCCTTCGATCCAATACTAGCACTGAGTGCCATAATTTGAGGATGGTCGATGAGCAGAGTGAACGCAGCACCTCGCGCGGCCCAGGGCGTCCGATCGAAGCCGATCCGGATGCGATCGCGCTCACGGCGCTGCGGCTGTTCGCGGAGCACGGAGCGGACGGCATCACCATGACGAAGATCGCCCAGGCGTGCGGGATCAGTCGGCGTTCGCTGTTCCGCTGGTTTCCCTCCAAAGCAGCCCTCGTGTGGGGCGGCACTGTGGAGGCGGATGAACGATTCGAGGCGGCGTACGCTGCGAGGCCGGCAGAGGGTACGCCGCTCGCCGAGCTGGTGAAGGCCGCGTACGTCTCCGCGATCGCCCCGCTAGGAGCGACCGCAGACGTGACCCGTCTGCGCCTGCAGCTGATCGACGCGAACCCCAACGTGTACGCGTGGGGTGCCGACGCCCGTCGACGCATGAGCCGCCACATCGCCGAGCACATCGCCCACAGCGAACGCGTCTCGCCCGATGGTCTGCGCGCAATCACGCTCGCTGCCGCGTGGACTGCCGCCGCCTACACCGCTCTGGTCTGGTGGGCCGACCATGGCGGCGACCGGTCTCCCGCCGACGTCCTCGACGAGGCTTTGACCGGCCTCGGGCTCGGTTGATGGACGGTGCCCTGGGATTTCTGCCGGGCAGAGGGCCTGTGAGGAATACCTCCGCGGTCTGCTGGAACGCGCCGACGGGATGGGCGGAGTTCCGGGGGTACCCATCCCGTCGGCACGGGCTTCAGGTCGTGCGGGACTCGCGACGGATCGCGGGGTGCTCGCCGTCGCCGGAGGACTCGATCGTCGCCGGGGTGGCGTTCCGCTTCGCGGCCCGACGCTCACGGCCGTCCTCGAACAGCAGGTACAGCACCGGGACCAGGATCAGCGTGAGAGCGGTGGAGGAGATGAGACCGCCGATGACGACGATCGCGAGATCCTGGCTGATGAAACCGCTGGACCCGGTCACGCCCAGCGCCATCGGGATGAGCGCGAAGATCGTCGCCAGCGCCGTCATCAGGATCGGGCGCAGGCGCTGCCGGGCACCGTTGAGGACGGCATCCCGCACACTCTGACCTTGCTTTCGGTACTGATTGACCAGGTCGATCAGGACGATCGCGTTGGTCACCACGATGCCGATCAGCATCAGCATGCCGATGAGCGCGGAGATGCCCAGCGGGCGACCAGTGGCCAGCAGCAGTGCGATCGCGCCGGTCGCGGCGAATGGGATCGATACGAGCAGGATGAGCGGCTGCGCGAGCGAACGGAACGTCGCCACCAGCAGCAGGAACACGATCGCGATGGCGACGAGCATCGCGATGCCCAGCTGCTGGAACGACTCCTGCTGAGTCTGGGCGAGACCGCCGATCGTTGCGCTCGTGCCGTCAGGGAGACCCAGGTCGTCGAGGCTCTCCTGCACAGAGGTCGTCACAGCGCCGAGCTCACCCTGGGCGGGAGTGATCGACACGGTCGCGACCAGGTCGCCGTCCTGACGGGTCAGCGAGGTCGGGACGATGACCTCCTCGACACTGGCGAGGTCGGTCAGCGGCACGAGCCCGGTGGAGGTGGGGATTTGCAAGTTCTGCAGCTCGTCCACGGTCTGCGGTGCCGGTGCGGCGTCGATGAAGATGCGATACTCCTTGTCGTCGATCGTGACCGTGCCGATGCTCTGCGGCGAGAGGATGCTGCCGACCAGGCCGAGCAGTTGGATCTCGGTGAACCCGTTCTCCAGCGCCACGGTGCGATCGACGGCGATCTGCACCGTCGGCTGGGCGGGAGCGAGGTCGCTCGTGACGTCGGTCGCGTTCGGAGTGTCCTCCAGCGCGGCGTAAACGTCGTCAGCAACGGCATCCAGCTCGGACTCATTCGCGGCACGCACGACGACGTCGACCGAGCCGCCGAAGCCGCTCATGGCAGCCTGGTCGGTGAGGGCCACCTCGCCGGGACCGTCGATCTCGGCCAGCTGGGTGCGCACCTCGTCCTGCAGCGCCGACTGGTCGGCGTCCGGGTCGGTGTTCACGATGAAGGTCGCCGTCCCGCCGCCACCGCCCAGCAGCGCGGAGAAGTCGCCGGCGCCGCCGCCGCCGGATCCGGCCATCAGCATCACGTCTTCGACGCCGTCGATGTCCAGGAGGGAGTCCTCGACGTCACGGGCACCGTCGGAGATGGTCGCGAGGTCGGAGCCGGCGGGGAAGGTCTGGGTGACCATGATCATGTTCTGACCGGTGCTGCCCAGGAAGTCGACCTTCAGGAGCGGGACCAGCGAGACGGTGATCACTAGCAGCAGGCCGGAGGCGACGAGGGTGATGATCGGGTGCTTCTGCGTACCGCGGAGGATCGGCTTGTAGCCACGCTGCAGCCACGTCTTGTGCTCCTTCTCCTCCGCTGCGACGCGCACCGCCTCCGGGTCGGCGATGTCTTTCGGCGGACGCAGGAACCAGTAGGAGAGCACCGGGACGATGGTGAGCGCGACCAGCAGCGACGACAGCATCGCGATCGTCACGGTGAGCGCGAACGGGGCGAACAGTTCGCCGACCATGCCGCCGACCAGGGCGATCGGCAGGAACACCGCCACGGTGGTCAGCGTGGACGACGTGATGGCGCCGGCGACCTCGCGTACGCCGGCGAGGATGGCGTGGATCTTCTCCTCGCCGTAGGAGAGATGTCGTTTGATGTTCTCGATGACCACGATCGAGTCATCCACGACACGGCCGATCGCGATCGTGAGCGCCCCGACACTGAGCATGTTCAGCGAATAGCCGCCGAGGTTCAGTCCGATGAAGGTCACCAGCACCGACAGCGGGATCGAGATCGCCGTGACGAGCGTGGAGCGCACCGACAGCAGGAATACCAGGATCACGACGATCGCGAACAGCAGACCAAGGAGGCCCTCGGTGGCCAGGTGCTGGATCGACTCCTCGATGAATGGCGCCTGGTCGAAGACGATCGTCAGTTCCAGGCCGGGGATCTCGTCGGTCAGTTCGGTGATCGCGTCGCCGACGGCGTGGGAGATCGCGACGACGTCGCCGCCCTGGTTCGCGGTGATCGAGATCGACAGCGCCTCTTCCCCGTTCATGCGAGTGATCGAGGTCTGATCCTCGGTGACCAGCTCGACGTCGGCGACGTCTCCGATGGTCACGACGCTGCCGGGCTGGGTCTGGCTCGCCACCGGAAGCGCGGCGATGTCGTCGGTCGAGGTGACCGGGGTTCCACCCTGCACCGGTAGCATGGCACCGTCTTCGGTGACGCTGCCCAGCGGAAGGGTCATGCCGTTCGCGTCGAGCGTCTGCGAGATCGCCTGCCCGCTGAGCCCGTTCCTCGCGAGAGCAGCCAGGTCCGGCGTGATGACGACTCGCTCCACCGTGCCACCCGACACCGCGGCGGAGCGCACGCCTTCGATCGCCTCCAGGCGCGGGACGACCTTGTCGGAGAGCGTGCTCGACAGCGACGCGATGTTCTCATCCGAAGACGACGCGGTCATGAAGATCACCGGTATATCCGATGTGCTTCCCGCCACCAGGTTGGGTTCGGAGTCCGTCGGCAAGGTCGAGGAGATCCCGTCCAGCGCCTGTTCCACAGATGCTCGGAACTCGTCGACGTCGATCCCGTACGCGTATGCGATCGACACCATCGACATGCTCGACGATGACGTCGAGACTACCTGTTCGACACCCTCCAGGTCCGCGACAGCCTGGGTGATGGGTATGCTCACCTGCTGATCCATCACCTCCGGACTGGCACCTGGCACGACCGTCACCACGGTCGTCTGCGGCAACTCGATCGACGGGATGAGTTCCTGCTTCAGCTGGGTCAGCGAGAAGACTCCGAATGCGGCGATCAGCAGCGTGACGAGCGCGACCAGTGTGCGATTGGCCAGGCTAAAGCGAGCAAGACGATACAAGGGACACCACCGAAGTCTGAAGGGAGTGGGCGCAGCGCCCGCGAGAAGGTTTGCCTCACGCGAAGCTTAGTATAAGGCTACGCATGCGTGTCTGCGCTGCGACTGTGAACCGAGGGTTACGCTCGACACATGGACACCGACGAGCACACTGAGCGCGAAGCGCTGCTCGCTGAGCTCATCCACTTGCAGAACGACCTCGAGACGTCGTTCGTCCCGGAGATTATCGAGCCGATGCTGTCGCTGCGGCTCACCATGCAGCAGCTGAAGGTGCTCGCGATCCTGATGACCGAGCCCGACGGCAGCACCATCCAGGCACTTGCCAAGACCGTCGGTGTGTCCCTCGCGACCATGTCGGGCATCGTGGACCGTCTTGAGTCCCAGGCAATGATCGAGCGCACGCTCGATCCCCGCGATCAGCGGGTGCGCCGGGTCACGGCCACCGCCACTGGGCGTGAAACCGTGCAGCGGTTGCTCGCCGGACGGCCGGAGCTCAGCCGCACTCCGCTCAATCGGCTTGCCCTCGACGACCTGCGCGCGCTCACCCAGGGGATCCGTGCGCTGTTGCACGCGATGCAGGAGCTGCCGAGTGAGGATCCTTCGCCCGAACAACACGCCTGAGCGATCGGAGCCGCGCCATGATGCGACGGGTCGCAGCGATAGGCGTCTTCGCTGGCAATTCCTAAGTCGATGCCACCGCCATCCTCGCCGGTGAGCAAACCGTCGTCGCCGCCAATTGCCGTGTCACGTAAAGACTGTTTGTCATCGCCACGCGTTTCCGAACAGTCGTTTGTCGGGAAGGGACTGCTGAGGGTCTTGGTGACTCTTCTTGTTAGGCCGCGGACGTGGCTTGTGTGGTCATGATGGCTTCGAACTCGACGGGCGTCAACTTGCCGAGGACTCGTTGCCGGCGACGGCGGTGATAGGTTCGCTCGATCCAGGTCACGATCGCGAGGCGGAGGTCGTCCCTGGTGGCCCAGCGGCGGCTGTTGAGCACGTTCTTCTGCAGCAGCGCGAAGAACGATTCCATGGCCGCGTTATCGCCGGCAGCGCCGACTCGACCCATGGAGCCGGCGAGCCCGTTCCGGTCGAGTTCGGCTTGGAAGCGCCGCGAACGAAACTGACCGGATTCAACCGGTCGTTGCAACACCGGGTTGTTACAGCAACAGTAACTGCTCGTTGAAGGCTTCAGCGGGGGTCTTCCAGCCGAGTGCCTTGCGGGGCCTCGTGTTGAGTGCGTGAGCGACGGCGTCGATCTCCGCGGCGGACCAGCGGGACAGGTCGGTGCCCTTGGGGAAGTACTGCCGGAGGAGGCCGTTCGTGTTTTCGTTCGTTCCGCGCTGCCAGGGCGACTGCGGGTCGGCGAAGAACACAGGGATGCCCGTGTCAACGCGGAACTGGGCGTGCGCGGACATCTC
>NZ_JQKT01000014.1:0-101166 GCF_000746195.1 Microbacterium sp. UNCCL10 | reverse complement strand
CGCCGCGTCGCGGGGGCCGAGGCGACACCAAGTGACCCCAACTCGTGAGGCCCCGGCGGGCGTGAGTCAGTCGAGGGCGCGGCGCCAGTCCTCGAGCAGACGCGCGATGACGCGAGTCTGCGCCCACGGCATCTCGGGCGCTTCGGTGCGACCGTCGCGGAGCGCCGCGATGACGGCATCCGCCTCGGCCGCCATCGGATTCAGTGTCTCGGCCGTCAGGTGCTCGACCGTTCCGTCGGGCCGGCGCAGCACGGCGGCATCCGTGCTCTGCTGCCGGCTCCCCCACACGTTGGGCACCTCGATCTCGCCGGACGTGCCGACGATGCGCGCCGCGCGCGGCAGATCCTCGACGATGGCCGTGCGGACGCGCGCCGTCACGGCGCCGAGCTGCAGGACAGCGGATGCCGTCTCGTCGACGCCCGTGTCGCCGATGAGACCCTCGGCGGAGAGCACACGGGCATCGTCGAGCGGCTGCCCGGCCCAGGCCGCGACGCCGGCGGCGAGGGAGACGGGGTAGCAGCCGGCATCGAGGATCGCGCCGCCGGCCACGGCGGGATCGAAGAGGCGGCCCGTCCGCTCGGCCGCCGTGAACCCGATCGTCGTCACGACCTCGATGATCTCTCCGATCGCCCCGTCCTCGATTCGCCGGCGCAGCAGCTCTGGGAAGGGGCCGAAGCGGTACTTGAACGCCTCGACGAGCGGGAGGCCGGTGCGTGCGGCGACCGCGAGCACGGCATCCGTGTCGGCGGGAATCGTCGTCAGCGGCTTCTCGCACAGCACCGCCTTGCCCGCCTCGAGGGCAGCGATCGCGAGCTCGCCGTGCGTCGTGTGGACCGTGCCGATGTAGAAGGCGTCGATGTCGTCGCGCTCGAGGATCTCCTCGTAGGTCCCGGCGACGGCGGCACCGTGCGCGTCGGCGAAGGCGCGGGCGTCGGCGGCGGAGCGGGCACCGACGGCGTGCAGGTGGCCGAGGGTCGCGTGGGTCAGACCGTTCGCGAAGTCGCGGCTGATGGCGCCGGCGCCGAGGATCGCCCAGCGCGCGGTCACGGCTGGGCTCCCGTCACGACGGGGCGGTCCGGGTGGTTGGACCACTGGCTCCACGACCCGACGTACAGGGCGGGGTCGAGCCCGGCGCGCTGCAGCGCGAACACGGCGTGCGCGGCCGAGACACCGGAGCCGCAGTACACGCCGATGGGGCCGTCGACGTCGAGGGCTTCGACGCGGCGACGGAGCGCGGCGGCGGGCAGGAACCGACCGTCCGCGTCGAGATTGTCAGTCGTCGACAGGTTGAGCGCACCCGGGATGTGGCCCGCCTGCGGGTCGATCGGCTCGTTCTCGCCGCGGTACCGCTCTGTCGCGCGGACGTCGAGGAGCGCGCCGTGCGCGGGGAGCGCCGCGGCCTCGTCGATCGTGAGCTGCGGCAGATGCCCGGGCGCGAGCCTCACCGTGCCAGGCACGGGAACGACATCGCCGGTCTCGAGCGGCAACCCGGCGGTCCGCCATGAGCCCAGCCCGCCGTCGAGGAGACGCACGTCGGCGACACCGGCGTCGGTCAGCATCCACCACGCGCGAGCCGCGCCGAAGGACTGCCAGTCGTCGTAGACCACGACGGTGTCGCCGTCGTTGAGGCCCCAGCGCCGCGCGGCGGCCTCGAAGTCGGCCGCGGCGGGCAGCGGATGCCGGCCGTCGGCCGGTTCGCCGTGCGCGGCCAGCTCGTCGTCCAGGCTGACGTATACCGCGCCGGGAATGTGGCCGGAACGGTAGGCCTCCCGACCATCCGGCGCGTCGAGCCGCCAGCGGATGTCGAGGACGACCGGCGGTCGCTCCGATCCGAGGAGGTCATCGAGCTCGGCGGGGGTGATGAGTTCTGCGCCCATCCTCCGAGCGTAGGCCGCGACGCCCGCGTCGGCGTGCTGACCGTCAGGCGATCGCGGTCCGCCGGGTGAGGTCGGGGTCGCGCGGTGGCACGAGCCACGACACGAGCGCAATCACCGCGGGCAGGCCGAGGGCGAGCACGACGAGCCACAGCCACGGCATGTCGCCGAAGGACGGCGGGTTGTAGATCCGCTCCGACGCGAGGGCGACACCCCAGACGGGGAGGATGCCGGCGACCGTACCCGTCACCATGCCGAGGCCGGCCACGATCGCGGCCTGCCAGAGCGCGATCCCCCGGCGCAGCCGGCGGGTGCCGCCGACGGCGGCGAGCGTCGCGTCGTCGGGTCGCCGCTCGACGCGCGCGAGCCCGAGCGCGACGCTCGAGGCGCCGATGACGAGCACGGCGGTCGCGCCGACGGCGAGCCACATCCAGGGGGCGGCGTCCGGCGGGCCGGACTCCAGGTGCGGCCACATGCCGACCTCGCCTGTGCGCGACAGGGTGTCCGCCTCCTGCTGCAGGCTGTCGACCTGCGCCGTCGTCAGCGGCACGTCGTAGGTCGCGATGACCGTCCAGTTGCCGGAGCGGAGTCCCCAGCTGTCGGCGAGTTCCGGGACGATGAGCACCGAGACCTGGCGCTGGGGCTGATCGCGCCGGATCGCGGCGACCGAGACGACGTCGGTGGGGGCCTCGGCGACCTCGGTCTTGGCGAGTCTCTCCTGCGTTGAGAAGGCCACCGCCACCGTGCCATCGTCGCGGATGTAGTCGGGATCGAGGACGAGGGCCGCGCCGTCGCGGTAGGCGGCGAGCTCCGCCGTCGACAGCTCCTCCCCCGTCACCGCCTCCAGCTCCGTCGCATCGACGATGCCGAGGTTCCACCACGGTGACTGGTGCCACCGGCAGTCCGCGATCTCGAGCTCCTTGCACTGGTCCGCCGCGAGCGCGGCATCGATGTGCTCCATCCGCGGGAAGGCCAGGATGTCGTCCGGGTTGAGCAGCGTGCCCGTTGCATCCCATCGCCCGGTCCCGGCATCCCACACGGTGCCGAGCGTGCCCGGACCGGCGGACTCGAGCAGGCTCCGGGCGGTCGCCTCCGCGTCGATGTAGACGCCGCGCGACGCCCCCGCGCCGTCGTCCTGCCACCCGGTCACGACGGTGCCGACGGCGAGGTGCTGCCGGTCGATGTCGTCCATCCAGCCCGCCACCGAGACGCTGCCCACCGGCGCGGCGTAGGTCCAGCCCCGCTCGGCCTGCTTCGTGACGAGGGCGATGGACCCGAGCGAGGCGGCTGCCAGGAACGCGCAGGCCGCGATCGCGGCGAAGGCCGGGACGATCCGGCCCGGGTTCGCCGCGGCATCCCGGCTCGCGATCCGCGAGGCGAGCCCGAGGCGGGAGAGCGGCCGTGCCAGGAGCGAGATGAGCCAGTGCCCGCCCAGCATGACGCCGACCTGCAGCAGGATCGGGCCCAGGATGATGCCGATGATGCAGATCGTGCGCCGGCCGTCGTCGCCGCTGACGAACTCCTCGGCATTGATCGCGGCGAGCCAGAGCGCGCACACCGCTGTCAGCCCCACGCCGGCCGCGATGAGCAGCACGCCCCACAGGGGGCGGTCCACGCGCACCCGCGCCGGCCGGCGCGACCCGCGGAGCGCGGCGATGACCTCGCCCTTCGTCGCGGCGCGCGCCGGCGCAATGGCCGCGATCGTCCCCACGATCACGGCGAAGGCGATGACGGCGGCAAGGCCCCACCAGGGCACGTGCACGCCCTGGAACGCGGTCGTCGACCCGTCGTCGAAGAGATGGAGGAACAGGATGCCGAGCCCGATGCCGGCCGCGGACCCGACGATGCCGCCGACCCCGCCGAGCACGGTGCCCTGCAGCAGCACGACGCGGAAGACGTCCGCGCGGGTGGCTCCCACGCTCGCGGCGACGGCGAGCGCGCGCTGCTGCCGGCGCGCGCTCACCGAGAAGGCTGCGCCGGCCAGGAGGACGACGAGGTACCCGGCGAAGGCGGCGGCGGCGCCGATGAGCCAGACCATCGACAGGGCGAGCGCATCCCCCGACGCCCAGGGGTTCGCCATGTCGCCCGGCGCGAC
This sequence comes from Microbacterium sp. UNCCL10, assembly GCF_000746195.1. NCBI lineage: Bacteria > Bacillati > Actinomycetota > Actinomycetes > Micrococcales > Microbacteriaceae > Microbacterium > Microbacterium sp. UNCCL10. The sequence goes on along the minus strand of NZ_JQKT01000014.1, from coordinate 97,197 downwards.
GAAGAGGTCGCGGTCGAAGACGATCATCCCCTCCCGGTTCAACGCACGGACGTCGTCCGGGGTCGGACTCCACTCCGGCAGGTACCAGACCGTGCTCAGGACGTCCTCCTGCAGCGCGCGGTTGGCCGGCGTGCCGGGGAGGAAGACGACTTCGGCGGCGTGGGGGTCTTCCGCCCGCTTGAGGACACCGGTCACGGTGTAGGTCGCGGCCGGCTCGGTGAGCTCCAGCCGGTCGCCGACCCCCACGCCCAGGCGCTCGAGGGCACCGGGCGAGACGACGACCTCGCTGTCGCTCGCAGGAGCCCGCCCCTCGATCAGCTCGAAGCGCCCGCGCAGCACCGGCGCCGCGGCATCCCCGATCACGGCGGTCATCGCGCCGATGCCGCCCGCCGTCTCGGCGGTGACCCGCCCCGCACCGATCTCGATGGCGCCGGCTGGGAGGAACGGGCGGGCGCTCCCGTGGGGCGGCAGCTCCTCGTTGATGAGCTCACCGGTCTGCTCTTCTCGCGCGACATCCCACCAGGTGGGCTCGTCGAGGTACTGCGTGAGCGACGGGTCCGGGCCGTGCACGATCGACACCCAGGCGTCCGCCCCGCCGAGTTCGGCGCGGATCCGCTCCTCCGTCGTTGCGACGTGGCCCATGCCGAACACGATGGCCCCCGCGACGAGGGTCATGGGCAGCGCGATGAGCGCCACGACGAGCAGGCTCGAGGCCCAGCCGCGCAGCGACTGCCGCCGGGCGAGCCGCAGGTCGGCGCGCAGGCGCGGCCAGATGCTCGGACGGTCGGGGCGTGGGTCGGCGGCCGGCGCGGCGGGCGGCGCATCGGCGCGCTCGAGAAGCCCGGTCACGGCGTGCCCGCCAGCAGCGTCTCGGCACCATCGCGGCGCGACTGGTCGACGATACGGCCGTCGCGGAGGAACACGATGCGGTCGGCCCACGCGGCGTGCCGCGCCTCGTGGGTGACGAGGATGCCGGCCGCCCCCTGGTCGACGCGGGAGCGGATCATCTTCATGACCGCCTCGCCCGTCACCGAGTCCAGTGCGCCGGTGGGCTCGTCGGCGAGGATCAGCCGGCGGCCGCCGACGACCGCGCGGGCGATCGCGACGCGCTGCTGCTGACCGCCGGAGAGGTCGTCGGGGTAGGCATCGAGTTTGTCCTCCAACCCGACCGAGGTGAGCGCGTCTCGCCCGGCGCGCCGGGCGACGCGTGCCCGGAAGCCGTCGAGCTCGAGCGGCAGCGTCACGTTCTCGAGTGCCGTGAGCGTCGGGATGAGGTTGAAGTCCTGGAAGACGAAGCCGAGCGAGCGGCGCCGCAGCTGCGCGAGCTGACGAGCGGACGCCGTCGAAAGGTACGTGCCTTCGACGATGACCTCGCCGGTCGTGGGTTTCTGCAGCCCCCCGGCGATCGACAGCAGCGTCGACTTGCCCGACCCGGAGGCCCCCATGATGGCGACGAGCTCACCCCGCTGCACCGTGAGATCGACGCCGGAGAGCGCGGAGACCGACGTCGCACCCTCGCCGTACTGCTGCGTGACCCCGGTCAGCTGCAGCACCGGCGCGTCGGTCATGCGCCCGCCTCCGTCTTGACCGGGCGTCCGCGCTTGGGCTTCTCGGTCGACAGCTCGAGCTCCATGGCGTGCTGCGGGTGCAGCGCGAGCCGCTGCTCGGTGTGGTCGAGCCAGCGGATCTCCGCTTCCGCCGTGAAGATCATCGAGTCCACGACGAGCGACCACGCGAGCTCCTCCGGCCCATCGGGATTGGCGCCGGCGTACTTCGCGCGGTTGAGCTCCTGCAGCTGCCGCAGCGATGCGAGGCGCTGCGTCTGGATCACGTCGCCCACGTCGATGCCCGGCAGGGTTGCGGCGACGGCGAGCTTGATGGCCAGCTCGTCGCGCGTCCCCTGCGAGCGCTCCACGGGCGAGGCGAGCCAGGCGCGCACCTCGAGCCGGCCGGCATCCGTGATCTGCCAGTACACGTGACCCTGCTCGTCGACGTCGCCCTTCTCGACGAGCCCATCGCGCTCCAGCCGGTCGAGGGTGTTGTAGATCTGCCCGACGTTGAGCGGCCAGGTCGAGCCGGTGCGGCGGTCGAACTCCGTCCGCAGCTGATAGCCGTAGCACGGCCCCTGATCGAGGATGGCCAGCAGGCTCTGTCGCACCGACATCATGACTCCGTTCATGGACACGCGTTCATGCATACCGCGTATGTGATTTCTGAGTATATACATACGCGGCATCCCATCGTCCAGCGCCGGGTCTCGCGGCGCGTCGTACGCTGGAACACACGGCGCGGAGGGAGACGCGGATGGGCGAGGATCCGAGACTGGATGCCGCCCGCTATCGCGTCGACAAGCTCCGGCACGAGCTGGGGGAAGACCCGGATGCCGACCAGAAGCCGGCGAACGAGACGACGGATGCCGCGGCTCCCACCGCGCACGAGCGGGCGCTGTACGTGGAGACGGCGATCCAGCAGGCCATCCGCCGCGGCGACTTCGACGACCTGCCCGGGTACGGCAAGCCGCTCGAAGGGCTCGGGGAGAGCCACGATCCGGACTGGTGGATCCGGCGGAAGATCCAGACCGAGAAGCTCACCGGGCTCGGCCCCGCCGCCCTGACGCTGCGCACCGAGCACGCCGAGTTCGCCGAGCGGCTGGACACTCTCGCGCGTGAGGGCGATGTCCGCGAGTACGTCGAGGACTTCAACCGGCGCGTCATCGAGGCGCGGCGGCAGCTGCAGGGCGGGCCGCCGGTCGTGACACCGACGCACGACGTCGAGGCCGACGTCACGGCGTGGCGGGAGCGCCGCGCGGCGCGGCTCGCGGCATCCGCTCCCCCGCCGGAACCGCCGCGCACGCGTCGCTGGTTCCGGCGCCGCTGATCAGCCCCGGCTACGCGCGGAGCGCCTGCTCGACGTCGGCGAGCAGGTCGTCGACCGACTCGATGCCGACCGACAGGCGCACGACCTCGACGGGGACAGCGGCTTCGGTGCCGCGCACCGAGGCGTGCGTCATGGCGTCGGGGTAGTTGACGAGCGACTCCACACCGCCGAGCGACTCGGCGAGCTGGAAGAGCCGCGTCGACTCCGCGAAGCGACGGGCTGCGGTGCCGCTCTCCAGCGCGACCGAGACGATGCCGCCGAAGCCGGACATCTGCCGGGCCGCGAGGTCGTGGCCCGGGTGCGAGGCGAGCCCCGGGTAGTAGACGCGGGCGACGCGATCGGAGCTCTCGAGGAACGCGGCGACGGCGGCGGCGTTCTCGCTGTGCCGCTGCATCCGCACCGCGAGCGTCTTGATGCCCCGCGTCGTGAGCCACGCGTCGAGCGGGCCGGAGACGGCGCCGGCGGCGAACTGCAGGAAGCCGATCTTCTCGGCGAGGGCATCGTCGTTCAGCACCAGGCCGCCGCCGACGACGTCGGAGTGCCCGCCGAGGTACTTCGTCGTCGAGTGCACGACGACGTCGGCGCCGAGGGCGAGCGGCTGCTGCAGCGCGGGCGTCGCGAAGGTGTTGTCCACGACGACGAGCGCGCCGGCCTCGTGGCCGATGGCGGCGAGCCCGGCGATGTCGGTGATCCGCAGCAGCGGGTTGGACGGCGTCTCCACCCACAGCACCTTCGGGGCGCTCTCCTCGAGCGCCGCGCGCACGGCATCCAGGTCGCTCATGTCGACGACCCGCAGCCCGACGCCCCACGGCCCGAGCACCCGCGCGATGAGGCGGTGCGTGCCGCCGTAGACGTCGCTGCCGAGCAGCACCTCGTCGCCCGGCTGCAGCGCGGCGCGCAGGAGCACGTCCTCTGCGGCGAGCCCGGAGGAGAAGGAGAACCCGTGCGCGCCGCCCTCGATCGCGGCGAGCTGCGTCTGCAGCGCCGTGCGGGTCGGATTGCCGCTGCGTCCGTACTCGTAGCCCCCACGGAGGCCGCCGATGCCGTCCTGCGCGAACGTCGTGGAGAAATGCACCGGGGGGATGACGGCACCCGTCGCGGGGTCGAACTCCTGCCCGGCGTGGATGACGAGGCTCTCGAAGCCGCGTGCGTACTCGGTCATGTGAGGCTCCCGGTGGTTTCGGTGGTGGTCGACTCGGTGGCGAAACCGCGCTCGCGCATCCACTCGTCGTCGTACAGCTTGCTGAGGTATCCGCGGCCGTGGTCGGGCAGCACGACGACCACGACGGCATCCGCCGGCAGGTCGCGGGCGACGCGCAGCGCCGCGACGACCGCCATGCCCGACGACCCGCCGACGAGGAGACCCTCTTCGCGCGCGAGCCGCCGCGTCATGGCGAACGACTCGGCGTCGCCCACCCGCTCGTAGTCGTCGACGACGGTGGGGTCGAAGGTCGCGGGGTAGAAGTCCTCCCCGACCCCCTCGACGAGGTAGCCGTGGATCGGGCCGCCGGAGTAGATGGAGCCCTCCGGGTCGGCGCCGATCACGACGACCTCGCCGGCGGAGGCCTCCTTGAGGAAGCGTCCCGTGCCGCTGATCGTGCCGCCGGTGCCGACACCCGCGATGAGGTGCGTGACCTTCCCGTCGGTGTCGCGCCAGATCTCCGGACCGGTCGTCTCGTAGTGCGCGCGCGGACCGTTGAGGTTCGCGAACTGGTTCGGCTTGAAGGCCCCCGGGATCTCGGCGGCGAGCCGGTCGGAGACGCTGTAGTACGAGTCCGGATGCTCCGGGGGCACGCTCGTCGGGGTCATGACGATCTCCGCGCCGTACGCCTTCAGCACGGCGACCTTCTCACCGGCGAACTTGTCGGGGACGACGAAGATCATCCGATAGCCCCGCTGCAGGGCGATGAGGGCGAGCCCGACGCCGGTGTTGCCGCTCGTCGGCTCGACGATCGTCCCGCCCGGCTTCAGCTGCCCGGAGGCCTCCGCCGCCTCGATGATGTTCCGGGCGATGCGGTCCTTCGCGGAGCTCCCCGGGTTGAAGTACTCGACCTTCGCCAGCACGGTGGCGGCGATCCCGTCGGTCACCTTGTTGAGGCGGACGAGGGGGGTGTTGCCGACCATGTCGGCGATGTGTGATGCGTAGCGCACGAGGATGTCCTGTGATGTGGTCGCGCACGCAGAGGCGCGACGGGCTGTCGGTTCGTCGGAGGCGCGCAGAAGCGCTCAGCGACAACACTGACAGGTGAGGAGCATGAAGTCACCCTAGCCCGTCGCGCCCGGGTGATCCCCCGGACGTCGTCATATGACGCTCAGCGCTCGAGGACGACCGCAAGCCCCTGCCCGACGCCGATGCACACGGCGACGACGGCGACGCCGCCGCCCCGCGCGACGAGGTCGTGCGCGGCGCGGGCGATGACCCGGCCGCCGGAGGCGCCGAGCGGGTGGCCGATCGCGAGCGCGCCGCCGTGCGCGTTGAGCTTGGCGGGGTCGAGGTCGGGCCAGCCGGCGAGGCACGCGAGCGACTGCGACGCGAACGCCTCGTTCAGCTCGACGACGTCGACCTCGGCCCATGTGCGGCCGGCGCGCGCGAGCGCCTTGTTCGCCGCCTCGATCGGCGCCGTGGGGAAGTCGTCGGGGTCGACGCCGTGCGCGGCACGCCCGGTGATGCGCGCGAGCGGCTCGGCGTCGATCGCGCCCTCGCCGCCGATGAGCACGGCGGAGGCGCCGTCGTTGATCGAGGAGGAGTTGCCCGCCGTCACGGTGCCGTCCTCGGCGAAGAGGGCGCGGAGGCCCGCGAGCTTCTCCACCGACGTGTCGTCGCGGATGCCCTCGTCGCGGGCGAGCTCCGCCCCGGGGACCTGCACGATCTCGCCGTCGAAGACGCCATCGGCCCAGGCCTGCGCGGCGAGCCGGTGCGAGCGGACGGCGAACTCGTCCTGCGCCTCCCGGCCGATGCCCCACGTGCGCGCGGTCTTCTCCGCCGCCTCGCCGTTGCTGACGGTCCAGTGCGTCGGCAGCTTCCGGTTGGTCATGCGCCAGCCGATCGCGGTGTTCCACATCGTCTGGTTGCCGACGGCGGGGAACGGCTTCGCGGACTTCTCCACGACGAACGGCGACCGGCTCATCGACTCGACGCCGCCGGCGAGGACGAGATCGGCGTCGCCGGACTCCACGGCGCGGGATGCCTGGATGACGGCCTCGACGGACGAGGCGCACAGGCGGTTGACGGTCACGCCGGTGACCGTCGTCGGCAAGCCGGCCAGCAGTGCGCCGAAGCGCGCGACGTTGCGGTTGTCCTCGCCGGCCTGGTTGGCGTCGCCGAAGATGACGTCGCCGATGCGGGCCGGGTCGATACCGCTCCGCTCGACGATGGCCTTCATGACGACGGCGGCGAGGTCATCGGGCCGGACCCCGGCGAGCGCGCCGCCGGCCCGGCCGAACGGCGTGCGGACGGCGTCGTAGATGTAGCTGGTTCCCATGTCAGCGGTTCCCTTCCGTGAGGTCCGCGCCGGTGGCATCGGCCAGCACCAGGCCGGTGAGCTCGGCGAGCGAGGCGACGGTGTTCTCCCCGAACGCCTCGCGCACCGCGAGCCCGTCCGCCGTCACATCGAAGATGCCGTGATCGGTGTAGATCCGCGAGACGCAGCCGACGCCGGTGAGCGGGTAGGTGCAGGATGCCACGAGCTTGGACGAGCCGTCCTTCGCAAGCAGGTCGGTCATGACGTACACGCTCTTCGCGCCGATCGCGAGGTCCATGGCGCCGCCGACGGCAGGGATCGCACCGGGCGCGCCGGTGGACCAGTTCGCGAGGTCGCCGGTCTCGGAGACCTGGAAGGCACCCAGCACGCACACGTCGAGGTGGCCGCCGCGCATCATGCCGAACGAGTCGGCGTGGTGGAAGTAAGCGGCCCCCGGCAGCGCGGTGACCGGCTGCTTCCCGGCGTTGATGAGATCGGGGTCGACGTGCGCGGCATCCGGTGCCGACCCCATCCCGAGCAGCCCGTTCTCGGTGTGCAGGATGATCTCCTGGTCGACCGGGAGGAAGTTCGCCACGAGGGTGGGCGCACCGATCCCGAGGTTGACGTACGACCCCTCGGGGATGTCTGCCGCGATGCGACGCGCGAGGTCGTCGCGGCTGATCCGGGTGCTCACTGGTCCACCTCCGCTGTCGCGTCCCCGTGCGGACGCCCTTCCACATCGACGCCCCCGACGAAGGCGCCTCCCTGCAGCCACGCGCGCTCCCCCACCGCGACGACGCGGTCGACGAAGATGCCCGGCGTGACGACGGTCTCGGGGTCGATGCCGCCCAGCGGCACGACCTCGTCGACCTGCACGATCGTCGTCGTGGCCGCGGAGGCCATGATGGGCCCGAAGTTGCGGGCGGTCTCGCGGTAGACGACGTTGCCCCATCGGTCGGCGCGGAGGCCGCTGATGAGGGCGAAGTCGGCGCGGATCGGATACTCCAGCACGTAGTCCCGGCCGTCGATCGTGCGGGTCTCCTTGCCTTCGGCGAGCTGCGTGCCGACCCCGGTCGGGGTGAAGAACGCGCCGATGCCGGCGCCGGCGGCGCGGATGCGTTCGGCGAGGTTCCCCTGCGGCACGAGCTCGAGCTCGATCTCGCCGGCGCGGTAGAGCCGGTCGAAGACCCAGGAGTCGTGCTGGCGCGGGAAGGAGCAGATGATCTTGCGGACGAGTCCGCGGTCCAGCAGCGCCGCGAGCCCCGTGTCGCCGTTGCCGGCGTTGTTGTTCACGACGGTCAGGCCGCCCGCGCCGTGTGCGATCAGGGCGTCGATGAGCTCGACGGGCTGGCCGGCACGCCCGAACCCGCCGATCAGGATGGTCGCGCCCTCGGGGATGTCGGCCACCGCGGCGGCGCCATCGGGCACGGTCTTGTCGATCACGCGCACTCCTCATTGATCTGAGCGTTCCGCGAAGAATGTTCGCTGTGCGAACGCCCGTTCGCTTCTCGCACTATGCTAGCCCCTATCGACCCGGTGCGGCCAGCCGCGAAAGGAGCCGCCATGGCGGAGGAGACCCCGACCGCGGGCGAGTTCGTCCAGTCTCTGGACCGCGGACTCGCCGTCATCCGCGCCTTCGGGCCGCAGCGTCCGCTGCTGACGCTCAGCGAGGTCTCCCGGGAGGCGGGGATCAGCCGGGCCAGCGCGCGCCGCTTCCTGCACACCCTCGTCGAACTCGGCTACGTGGGAACGGATGGTCGCGCCTTCTTCCTGCGTCCGCGCCTCCTGGACCTCGGGTTCGCGTACCTCTCCGGCCTCGGCCTGCCGGAGATCGCGCAGCCGCACCTCCGGGAGCTCAGCGAGCGGACCGGCGAGTCGACCTCGGTCGCGATCCTCGACGGAGACGACATCGTCTACGTCGCTCGCGTGGCGACCTACCGGATCATCTCCGCGGCGATCGGCGTCGGCACCCGCCTGCCGGCGTTCGCGACCTCGATGGGACGGACCCTCCTCGCCTTCCTGCCGCCCGGGGAACGGGAGGCGTTCCTGGAGCGGGTCGAGCTGCGCCCGCTCACCGACTTCACGATCACGACCCGCGCGCGCCTCCGGAAGGCCCTCGAGGAGATCGCCGCCCAGGGCTGGAGCTTCGTCGACCAGGAGCTCGAGGAGGGGCTGCGGTCGTTCGCCGCGCCCATCCGCGACGCCTCGGGTGCCGTCACCGCCGCCGTCAACGTCTCGACGCCGGTCCGCCGCGGCGGCGTCGACGAAACGCGGGAGCGGGTCGTGCCGCCCCTCCTCGAGGCCGCCCGCCGCATCGAGGCGGACCTGCAGCGCGCCGGCACCCGGATCCGCTGACCCCTCCCGATCAACGGGAGACCGCTGTCAGACTGTCCCCCGTGGCGAACTCCTCCTCCGGTGACGGCATGACCGAGCGGCTCGTGCGGGTGCTCGAGACCTTCACCCCGACCCGCACGGTGCAGACGGCCGCCGAGATCGGGCGCCGCGCCGAACTGCCGAGCTCGACGGCGCACCGGATCGTCGCCGATCTCGTCGACGCCGGCCTCCTCGAGCGCGACGACGACAACGGCATCCGGATCGGGATGCGGCTGTGGGAGCTCGCCACCCGGTCCTCGGCCGCGCTGCGGCTGCGGCAGGCGGCGATGCCCTTCATGGATGCCGTGCAGACCCGGGTGCGCGAGCACACCCAGCTCGCGATCCTCGAGCAGGACGAGGCCCTGTTCCTGGAGCGGCTCAGCGGGCCGCGGTCCGGTGCGAACATCACCCGGGTCGCGGGGCGGCTGCCCCTGCACGCCTCCTCGTCCGGCCTGCTGCTCCTCGCGTACGCCGATCGGGAGACGCAGGATCGCGTGCTCGCCCGCCCGCTCGCACGGCTCACCGCCGCGACGCCCGCCGACCCCGCCGCGATCCGCCGCCTGCTCGCCGAGATCCGCGCGCGCGGCCAGGCCGTCGCCCCGGGCTTCATCGAGGACGTCTCGACCGGTGTCGCCGTCCCGGTGCGGGACGGCACGCGGCGCGTGATCGCGGCACTGTCGGTCGTGCTGCCCCGCGAGGCGTCGCCGGAGCCGGCCCTCGCCGAGCTGCACCGCGCGGCCCGCGGCATCGAAGCGGCGCTCGCCCGGTACCACTGAGCGCTCCCGTTCAACGGGAAGACTCGTTCCGAGGTGGGCGGCGGCGGCGCAGACTGGGCCACGACATCCCGCCCGTCGAAGGAGACGCCATGCCGATCACCACCCGTGTCGCGATCATCGGAGCCGGCCCCGCCGGCTTGCTCCTCTCGCACCTCCTCGCCGAGGCCGGCATGGAATCGATCGTGATCGACCAGCGCACCCGCGAGGAGATCGAGTCCACGATCCGCGCCGGCATCCTCGAGCAGGGCACGGTCGAAGTCCTCGACGGTCTCGGCGAGTTCAGCCGCGCCCGCACCGTGGGGCACCGGCACGACGGCATCGAGTTGCGCTTCGACGGGGCCGGCCACCGCATCGACTTCGCCCACCTCGTGGACCGGAGCGTCTGGCTGTACCCGCAGCACGAGGCGCTCAAGGACCTCATCGCGGCGCGTCTCGCCGGCGGGCAGGATCTCCGCTTCGGCGTCACCGCCGTCCGCGTCGAGGGCGCCGAGTCCGACCGGCCGCGCGTCGTCGCCACGACGGCGGAAGGCGAGCCGCTGGAGATCGACGCGGAGTTCGTCGTCGGCGCCGACGGGTCGCGCAGCGTCGCGCGCGCCGCCGTCACGGGGTCGTCCACGGGCGGCTACTTCCGCGAGTACCCGTTCGCGTGGTTCGGCATCCTCTGCGAGGCCCCGCCGAGTGCCGACGAGCTCATCTACAGCAACTCCCCCGACGGCTTCGCGCTCATCAGCCAGCGCAGCGACACCGTGCAGCGCATGTACTTCCAGTGCGACCCGGGCGTCGACCCGGCGGCGTACACGGAGGCGCAGCTGTGGGACGAGCTGCAGCGCCGCGTCCCCGGAACGACCCTCAAGGAGGGCCCGATCTTCCAGCGCGACGTCCTGCGGTTCCGCAGCTTCGTGGCCCACGAGCTGCTGCGCGGGCGGGTCGCGATCGTCGGGGATGCCGCGCACACCGTGCCGCCCACCGGCGCGAAGGGCATGAACCTCGCCGTCGCCGACGTGCTCGTCCTCGCCCAGGCGCTGCGGGCGCTCCTCCACGACGGCGATACGCGGCTCATCGAGGCGTTCCCGGAGACGGCGCTCGCACGCATCTGGAAGGCGCAGCACTTCTCCTGGTGGATGACGAGCATGCTGCACGTCACGGCGGATGCCAGCGACTTCGACCGCCGCCGTCAGCTCGGCGAGCTCCGCAGCGTCGTGGAGCCCGAGGCCGGCAGCCGGTATCTCGCCGAGGCGTACACAGGCTGGCCCGTCCCGGCCTGAACCGGGCTCAGTGCGGGCGGCCTTCGAGGGCCGCGCGGTCGATCTCCTCCTGGTTCTCCACGTACGGCGTGCCGTGCGTGTGGAACGTGGCGACCGTCTTCATCCCCCACGCCTGGCCCTTCGCGCGCTCGGCCTGCGACCATTCCACGACGGGGGCGTCGGGGTCGAGCACGAGGCGGGCCTGCGCGTTGGCGAACTCGATGCGGTTGCCGCCGGGCTCCCAGACATAGAGGAAGAAGGTCTGGTTGATGGCGTGCTTGTACGGGCCGTACTCGATGTAGATCCCGTTCTCCAGGCAGATGTCCGCGGCGCGGAGGATGTCCTCCCGGGAGTCCGGCGCGAACGCGAAGTGGTGGAACCTGCCGCGCTCGCCGGTCCAGTCGTCGGAGTAGACGACGTCGTAGGACTTCTGGTGGAAACGGAACCACCAGGCGCCGTACCGGCCGTCGTCCAGGCGCACGGCCTCGGAGTCCCGCGTCATCATGACGTCGCGCCAGAAGGCGCCGGCCTTGTCGACGTCGCTCGCGAGGTAGTTGATGTGGTCGAGGCGGCGGACGTTGATGCCGCGTCCCGGGAACGCGGAGGCCTGGTTCTTCAGCGCCGGCCGGTCCTCGTCGTCCGCGACGTACAGCTCGGTGTCGTAGTACAGCGCCATGAGGTGGCCGTCCGGGTCCTCGAACTCGTACGAGCGCCCCACCCCGACCTCGGGGTCCCGCCAGCCGTGGCCGAGGCCGGTCTTCTCGATCTCCGCGACGCGGCGCTCGAGGGCCTCCGGGGAGGTTGTGCGGTACAGCGTCCGGCCGACCCCGTTGGTGTGGGATGCCGTGAGCTTCAGCGAGTACAGCTGGTACTCGTCCCAGCAGCGCAGGTAGGCGGAGTCGCCGATGCGGGCGACCTCCCGCATCGCGAGCAGATCGCGGAAGAAGTGCAGGCTCTCCTCGAACTTCGGGGTGAACAGCTCCACGGCGCCCAGGTGCGCGAGGTCGAAGTTCTCGGGATGCGCCATGGCGAGGTCCTCTCTGACCGGATCGTCCACAATCTTGCTGACGACATTATCGCCATAGAGCGACAGCTCGGCTCCCCGTGGTGCACAATCGGAGGCATCCGTCCGGGAGAGGAATATCGGTGGCCGAGAAGACCGACGTCCGCGCAGCGCTGCGCGACGCCATCCTGCGCGGTGTCTACGCCCCGCGCCAGCGCCTGATCGAAGCGGAGCTCGCCGAGGAGTACGGCGCGAGCCGTTTCGTCCTCCGCAACGCCCTGATCTCCCTGGCCGCCGAGGGGCTCGTCGAGCTGCAGCCGAACCGGGGTGCGCGGGTGCGCGAGATCACCGTCGCGGAAGCCATCGAGATCACCGAGATCCGCCGCGCCGTCGAGGCGATCGTCGCCGGGCGTGCGGCGGAGAACATCACCGACGACCAGATCGTGCTCCTGCGCGGCATCGAGGCCGACATGCGGGCCGCCGTCGAGCAGAACGAGCTGGTCCGCTACTCCGAGCTGAACGCCTCGCTGCACGGGACGCTCCGAGACATCGCCGGGCACACCGCGGCGACCCGCATCCTCGAGCAGCTGAACGGGCAGATGGTGCGCCACCAGTTCCGGCTCTTCCTCGTGCCGGGGCGGCCCAGTGTGTCGCTCCCGGAGCACCTCGCGATCGTCGAGGCCGTGTGCAGCCGGGATCCCGAGGCCGCGAGCGCAGCGATGGCGGCGCACGTCGGGAGCGTCATCGGCACCCTCACGGAGCTGGCGTCGGAGCAGCGCAGCGGGGGACACGCCACGGCGCTCTGACCCGCCGGCGCAGCGCACAATGAGATTGATAACAATCTCGTTGACGGAATTGACAGCGCTGAGAGGCCCGCCTATCGTCGCCCCTATCGAGGGCGCGGGACCAGCCGAGGAGGGCGGGTCACCCAGAGCCCATGACACGACGGAGTGACATGAAGAAGTCCAGCTTTTTCGCCATCGCCGCGATCGCCGCGCTCGCCCTGAGCGGCTGCAGCGACTCGGGTGCGACCCCCAGCAGCACGAACACCGGCGACGCCGACGCGCCCGCCGAACTGACCCCCGTCACGATCGGCGTCATCCCCATCGCCGATACCGCCGCCGTCTGGCTCGGCAAGGACAAGGGCTTCTTCGAGGAGGAGGGCATCGATCTGACGATCGAGACCGCCTCCGGTGGCGCTGCCATCGTCCCGGCCGTCGTCGCCGGCGACTACCAGTTCGGGTTCAGCAACGTCCTGTCCCTCATGGTCGCCGCCGAGAACCTTCCGCTGCAGATCGTCAGCGCCGCCGTCGCGACGACCGGCGACACGTCGAAGGACATGGGCGCCGTCATCACGAAGGCGGACAGCGGCATCTCCGACCCCGCCGACCTCGCCGGCAAGACGGTCTCCAGCAACAGCATCGGCAACATCAACGACACCACCGTGCGCGACGTGGTCGACGGAGCGGGCGCGGACAGCTCGACCATCGAGTTCGTCGAGGTCCCGTTCCCCGAGGCCATCGCCGCCGTGGAGAACGACCAGGTCGACGCCGCGTTCGTCGTCGAGCCGTTCGTCACCTCCGCCGTCGAAGCGGGTCTGAACGTCGTCACGTACGCGTACGCCGACTTCGACCCGAAGCTCGACATCGCGGCCTACTTCGCCAAGAACGACGTCGACGCCGACCTCCTGGAGAAGTTCCAGACCGCGATGAAGAAGTCGCTCGAGTTCGCGACGGACAACCCGGACGAGGTGCGTCGCATCATCGGCACCTACACCCAGACGCCGCCCGAGGTCCTCGAGAAGATCACGCTGCCGCTGTTCCCCACCGAGGTGAACCGCTCGGCGCTCGAGAAGCTCGCCAAGGCCGCGCAGGACTACGGCGTGCTCTCCAAGACGCCGGACTTCGACGCACTCCTGCCGTGACGACCCTTACGGCACCCAAGGCGGCGGAGCGCGTGCGCTCCGCCGCCCTGCGGGGCCCGGTCCTCGGCGTCGTCGGCGTCGTCGGGTTCCTCGTCCTCTGGGAACTCGCCTCCCGCATCGGCCTCATCGACCCCCGCTTCTTCCCGCCGGCCAGCGAGGTGCTCATCCGTCTGGGTGAATACCTCCTCGACCGGGCGTTCTGGCGAGACGTGGCCGCCACCATGTGGGCGTGGTTCCTGGGCCTGGCCATCGCCATCGTGGCCGGCGCCGTCCTCGGCTTCCTCATCGGAGCGAGCCGGTTCCTCGAGCGCTTCACGCAGTCCACGATCGAGTTCCTGCGTCCGATCCCGTCGGTCGCGCTCGTCCCCCTCGCCGTCCTGCTGTTCGGTACGAAGGTCCAGTCGGAGCTGCTGCTCATCGTGTACGCCTCGATCTGGCAGGTCCTCCTGCAGGTCGTCTACGGCACGAAGGACGTCGACCCCGTCGCCGACGCGACCGCGAAGAGCTACGGGCTGAACCTCTGGCAGCGGATCCGCTACGTCGTGTGGCCCACCACGCTCCCCTACCTCATGACCGGCATCCGCCTCGCCGCCTCGGTCGCCCTGATCCTCGCCATCACGGCGGAGATGATCATCCAGACCCCGGGCCTCGGCAAGCAGATCATCCTCACCCGCGAGGGCGGGGCCGCGACGAGCATGTACGCGCTGATCCTGGCGACGGGCCTCATCGGCGTGCTCATCAATCTCGTCATGCGCTTCATCGAGCGGCGCGTGCTCGCCTGGCACCAGTCGGTCCGGATGGAGGTGGCGGGATGAAGATCATGAAGTCCGCGCTGTTCCTCGTCGCGCTGCCCGCGATCCTCATCGCGATCTGGTGGATCGCGACGCTCAACAACACGAGCTACCTCGTGCCGACCCCCGGCGGGCTCATCACGGCCTTCTTCGACACCTGGTTCGGCGACCGGTTCTGGGACGACATGGTCCCCAGCATCGCGCGCCTGTTCGGCGGCATCGCCGGTGCCATCATCGTCGGCGTCGGACTCGGCCTGCTGATCGGCTCGTTCCGGACGCTCCGGCAGCTGCTCGAGCCGCTGCTCGAGTTCTTCCGCGCGATCCCGCCGCCGGTCCTCGTGCCCCTGCTCGGCCTCATCCTCGGCATCAGCGACCAGATGAAGATCACCGTGATCATCTTCGGCTCCGTCTGGCCCATCCTGCTGAACACGATCGAGGGCGTGCGCGCCACCGACGAGGTCCAGCGCGACACGGCGCGCAGCTACCGGCTCACGAGGCCGCATCGACTGCGCTACCTGATCCTGCCCGCGGCGGCGCCGCAGATCATGGCCGGCATCCGGCAGAGCCTGTCGATCGCCCTCATCCTGATGGTGATCTCCGAGATGACGTACTCGTCGTCGGGTCTCGGCTTCGCCATCATCCAGTTCCAGAGAAACTTCGCCATCCCCCAGATGTGGAGCGGCATCCTGGTCCTCGGGCTCATCGGCCTCGCCCTGAGTCTCGTGTTCCAGCTCGTCGAGCGCCGCGTCCTGGCTTGGTACAACGGTTTGAGAGAGGTGCAGCGTGCCTGAACCCACCACCCCCGTCCTCGTCGTCGAGGGCCTGCGCAAGGTCTACCCCGCCCCCACGGCGGGCGGGCAGAGCGTCGAGGCCATCCGCGACCTCACCTTCACGGTCCCGCAGGGGCAGCTCGTCTGCATCGTCGGCCCGTCCGGCGCCGGTAAGACGACGCTGCTGAAGTGCATCGCCGGGCTCCTGCCGCCCACGGCCGGCAAGCTCGAGCTGCAGGGCAAGCCCATCAGCGGACCCCCGCGCACGATGGCGGTGGTCTTCCAGGAGTACGGGCGCAGCCTCTTCCCCTGGATGACCGTGCAGGCCAACGTCGAGCTTCCGCTCAAGAGCGCCGGCGTCGGCAAGGCCGAGCGCCACCAGCGGTCGCACGAGGCGCTCGTCGCGGTGAACCTCGCCGATGCCGGGGAGAAGTACCCCTGGCAGCTCTCCGGCGGCATGCAGCAGCGTGTCGCGATCGCCCGCGCCGTCGCCTACCGCCCCGAGATCCTCATCATGGACGAGCCGTTCGCGGCCGTCGACGCGCAGACCCGCGCGGAGCTCGAGGACCTCGTCCGCAAGCTCTGGAAGGAGCTCGGGGTCACGGTGCTGTTCGTCACGCACGACATCGACGAGTCGGTGTACCTGGGCGAGCGCGTCATCGTCCTGTCGAACCGGCCCACGGTCGTGCAGGACGACGTCGTCATCGACCTGCCGGCTGAGCGCGACCAGCTCACCACCCGGTCGGACCCCCGGTTCGCCGAGCTGCGGCTGAAGATCTATGGCGAGATCCAGCGCGCGAAGGACACGACCGGCGACACCATGACGGTCCGGACGATCCCCGCGGCCTGACGCACGCCACCGTCCCGCACGCAACGGCGGAGATCGTCGTCGACACCCCGCGCATCGGCATCCGATCGCGCAGGAACGACACGATCTCCGCCGTTCGGTCGTGCGGACGCCGTCAGGCGGATGCCGGATGCCGGGCGCCGTCAGGCGGATGCCGGATGCCGGGCCTCCGCCGAAGAAGACTAAGGACCCTGCATGACCGTCATGACCCCTCGCCGCGCGGCTGCCGTGACGCTCGTCGTCGCGTTCTGCCTCGTCGCCGCCAACATGCGGTCCGCGATCACCGCGGTGGGTCCGGTGCTCGATCGCATCGGGGCGGACACGGGGCTCTCCGTCGCCGCCCTCGGCATGATCACCTCGGTGCCGCTGCTCGTGTGGGCCGCGGCGTCGCCCTTCGCGCACGGCCTGAGCCGCCGCTTCGGCCTGTCGCACACGCTCCTCGGTGCCCTCGGACTGCTCGCGGCGGGCGTGATCATCCGCTCCCTCCCCGGCTCGAGCGTGTGGCTGTGGCTCGGCACGCTCCTCATCGGCGCCTCGCTGGCGCTCGGCAACGTGCTCATGCCGGCCGTCGTCAAGCGCGACTTCCCCGGTCGCGTGCCGCTCATGATGGGCGTCTACTCCGCCCTGCTCGGCGCGTTCGGCGCCCTGGCCTCCGGTGTCGCGGTGCCCCTGGCCCGTCTGCCGCTCGGCGACGGTGAGGCCGGCTGGCGGTTCGCGCTCCTGGTGACCGGCGGCGCCCTCCTGCCGTTCGCCATCGTGCTGTGGTGGCGGGTGATCCGTCGCGAGACCGCCGACCCCGCGGTGGCCTCCGCAGCCCCCCGCGCGCGCCGCGCGATCTGGGCCGACCCGGTCGCCTGGGTCGTCGCCGTGTACATGGGGCTGCAAGCATCCAGCTTCTACATCTTCGTCACGTGGATCCCGGCGATCTCGACGTCGATCGGGCGCAGCGAGGAGCTGTCCGGCATCGACGTTGCGGTCTACCAGCTGTGCTCACTCGCCGGCTCCCTGAGTCTGCCGTTCCTCCTGCGCGGCCGCGCGGAGCGGATCATCCCCGCGGCCCTGCCCCTGCTCGGACTCGTCGGCGTCGCCGGGCTCTTCGCGGCCCCGCAGGGGATCCTCGCGTGGATCGCGGCCATCGGACTCTTCTCCGGCGCATCCCTCAGCATGTGCCTCACGCTCATGGCGCAGCGCGCCCGCGACCAGGATGGCGCGACCGCCCTCTCCGGGATGTCGCAGTCGGTCGGCTACCTCATCACCGCGGTCGGGCCCGTCGCGTTCGGCGCCCTCCACGCGCTCAGCGGGGACTGGATCGGGCCCCTCGTCCTGTCCGGCGCGATCATGCTGGGGCAGGCCCTCGTCGGCGTCTTCGCCGGCCGCGACCGGTACGTGTTCGAGCGCCGCTGACCGGACGCGCGGCGCTCACTTTCATCCCCGCACTTGATTCGTTGGGGTACTGACGATATTGTGGGCGCATTCCTCTCACGCTTTCGAAGGAGATCGACGTGCAGTTCTATCGAGACGGCTACCGCCCCGGAGACCCCGACATCCAGCCCGCCGCCGGCTGGGGAGTGGACCGGCCCGCCGACCTTCCCGCCGAGATCGACGTCCTCATCGTCGGCACCGGCCCCGCCGGCTCCGTCCTGGGTGCGCAGCTCGCCGAGTTCCCCGGCATCCGCACCCGCATCGTGGAGCGGCGCGAAGGCGCTCTCGAGGTCGGCCATGCCGATGGCGTCGCGTGCCGCACCGTCGAGATGTTCCAGGCGTTCGGCCTCGCCGACGCGCTCATGCGCGAGGCGTACTGGGTCAACGAGGTGCGGTTCTGGGGTCCGTCCGCCGACGACCGCTCGCGCATCGAGCGCACCGGCTGGGTCGAGGACACCCCCGAGGGCCTCAGCGAGATGCCGCACGTCATCGTCAACCAGGCGCGCATGCAGCAGTACCTCCTGGACCACATGGCGCGCTCCGCGAGCCGCATCGAGCCGGACTACGGCGTCGAGTTCGTGACGCTGAGCGTCGGCGAGGGCGAGTTCCCCGTCGCGGTGACCCTGCGCCGCGGTGCGGAGGAGTTCACGGTCCACGCGAAGTACGTCGTGGGCTGCGACGGGGCGCGCAGCAACGTGCGCCGCGCGCTCGGCCTGTCGCTGAAGGGCGACGCCGCCAACCATGCGTGGGGCGTCATGGACGTCCTCGCGACGACGGACTTCCCCGACTGGCGCACGAAGAACGTCATCCAGTCCGCCGGCAAGGGCAGCCTCCTCATGATCCCCCGCGAGGGCGGCAGCATGGTGCGCGTCTACGTCGACCTCGGCGAGGTGCAAGCCGGCGACACGACCATCCGCAGCACGACTCCGGAGCAGCTCACCGCAGTGGCCAACGGCATCCTGCACCCGTACACGATCGACGTGAAGTCGGTGGCTTGGTCGTCGGTGTACGAGGTCGGCCAGCGTCTCGCCGACCGGTTCGACGACGTCGCCCCGGAGGACGTGGACACCGCGCTGCCGCATGTCTTCATCGCCGGCGACGCCTGCCACACGCACTCCGCGAAAGCCGGCCAGGGCATGAACGTATCGATGCAGGACGGCTTCAACCTGGGCTGGAAGCTCGCCGCCGTGCTGCGCGGCCTGTCCGGCCCGGCGCTGCTGCGCACGTACTCCGCGGAGCGCCAGTCGGTCGCGAAGGACCTCATCGACTTCGACCGGTTCTGGTCGGCGTTCATCGCGCAGCCCACGGTCGATCCCGAGCACCCCGAGCTCGGCGGTGTCACGAGCGAGCAGATGCAGGCGGAGTTCTCGCGGCAGGGCCGCTACACGGCCGGCCTCGCCACGACGTACCGCATCTCGGCCCTCACCGGCGAAGCCGCGCACCAGGATCTCGCCACCGGTTTCGAGATCGGCACGCGCTTCCACTCGTCGCCCGCCGTGCGCGTCGCCGACGGCAAGCGGATGCAGCTGGGGCACGCCGCCCGCGCCGACGGCCGGTGGCGCATCTACGCCTTCGGCGACGCGGACGGCAGTGCACTGCGCGACTTCGCGACGTGGCTCGGCGAAGAGCCGGACTCCCCTGTGACGCGCTTCACGCCGGCCGGCGCCGACATCGATGCGGTCTTCGACGTGCACGGCATCTTCGCGGGCTCGCACCACGACGTCGACATCACGGCGCTGCCCGAGGTGCTGCTGCCCCACTCCGGACCACTGGGCCTGCAGGACTGGGAGAAGGTGTGGGCCGTCGACCCGGCCGATGACATCTTCGCGGCCCGCGGGATCGGGGCGGCCGGCGCCGTCGTCGTCGTGCGCCCCGACCAGTACGTCGCGCACGTCCTGCCGCTGCAGACGCGGGAGGAGCTGACGGACTTCTTCGCCGGCATCCTGCGTCCGCAGCGCGAAGAGGCGGACATCGCCCGGTAGCGTCGTGCGGGTGGACACCCCCCTGGACGAACGCGAGGATCAGGACCCGTATCGGCACACCGGGTACCTCCTGCGCCGCGCGCAGCAGCTGCACGTCGCGACATGGACCCGCCTGGTCTCCGCCGAGACGACGAGCGTGCAGTACGCGGTGCTGGCCCTCCTCGACAGGCTGGGCGCCGCGAGCCAGCGGACGCTCTGCGACGAGGCCGACCTCGACCGTTCGACGATCGCGGACATCCTCGTGCGCATGGAGCGGCGCGGCCTCGTCGAGCGCACGCGCGACCCGGACGACCGGCGACGCAACGCCGTGACCCTCACGGCGGCGGGGCGCGATGAATACGACCGGCTGCGGCCGCGCGTGAACGTCGCGGACGCCGAGCTGACCGGCGCGCTCGGCCCGGAGGAGCTGACGGCGCTGCGCGCCCAGCTGCGCCGAATGCTCGCCTCGGCCTGACCGCGGGCTACGGCACGGGCACGCGGGTCACGCGGGGCACGCCGGGCAGCGCCGGGAGTGCCGCCTCGGCGGCGCGGCGGATGGCGGCCGGGAGCGCCTCGCCGCCGATGCGGCGGTCGGTGAAGTCCGCGCTGCGCGCGTAGACCCCGACCGGCCGCGAGACGGCGCGGAAGAACGCGAACAGCGGCCGCAGCTGGTGGTCGATCGCGAGCGAGTGCTGGTCGTCGCCGCCGGCAGCGGCGAGCAGCACGGGGGTGCCGGCGAGCGCGTCCTGATGCACGAGGTCGAAGAACTCCTTGAACAGACCCGTGTACGAGCCGCGGTAGATCGGCGTCGCGACGACGAGGAGGTCGGCGCCGGCGACGGCGTCCAGCGCCGCCGTGACGGCATCCGACGTCCCCCCGCCCGTCAGCGCGGCGGCGAGGTCGCCCGCTATCGGATGCAACTCGATGACCTCGCGGGTGATGTCGACGTGCGCCGACAGCTCGTCCAGGATGCCGTCGATGAGCGCCGCGGTCGTCGAGGGCGACCGGAGGCTCCCCGAGACGGCGACGGCCCGGAGCGCCATCAGTGCACCAACTCGCCCTGCGGCACGAGCGGGAAGACCTGCTCGGCGATGCGCTCCAGCTCCTCCTTCAGCGGCGAGGACTGGATGAGCAGCAGCGAGATGCCGGCATCCCCGTAGGCGCGGATGCGCTCGGCGACCTGCTCGGGCGTCCCGACGAGGTTCGGACGCAGGCCGCGCGTGCCCACGGAGTACTCGCGCTTCGTGAGCTCCAGCGACAGCTTGGAATTGCGCTGGAACTCCTCGAACGACGCGTATCCCGGCGAGGTCGGGTCGACGTCCGTGATCCGCTCGAGCTCGCGTTGCGCCTCGGACTCGGTGTCGCGGACGATGACGTACGCCGGCATTCCGATCTCGCGGAGCGGCCGGTCGTGGATCCGCAGCGAGCGCTCCGTGATGTCGGCGACGTTGGCCCGCACCTCCTCGAGCGTGCCGCCGTGCATGACGTACGCGTCGGCGAAGCGCGCGATCGCCTCCTTGCCGGCCTCGCTCTCGCCGCCGGCGAACACGACGGGCTGCGCGGACGGCTTCGGCTCGACGATCGTGCCCTCGAGCTCGTAGTGGTCGCCCGCGAACGTGAACGGGCTGCGCCCCCAGAGTCCGCGGAGGACCTGCACGAACTCCTCGGCCTGCACGTACCGGTCGTCGTGGGTCGTGAAGGTGCCGCCGAACTGGCGCGCCTCCTCCGCCCACCACGCCGCGACGACGTTGAGGGCGACGCGCCCCGGGGCGATGGAGTCGAGGGTCGAGACGGTCTTGGCGAGCACGGCGGGCAGGTGGAAACCGGGCCGCACGGCCGTCATGACCCGCAGGCGGTCGGTGACGGCGAGGATCGCGGCGGTCAGCGACCAGGCCTCCAGACTCGGCGCGTCGATGCCCTTCCGGTCGTTCAGGTACAGCTCGGGGACGAGCGTCGTGTGGAAGCCGAGCCGGTCGGCGGTCACCGAGACGTCGCGGATCGACGCCCACGTGGCGGCCATGCCCTCTTCGTCGCCGACGTTCCGCAGGAACCCGCCGTAGACGGGGGTCCAGTAGCCGAGGTTGATCGTCATGGGGTGACCTCCACGGTCTCGATGGATGCGGCGACGAGCGCCTGCGCGATGTCGGCGAGGATGTCGGCCGGGTCTTCCAGGCCGATCGAGAGGCGCACTGTCGTGCGGGAGATGCCCGCCTCGGCGAGCTGCGTCTCGGTCAGGTGACTGTGGGTCATGGATGCCGGGTGGGCGACGAGGCTGCGCGCGTCGCCGATGTTGGCGACGAGTTTCACCAGCCGCAGCGCGTCGACGAAGCGGTGCACGCGGATGCGGTCGGCCTCCGCGTCGCCGGTGGAGACGAGGTCGAAGGAGAACACGGCGGGGACGCCCCGCGGCAGGTAGCGGCGCGCGGCCTCTGACCACGGGCTGGACGGGAGGCCGGGATGCTGCACGCTCGCGACGCCTTCGTGCTGCGCGAGGTATTCCGCGACGGCGAGCGCGGAGGCGCTGTGCTTGGCGATCCGCAGGTCGAGCGTCTCGATGCCCTGCAGCAACTGGAAGGCGTTGAACGGCGACAGCGATGGCCCGAGGTCGTGCACGTACTTCGTCTTGATGAGCACGGCGAGCGCCTGCCCGGACGGGCCGAACCGGTCCCACAGCACGACGTCCGCGATGCGCGGGTACGGCTCGGTCAGCTGCGGCCAGCGGGCCGGCTCCGCGCCGAAGTCGAACGAGCCGATGTCGACGATGACGCCGCCCATCGAGGTGCCGTGCCCGCCGAGGTACTTCGTCGCGGAGTGCACGACGATGTCGGCGCCGTGCTCGCCCGGACGCTGCAGGTACGGCGTGGCGACGGTGTTGTCGATGACGAGCGGGACGCCCGCCGCGTGCGCGATGTCGGCGACCGACCGGATGTCGAGCACCTGCGCCGTCGGGTTGGTCACCGACTCGGCGAACAGGGCGCGCGTCGTGGGGCGGAGGGCTGCGCGCCACGCGTGGAGGTCGTCCTGGTCGACGAAGGTGACGTCGATGCCCCAGTCGGCGAACGTCTCCTGGAGGAGGTCGACGGTGCCGCCGTACAGCTGGCGGGCAGCGACGATGTGCTCACCCGCCTTCGCGAGGGCCAGCAGGGAGATCGCGACGGCCGCCTGACCGGATGCCACGGCCACCGCCGCGCGCCCGCCTTCGAGCGCGGCGACTCGCTCCTCGAGGATGAGCTGCGTCGGGTTCGCGGCACGGCTGTAGAGGTTCCCGACCTTCCGGAGCGCGAAGATGTCGGCGGCATCCTGCAGCGAGGCGAACTCGTACGCCGTGGTCTGGTAGATCGGTGGTGCGACGGCGTTCTGCGGTGTGCCGGGCGTGTAGCCGCGCTGGACCTGGAGCGAGGCGAAGCCGTCGGTCATCGGACGATCTCCCGCACGATCGGCGTCTGCACGCCGGAGGCGCGAAGCCGCTCGAGCCACAGGATGATCGTCGCCGCGACCGAGCGGTGGCTCGCGTCGTTGAGCGCGTCATGCAGGCCGTCGACCGTCTCGACGAGATCGAGGTGCGGGATCGGCGTCAGGGCATCGCGGGCCGCGGCCAGCGGGGCGATGACGTCGGCGCCGCCGTGGATCGCGAGGACCGGGACGCTCAGGCGGCCGAGGGCCGCGGCATCCGGGAGATCGATCTCGGCCGCGACGGCGGCAGAGGTCGCGCGCGCCGCCGCCTCGCCGAGGACGCCGAGGTGCACGGGGCAGGCGGTGCGCTCCGCGTCGTCAGCCGCCGCGTCGTCGCCCGGCCCGGCCGGGGTGCCGGCGACGATGACGCCGTCGACCGGAGCGCCGTCCGCGGCCAGAGCCAGCACGGCGGCGGCGCCACGGTCGGAGCCGACCAGCACGCGCGGCGCGTGCTCCTGCACGGCGAGCCACGCGGCGGCATCGGCCGCGTCCGGCGCCTCGAACGCGGCGACGACGTAGCCGTCCACCGCGATGCGGCTGCCGAACCGCTCGTACACGCGGGTCGTCTCCCCGGCACCGGCCACGAGGGCCAATGCGCCGCGCACCCGCACGGCGGCGGGCGGCGTCCAGAGGGCGGGCGCGGGGGCGGTGGCGTTCGTCATGGTGTCCATTCCACAGCAGCGGTCGGGCGAAATCGCGGGTGTTTCCGTCTGTTGCGTCTCATGCCGCGGAGTGCTCGGCGATCTCGGCTCGCAGTCTCGCGCGATGTGCGCGGTCGGCGCCCGCGGCATCGAGGGTGGGCGCCGACTCGACGAGCAGCCGGGTGTACGGATGCTGCGGGCGGGTCAGCACCTGCGCCGTAGGCCCGTCCTCGACGATCCGTCCGCGGTACACGACGGCGATCCGGTCCGTGACGCCCGCCACCGAGCCCAGGTCGTGGGAGATGAAGAGCTGCGCGAAGCCGCGCTCCCCCGCCGAGAGGCGGAGCAGGTCGAGAACGTGCACGCGGTTCGCGGCATCCAGTGCACTCACCGGCTCGTCGAGGATGAGCAGGCGGGGCTCGAGGATGAGGGCACGGGCGAGGGCGATGCGCTGACGCTGGCCGCCCGAGATGTCGCCCGGCCGGCGGGCGGCGAGCGCGGGGTCCAGACCGACGGCGTGCAGCGCGTCCGCGATCCGGGTGGCCCGATCGGATCGCTCCAGGCGGCCACGCACATCGAGCCCCTCGGCGACGGAATCGCCCACGGGGATGTCGGGGTCGAGGCTGCGCAACGGATCCTGGAAGACGTACTGCACGACCCCCTCACGCCGGAACGCGCGCAGGGAGCGACCCCGGAGGCGTGCGAGATCCCGGCCGTCGACGGCGACCTCGCCCGCGAGGACGCGTGTCAGCCCGAGGAGGGACCGCGCGATCGTCGTCTTGCCGGAACCGGTCTCCCCGATGAGCCCCACGGACTCACCCGGCGCGATGCGGAGCGTGACACCCTTCAGCACCGGCGTTCCCCGGTGGTACCCCACGGTCGCGTCGCGCAATTCCGCGATGAGGTCAGACATGCGCCACCTCCTGCTGCCGAAGACGGTCGAGTCCGTACTCACGGTGGGCGGCGAGGAGGGACTGCGTGTATGGATGCCGTGGCGCCCTGAGGACGTCCGTCACCGCTCCCTCCTCCACGACCACCCCGTCACGCATGACGAGGACACGATCACACACCTGCGTGATGACGGCGAGGTCGTGCGAGACGAACAGCAACGTCAATCCGGACGAGCGACGCAGGTCGGCGAGCACGTCGAGCACTTCGGCCTGCACGGTGGCGTCCAGCGCCGTGGTCGGCTCGTCCGCGATCAGGAGATCCGGGCCCTCGGCGATGGCGACGGCGATCAGCACGCGCTGCAGCATTCCGCCGCTGAGCTCGTGCGGATAGCGCGTGAAGACGCGCGCGGGATCGCGGAGGCCGAGCCGGTCCAGGAGGTCGATGGCCTCGGTCCGAGCGGTACCGCGTGTGTGCCCTTGCTTCACGCGAAGCACCTCGGCGAGCTGCCGTCCGACGGTGAGCGAGGGGTTCAGGTAGGACGCCGGGTCCTGGAACACGGCGCCGATCCGGCTTCCACGAACCCCGCGCCACGCGCGCTCACTGAGCGACCGGAGATCGGTCCCCTGAAAGGCCAGACGAGCGGCGCTGACTTCCAGCCCCTCGGGCACGATGCCGAGGACGGAGCGGCATGTCAGCGACTTCCCGCTGCCGGACTCCCCGACGATGCCCACGCTCTCGCCCCGGCGCAGGACCAGGTCGACGCCGCCGACCAGTTGCGAAGCCCCCGACGCGATACGCAGGTCATGGATCTCCAGCAGGGGCAGATCTGTCATCTTGAGACCTCCGGTTCAGCTATGGACAGCGGCAGGGATTCGGTCGCGGGCTCCTCGGCGACGACACGGCGCGCCTTCGCGGTCTGCGCGTCGCGCAGCGCATCGGCGAGGGCGTTCAGCGCCCACACCGTCGCGACGATCAGGAGCGCCGGGGCGACAGGCCCCCACGGCCGCTGGTACAGGTACTGCAGATCGGTGGCGAGCAGCCCTCCCCACGTCGGGGTCGGTGGAACCACGCCGATGCCGAGGAACGTCAGCGACGAGACGATCACGAGCGAGGCGCCGCTCATGCCGGCCGCGGTCACGGCGACAGCAGGGAGGACATGACGCCAGACGTGGCGGCGCAGCACCCAGGCCGTGGATGCGCCCAGAAGCGTGGCAGCCTCCACGTACATGGAGCGCGAAGCCGTGAGCGCCGCCGCCCGACTCACCCGGTAGAAGGCCGGCGAGATCAGCACACCGACGGCGACCATCGCCTGGATGACGCCGTTGCCGAGGAGCGCGGTCATCGCGATCGCGAACACGAGGAACGGCAGCGCGATGAGGGTGTCCATGAGCCGAAGGGACACCCATTCGAACGCGCGCCCGAGATAGACCGACAGGAGGCCGGGGATGACGCCGAGCACCAGCCCGACCACGACCGCCAGGAGCGCAGCCGACAGCGAGACGGGCGACCCGGCGAGCAGCCTGCTCAGGACATCCCGTCCGAGCGCGTCGGTCCCGAGCAGGTGCACGAAGGAGGGACCTTGCAGCAGGAGGGCCGTGTTCTGCGCGAGCGGGTCATGTGGCGCAAGGATCGGCCCGAAGGCGGCCAGCGTCGCGACGAGAGCCAGCACCACGGCGGCGATCTTGGCGGACACGGATCGGAAGACGGCTCTCATTCGGATCGCGCCTCTCTCCGGCCCGCGGGCTGCAGCCCCTCGAGCACGATGTTGACGAGCAGGCTGAACGCCAGGACGAGCACGACCGCGACGACGAGGGTGCCCTGCACGACAGGGACGTCGCCGCGCAATGCGGAGTCCGCGGCCAGCATCCCGAACCCGGGCATGCTGAAGATCGTCTCGGTCACGACGGCTCCGCCGAGGAGAGTCGGGATCTTCATCCCGAGGATCGCCGTCGCCGGGCCGGCCCCGTTGCGGAGGGCGTGCACCCAGAGGATGCGGGCCGGGCTCAGCCCCCGAACGCGGGCGCCCACGATGTAGTTCTGCTCGAGCACGTGGACCAGTCCGGTACGGAGCTGACGGGCCAACTCGGCCGCGGGATCCAGACTCAGCGCGATGGCCGGCATGAGGATGAGCCGGAACCACAGCACCGGATCCTCGGCGAACGGCACGTAGCCCGAGGAGGGCAACAGCCGCAGCCACACGCTCAGCACCACGATGAGGCCGATGGAGACGACGAACGGCGGCAACGTGGAGATGGCGGTCGTGAAGGCGGTGATCGTCCGATCCAGCAAGCGCCCGTGGAAGACGACGGCGAGCAGGCCAAGCCCCACGCCCGCAACGAGAGCGATGCCAAGGGCGACGCCGGCGATGGACGCCGTGACGGCGAGGCGCTCGGTGATCAGCTCCGACACGGGGAAGCCGTTGTACCAACTCGTGCCGAGGTCTCCCGCCAGGAGCCGGGACATCCACGTCAGGTATTGCACGACGACCGGCTGGTCAAGGCCGAGCTCGGCGTTGATGGCGGCGATGCGCTCCGGTGTCGCCTCATCCCCGGAGAGCGATGCGGCCGGGCTGAGACCGCTTGCCGCGCCCAGCGCGAAGGTGATGACGGTTGCGAGGAAGAACACCGGGATGACGATGAGGGCCGTTCTGCCGACCGCTCCGGCGATGCGGCGCAGGGCGCGCTCCGCCCGCCGTCGCGGGAGGGAAGCGGCGGTGGGCGGAGCGAGCGTGGTCATGTGCGTCATCACCCGTTGACGGTGACGCCTTCCCAGCGCACCTGGGAGGGCAGGAGGTTGAGATCACCCACCTTCTCGCTCGTCGCGAAGATCCACGGCGAGCTGTAGAGGTAGTTCGTGGGCGACTGGGTCACGGCCACCTCGACGGCGTCCCACAGCACCTGCTGGTACTCGGGAGCGTCGATCGGCGTCGCTCGTACGGCGTCCAGCGCAGCCTGGAATTCTTCCGTCGCGTGAGGTCCACTGAGGTTCATGATCCCCTGCGGCCCGTAGGTAGCCAGCAGGTTCGCGACCGGCGACTCGCGTCCGATGGTGCCGTCCAGGGCCAGCTGCGGGGACTTGGCGACGTAGACCTCGTCCTGCCACGTGGTGGACCCCGCAGGAACGACGCTGATCGTCGAGTTGACACCGATGGCTTCCAACTGCGCCTGCGTGAGTTCCGCGGCTACCTCGGCGCCGGCCTGCGCGGTGATTCCCACCGACAGCTCGCCCTCCTCGTAGCCGGCGTCCGCAAGAAGCTGCTTCGCCTTTGCAGGGTCGTAGTCCCAAAGGTCCTCGACCGCGGGGTTGAACGCCAGGTATCCCTCGGGGAACGGCTGATGGGTGACACTGCCCCGACCGGCGGTCACCGCGTCCACGAATGCCTGCCGGTCGAAGGCGTAGCGGAACGCCTCGACGACGGCGGGGTCGTCGAACGGGGCTTTGTTGAGGTTGATCGACGCATCGCTCGCCGTCAATGCCGTCTCGATCGTGACGTCGATCCCCGCCGCCTCCGCCGCGTCGACCTGCGTGGCGGGAATGACTGCAACATCGACGGAGCCGGACTGGATCGCCGCGACGACGGTGGCGGCGTCGAGACGCGGCTTCAAGACGAGCTCATCGATGTGGATGTTCTCGGCATCCCAGTAGTCGGGGTTCTTCACGAACGTCGCCTGCGACTCGGGTACGAAGTCGGTCAGGATGAACGGGCCCGCTCCGACCGGCTCGATGGCCAATCGTGCCGGGTCGGTGCCCGCTTCGGGACTGGCGATGGCACCCGTGCGTCCGGCGACGAGGTACGGGATCTGGTAGTCGACCTCGGCCAGGTGGAGTGTCACCTCCAGCTCGCTGTCGACGGTGACCTCCTTCAGGTCGGCGAGCTGGTCCTTGAGGTGCGAGTCCTCCTGGGTCGTCCCGCGATCGAAGAAGGCCTTCACCGCGGCGGCGTCGACCGGCTCCCCGTCACTGAAGGTCAGGCCGTCGCGCAGCGTGAACGTGATGGCCGTTCCGTCATCGGAGTACTCCCACGACTCCGCGAGGCTGGGCTGGACCGCGCCGTCCGCGTCGAGACGCGTGAGCGAGGCGTACGCCAGCGAGATCGTGTTGATGTCGAAGCCGGTGCGACTGGTGATGGGATCCCACGACGTGGGCAGTGCGAGGGCGACGGTGATCTCCGTCGCGTCCGGCGTCGCTGTCTCGGAACCAGCGGTCGCGCAGGCACTCATCATCATCGCGGAGACGGCGGTGGCTGCGGCGAGGGCGAGGCGACGGGTGTTCCTGGTCATGGGGTTCCTTCTGTGGTCGGGGTGATGCAGGTCAGGGGACGGCTACGAGGTCGGCTTCGGCCGCGGCGCGGGCAAGCGTGTGCCGGTTGCCGGGCTTGGGCAGACCGAGGTGGTCACGAAGTGTCGTGCCCTCGTAGCCGAAACGTGCGAGCCCTCGCTCCCGGAGGATCGGCAGAACCTCATCGATGAAGCGGCGCAGCTGCGACGGCTGGGACACGTAGATGTTGAATCCGTCGGCCGCGCCGGCCCGGAACCACGCCTCGAGCGCGTCGGCGACCGTGAGCGCGGTGCCGACGAACGGCGAACGCCGCGGGGCGGCGTGGAGATCCACAACCTGACGTAGCGTCAGGCTCTGGGCCTTCGCGAGCTCGACGATCTGCGTGGCCTGTGTCTTGAAGCTGCGCTCGGCATGGACGAGGACATCCGGGAACGGGGCGTCCAGGTCGTACTGACGGAAGTCGTGCCAGCCGAACGGCCTGCCGAGCTCGCCCAGCGCCTGATCGAATGTGTTCGAGAGCCGGTGCTGAGCCAGTTCGAGTTCGCGGGCTCCTTCGTCGGTGTCTCCGACGATGATCTTGACGCCGGGGAGGATGAGGACGTTCTCGGGCTTGCGGCCGGCCGCCGCAGCGCGACCCTTGATGTCGTCTGCGAACGCGCGATTGCGCTCGATGGTCGACGCGTGCGTGAAGATGCCGTCCGCGTACCGAGCGCCGAGGTCACGGCCCTCATCGGAGTCACCCGCCTGGAAGATGACCGGCTGCCCCTGCGGTGAGCGTTCGATGTTGAGCGGCCCCACGACGGAGAAGTGCTCCCCGTGGTGGTCGGTCGCATGCAGCCTCGACGGATCGAGGAAGACGCCGCTCTCCCGGTCGCGCGGGAAGGCGTCGTCCTCATACGAATCCCAGAGCGCCTGGGAGACCTCGATGTGCTCGGCAGCGCGCCCGTAGCGGGTCGCGTAGTCGTAGTGCTCGTCGAGCCCGTAGTTGCCGGCCGTTCCCGCATCGCCGCTCGTGACGACGTTCCACCCCGCCCGACCTCGGCTGATGAGATCGAGGGAAGCGAAGCGACGCGCGAGGTTGTACGGCGAGTTGTAGGAGGTCGTGGCCGTGCCGACGAGTCCGATTCGCTCGGTGCGGACGGCGAGCGCAGAGAGGAGCGTCAGCGGTTCAAGCCTGTTGAGGTAGTGGGGCGGCGAGTCGGGGGTGATGAACTGGCTGTCCACGATGAAGACGAGATCCAGTGCCGCCTGCTCGGCGGTTCGAGCCTGCTCGATATACCAGTCGATGTCGACGCTCGCATCCCCGGGGATCTCCGGGTCGAGCCAGCGGTTGTGTTCCCCCGGGCCGCCGGTGCCGGTGAGGATCACGCCGAACGTGATGTGACGCGCCATGCGGAATCTCCTTTCGATGTGGTGCTGTCGTGCGGAGTCTTGATCCTGCGGCATGGCGGCCTGCCACCGCGCGGACCATTGCGACATGTGTAGGCACGTTGCGCCATGTGACGTCGGCAGTCGCCCCGCGCCACGACCGCGTGCTCAGTCGGAGGCCAGGTTCAGACCGCGGCGACGACGTGTTCGTCGCCCGCGCCGCGCGCGACGGGCCGGCCGGGGCTGCGCGCCCACTGGCTCCATGACCCGACGAAGACCCGCGCGTCGATACCGGCGACCGCGAACGCGAGCGCCGAATGCGTCGACGGGATGCCGGAACTGCAGTAGACGACGACGTCGATGCCGGGCGCGATCCCGTGCCCGGCCAGCGTCGCCCGGATCTCGGCGGCGGGACGCAGCAGCCCATCGGCCGCGATGTGACTCACCGTCGGGATGTTCACGGCGCCCGGGATGTGCCCGGCGACCGGATCGACGCCCGGCACCTGCCCCCGGTAATGATGCGGGGCGCGTGCGTCGACGAGCACCCCGGTGCGCGGGGCGCGCGCGGCGTCGTCGATGCTCGCCGTGCCCGCATCGGACGCCGTCAGCACGACGTCGCCGGGCCGGACGGCGCGGTCGCTCGCCTCGACGCGGAGCCCGGCGGCGATCCACGCCCGGAAGCCGCCGTCGAGCACGCGCACGTCGACGCCGTGCCGCCGCAGCGTCCACCACGCCCGCGCGGCGGCGACCCCGTCGTTGTCGTCGTACGCCACGACACGATCGCCGGCACGCACGCCCCAACGTCGCACCGACGCCTCGAGATCGGCCCGCTCCGGCAGCGGATGACGCCCCTCCTCGGGACGCCCGGGGCGGGCGAGCTCCCGCTCCAGATCGACGTAGACGGCACCGGGGAGGTGGGCGGCGAGGTAATCGGGCCGCCCCTCCGGCTGGTTGAGCCGCCACCGCACATCGAGGAGCCGCACGGGCGCGCCCGCCGAGAGCTCGGCGACGAGCTCATCGACGCGGACGAGGGGCGACATGCCCCCATCGTCGCCGGGAAGCGGCATCCGCACCCATGCCGCCGCAACAGGACGAAACCCGCGCCGTCACATGCCGTCACACACTGTCACGGGGGCACACACGCGACCCGCCCCCACTCCCGCGCGGCTTAGCGTCGAATCATGACCACTCGCACCGCCGCCGTCGAGGCCGCCGCCGCACACGCTGCCCACACGCTCGGCACGTCCCTGTCGGCGGATGAGTTCAAGGCGCTCTTCCGCGGGCACCCGGGCGGCGTCGCGGTCATCACGGCGGACGCCGGCGACGGCCCCGTCGCACTCACCGCGACCTCGGTCGCGTCGGTGAGCGCCGAGCCGCCGCTGCTCATCTTCTCCATCTCGGCCCAGTCCTCGGCATCCGATGTCCTGTCCCGCGCGGAGACCGTCGTCGTGCACCTCCTGGACGCGCACGACATCGACGTCGCGAAGCTGGGCGCGACGAGCGGCGTCGACCGCTTCGCCGAGACGCACCGCTGGTCGCGGCTCGTGACCGGTGAGCCGGTCTACCACGACGTGCGCGCCTGGGTGCGCTGCGCCGTCATCGGCCGGATGGATGCCGGCGGCTCCACCGTCATCGCCGCCCACGCCTTGCAGTCCCGCCTCGAGCGCGACGTCGACGGCGGCGACCACGGCGACGCGCTGGTCTACCACAACCGCACCTGGCACCGCCTCGGCGACCACTCCCGCATCGTCTGACCCGGCGCCTGATCCTGCTGGTGTGCGGTTGACTCGCGCCGAATGGCGGGTCGGCACCCCGAAGACCCGCACTTCGGCGCGGGCGAAGGCGTGCTCGCCGCTAGCCTGAGGCGATGACCTCGGTGCTCGTGCTCGACGACCACGACCTCATGCGGCGGGGCATCGCCGACACGATCGACTCTGCACCGGACTTCCGCGTCGTCGCCGAGGCGGCGAGCGCGCACCAGGCCCTCGCCCGCACCCAGGCGACCTCGCCCGACCTCGCCGTGCTCGACATGCGCCTGCCCGACGGCGACGGCGCGCAGGTGTGCCGCAGCATCCGCGCGTTCTCCCCCGCGACGCGGTGCGTCGTGATCAGCTCCGTCGACGACGACACCGCGCGTGCCGCGGCCGCGGAGGCGGGCGCTGCGGCGTTCCTCCTCAAGAGCATCCGCGCCGCCGACCTCCTCGAGGCGCTCCGCGCCGTGGCGGCCGGTCGCACGCTGGCGGCCACCCTCCGGCCACGGGCCGCCGCAGCCAAGACGACGACGCGACGGGATGCGGTGGCTCTGACCGGGCGGGAGACGGAGATCCTCGAGCTCATCGGCGCCGGCCTCGGCAACCGGCAGATCGGGCTGCGCCTGGGCATCGCGGAGAAGACGGTGAAGAACTACATCACGTCGCTGCTGCGGAAGATCGACGTGCAGAGCCGCACGCAGGCCGCGCTGTACGCCGTTCGGCGCACGCTCAGCTGACCGCGACGACCCCGACGACCACGACGACCGCGACGCACGAAGAAGCGGCGCGGACCCCCGGAGGGATCCGCGCCGCGGGTGCGGCCCGGGTATCAGACGAGCCAGCGGAAGCGCTGCACGAGAGGCAGCTTCTTCCACATGGCACCCAGGCCCCACGTGTCGCCGGCCATCGTTGCCGCGACGACGATCAGCGCGAGTGCGTAGATGATGTGGTAGTCCACGAGCGGGTTGGTGGAGCCCACCATGAACGGCCACTCGGCGAGGTACATCATGACCATGATCGCGGTGCCCGCCACAGCCGCGACCCGCGTGCCGATGCCGAGCATGATCGCCGCGCCGACGCCGAGCATGCCGGCCATGAAGAGCACGTCCACGAGGGGGCTCGCGATGCTCTGGAAGAAGGGCTGCAGCGGTCCGACGACGGCGGGGCTGTTGAGGAAGCCCTGGGCGGGGGTGCCGCCGTTGATCCACGCGCGCTCGATGGGGGTCGAGAACCCGAGGCCGAAGGTCTTGTCGAGGAAGGCCCAGAGGAAGATGAAGCCCGTGGCGAACCGGGTGACGGCGAGCCAGCGGCGAGCCGTCACGGAGGTGACGATCTCCGCCTGCAGGGCGAGGGGCTTCGCGGCGACGGCGGTGGCGGTGCGGGCCGCCGTCATCGGGAGGACGGTGGGAACCGCGTGAGTGGTCATTTCGGTGACTCCTTCTCCGCCCGTGGGCTTGTGGCTTCGGGCGATTCGTATGTGGTCTGACCACACTTACGATCCTCCTTCCGCGCGCGGTGCAATAGGGACCTTCGTCCCGGATGCGTGAAGAGCCGGTCAGCGCCCGTGGAACTCCGGCGTCCGCTTGGCCTGGAACGCCGCGAATCCCTCGCGGTAGTCGTCTGTGTCGCACAGCGCGACCTGCGCCGCGTTCTCCGCGCTCATCGATCGCCAGAGGCCCAGCCGCTCGTCGCGCAGCTGCGCGACGAGCTGCTTGCTGGCCCGGAACGCCGCCGTCGCGCCGGCTGCCGCGCGGGCCGCGGCATCCATCGTCTGCTCGAGGACGGTGTCGGCGGAGAAGACCTGCGAGAAGAGGCCGGATGCCACGGCCTCGGCGCCGGTCATCAACCGTCCCGTGTAGATGAGGTCGAGCGTCTTGTGGGCTCCGAGCCGCTCGAAGAACAGGGCGTGCCCGCCGGAATCGAGCGTCGCGCCGAGAGCCGCGAAGGGCGAGCCGATCTTCGCGTTCTCGGCGACGTAGACGACGTCGGTCGCGATGAGGAGGCCGAGACCGACGCCCAGGCAGGCGCCGTGCGCGGCCGCGAAGGTCGGGGCGGGGAACCCCGCCATGCGCTGGAGGAGCGGGGCGACGAGCCCGTCGAGGTACCCGGAGACGTCGTCCTCACGCGGATCGACCCCGGAGATGTCGCGGCCCGCGCAGAACGCGCGCCCCTCCCCGCGCAGGACGAGCGCGCGGACCCCGGCGAGTTCGGCTTCGGCGTATGCGTCGCCGAGGTCGCGGAGCGCCTGCGCGTCGAGCGCGTTGAGCCGGTCGGGGTTGTCGAGCACGATGTGCGCGACGGCGTCGTCGATGCGGAGGTCGATCATGCGGGTTCCTAGACGTCGTAGTCGACCGCGACGCGGTCGCTGGTCGGATGCGATTGGCAGGTGAGGATGTAGCCGCGCTCGAGCTCGTCCGGTTCGAGCGCGTAGTTCTCGGTCATGTGCACGGAGCCGGTGAGCAGGCGGGCGCGGC
The DNA here is from genome assembly GCF_000746195.1 of Microbacterium sp. UNCCL10. Classification (NCBI taxonomy): domain Bacteria; kingdom Bacillati; phylum Actinomycetota; class Actinomycetes; order Micrococcales; family Microbacteriaceae; genus Microbacterium; species Microbacterium sp. UNCCL10. The sequence continues at coordinate 62,892 of NZ_JQKT01000014.1, read as the reverse complement.
ACGTGCCGCACACGCCGCCGGCGCAGGCGAACGGCGCGTCCGGACGCACGCGCAGGGCGGCGGTGAGGATCGACTCGTGCGCGTCGACGGGGCTCTGCACCGTCGCGGAGTGACCGTCCAGCGTGATCTCGACGGTGACGGACGGCGCATCCGGCCGCACCGCGAGGGGCGCGACAGGGTGTGGCCGCGGGTCGTCGCCGGTCGTGAACAGCTCGTACCGGACGTGCGAGCGATCGACCCCGATGTCGGCGAGGGTGTCGCGGCAGAGCTGCACGAGCTCGAGCGGCCCGCAGAGGAACCACTCGTCGATCGTCTCCGGCAGCACGAGCGCGTCGAGGATGGTGCGGAGCTTCCCCGCGTCGATCCGGCCGGACAGCAGCGGCGCGGAGCGCTGCTCGCGGGAGAGGACGTGGTGCAGCGCGAGGCGCGTCGGGTAGCGGTCCTTCAGATCGGCGAGGTCTTCGAGGAACATGACGTCGGCGCTCGAGCGGTTCGTGTACACGAGCGTCACCCGCGACCTGTCCGAGCGAGCCAGGACGGCGGATGCCAGGGCCATCACCGGCGTGATCCCCGATCCGGCGGCGATCCCGGCGATGTGCGCGCCGTCGAGGTCGGCGAGCGCGGAGGTGAAGGTGCCCTGCGGGCTCATGACCTCGAGGGTGTCGCCGGGGTGCAGCCCGGTCTGCGCCCAGGTCGAGAACCGGCCGCCGCGATCGCGTTTGATGGCGATGCTCAGCGAGCCGGGGGTCGGCGGGCGGCAGAGGGAGTAGGAGCGGCGCATCTCCTGACCGTCGAGCGTCGTCCGCAGCGCGACGTACTGGCCGGGCAGGTAGCCGTAGTCGCCCTGCAGCTCGTCCGGCACCGCGAAGGTCACCTCGATGGCATCCGCCGTGAGCGGGCGCACCTCGACGACGGTCAGCGGATGGAACCGCGCGCGGCCGCGGCCGGCGACGGACGGACCCCCGACGGCGCTCCGCAGGAACGCGTCGGCGACGGCATCCGCGGTGCCCGTCGACGGAGGAACCGTCATCAGTGCACCTTGAAGTGGTCGAAGGGCTCGAGGCAGGACCGGCATGCGTAGAGCGCCTTGCAGGAAGTCGAGCCGAAGCGCGACACCTCGCGGGTGTCCAGCGAGCCGCACTGCGGGCAGCGGACGGCCAGCTGCACCGGGATCGGGCCGACGGCCCGGCGCCCGGTCGGCGGCGCGATCCCGTACGCGAGGAGCTTGCGCTTGCCGTCCTCGCTCATCCAGTCCGTCGTCCAGGCCGGGGAGAGCGTGAGCCGGACATCCACGTCGGCGTACCCGGCGCGGGTGAGGGCCAGCACGACGTCGTCGCGGATGGCGGACACGGCGGGGCAGCCGGAGTACGTCGGCGTGATCGTGACGGTGACGTGCCGGCCGTCGACCTCCACGCCGCGCAGCACTCCGAGGTCCTCGATCGTGAGCACGGGGACCTCCGGGTCGCAGACGGCGGCAGCCGCCTCCCAGGCCGTCACCATGTCGCCCCCGGGTGCCGTCGCGCGAGGACCTGCATCTCGGCGAGAAGGAAGGCGAGCTGCGGGAAGTGACGGCCGTGCCGGCCCCCAGCGGCAGACGGCGGCACCGCCGGCACCTCGAGCTCCGCCTCCGCGAACACCGCGGCGATGACCGCGTCGAACCCGGCCCGCAGGCTCGACGGCCGCACCGCGACACCCTCGAGCGCATCGATGAGAGGCGTGTCGCGGAAGAGCTCGTCGACGTACGGCCACACGTCCCCGGTGGCCCGGATCATCCGGCGGCGCGACTCGTCGGTCCCGCCCGCGAGGCGCAGCGTCCACTGCACGGCGTGGTCGCGGTGGTACTCGACCTCCTTTACGGCCTTCGCGGCGACGGCGGCGAGGGTCTCATCCGCCGATCCGGCGAGCGCCGCGTAGAGCTCGAACAGGTACGCGGATGCCACGAGCTGGCGCGCGATCGTCTGCGCGAAGTCGCCGTTCGGCTGGGCGAACAGCCACGCGCAGCGGAACTCCGGCTCATCGCGGAAGTAGGCGAGGTCGTCCTCCGTGCGACCGTCGAACGTTCCCGCGTAGTGCAGCAGCGAGCGGGCGTGGCCGAGCAGGTCGAGGGCGATGTTGCCGAGCGCCATGTCCTCCTCGAGCTCGGGGGCGCGGGAGATCCAGCCGGCGAGCTGCTGGGCGAGGATCAGCGCGTCGTCGCCGAGCCAGAGCGCGTACTCGGCGACCTCCGCCGTCGCGGCGCGCCGGCCGGCTCCGGCCAGCTCGGCGGAGAGCTGCACCTCGTCGACGGTGACGTGGCCGTGCGTGTCGGATCCGGCGTTCACAGGTGCGGCACCCCCTCCGAGGCGGTGTAGTACCGCGCGTGGCGGAAGTTCTTCCCCGCCGGGGACTCGAAGAACGCCCCCTTGGCGTCGGGGTCGCTCGTCGTGATGGCCTCCGCAGGCACGACCCACACCGACGTCCCTTCGCCGCGCCGCGTGTACAGATCGCGCGCGTTGCGGAGGGCCAGGTCGGCATCGGGCGCGTGCAGCGATCCGGCGTGCACGTGCGAGAGCCCCCGGTTCGCGCGCACGAACACCTCCCACAGCGGCCAGGTGTCGCGGTCCGAGGAGCCCGGGGTCGTCATCACGCCACCGCCCTCTCGGTCTTCTCCGCCTGCCGGCGCGCATAGGCGACGGCGGCCTCCCGCACCCACGCGCCGTCCTCGTGGGCGGCGCGCCGGTGCTGCAGGCGGGCGGCGTTCATGGGGCCGCGGCCGGCGAGCACCTCGTGGAACTCGGTCCAGTCGATCTCGCTGGTGTGCCAGCGCTGCGCCGCCTCGTCCCAGCGGAGTTCGGGGTCGGGCAGCGTGACCCCGAGGATCTCCGCCTGCGGCACCAGCATCCCGATGAACCGCTGCCGCAGCTCGTCGTTGGAGAACCGCTTGATCTTCCAGGCCATCGACTGCGCCGAGTTCGGCGAGGACTCGTCCGGCGGCCCGAACATCATGAGGGACGGCCAGTACCAGCGGTCGACGGACTCCTGCGCCATCGCGCGCTGAGCCGCGGTGCCCTGCATGAGGGTGAGGAGGATCTCGAAGCCCTGCCGCTGGTGGAACGACTCCTCCTTGCAGATGCGGACCATCGCACGCCCGTACGGGCCGTACGACGCGCGGCAGAGGGGCACCTGATTGCAGATCGCGGCACCGTCGACGAGCCAGCCGATCGCGCCCATGTCGGCCCACGTGGGGGTCGGGTAGTTGAAGATCGAGGAGTACTTCGCGCGCCCGTCGATGAGCTGCTGGGTCATCTCGTCGCGCGTGATGCCGAGCGTCTGGGCCGCCGAGTACAGGTACAGCCCGTGTCCCGCCTCGTCCTGCACCTTCGCGAGCAGGATGGCCTTCCGCTTGAGGCTGGGCGCCCGCGTGATCCAGGTGCCTTCGGGCTGCATGCCGATGATCTCGGAGTGCGCGTGCTGCGAGATCTGCCGGATGAGCGTCTTCCGGTAGCCCTCCGGCATCCAGTCGCGCGGTTCGATGCGCTGCTCGGCGTCGATGAGCGCGTCGAACGCCGCCTGCTCGGCGGCCGTGTCATCCGCACTGCCCGCGGTGACCGCGGTGAGATCCGGTGCTGTCGTCATCGTCGACTCCTTTACAGACCGTTCGTTCAGTAAGTCTAGGTGCCGGATGCCGAGGGGGCAACGGTCCCGGCGGTGGGAGACGAGGTGCTGAGAGACGAGGTGAGCGCCGAGGTGACGAGCGAACGCCCCCGGAACTCGGCGACCACCGCGCCGGTCTCGTCCGTGACGGTCACGTCGTACAGCCCCGCGCGGCCGCTGCGGACGCGACGGGCGGCGTGCGCCGTGAGCGTCTGTCCGCTGCGCGTGGACTTCAGGAAGGTGATGTCGGCGCCCGAGGCCACCGTGACCCGGTCGGTCTCGTTGCAGGCGATCGCGAACGCGGTGTCGGCGAGCGCGAACACGAAGCCGCCGTGCGTGATGTCGAACCCGTTGAGCATGTCGTCGCGGACGACCATCGACACGACGGCCTCCCCCGGCTCATCGCGCTCCACCACCATCCCGAGCGCGGCCGAGGCCCGGTCGCGCTGCATCATCGGGCGGAGCGGTGCGGTCATGCGATCGCCTCCGCGGCGGGACGATCCGCGGGCTCCGCCGCGGACGTCCCGCCGGCGGTCTTCGCGACGAGGGTCAGCACGTCGTACTGGGCGACGATCTCGTCCCACTGGTTGTGGATGACGGCATCCCAGCGCACCTCGCCGTACTCGTCGGTCTCCCGCGGGGTGATCTGCTTCGCCGTCAGGGTCACCCGGATCTCGTCCCCGGGCGAGACGGGCGTCACGAATCGCAGCGCCTCCAGCCCGTAGTTGGCCAGCACCGGACCGGGGTCGGGATCGACGAAGAGGCCGGCCGCCCACGACACGAGCAGGTAGCCGTGCGCGACGCGTCCCGGGAAGAACGGGTTGGCGGCGGCGGCGTCCTCGTCCATGTGCGCGTAGAACGTGTCGCCCGTGAAATGCGCGAACGTCTCGATGTCCTCGAGCGACACCGCCCGGAGGGGCGAGGCGAACTGGTCGCCGACCCGCAGCTCGGCGAGCGACTTCCGGAACGGATGCCGTCCGCCGCGGTCGGCGGCGGCCCCCGCGTGCCAGACGCCGGTGAGCGCCGTGAGCATGTCGGGCGAGCCCTGCACGGCGGTGCGCTGCATGTGGTGCAGCACGGCGCGGATGCCGCCGAGCTCCTCGCCCCCGCCGGCGCGTCCGGGCCCGCCGTGCACGAGGTGCGGGACGGGGGCGCCGTGGCCGGTCGAGGTGCGGGCGTTCTCCCGGCTCAGGAAGAGGACGCGGCCGTTGAACGCGCCGATGCGACTCAGCAGCTCGACGGCGACGGCGGGATCGTGCGTCGCGACGCTCGTGACGAGCGAGCCGCCACCCTGCGCCACGAGGTCCGCCGCCTGGGCGAGAGTGTCGTAGGCGAGGACGCTGGCGACCGGCCCGAAGGCCTCGATCGCGTGCACCGCCGGGGTGGCCGGGTCGTCGAAGCCCAGCAGGACGGGGGCCAGGAAGGCGCCGTCCGGCGCGGGCCCGGTCGTCCCGTCGGCGCGGACCACGTCGGGCTCGGGCATCGATCCCAGCAGCATCCGCCCGCCCGCCGCGCGCAGCGCCGCGACCTGGCGGAGCACCTCCTCGCGCTGGGCGAGCGAGACGAGCGGACCCATCGTGACGGCGTCGGCGTGCGGGTCGCCCATGACGAGCCGGCGGTCGAGCTTCTCGCGGACCGCGTCGACGAGGGCGTCGACGGCGCCGGCGGGCACGAGGGCGCGGCGGATCGCCGTGCACTTCTGCCCCGCCTTGGCGGTCAGCTCGACGACGAGCTGCGACACGTACGCGTCGAACTCGGGGGTGCCCGGGGCGGCGTCGGGCCCGAGGATCGAGGCGTTGATGGAGTCGGTCTCCCTGGTGAACCGCACCCCGTCGGGGGCCTGCGCGCGCAGCCGCTCGGCGGTGTCGGCGCTCCCGGTGAAGCCGACGAGGTCGCCGAGCCGGAGGTGATCGAAGAGCCCGGGCACCCCGCCGCTCACGAGCTGCAGGGCGCCGTCCGGGACGAGCCCAGACTCCACCAGCATCCGCACCCACGCCTCCGCGATGTAGGCCGTGGGCGTCGCGGGCTTGACGAGGGTGGGCACGCCTGCCAGGAACGCGGGCGCGAATTTCTCCAGCGCGCCCCAGACGGGGAAGTTGAACGCGTTGATCTGCACCGCGACACCGGGCAGCCGGGTGTACACATGCTGCCCGAGGAACGAACCGTCCTTCGACAGCGGCTCGGGGGCGCCGTCGACGTACACCTGGGCGTTGGGCAGCTCGCGCCGGCCCTTCGAGGCGTAGGTGAACAGCACGCCGATGCCGCCGTCGACGTCGCCCAGCGAGTCGCGCAGCGTCGAACCGGCGTGCCGGGACAGCTCGTAGAGCTCCTCCTTGCGCTCGGTGAGCACGAGGGCGAACTGCTTGAGCAGCAGGGCGCGCTGGTGGAAGGTCAGCCCGCCGAGCGCGGCCTGTCCCACGGTGCGGGCGTGCGCGAGGGCGCCGGGGAGGTCCGCGCCCTCCGCGCTCACGCGGGCGACGGTCTCGCCGGTGGACGCGTCGCGCACGTCCACGGCGTCGACGTCGTCCGCCGGCGTCCACCACGTGCCGGACAGATAGCTGGGCAGGATGCCGGTCATCCGGTGCTCCATTCGTAGAATCCACGGCCGCTCTTGCGGCCCAGGTGTCCGTCCGCGACGAGGCGACGGAGCAGCTCGGGCGGCGCGAACCGCTCGCCGAGCGCGGCGTGCAGCTGTTCCGCGATATCGAGCCGCACGTCCAGGCCGACGATGTCCGTGGTCCGGAGCGGCCCGGTCGCGTGCCGGTAGCCGAGTTCCATCGCGGCGTCGATGTCGGTCGCCGTGGCGACGCCGTCCTCGAGCATGCGGATGGCTTCCAGGGCGAGGGCGACGCCGAGCCGGCTCGAGGCGAATCCCGGCGCATCCCGCACGACGATGGGGGTCTTGCCGAGCGCGTGCACCCACTCGCGGGCCGTCTCGACGAGGCCCGGGGCGGTCTGGGCTGCGACGACGATCTCGACGAGGGCCGAGGACGGGACGGGGTTGAAGAAGTGCAGGCCGAGGAGACGGTCCGGACGGTCGAGCCCCGCCGCGAGGTCGCCGATCGGGATGGCGGACGTGTTGGATGCCAGGACGGCGTCGACGTCGAGAACCGCCTCCGCGCGGCGCAGCGCCGCGGTCTTGACGTCCCGGTCTTCGAACACCGCCTCGACGACGAGTGCGCTGCCGCCGAGATCGCCGGCATCCGTCGTCACGCGCAGCAGCGGCGCGACCTCGGCCGGCGGTCGCTCGGTCGCGCCGCGCTCATGGGACCGCTGCAGACTCGCCGTGATGCGCTGCCCGGCGGCGTGTGCCGACGCGCCATCGCGCTCGACGAGGGTCACCGCCGACCCGGCGAGGAGGAATGCGTGCGCGATGCCTGCACCCATCCGCCCGCCGCCGATGACGCCGACCCGCTCGGGAAGGATCATGACCGCTTCCTCTCCAGGAAGGCCGTCATGCGGCGGAACTTCTCCGGGCTCTCGAAGAGCTCGGCCTGCAGTTCCAGGTCGATCGCGGGGTGCTCCGCGAGCGGCGCGTGCAGCGCGCGCTTGGTGTGCTGCACGGCGAGCGGGTCGAGGCGGGCGATCCGGTCGGCGATCGCGTGCGCCGCGGGCAGCAGTTCGGCCGCCGGATGCACGGCGGAGAGCAGGCCCCAGGCGAGGGCCTCGTCCGCGGTGAGCGCGCGCCCCGTCAGCAGCAGCTCGGCGGCACGCCCGGACCCGACGAGCCGCGGCAGCAGCCAGGTCGCCCCGGCCGCGGCGATGATGCCGAGCGCAGGCTCGGGGTTGCCGATCGCGACGTCCGGGGTGCCGATCCGGATGTCGGCGGCGTAGGCGAGCTCGGCGCCCCCGCCGAGCGCGAAGCCCTCGACGGCGGCGATCACCGGCATGGGCAGCGCCCACACCCGCAGGAACGCCGTCGTGTTGATCCCGGCGCGGGCGTCGTCCGCACGACGTTCCCGCAGCTGGACGATGTCCGCGCCGCCCGCGAACACCCCTCCGGCGCCGTGCAGGATCAGCACACGGGGCTCGGCTTCGAGTTCGGCGCACAGCTCGTGCAGCGCGTCGATCGTCGCCTGGTCGATCGCGTTGCGGACCTCGGGGCGGTCGAGCGTCGCGACGACGCGGTCGGGCCGTCGTTCGATGCGGAGCGGGCCCCCCGGCGCCCTCGCGCCGTTCGTCGCACCGGACATCGTCATCCTTCCGCCCCGCCCGCCGCGTTGCGAGCCCCGCCGGTGCGCACACTGTTACTCACCGATCGTTCAGTAATAGTGTCAGAGGGTGCGACGGGCGGTCAACGGCCCGCCGCGCGGATGGGAGACTGAACCGTGACCACCCCCGCCGACACGGCGGCCGCCCGCCGCGGCCGGCCCGGCTACGACCGCCGGCAGGTGCTCGACGTCGCGGTGGCCCTCTTCAACGAGCAGGGGTATGACGCGACCTCGGTCGCCGCGCTCGCGGAGCGGCTCGGCCTGTCGAAGTCCGCGCTGTACCACCACTTCGCGTCGAAGGAGCAGCTGCTCGCGATCGCGCTCGAGACGGCGCTCAGCCGCCTGGAGGCCGCCCTCGACGAGGCTCTCGCGCGCGAAGCCTCCGCTGCCGACCGCCTGGAGCACGTCATCCGCGGGGCGGTCGCGGCCCTCACCGCCGAACTGCCCTCGGTCACGCTGCTGCTGCGCCTCCGCGGCAACAGCCCCGTCGAGGTCGCGGCGCTCGAGCGTCGCCGCCACTTCGATCAGCGTGTCACCGGCCTTGTGCGCAACGCCCAGGCCGAGGGCCGCATCCGCACCGACATCGATGCCGGCGTCGCGACCCGGCTCATCTTCGGGATGGTGAACTCCGTCGTCGAGTGGTACCGCCCGGACGGCCCTGTGGACCCCGCCCTCCTCGCGGAGGACGTGCTCGCCGTCGCGCTCGACGGTCTCCGGCCGCGCGGCGGGCGCGCCTGATCTGTCACGAATTCGACACGAGTACAGCACAACCACACCCGGACCGGCTAAGGTGATCACGACGGATACCGCCGTCCGGATCTCCTGGTCACTCGGAGATCTGCGAACCGAATACCGTCATCCACTCAATCTGCAGGGATCCGCGCACTCGCGCATCGGGCTGATTGCCTCACGAATCGAATAACTCTTCATCTCTTCACCCCATCCGGTCGCGTGCCCGTCATGCGCGCACCAGGTCATCTGGCATCAGGCCGACGACGACGTCTACTCCGCCACGCGGGGCAGCGAGTTCGCCGGCTTCATCACCGTCGACGCCGACGGCTACACCGCTCACGACGCGCTCGCCCGGCGACGCGGCGTCCACCCGTCCCTCGCCGCCGCGCAGGCCGAGTTCGTCCACTCCGGACCCTCGCCCTTCGCCACGCTCGGACACTCCACCCCGCTTCCGTCGCGACGCCGTCGCTTCGGATCACCAGGGTCGCACCGCGGCCCCACACCAAGAAGGAAGAACACAATGGCCGTTGGCACTGTGAAATGGTTCAACTCCGAAAAGGGCTTCGGCTTCATCGAGCCCGAGGATGGCTCGGCGGACGTCTTCGCCCACTTCAGCGCGATCGAGGGCAACGGCTACCGTTCGCTCGACGAGGCTGCCCGCGTCGAGTACGACGTCGAGCGCGGCCCGAAGGGCCCGCAGGCTTCGCGTATCCGCGTCCTGTGATCGCGAGCGGCGGCGGGGCGGGCTTCACGCCTGTCCCGCCGTCTGCATGCGCGGGCAACCTGACAGTCAGGCACCACATGCCTGTGCAAGTCCCGCACATGCCGCTTCGGGAATCCATACGCGCGTAGAGTCACGCTGAAGGGCGGTCACACGACTTCCCCTCCGCACAGTCTGGCTCTCGGGTCTTTCTGCCGATCCGAGGAGCAGACTTGACCACTGCCACCGCCGCTGCCACGATGGGGCCCATTCGTCAGACGTATGCCGGTTCCGATGCGTTCCCGCCCATCGGCCGCGCGTACTCCGAAGTCTCCAACGTCGTCAAGGAGACGGGCCTGCTCCGCCGGGCGCCGTGGTTCTACTCCCTCGTCGGCACCGCGGTCGCACTCGGCATCGGCGGATGCATCACGGGTTTCATCCTGCTCGGCGACAGCTGGTTCCAGCTGCTCATCGCCGGCGCGCTGGGCCTCCTGCTCACGCAGGCCGCGTTCCTCGCACACGAGGCCGCGCACCGCCAGATCCTCTCGAGCGGCCCCGCCAACGACCGCCTCGCCCGCTTCATCGCCTCCGGCGTCGTCGGCATGAGCTACGCCTGGTGGGATGCCAAGCACTCCCGCCACCACGCGAACCCCAACCGCGTCGGCAAGGACCCGGACATCGAGATCGACACGATCTCCTTCCTCGACGAGGACGCCGCGAAGGCCCGCGGCATCCAGCGCTTCATCACGCAGCGTCAGGGCTGGCTCTTCTTCCCCCTTCTGACCCTCGAGGGCCTGAACCTCCACTACCTCGGCGTGAAGTACCTCGTGACGACACCGGGCGTGAAGGGCCGCTGGACCGAGCTGTCGCTCATCGCGCTGCGGCACGCCGCCCTGCTGATCCCCGTCTTCCTGTTCCTGCCGCTGGGCATGGCGTTCGCGTTCATGGGCGTGCAGCTCGCCGTCTTCGGCGTCTACATGGGCGCCTCGTTCGCCCCGAACCACAAGGGCATGCCGATCATCGCCCCCGACGCCCGCCTGGACTTCTTCTCCAAGCAGGTCCGGACCTCGCGCAACATCCGCGGCGGCTGGTGGGCCACCTGGCTCATGGGCGGCCTCAACTACCAGGTCGAGCACCACCTCTTCCCGAGCATGGCGCGCCCGCACCTGGCGAAGGCCCGCGAGATCGTCCGCGACCACTGCGCGACGCTCGGCGTCCCGTACACCGAGACGAGCCTCATCCGCTCGTACGCGATCGTCATCAACTACCTCAACGAGGTGGGCCTCGCCGCCCGCGATCCGTTCGACTGCCCCATGGTCGGCCAGTACCGCCGCGCCTGATCGGTCTCACCGCTCCTCGACTTCACAGCATCCGCCTAGCGCCGATCGATACGGTCGGAGCATGGATGCGAAGCCCGACTCCCTCGTCGTGACCACGGCCGACGGAGTGGCGACCTTCTCCCCGGAGCAGCTGCGCAGCATGCGCGACGAGTTCCAGCGGTTCCTCCTGGAATACCAGTTCGGGCTGCGGGAGGTCGAGACGAAGCTCGGGATCCTCCGCGACGAGTTCCAGCTCACGCACGACTACAACCCGATCGAGCACATCTCCAGCCGCGTGAAGTCGGCGGACAGCCTCGTCGAGAAGGTCGCGCGCAAGGGCGTCGACCCCGACTTCGACGCGATCCGCGCGCACATCACCGACATCGCCGGCATCCGCGTCACGTGCAGCTTCGTGGAGGACGCCTACCGGCTGTCCGACCTGCTGACGCAGCAGGACGACATCCGCGTGCGGCAGGTGAAGGACTACATTTCCGAGCCGAAGCCCAACGGCTACAAGAGCCTGCACGTCATCGTCGAGGTGCCGGTCTTCCTGTCGTCCGGCCGCCTGGATGTCGCCGTCGAAGTGCAGTTCCGCACCATCGCGATGGACTTCTGGGCGAGCCTCGAGCACAAGATCTACTACAAGTACGACGGCGTCGTGCCCGATTCGCTCCTCGCCGAACTGAAGGACGCCGCCGAGACGGCCGCGGAGCTCGACGCCCGGATGGAGCGCCTGCACCGCGAACTGCACGGCCCGCGGCCGCGCGGGCGGCTCTCCGCCGTCTGAGTCCTGCCCGCTTCCTGAGTCCTGCCCGCTTCGCGGCGAACTGCAGGAGCGGCCGTGACTGGTGGGGCGGATGAGGCGCATGCGCCCCATCCGTCACACCCGGTCCTGCAAATCACTGCGCCACGCGGCGCGGCGCGCTCGGCGCCCGGTCGCTAGGGTGGCCCCATGAGCGCCGTCGCCGGGACCGGGATGCCACTGCGGGACTACCGCATCCACCGGTACGTGAACGCCTTCTGTCCGCGGTGCCACGAAGAGGACCCCGACCGCGACCTGTCCGAGGTGCGGCGGCTGTCCGGCTGGCTCGCGGTGCGCGACGGCCGCGTCTGGCTCGAGCGAGGCTGCCCCGACCACGGCCTCATCCGCACGATGTACGACGAGTCCGCCGAGATCCTCAGCTACCTCGAGCAGTGGACGGCCCCCACGAAGGTGCATGAGCCCGACCTGGCCGGGAACTTCAAGCCCGTGCCCTCGGCGTACGAGGACGGCCTCCCGCAGATGCAGACCCAGCACACCTGCATCCTGCTGCAGGACCTCACCGACCACTGCAACCTGCGCTGCCCCACGTGCTTCGCCGAATCCAGTCCGGCCGCCTCGGCCGTCGCCCCGCTGGCCGAAGTGCTGGCCTCCGTCGACGCGCGCCTGGCCCGTGAGAACAACCGCATCGACGTGCTCATGCTCTCCGGCGGCGAGCCGACACTCTACCCGTGGCTCGAGCAGCTCCTGGAGCACCTCGTGGCCCGGCCCGTCGTCCGCATCCTGATCAACTCCAACGGTCTGCGCATCTCGCAGGACGACGCGTTCGTCGAGACCCTCAAGCGCCACCGCGAGCGCGTCGAGATCTACCTGCAGTACGACGGCGAGAGCGCGCAGGCTTCGACGCACCACCGCGGCGCCGACATCCGCCGCTTCAAGGAGAAGGCGCTCGCGCGCTTGTCCGACGCCGGGATCTTCACGACGCTCACGATGACCGCGGCGCTCGGCGTCAACGACGGCGAGATCGGGGACGTCATCCGCCGCGCGATGACGACCCCGTACGTCGGCGGGGTCACGATCCAGCCCGTGTTCGGGTCGGGCCGGTCGGCCGGCATCGACCCGGAGGACCGGCTCACCCACACCGGCGTCCTGGCGCGCCTCGGACCGCAGACCGACGGGGAGGTCAGCTGGAAGGATCTCACCGCCCTTCCCTGCAGCCATCCGCACTGCTGTTCGGTCGGCTACCTGCTGCAGGACGATTCCGGCGACTGGAAGTCGCTGACGGCGCTGATCGGTCACGACCGGCTCAAGGAGTTCCTCGAGCTCGAGCCCGACCTCATCGCGAACCGCATTGCGGATTCGCAGATCAACAAGGCCATCCGTCAGGTCGTGAAGAACTCGCTCCTCGACCTGCTGAGCGAGCAGTCCTCGCTGTCGCACCCGTCGATGGCGAACATCTGGAGCGACATCTGCCAGAACTGCGACCTCGGCATCGGCACGCTCGCGACCCTTGCGGCATCGGGGCTGCCCGGGCAGCACCAGCGGCTCCGCAAGATGCTCGGCGAGCGCGTCAAGCGCATCACGATCAAGCCCTTCATGGACATCAACACGATGATCGAGGAGCGCCTCACCCAGTGCTGCGTGCACGTCGCGACGGTCAACGAGACGACGGATGCGCATCAGTGCGCGCCGTTCTGCGCCGTGCAGGCGTGGGCCCCTCTCGGCCGCCGGCGCCTGTCCACCGCGACGGGCACGCGCAGCCAGATCCCGGTGAGCGTGGCGCGATGAGCGCGTACGAGTTCAGCGGCCTCAACCAGCGGGACGACTCCGTCGCCGACCCGGCCCCACCCTTCGACCCGCTGCGGCTGTGCGTGTACACGACCGTCGCCCTCATCGCCGCCGTCCTCGGACCGATCGCGGTGCTCGCCTTCGCCGCGGTCGCGATCACCGGCTACGCGAAGGCACGGCGTGCGGGCCTGCTGCGCTCCCGGTGCAAGCTCGGCGACACGCGACTCGTGCTCGCCTACCTCGCGGTGATCGCCGTGGCGGCCGCCGCCGCGGTCCCGATGTGGATCACGCTCTGGGTCTCGGCCTGGACCTGACCGGTGTTCCCGACGCTGCAGGACCTCCTCGGGTGGATGCCGCCGGCTGACACCCACGCGGTCTTCGTGGCGCTGGGGCTCGGCGCCGCCGGCGCCGTCTTCCTCATCGAGAAGCGCCGACGCGGCGTGACCGACCCCCGCATCCCGCACATCGTGCTCGGCGCGCTGCTCGGCGCCGCCCTCTTCTCCCGGCTCGGGACGTGGGCGCAGCACCTCGACCCCACCCGGAACCTCAGCCTCGTCGACCAGCTCGCCTACGGGAACGCGTCGATGCTCAGCGCGCTCGTCGGCGCGTGGCTCGGCGTGCACGTGGCGAAGCGGATCGTCCGCTACCCGGAGCGCACCGGCGACCTGTTCGCGCCGGCCGTCGCACTCGCGATGGGGATCGGACGGATCGGATGCCTGCTCACCGAGCAGCCCGGCACCCCGACCGGGGCGGGCTGGGGCATCGTGCTGGATGCGGATGCCGCGGCGCGCGTAGGGGCACCCGCGGGCGTGCCGCTGCATCCGAGCTTCGTGTACGAGATCGTCTTCCACGTCGTCGCGTTCGCGGCGCTCTGGTGGTGGCTGCGGCACCGCCCGATCGCGGCCGGCGAGACACTCACGCTGTACATCGCGGCGTACGGCGTGTTCCGCTTCGCCGTCGAGTTCGTCCGCGGCAACGACGTGGCCTGGATGGGGCTCACCCGACCGCAGCTGTTCCTGCTCGTGACGATCCCGCTGCTCCTCGCCCGCATCGCGTACAAGTCCTCGCGCGGCCAGTTCCGCGCGTCCGCCCCCGCCGAACCAGGAAGGACGCCGCAGCATGAGCAACAGCACGCCTGAACCGCCCGACGACGAGGATGCCGCCGGCCCGGACGCTCAGCCACCGGCCCCGGGCCCGACACTCCCACCCGACCCGGGTCCGCCGCTGCCACCTGACCCGGGGCCGCCCGTGCCGCCGCCCGGGTACGGCGCTCCCCCGCCAGGCAGCGTCGGCCTGCCGCCCGGGTACGGCGTGCCGCCGGGGTCCGGCCTGCCGCCGCAGGCGGGCCAGCCGACCGGTTACGGCCCACCGCCGCCCGGGTACGGCGTGCCGCCGACGCCGCCCGGACCGGGCATCGGGCTGGGAACCCTGGCCGGCGTCGGTCTGTTCATCCTCGGGGTCGTGCTCTTCTTCGCGACCGGCAGCATGATGCCGGCCACCGACGGCAGTGTGTTCGGCGGCGCCGCGTTCATCCTGCCGTTCTGGCCGTTTTTCGTGATCCCGCTGCTCACCGCGCTGCTGTACTTCCTGCCGGCGTGGCGACGCTTCGCGACCGGGGTGCTCATCATCTTCGCCGCGATGTGGATCGTGCTGGTGGGGCCGTGCATCGTGCTCATCGGCGGGATGAGCACCTACTGACGGGTTCCCTCCGTCCGACCTGATCGCTAGCGTCGAGGCGTGGGCCACATCGAACTGCGCGACCTCGACGACGACGACCTCGACGCCGTCTTCGAGATGATGCGCGACCCCGAGGCCGTGCGGATGGCGGCGTTCACGGCGGAGAGGCCGGATGACCGCGACGCCTTCGACGCCTGGATCGCCCGGGAACGCGCCGCGGAGGACGTGACACTGCTCGTGGTGACCGATCGAGGCGGGTTCGCCGGCACCGCCGCGGCGTTCACCGTCGACGGCGATCGCGAGGTCAGCGTCTGGATCAAGCGACAGTCCTGGGGACACGGCGTCCGGGGCGGCGGCGCTGCGTCTGCTGATCTCGCACGAGGCGGAGCGTCCGCTCTACGCCCGCGCCGCCGCGCACAATGCGGCCGCCCTCGCCGTCCTCGAGCGCAACGGGTTCACGGAGGTGTCCCGCAGTGTCGTCTACGCCCCCGGCCTGGGCCGCGAGGTCGAGGAGGTCGTGCTCACCCTCGTCCCCGCACTCGACGGGTACTGAGCTCAGCCATCCCGCCGGACGCCGCCCTTCGGCGGCGGACGGTGCGGCACGGGCACCGGTTTCGTATGCCGTCCGGTGCGCGTCGTGGACGTCGACGGATCGGGGGGCGTGCGGGGCGCCGACGACGGTTCATCACGCCCCGATGCGGGATGTCTCATGTCGGCAGACTGCCTGCGCGCCGCGAGGGTACGCAGGGGCTTGACACCGCCCAGCCCCCCGGCTACCGGCCGCGGGTCAGGCGGAGAGGTCGCCGTCGCCCGGGTCGGCGGGCTCGGGCACGATGTGCAGCCCGGTCGGCGAGTTCGCCGTGAACATGAGCGCCTCGGTCCACGCGCGGTTCAGTCGCAGGGGGCGGCTGCCGTAGTACTTGTAGACGAGCGAGGCCTGCGGGTGCAGCCAGATGGAGGTGCGACCTTCGCCGATGCTCTTGTCGTCGCGCCACGTGAAGTGGAACGACTCGCCGCGTCGAAGCTTGTTGCCGATGACGAGCTGAACGTGCGCCATCGTGCGGTCGTCGAAGTCCACCTTCACGGTGCCCTCGTAGATGAACTTTCCCACCGGGTCGAACCTCCCAGGATCCGGTCCGTCGCCGGATGCGACCATCGGAGCCCAGGCACCATTATGGTGGCCGTATGGGGATGATCTATTACGGCGGTTCAGCCACGCCGATCCACATCGAGGATCGCACCCTCGCGCACCTCAAAGTCGTCATCGCGACGAAGCTGCGCCGCTCTGAGAGTTTCACGGTGTCCTGGCAGCATCCCGACGACCATCCGCAGGGCCGGACGACGCTGTGGCTGCACCCCTCCATCCCTCTGCGCTTCGTCTTCGACGAGCCGGAGGCGCCGCCGCTCAGCCGCGAGTGGATCGAGGAGCTCGCGAACTCCGCGAACTCCTCGGGAGGGATCACCCTCGTTTCACACCACTTCGAAACCGAGGATGAGGAACCGGCTTCCTGACCTCAGCTCGGGATGAGCTTGTCGGAGATGTCCACGATCGGCCCGGTGTCCTCGCCACCCCCCTCGGGGATCGGGATGACGGCCAGCGGAACCCCCGGGGTGATCAGCAGGTACGCCGTACGCGGGGCGCCGTCGCCGTCGTTCACCTGGATCCAGGCGGGACCGCTCGCCGCCATGGCCGCCTCGATGTCGGCCTGCACATCCTCCAGCGTCCGCTGACCGACGCTGTACCGCTCGCCGCCGTAGTAGATGTCGATCCGCTTCACAGTTCGGTTCCCTCCTCGATCGCCTGCTCGGCCGGCTCCGGCACGAGGTACAGGCCCGACGGCGAATTCGCCGTGTAGGCCAGCGCCTCGACCCAGGCCATGTTGAGCTGGGGGCGGCGGCTGCCGTAGTACTTGTAGACCAGCGAGCAGTGCGGGTGCACCCAGATGGTCGTGCGGCCGTCGCCGATGCTCGTGTCGTCCTTCCAGGAGAAGTGGAACGATTCCCCGCGGCGCAGCTTGGTCCCGATGACCAGCTGGAGGTGTGCGAGCTGGCGGTCTTCGAAGTCGACCTTCACAACCCGGTCGTACGTGAGCTTTCCCATGATCAGGCCGTGGGCGTGCGGTTCTCCGCACTCACCATCCACGCGAACTGCTCGAGGCTCTCGAGGATCGCGTGCAGGATGTCGGCGCTCGTGGGGTCCTCTTCGTCGACGGCATCGTGCACATCGCGGCACGTTCCGATCGTGGCCTCGAGTCGCTCGGTGACGAGGTCGATGACATCGCCCGTCGCGATCTCTCCCTGGGGGAACTCCGGCAGCGTCGTGGTCTCGGCCACCGTGTCGCTGCGCCCGTCGGGGAGGGCGTGCAGCGCCCGCATCCGCTCGGCGACGGTGTCGCTGAACCCGCGCGCGGCCTCGATGATCTCGTCGAGCTGCCGATGCGTGTCGCGGAAGTTCTTTCCCACCACGTTCCAGTGCGCCTGCTTCCCCTGGGATGCCAGCTCGAGGAGGTCCACCAGCACGGCCTGCAGCTTCTCGCTGAGCTCCTGGGACGCCCGGAACCCGTTCTCCGCGTTCTGCTTGTCCGTGAGCTGCGCGCCCGCACTGGGACGCCGCTTGTTCTTCGGGGAGGTGTTCTTCGGGGAGGTGTTCTTCGGGGAGGTGTTCTTCGCCTTCTGCGTCGTGGCCATGTCGAGCCGCCTTCCTTTCCGGGTGGGTCTCGAACGATACGCACTCCCGGGGTCTGGAGCATCGGGGTTGCGCCCGCCTGATGCCGGTGGTAACGAGCCGCCTACCCAGCCCGGACCCCTCTCGTCAAGCCCTTGGCCGTCCTTCGCCGCGCGGGAGAGAGTGGCGGAGAGGAAGGCGGGGAGCATGGCACAGGACGTGATGACAGGGCGGACGCGGGCGTCGCTCGCGACCTCCGCGGAGGATGTCGACGGCCTCGGCGTCGACGTCCCGGCGACGCTGGCCTGGGTCACCGAGCTGGCTCCCTCCCTCCCCCTGCCGGGGCAGGGGGCCACCGCCGATCTGTGGGGCGCCTTCGCCGATGCCGCTGCGCTGGACGTCGGCGCCGCGCGCATCCTCGAACCGCACGCGGACGCGCTGGCGATCCTCGATCAGGCGGCGGCCTCGGGGATGGACACGTCGGACCTGCGCCGCACGCTGCGCGTCGACTCCCGCAGCACCTGGGGTGTGTTCGCCGCCGAGGGACCCGGCACGCGTCTGGTCGCAGAGCGTCGTGAGCACGGCGCGTGGGAGCTGTCCGGAACCAAGCCCTGGTGCTCGCTGGCCGCGCACCTCAGCCATGCACTCGTGACCGCGTGGGTCGGGCCCGAGCAGCGACGCCTGTTCGCCGTCGACCTCCGCGACGACGGCGTCTCGGCCCGCACCGGGCCGTGGGTGTCGCGGGGACTCCACCAGGTCGTGAGCGCGCCGGTCGACTTCGCGCATGCGTTCGCCGTGCCGGTGGGCGCGCCGGGCTGGTATCAGCGCCGTCCGGGCTTCGCGTGGGGCGGCATCGGCGTCGCGGCGATCTGGTGGGGCGGCGCACGCCCCCTGGCGGACGCCCTCGCCGCCGCGGCCGCATCCGAGCGCGCCGATCAGCTCGCCCAGGCCTACGCGGGGGCGGCGGATGCCGCGCTCTGGGGCGCCGGGACCGCCCTCGCCGAAGCAGCCGCGCTCGTCGACGCGGGCGAGCTCGATGACGCGGGTGCCCGACTGCTGGCCGCCCGGGTTCGTGCCGTCGTCAGCGACGCCGTCGAGCGGGTACTTGACCTGAGCGACCGCGCACTCGGCCCCGGGCCACTCACGGCAGACGAGGAGCACGCCCGCCGCGTCGCCGACCTGCGCGTCTACGTCCGTCAGCACCATGCCGAGCGCGACCTCGCCCGGCTCGGTTCGATGGTCAGGTCTTCGTGAGCGTCGTCTTCGACCACCGCGACGCGGGCACCCCCGAGTCGGCGTGGGCAGGTGCAGGAGCGACCGCGCGAACGCTGGAAGTGCCGGAAAGCCTCGTCGTCTTCGCGGCGCACCCGGATGACGAGACGCTGGGCGCCGGCGGGCTCATGGCCCTCGCGTCCGCAAGCGGCGCGGAGGTCTCGGTCGTCGTGGCGACGGACGGAGAGGCGGCGGACGCGGCGGACGGCGGGCTGCCGGGCCGACGCAGAGTCGAGCTCATCGCCGCCCTGCGACACGTCGCGCCGCGCGCCCGCATCCGATTCCTCGGCCTGCCGGACGGCGGCCTGCGCGAGCACGCCGCGGAACTGTCCGCCGCGATCGCGGACGAGGTGTCCAGGATCGACGTCACGACGACGCTGCTCGTGACGACGTGGTGGGGCGATGGGCACCGCGACCATCGCGTGCTCGGCGAAGCGGTGCGCGCGGCCGCGGGAGGCGCGACCGTCGTCGGCTACCCCATCTGGTACTGGCACTGGGGCGATCCGGAGGCTCCGGATCCCGGGCCGTGGCGCGCGGTCGCTCTCGACGATGAAGCGATCGCCGCGAAGGCGGCGGCGATCGCGGCGTTCGCCTCGCAGTCGGCGGGGGCGGAGCCGATCCTGCACGACGGCATGCTCGCGCACTTCCACCGCGGGGTGGAGCTGTTCGTCGCGGCGGAACCCGAGCGGTCGCGCGCCTCTGTGCCGCCCGCCGAGTTCGACGCGTTCATCTCCCGGCACGACGATCCGTGGGGCTTCGAGACCCGCTGGTACGAGGAGCGCAAGCGCGCGCTGCTCCTGGCGAGCCTCCCCCGTGCCCGCTTCGACAGCGCACTGGAGCTCGGCTGCGCGACGGGCGTGCTCACGGCGGAGCTCGCGGCACGCTCCGGCCGCCTCCTCGCGGTGGATGCCTCCGCGGAGGCCCTGCGCCGGGCCGCGTCCCGCGTCGCGGGAGTGGAGTTCGCCCGCCTCACGCTCCCCGAGCAGTGGCCGGAGGGGCGGTTCGACCTCATCGTCCTCTCCGAGGTCGCCTATTACTGGTCGGCGGACGACCTGCGCCTCGCCCTGGCCCGCATCCGGGCGTCGCTCTCCCCCGGCGGGGTGCTGGTGGCCTGCCACTGGCGCCACCCCATCGACGGCGCTCCCCTCGACGCCACCGGCGTGCACGCGGCGATCGCCCGCATGGGGCTGACCCGGTCCGTTCGGCATGCGGAGGACGATTTCCTCCTCGAGGTGTGGGCGTCACCGGGTGCACCATCCGCGGCCGAGGCGGAGGGCCTGCGATGACGCGGCGCATCGACGCGGTGGCGGTGGTGGTCCCCGCGCACGACGAGGAGGAGCTGCTCGGCGCCTGCCTCGACTCGATCGCCGTCGCGGTGCTCGCGGCCCGTGCCGTGGTCGACCGCGTGGACGTGCATGTCGTCCTCGACGCCTGCCGCGACGGGTCGGCGGCCATCGCGGCGGCGGCGGGGGTGCACGTCACCGCGATCGACGCGCGCGCTGTCGGCGCCGCCCGCGCGGCGGGGGTCGCGCAGGCGATGGCCCTCCTGCCGGAGTACGACCTGAGACGCGTCTGGACCGCCCACACGGATGCCGACTCCGTCGTCCCGCCGAACTGGATCACGCACCAGCTCCTGCACGCCCGCCGCGGCGCCGACCTCGTGATCGGGACCGTCCGGCCCGACTTCGACGACCTGACGCCGGAGCAGACCGCCGCGTGGTGGGCGACGCACACCCCGGGTGTCGCGAACGGCCACGTGCACGGCGCGAACCTCGGCATCCGCGCGTCCGCGCTGCTCGGGATCGGCGGGTTCCCCCCGGCGTCGGCGCACGAGGATGTGCGCGCCGTCGAGCTGATCCGACGCGCGGGCGGGCGCGGCGTCGCCACCGACGCCGCGTGGGTGCGCACCAGCGGCCGGCGTCAGGGCCGGGCGCCCGAGGGCTACGCGCGCTATCTGCAGGAGGGCCTCCTGCAGCGCGCCCGGCAGGTCGGCGCACCGGACACGCGGGAGATCTCGCTCCTCTAGCCGGGCGGCCGGCGCCCTGTCAACCCGTGGACGCGACCGTCCCGCGCGCGGGAGCATGGCGTCATGACCTCACTCGCTGTCATCCTGCTCATCGTCGGCGTCGTCCTGCTGCTGCTCGGCGTGTTCGTCGAGGCCGCGAAGTTCCTCCTCTGGATCGGCCTCATCATCGTGATCATCGCGGTGATCGCCTGGCTGCTGCGCTTCGTCCGCCGCCAGACCTGACGCCCAGCACGCGGAGAGGGCCGGAGCGCATCGCGCTCCGGCCCTCTTCCCGCCCGGGGTCACACCCCCAGGGGGCGTTCGCCGTACATCCGCATCCACTCCTCCTCGAGCGCATCCTCGAACTCGTCGACCTCGTCCAGGAGGGCGTCCTCCGGGACGGCGACGGCGGTTCGCGGTGCCTCTGGGGCATGCAGCGCCACGCGCATCTCGGCGTCGGCGAGCAGGTGCGCGAGCGTCGTGTAGACGTCGGTGCCGCCGGGATGGGCGACCCAGGTGGCCTCGTACGACTCGTCCGCGGCCTGCTCGACATAGGCGATCACGCTGGCCGCTTCACATGCCGCGACGTCGCGATCGCGCAGCCGCCAGGACCGTTCATCGAGCGGCTCGAGCACGAGCCGCGGCGCGATGGGGATTGCCATCACTCCTCCTTCACGAAGCTCACGCGGCGGCGGGCACCGCGTTCAGCGGTCGCGCCGTCTCGCGTGCGTCGAGCGTCATGCCGCCGGTGGTGTTGGCATCCTCGGCGAGCTGCTTGATGAGCTCCCGATCGAGCGCCTCCGGCTCAGCGGAGCTGAACACGAAGCGCAGGGGGATGGCCGGCTGGATCCAGAGGGTCGTGCGGCCGGCGTCCTCGCTGCTCGGGTGCAGGATGTTGAGCGCGAAGCTCTCCTGGCGGCGCAGCTTGGTGGTCGCGACGAACTTGAGGTGCGCCAGCAGTCGGTCCGAAACCTGGATGGGCTCACCGGCACTTCCGTAGTACAGCTTTCCCATGGCGATGGTCCTCTCGCTCTTGGTGTTCATGATGGTGGCGGTCACGCGGCCTGGGCGGTCAGCTGGAGGCGACGCTGCCGCCGCCGTACCGCCATGATGTCCGCGAGTCCGCCACGTCCGATGGGCCGCATGCGGGGGATCATCCCCGTTCCGAGGCCCACGTGGGGTGCCGTGACCGGCGCGGGGACTGATGCGACTGCGTGCGTCTCGGTGGTCATTCGTCGCTCCTTCTGTCGGTGCCGATCTCGGCGGATGTGAATCTAACTAAATATGTATCACACTTGCTGTGTTACTTTCCAGCTGTCACACAGCATTGCGTATATACTCGTCTCAACGCCATCGCGATAAGGTTCCGATAACGCCGACGTCGCCGCGGATTACGAGGATTTCCGGAGGTTGATATGCCGAAGCTGGTCATGCGGCACGAAATCGAGCACCTCTACGCCGATCCCCCGTCGTCGGCCGAGGGGCAGCGCCTGAGTGCCGCGATCCTCCGGCTTCGGGAGGCGGAGAGGGTCCAGGCTCAGCGCACGCTGACGCGTGCCGGGCTGTCGCACCTCGATCTGTCCGCTCTGCGCTATCTCGTGCAGGGCTACCGGGACGGGCGGGACCTCAGCCCGAAGGACCTCATCGTCATGCTGGACACGTCCAGCGCCACGGTGACGAACGTCGTCGACCGGCTCGTGCACCGCTCCCTTATCGAGCGGGTGCAGCATCCGCACGACCGTCGCGCCCACTACCTCGTGCCGACCGAAGAGGCGATCGCCCGGGTCGATGAGGCGTTCGCCGCGCACCACCGCGCCGTCGTCCAGGTGATCGAGTCCCTGTCCCCCGAGGAAGCGCAGATCGGCGCGGACATCATCACGAAGCTCGCCGACTCGCTCGACATGCTGGCCGAGGCCGACGCGAAGGCGCGCTGAGGCGTCAGGCGATGGTGGCGCCGAAGAGCGTCCCGACCGCGAATGTGGCGCCCAGCGCCAGCAGGCCGCCGATCACGGTGCGCACCACCGCGCGTCCCCGGCTGGAGCCGCCGATCCAGGCCGCGACGTAGCCCGTGAGAGCGAGCGCCGCCAGCACCGCGATGAAGGTCCAGACGATCCGTGCCGGATGCGGCAGCAGCAAGATGGTCGCGAGCGGCAGCAGCGCGCCGATCGTGAAGGCGACGCCCGACGCGAACGCCGCATGCCAGGGGCTGACGACGTCGTCCTGGTCGATGTTGAGCTCCATGGACAGGTGCGCCTTCAGCGCATCTTTCTCGGTCAGCTCCACGGCCACCAGACGGGCCGTCTCGGGCTTCAGACCCTGCGCCTCGTAGAGTCCGACGAGCTCTTCGAGCTCCTCTTCGGGCTCCTCGACGAGCTCCCGGCGCTCCTTCGCGATGAGCGCCCGTTCGCTGTCGCGCTGGCTCGACACCGAGACGTACTCGCCCAGCGCCATGGAGATCGCGCCACCCACGAGGGCAGCCGCTCCCGCGAGGAGGACCGGAAGCGACTCGGAGGTCGCACTCGCGACGCCGACGACGACGGCTGCCGTCGAGACGATGCCGTCGTTCGCGCCGAGCACGCCGGCGCGCAGCCAGTTCAGACGCTGGGAGACGCCGGCGGCATGCGGTTCACCGGCGTGTCCGACGGGAGTCGGGACGCTGGAGGGTGTGGTCATACCGCCAGGTTAGTCCTCCGCGGCGCGAACTGCAGGACCGAGTGTGACGGGTGGGACAGGAGTGCCGTCATCCGCCCCACCGGCACCAGCTGCTCCTGCACTTCGCCTCACGCATGCCCGCCGACGAAGCTCCGCTGCTCGACGAGGGGGCAGGTGAACACGTCGCGCTCGCCGAGCCCGACGCGGTTGATGTAGCGGACGACGATCGCATACGAGGCCAGGAGTCCGACGCTCGCGTACGGGACGCCGTGCTCACGGCAGTACTCGGCGATGATCGGCGCCGCCCGCCGCAGGTGCGGGCGAGGCATGGACGGGAACAGGTGGTGCTCGACCTGGTAGTTCAGTCCACCCATCGCGACGTCGAGCACCCGGCCGCCGCGCACATCCCGGCTCATCATGACCTGGCGGTGCAGGAAGTCGAGCTTCATGTCGCGCGGCACGATCGGCATCCCCTTGTGGTTGGGGGCGAAGGAGATGCCCATGTAGAACCCGAAGAGCCCGAGCTGCACGCCCAGGAACGCGAACGCGACACCGGGCGACAGCACGAGGAAGACGAGCACCGCGAAGCCGACGATCCGCACCAGCATGAAGGCGATCTCGACCCACCGACGATCCAGGTGCTCGCGCACCGCGACCCGGCGGATGCCCGACGCGTGCAGCGAGACGCCCTCGAACAGCAGGATGGGGAAGAAGAAGATGCCCTGGTGCGCCCGCAGCCACTGGATGACGCGACCGCGGGGACGCGCACGCTGCTCCGGCGCCACGACGATGACGGGGAGCTCGATGTCGGGGTCGGCGCCGATCTTGTTGGGGTTGGCGTGGTGTCGGGTGTGCTTGTGCTGCCACCAGCCGTAGCTCATCCCGACGAGCAGGTCCCCGAGGACCAGGCTCGTCCAGTCGTTCCACCGTCCGGACACGAAGATCTGGCGGTGCGCCGCGTCGTGGCCGAGGAAGGCGATCTGCGTGAAGACGACGGCGAGCACGGCGGCTGTGAACATCTGCCACCAGGTGTCGCCGATCACCGCGAACGCGACGAGGCAGGCGGCCAGCAGCACCGGCAGGCCGATGAGTTTGGACCAGTAGTAGCCGTATCGCCGGCGGAGGAGACCGCTGTCGCGGACCTTCTGCGCCAGTTCCGAGAACTCGCTGACCGTCCGACCGGCCGTGCGGTCGGTGCGGGGGATGGTGCGGATGACGTCCACGATGCCCTCCTCGTGTTCAGGGCTGCGACGCGTACTCCGAACGGTACGCCCGCAGTCTGTACGCCTCACAGGTTCGCGGGCACGCGCGCGCGAGTCGGCATAGCGCGGTGGGATGCCGATGGCAACCCGCTGCCCGGTCGCCCGGATCTCGCGCATACTCGCGTGTGTGACCATCGCCGCCGCGCAACCCGCCCCGCGTCCGCCCCGGCGGGTGGACGTGGACGACGTGGCGTTCCGGGTGATCTCGGCGGGTCCGTCGGCGGCATCGGCGGCACTCCCGCCGACCGTGCTGGTGCACGGGATCGGCGCCTCGCACCGCTATCTCTCCCGCCTCCATGCGACCCTGGCCGTGGACGGCGCGGTGCACTCCATCGACCTGCCGGGGTACGCGGGTCTTCCGAAGCCCGGACGGGACCTCCCGGTGGAGGCGATGGCACACGGTCTCACCGCCGTCATCGCCGGGCTCGGCCTCGGACCCGTCGTCCTGGTCGGTCATTCGATGGGTGCGCAATGGGTCGTCGAGGCGGCGGCGCAGCGTCCCGACCTCGTGACCGACGTCGTCATCATGGGACCCGTCGCGGATGCGGCGCACCGGACACTGCCCGCCCAGCTGAGCGCGCTGGCGCTCGACACGCTGGGCGAGTCCCCCACCGTCAACGGCATCGTCTTCACCGACTACCTCCGCTGCGGCGTGCCCTGGTACCTGGCGCAGGTGCGGCACATGCTGTCGTATCCGATCGAGGAGCGCGTCGCCGCGCTCGACGTGCCGCTCCTCGTCCTTCGCGGCGCCCGCGATCCGATCGCCGGCCGCGAGTGGTGCCGGGCGCTGCGGGATGCCGCCGCGTCCGCCACGCTCGTCGAGATCCCCCGCGGCTTCCACGTCGTCCAGCACACGGCGCCGCGCGCCGTGGCATCCGCGATCCGGGCTCTCACGGGGCGTGCACAGGTGACGGCGTGATCCGGCTGGTGCGGATCCTCGTGTGGTGGGCACGGGACTACGCCTACGCGGGCCTCTGGCAGCTGCGCGCTACCTTCAACCGCACCGACCCGGCGACGTTCCGCACCGGCGACCGGACGCCGATCGTCGTCCTGCCGGGCGTCTACGAGACGTGGAAGTTCATGCAGCCCCTCGTCGGGGCGCTGCATGGCCGGGGTCACCCGGTGCACGTCGTCGAGCTGCTGCGCCGCAACCGGCGCCCCGTCGCCGAGATGGCCGAGAAGGTGACCGCGTACCTCGTGCAGCACGATCTCCGGGATGTCGTCCTCGTGGCGCACAGCAAGGGCGGGCTGGTCGGGAAGCAGGTCATGGTGGGGCCCGCCGGCGGCCGCGTCCGGTCGATGGTGGCCGTCGCCACGCCGTTCGGCGGGTCGCGCTACGCCCGGCTGCTTCCGGCGCGGACCCTGCGGATGTTCTCCCCGCGGGATGCCACGATCGTGGCCCTGGGCGGTCAGGCGACGTTCAACCCCCGTATCGTCTCGATCTACGGCACGTTCGACCCGCACATCCCCGAGCGCAGCGAGCTGGCCGGGGCCCGGAACATCATGCTCACGACGGGCGGGCACTTCCGCATCCTCGCGCACCCGCGTGTGCTTGCGGAGGTGGAGACCGCCGCCGCCTGACCTGTCGGGATCAGGCGGCCTCGACGCGGGTGCTTCCGGTGTCGCGGATGCCGAGCCAGGAGACCACGCCCCCACCGGCCATCAGGACCGCGCAGACGACCGCGGCCCGGTGCAGGCCCGCCAGATCGAGGTCCCCCGCGACGATCAGCGCGAGCGAGGCGATCGTGAGGAGTCCCGCGATGCGGGCCACCGCGTTGTTCACGGCGGAGGCGACCCCCGCGTGGGCGGCCTCGATGGAACCGAGGATCGCCGCCGTCAGAGGAGCGACGGTGAGGGCGAGACCCAGCCCGAAGACCAGCATGCTGGGCAGCACCTGCCACCAGTAGGAGAACGAATCCGCGACCGTCAGCAGCAGGAGGCAGCCCGCTGCCATGACGAGCGGACCGACCGTCATGAAGATGCGGGCACCCCAGCGGCCCGCGAGGGCTCCGGCCCGGGAACTCAGGAGGACGAGGAGAACCGTCGACGGCAGGCTTGCCAGGCCGGCGGCCGTCGCGGAGAGTCCGGCGCTCTCCTGCAGATACACCGCGACCACCACGCCGTTCAGCGACAGTGCGCCGTAGATGAGCAGGGTGGCCAGGTTGCCCGCGGAGAAGTTCCGCACCCGGAACAGCTCGAGCGGCAGCATGGGCGAGGTGACCCGCCGCTGCCGGAGCACGAATGCGACCAGGAGGTCGACACCCGCGACGCCGGTGCCCCACACGAGGGGGTCCTGCCACCCGAGACGGGCCTGCTCGATGAGCGCGAAGACCGTCGCGCCGAGACCGACGGCGCAGAGCGCCGCGCCCAGCCAGTCGACCCGCGCACCGGGCTGCCGCACGTCGTGGACGCCCATCCGTGGCACGAGGAGGAGGGTCACCGCGATCGGGACGACGTTGATGAAGAACGCCCACCGCCAGGAGGCGAGGTCGATGAGCAGGCCGCCCAGGAGCGGCCCCACGAGCATGGCGGCGGTCGTGAGCGCCGTCCAGATCCCGATGGCGCGCGCCTGGACGGCATCCTGGAACGTCGAGGTGATGAGCGCGAGCGAGCTCGGCACGAGGAAGGCCCCCGCGGCACCCTGCAGCGCCCGCGCTGCGATGAGCACCGTCGGATCGGGGGCGAGCCCGACGGCGACGGAGGCGATGCCGAACCCGATCAAACCCAGGCGGATCACGACGACGCGGCCGAAGGCGTCGCTGACGGAGCCCGCGAGCAGGATGAGGGCGCCCAGCGTGATGAGGTAGGCGTCCACGGCCCATTGCTGCGTCACGAGCCCGCCTCCGAGCTCACGGCTGATGGCGGGCAGCGCGACGTTGACGATCGTGCCGTCCAGGAACGCGACGAAGGATGCCAGCACGGCGACCGTCAGGACGATCCGGGACGGGCCGGTGATCGGTGCGCTCATGCGGTCAACCTACGCCGCTGACGGGGGTGCCGGGGCGGATACCGGTGTCTACAGTGGGATGGATGACGGGAGCCGGAGGTCGGATGCGGGCACTCATCGCGAGCGGCGCGGGGCGGTACGCCGACCCGTGGCATCCGTTCCCGCGCACGACGCCGCTCGTGTCGGCCACGCTCGCGGATGCGGGGTTCGACGTGAGCGTCGACGACGACGTCGACCGCGCACTGACCCGCCTCGGCGGCGTCGATCTCCTGGTGCTGCACGCGGGGGCGCCGTCGGATGACGCCCCGCCGCCGGACGATGCCGCCGCCGGACTCGCCGCCGCGGTGGCGCGGGGCATCGGCATCCTGGCCGTGCACATCGGGATCCGCTGCCTGCAGGCGCATCCGGGCGGGCCGGGGCTGCTGGGTGGTCTCTGGGTGGACGACGTCTCCTGGCATCCGCCGCTCGGCGTCACGCCCATCCGCGGCGGCGTGCTGCCGGGCGGTGGGCCCATCGCCGACTTCGAGGTCGAGGATGAGCGCTACCTCGGCCTGCAGCTCCTCGGCGAGCGCGTCGAGGTCGCCCACCACGTCCACGAGGGGACGTCGGCGCCGACCGCGTGGGTGCGTGAGGTCGGCGCTGCCCGCGTCGCGGTGGACCTGCTCGGCCACGACGAGCGCTCCTACGACTCCGCGGGCCGCCGGGCGATGCTCGCAGCGCTGGCAGGCTGGGCCGCTCGCGGCTGACGATGCCGCACACGGATGGCGTTGCGGCGGGCCGTCAGACGAGGTCGTCGTCTCCCTGGACGAACGTGGAGAGCTCGGTCTCCTCTGTGATGGGGCGGGAGGGCCGCACCTTCGCGGCGCGCAGCTGCAGTTCCGCGATCACGTCGGCGTCGGGCGGCACTTCGTCCAGGCCGGCCACCGGCATCGTGTAGAGCTGACTGGCCGGGCCGATGAGGAGCTCGGCCTTCGTCGACCGGCCCTCCTCGTCGACGGCGGGCACAGCGACGACATCCGATGCATTCGCCTCCGCGAGCGCGGACGCATAGTCCAGGAGCGCCGCGGCCGTCTCATCCGCCATGAGGATCGAGTCACCGGTGTAGTGGAGTCGCTGCATGACGCCATCCTCTCCGACGCTCGCCCCGCACGCTTGGGGGTTGCATCTGCCCGGCACGTGTGCCTACCCGCCGTCCGGCGGTGCTCATCCCTTCAGCCCTCCCGCGCTGATGCCCTGGATGATCTGTCGCTGACCGAGGAAGAAGATGATGATCATCGGGATCGTGGCGATGACGCTCGCGGTGACGATGATCTCCCAATGCCACTCGCCGCCGAACCCGAACGCATCGACGAGGGACTTCAGCCCGCGGGGGATCGTGAACGTCGACGCGTCGCGCAGGTAGATCAGCGCCCGCATGAGGTCGGTCCAGACGGCCTGCACTTCGAAGACGAGCGTCACGGCGAGGGCGGGTCTGCTCAGCGGCAGGGCGATCCGCCAGAAGACCCCCCATTGCGTGGCACCGTCGACGCGGGCTGCGTCGAACAGGTCCCGCGGCAGGCCGAGCATGAACTGCCGCAGCAGGAAGACGTAGAAGGCGCTCGCGAAGAGGTTCTGCGCCCACATCGGCACGAGCGTGCCGACGAGGCCGAGGGAGTTCCAGATGAGGAATGTCGGGATCATGGTGACGGCGCCGGGGAGCATCATCGTCGCCAGGACCAGACCGAACAGCGCGTTGCGCCCGCGGAAGCGGAAGTACGCGAAGCCCCACGCGACCATCGCACTGGAGATCGTGACGGCCACCGCTGCGAGCACCGTCACGATGAGGGTGTTGAGCAGCCACAACGCGAGAGGCGCCTCCTGCCACACGCGGAGATAGTTCTCCCAGGTGAAGGTCTCCGGGATGAGCCGGTTGTCGAAGACCTGTCCACGCGGCTTGAAGGAGGCGCTGATGAGCCACACGAACGGGTACGCGAAGATCACGGCGAAGACGGCCAGCGCGAGGCCGATGAGCACGCGGCTCACCCGGCGCGGCGTGCGGCGTGCCTTCCTTCGGTCGGGGATGCCGTGGGGCTCGTCGCCGTCCGGGGCGACGGCGGGAGGCCTGGTGGCGGAGAGGGTCATCGCGCGTCCTCCCCCTCGTAGTAGACGAGCCGCCGCGAGATCACGATCTGCACCGTCGTGACGACCATGATGAGCGCGAACAGCAACCAGGCGAGCGCGGACGCGTAGCCCATGTGCAGGAACTCGAACGCCTGCTGGAAGAGGTAGATGACGTAGAACAGCGCGGCGTCGTTGCTGTAGGTCGTGTTCCCGGCCCCGAAGAACGCGGTGTAGGCCTCGTCGAAGGTCTGCAGCCCGGCGATCGTGTTGACGATGACGATGAAGAACAGGGCCGGACTGATCATCGGCAGCGTGATGCTCAGCGACTGCCGCCAGAATCCCGCCCCGTCCAGCCGTGCGGACTCGTACAGCTCCTCCGGGACGCTCTGCAGGGCAGCCAGGAGGATGATGACCGACGCGCCGACGGTCCACAGGCTCATGACGACGAGACCGGGCTTCACCCATGCCGGGTCGGTGGTCCAGGAGGGCCCGTCGATGCCCACGACCTCGAGGGCTTGGTTGACGAGACCGTTCTGTCCGTTGAACAGCAGCAGGAAGAGCACGCCGACGGCGACGGGCGGCGTCATCTTCGGGAGGAAGAAGATCGTCCGGTAGAACCCCGACGCGCGGCCCGCACGGTGCAGCAGGAGGGCGAGCAGCAGGGACACGATGACGCAGAGCGGAACCTGCAGAGCAGTGAACAGGAACGTGTTGCCGAGCGCGAGACCCACCTTCGGGTCGCGGAACATCTCCGCATAGTTGTCCAGTCCGACGAAGCTGGGGTCGTTGATCACGTCGTAGTCGGTCAGCGACAGGTAGGCGCTGTAGATCAGCGGCCAGGCGGTGAAGACGACGAAACCGACGAGCCAGGGGCTGAGGAACAGGAACGCCGCACCGACGTTCCGCCGGCGGGCGCGGGCGCGCGAAGCATCACGCGCCCGCTGCGTCGCCGCGACGGCCGTGCTCATCCTCAGTCACTCGATTCCAGCTTGTCCCAGCCCTCGTCCAGCGCGGCCTGGGCCTTCTCCTGGGCCGCCGCGAGCGCGTCGGCGGGCTCCTTCTGACCGTTCAGCACGGCGTTGACGGCATCGAACATCGCCGACTTGAACTCGGCGTCGGCGGGGTTCGCGGGGAGGCTGAAGGTGTCGTCGTTCGCCTCGTACATCTTCTCCACCGCGGACGCCCACGGCTCGTCTTCCGCGGTCGTCATGTCGCGGATCATCGCGTCGGCCTTCGTGTTGCCGGTGAGGATGCCGGTGAACGCCTTGCCCTCCGTGTTCCGCGCCTCGAGGCGGGCGTTCGCGGCGGCCTCCCACGCGTCCAGCGACGTCATGACGCGGGCGAAGCGACAGGCGGCCGCCGGGTTCTCCGCCCCGGTGGGGATCACCCACGCCGACCCTGAGGCGTACGCGAGCGGCTCCCCCTTGCGGTCGCGCACCGTGTCGAAGGCGACCGGAGCGTCCGGCGACACATCGTTGAGGACGTTGACATACCACTGCTCCATGGGCATCGCGCCGAGGACGTTCGTCGCGAACTGGTTCCCCTCGCCGAAGAAGTCCGCGGAGTCACGGTAGGCCTTCACGGCGCTGAATCCGCCCTGCGCGTCGTAGATGCCGACCGCCCATTCGAGCGCCTCGACGACGGCAGGATCGTCCAGCTGCGCCGTCCTGCCGTCCTCCGAGATGAGCTCGGCACCGTTGGCCTTCGCCCAGAGCGGCAGGAACTCCGGGAGCTTGCTGTCGACGCCGATCACGGAGAGCTTGCCGGACTGCGCGACCATCATCCTGTCGGCCGCATCGGCCATGCGGTCCCAGTCCGACCCGTTCACGTCATCCAGCGAAAGCCCTGCCGCGTCGAGCAGGTCCGCGTTGGCCATCGTCAGCTGCACGGTGTTGAACTCCGGGATGCCGTAGACGTCGTCGTCGAGGGTGACCTGGGCGAGGCCGGACTCCACGAAATCGTCCGTTGGGATCCCCTCCCCCTCGATGCAGTCCTCGAGGGGGACGATCGCGCCGCGGGCGGCGAGGGATCCCACCTGATCCCGGTTGGCGTACACGAGGTCCGGCGGCTGCCCGGTCGCGATCGCGGACAGCAGCTGCTGCATGTCGAGATCGCCCTCCGCGAGCTCTACGTCGACGTCGCCGACCGCCTCCTTCGCCAGGTCGAGCCGTGAGGTCGCGACCTCGTCCACGCCGGAGAAGCCCATGATGGACAGCGATCCGGTCAGGTCGGCGTCCGGGCTGTATTCGGTGTCGTCGTCCTCCGTCCCGCCCGTGCCCTGCGCGCAGCCGGTGAGACCGCCGAAGAGCGTGAGCGCCGCGGCCGCGGCGAGGAATCGTCTGGATGTCGTACGCACGATGGCCCCCTGCGATGTGTTCCCTGCGCGCCCGGCAGTGGGCGGTGGCGAGAAGATAGGGCGGGGGCGGAACGCGCCGGAGGGGCTTGACAGTCGACGAGAGCGCGAGTAGTCCGCGGTGCGTCAGGACCGGACGAGGGGACCCCGCTCCGGGTCCGCGGAGCGCGCGCCGCGGCGCCTCGCCCACCGGGTCGCGAAGTACAGGATGACGCCGACGACGAGAAGCGCCGCGGCGAACAGCCAGACGATCGGCCGCTGCTGTGTGAGCAGGAGGACGCAGGACCCGATGCCGAGATACGGGATGACCGTCCACACCCGGAAGTGCTCGTGCTCCACGGCATCCCGCCGCAGAACGAGGACCGACACGTTCGCGCTCAGGAAGACGAACAGCAGCAGGAGCACCACGGTCTCGGCGAGGGTGGCGAGGTCGCCGACGAGGGTGAGGAGCATCGCGATCGCGGTCGTCCCGAGGATCGCGACCCACGGGGTCCGGCGTTTCGGGAGCACCCGGGACAGCGCCGACGGCAGCAGCCCCTGCTCGGACATGCCGTAGGCCAGACGGCTCGCCATGATCATCGTCAGGAGGGCTCCGTTGGCCACGGCGATGAGCGCGATGAGGCTGAACAGCCAGGACGGGACGGCGACGCCGCTGGCCTCCACGACGGCCAGCAGCGGGCCGGTGGACTCGGAGAGCTCGGCGGCGGGGAGCGCGATCGCGCTCGCGAGCCCGACGAGGACGTAGACGACACCCGCCGTCAGGAGGGCACCGAAGAGCGCCCAGGGGTAGGAGCGGGACGGATTCTTCACCTCCTCGATCACGTTCGCGGACGTCTCGAACCCGACGAAGGAGTAGTAGGCGATGATGGCGCCGGCGAGCACGGAGGTCGCCGCGCCGGCGCCGTCCGGCAGGGCGGTGACGCGGGCGACGTCGCCGCCGCCCCCGGCGAGCATGAGGCCCACGACGGCGATGACGATGACGAGCCCGCTCACCTCGATCACCGTCATGACGACGTTCGCCGCCATCGATTCGCGGATGCCGCGGGCGTTGAGCGCCGCGACGACGGCGAGGAAGACGAGCGCGACGGGGATCACGGGCAGCTGGAGGAACGTCTGGAAGTACTCCCCGGCGAACGCGAGGCTCAGACCGGCGGCGCTGACGACCCCGGCGGCCAGCATGCTGAACCCGACGAGGAAGGACACGAGCGGCATCCGGAACGCCCGCTCCGCGAAGACGGCGGCGCCGCCGGCGCGCGGATACTTCGTGACGAGCTCCGCGTACGACCCCGCCGTGAGCATCGCGAGGGCGAGCGCGAGCAGCAACGGCGCCCACAGCATCCCGCCCACCCGCTCGGCGAGCACCCCCATGAGCGCGTAGATGCCGGCGCCGAGCACATCGCCGAGGATGAAGAAGAACAGCAGCGGTCCGGTGATGCCGCGGTGCAGCTTCGTCGTCGGTTCCGTGTCGACGGTCATGCCATGTCCCTTCCTGCTCCGCCGTGCACAGCCGGAGAGCGAGTCTGTCGAACAGCCTGAGGCACCGAGCGGAAAACCGCGAAGGGCTTGACGTCGTGGGCATCCCTGTGTCCGTGGGCCGGTCCGTTTCCACACCGCGGCGCGAGATGCAACCCCCCTGCGCCCACGACGGGTCGCGTTTAGAACCGGAGGCATGAAAGCGATGACGTATCGGGGGCCGTACAAGATCCGCGTGGACGACAAGCCGGAGCCCCGTCTCCAGCATCCCAACGATGCGATCGTGCGGGTGGAGCTCGCCGCGATCTGCGGCTCGGACCTGCACCTGTACCACGGCATGATGCCCGACACCCGGGTGGGGCACACCTTCGGTCATGAGTTCATCGGGACGGTCGAGTCCGTGGGTGCGTCCGTGCAGAATCTGCGGGTCGGCGACCGCGTGATGGTGCCCTTCAACATCTTCTGCGGCTCGTGCTTCTTCTGCGCACGGGGCCTGTACTCCAACTGCCACAACGTCAACGCGAACGCGACCGCCATCGGCGGCATCTACGGCTACTCGCACACGACCGGGGGCTACGACGGCGGTCAGGCCGAGCTGGTCCGCGTCCCGTTCGCCGATGTGGGACCGACCGTGATCCCGGACGACATCCACCCGGAGGATGCGCTGCTGCTGACGGATGCGTTCTCGACCGGGTACTTCGGGGCCCAGCTCGCCGACATCGTCGAGGGCGACACCGTCGTCGTGTTCGGGGCCGGACCGGTCGGGCTCGCAGCGGCGCGCTCCTGCTGGCTGATGGGCGCGGGGCGGGTGATCGTCGTCGACCACATCGACTACCGGCTGCGCAAGGCCGAGCAGTTCGCGTATGCGGAGACCCTGCACTTCGGGGAGGTCGACGACGTCGTCCGGACTCTCAAGAAGATGACGGACGGCCTCGGAGCAGACCGGGTGATCGATGCCGTCGGCGCGGAAGCGGACGGTCACGTCATCCAGCACGTCACCTCCGCGAAGCTCAAGCTGCAGGGCGGGTCGCCCGTCGCGCTCAACTGGGCCATCGACTCCGTCCGCAAGGGCGGCACCGTCTCGGTCATGGGCGCCTACGGGCCCCTCTACAGCTCCGTGAAGTTCGGCGATGCCATGAACAAGGGCCTCACACTGCGCATGAATCAGGCGCCGGTGAAACGGCAGTGGCCGCGACTGTTCGAGCACATCCGCGCCGGCCGCATCGCGCCACGCGAGTTGATCACGCACCGGTTCGCGCTGGATGACATCGCGGAGGGTTACCACGTCTTCTCGTCGAAGCTCGACGGGATCATCAAGCCGATCATCACCCCGGTCGCCTAGGACGAAGGAGGACGACATGCCGTACACCGCCGACAAGCCCGGCCGCCCGCACGACCCCGAGGCCCTGCGGGCCCGCATCCCGGGGTGGGGCGCCGACCTGGACCCGGCCGACCGCCCCGCCTTCCCTCGCGAGCAGCCCGGGATCGCCACCGGCGCCCACTGGGACCTGCCCGAGCAGCAGCACGGATTCGGTCCGCGGGAGAAGTCCGTCGAGCACACCCGGCTGACACCGGTCTTCGGCACCGCGCAGCCGCTGCACGGCGTGGCCGGCGGGATCCGCCGCCTCGCGTACGCGCGCTACAGCGAAGGGCAGACGGCGCACTGGCTGCTGCTGGTCGCGGCGGACCGGGTGGACTCCGCGGGCGCGCACCTGGCATCCCTCGCCTCACGCCGCCCGGACGACCCGATCACCCAGTCCGGGGTCCTCGGCGAGCGCGGACGACACCCGATCGCCTCGAGATTCGGGCGCGGGCGGGTCGATCTGAAGCACGCGTGGATGGATCCCGTGCTGGTCGTGGGCCCGTGGGTCCTCGCCGCTGTCGGCCTGTTCCGATTCGGGCGCGCGCTCGTGGTGTCGCGAGGAGGTCGCTGATGGCCATCGAGGTGAACCGGCCCGCCGTCGAGAACGCCCGCAGGCTCATCCGTGCCGGCGAGGTCGTCCGGGACGACCGCGACGCCTGGTCGGAAGCCGCCCCCACCGCCGACGAGGAGAACAGCTTCATCGAGGAGCACGGGTGGACGGAGTTCTCGCACTGGCATCTCGGGATCGACAAGGAGCAGAACCGGGAGACCAAGGGCGCGTACTCGTTCCCGTTCGGCGACTTCCGCAAGGTGCACCGCTCCGGCGTGATCGCGGGCGAGAGCCGGGCGGGGCAGCACGACCACACCGAGATCCGCGACGAGCTGCGCGCGCTCCTCGAGCTCATCGACGCGGAGTGAACGGCGGGTCGGCGTGATCCGGGTCGGCACCTCGGGCTGGAGTTACGACCACTGGACGGACGTCCTCTACCCGCCGGGGATGCCGGCCGGGCAGCGTCTCGCGCGGTATGTCGAGGCCTTCGAGACCGTCGAGCTGAACGCGAGCTTCTACCGCTGGCCGCCCGATGCACGGTTCGCGGCGTGGCGTGAGCGGCTCCCGCCCGGCTTCGCGATGACTGTGAAGGCTCCCCGCGGCCTGACACACGGAAAGCGCCTCTACGATCCGGAGGTGTGGCTCGAGCGCATGACGCGGGGGTGGCGGGCGCTCGGCGACCGGGCGGGCTGCATGATCGTGCAGCTCCCGCCCGACATGCAGCGCGACGATGACCGACTGGACTACTTCCTCGCCCGCATCCCCCAGGGGATGACGACGGCCGTCGAGCTGCGCCACCCCACCTGGAACGACGATGACGTCTTCGCCCTGCTGGAGCGGCACGGCACGGCGTACTGCGTCGTCAGCGGCGCGCACATCGAGTGCATCCTGCGCGCGACGTCTCCGACCGTGTACATCCGCTTCCACGGTCCGAGCCACGACCGGCTGTACGAGGGCTCGTACTCCGACGACGATCTCGGGTGGTGGGCCGACCGCATCCGGGAGTGGTCGGCGACCGGGCACGACATCTGGGCGTACTTCAACAACGACGGGCACGGTCACGCCGTCCGCAACGCCCTGACCCTTCGCCGGTTCCTCGGCGTCTGAGGATCAGGCCTCGGTCTGCGCCGGCTCCTCCACCAGGTCGGTCGCGGCGTGCTCGAACTGGGAGCGGTACAGCCGCCAGTACGCGCCCTCGGCGGCGATGAGCTCTTCGTGCGTGCCCTTCTCGACGATGTCGCCGTGCTCCATCACGAGGATGAGGTCGGCGTCGCGGATCGTGGAGAGCCGGTGCGCGATCACGAACGAGGTGCGCCCCTCACGCAGGGCGGCCATCGCGTGCTGGAGGAGCAGCTCGGTGCGGGTGTCGACGGAGGACGTGGCCTCGTCGAGGATCAGCACGGACGGCTGGGCGACGAAGGCGCGCGCGATCGTGATGAGCTGCTTCTCGCCGGCCGAGACGTTGGACGCCTCCTCATCGAGCACCGTGTCGTAGCCGTCCGGCAGCGAGTGCACGAACCGGTCGACGCGCGTCGCGGTCGCGGCATCCACGATCTCCTGATCGGTCGCCGACTCGCGGCCGTACCGGATGTTCTCGCGGATGGTGCCGGCGAACAGCCACGGGTCCTGCAGGACCATCCCGGTGCGGGATCGGACGTCGTCGCGGGTGAGCTCGGCGATGTCCTGCCCGTCGAGCAGGATGCGGCCGCCGTCCAGCTCGTAGAACCGCATGATGAGGTTCACGAGCGTCGTCTTGCCGGCACCGGTGGGGCCGACGATCGCGACCGTCTGGCCGGGTTCGACGCGGAACGACAGGTCGGTGATGAGCGGGTGCTCGGGGTTGTAGGAGAACGAGACGTTCTCGAACTCGATGACACCCTCGCCGTCGACCGGCGCGGGCGCGTCGGATGCGTCCGGCTCCTGCTCGTCCGCGTCGAGCAGCTCGAAGACGCGCTCGGCCGACGCGGTGCCGGACTGGATGACCGCGGCCATGCCGCCCAGCTGCGACAGCGGCTGGGTGAACTGCTGCGAGTACTGGATGAAGGCCTGCACGGAGCCGAGGGTCAGCTGCCCGGTCGCGACCATGAGCCCGCCGAGCACGGCGATTCCGACGTAGGTCAGGTTCCCGATGAACATCATGCCGGGCATGATGATCCCGGAGAGGAACTGCGCCTTGAACGCGGCCTCGTAGAGCTCCTCGTTCTCGACCTGGAACTTCTCGCGCGAGTCGACCTCCCGGCCGTACACCTTGACCAGCGCGTGGCCGGAGAACGACTCCTCGACGCGGGCGTTGAGGCGTCCGACCTTCTGCCACTGCGTGCCGAACGCCTTCTGCGAGCGCGGCCCGATGATGCCGAAGATGACCGCCATGAACGGCAGCGACACGAGGGCCACGAGCGCCAGCTGCCACGAGATGGAGAACATCATGATGAGCACACCGACGACGGTGAGCACCGATGTCACGACGCCGGACAGCGACTGCTGCATCGTCTGCGTGATGTTGTCGATGTCGTTGGTGACGCGCGAAATGAGCTCGCCGCGCTGCACCTTGTCGAAGTACGACAGCGGCAGGCGGTTGATCTTCGTCTCGACCGACTCGCGCAGGCGCCACATCGTGCGAACCATGATCACGTTGATGACGTAGCCCTGGATCCAGCTGAGGACCGACGAGACGACGTAGATGGCGAGGACCGCCACGATCACCATGCGGAGCGCTTCGAAGTCGACTCCCGCGCCGACCGTGAAGTCGTTCATGGCCGCGATCATGTTGGCCATGTCGGTCTGGCCGGCTCCGCGGAGCGCGTCGACCACGACCTCCTGCGATGTGCCGGCGGGGAACTGCGCGGCCAGCGCGTTCGACGCGACGCCCGTGAAGATCAGGTTCGTCGCCTCGCCGAGGATCTTCGGCGCGATGACGGCGAGGACGACACCGAGCGCGCCGAGGATCGACACGAACACGAACGCGACGGCGTGGGGCTTCAGCAGGCCGATCAAACGGCTGAAGCTCTGACCGAAGTTCGCGGCCTTGCCGGGCTTGACGCTGTCCCAGTCGCCGGAATCCTGGCGGGCGGCTTCGGCCAGCTCGAGGTCGCGGCGCTCCTCGTCGGTCATGTTCTCGGTGGCGCTCACGCTTCCACCCCCAGCTGCGATTCGACGATCTCACGGTAGGTGTCGCTGGTGGCGAGAAGCTCGTCGTGGGTCCCGACGCCGACCATCCGGCCGTCTTCGAGCACGACGATGCGGTCAGCATCCGTGATGGTCGAGACGCGCTGCGCGACGACGATCTTCGTCACCTCCGGCAGCTCCCGCCACAGCGCCTGCCTGAGGCGCGCATCGGTGGAGAGGTCGAGGGCGGAGAACGAGTCGTCGAAGATCAGGATGTCGGGCTGGTGCACGATGGCGCGCGCGATGGCGAGGCGCTGACGCTGGCCGCCGGAGACGTTCGTGCCGCCCTGCGCGATGCGGGCGTCGAGACGCCCTTCCATCTCCTCGACGAAGTCGCGGCCCTGCGCGATCTCCAGCGCGTGCCAGAGTTCGTCGTCGGTGGCCTCCTCGCGGCCGAAGCGCAGGTTGGAGGCGACGGTGCCGGAGAAGAGGAAGGGCCGCTGCGGGACCAGCCCGATGCCCTTCCACAGCCGGTCGAGGTCGGCCTCGCGCACATCGACGCCGCCGACCTGCACGGCGCCGCCGGTCACGTCGAACAGGCGCGGGATGAGGGAGATGAGCGTCGTCTTGCCGGAACCCGTCGATCCGACGACCGCGACGGTCTCGCCGCGCCGGGCCTCGAACGTGATGCCGTGCAGCACGGGGGCGTCCGCGCCGGGATAGGTGAACTCGGCGTCCACGAAGGCGACCGCACCCCGCTCGGGGAACTCGGTCACCGGGTTCTCCGCTCGGGTCAGGGTGGATTCGCTCGCAAGCACCTCGCCGATGCGCTCGGCGGACACCGCGGCGCGCGGGATCATGATCGTCATGAAGCTCGCCATCAGGACCCCCATGAGGATCTGGGCGACGTACTGCATGAACGCGAAGAGCGTCCCGATCTCGACGTTTCCGGCATCCACCTGGATCGCACCGAACCAGATGACCCCGATGACGGTCACGTTCAGGACGAGCATCGCGACGGGGAACAGCAGGACGAAGAGAGAGCCGACCTTGCGGCCGACGACCATGATGTCGGTGTTCGCGACGGCGAAGCGCTCCTCCTCGATGCGCTCGCGGACGAACGCGCGCACGACGCGCACGCCGGTCAGCTGCTCGCGCATGACGCGGTTCACGGCGTCGAGCTTCTCCTGGAAGGTGCGGAACAGCGGCACCATGCGGCTGATGATGATGAGCACGAAGGCGAGCAGGAGCGGCACCGAGACGGCGATGAGCCAGCTGAGCCCGACGTCCTGCTGGAGCGCCATGATGACGCCGCCGATCGCGAGGAGCGGTGCCGTGACGAGCATCGTGGCGCCCATCATGGCGAGCATCTGCACCTGCTGCACGTCGTTCGTGTTGCGCGTGATGAGCGAGCCCGGCCCGAAGCGCGACACCTCGCGCTCGGAGAATCCGCTGACCTTCTCGTACACGTCACGGCGGATGTCGCGGCCGGCCGCCATGGCGGCGCGCGCGGCGAAGTAGGTCGCGATGATGGATGCCGTGATCTGGCCGAGCGAGATCACGAGCATGAGCAGGCCCGTGGACCAGATGTAGCCGGTGTCGCCCTGGGCGACGCCCTGGTCGATGATGTCGGCGTTGAGGCGGGGCAGGTACAGCGAGGCGACCGCCGCCGCGAACTGGAAGGCCAGGACGCCGAGCAGCAGCCAGCGGTACTGCGCGAGGTATTTGAGGAGGAGTTTGCCGAGCAACGAGATCTCCGAGCGTGTGGATCCGACCCGATAGCTTCGCAGAGCGATCGGCGCCTGTCTACGGGGAGCGTCGCACGGAGCCCCGACACCGGCGCGTCGGGGCTCCCGGCTCAGTCGTTGCCGCTGGGCGGCGGTGGTCCGAGCTGCTCGATCGCCGCGAAGAAGCCGTCCGGAACGGGGGCACCGATCAGCCCCGGCAGGGCGTTCAGCCGTTCGAGTGAGCTGACGCCCACGACGGTGGTGTCGACGAGCGGATGCCGCAGCGAGAACTGCAGCGCCGCAGCGGCCAGGTCGACCGACCACTCCCGCGCGAGGCTGCGCACGCGGTCGACGTGCGCCGCGAAATCGGCCGGCATCGGATGGTAGCCGTACGTGCCGGATCCGTTCGCGAGCGTCCCTCCGCCGAACGGGGCCGCATTGAAGACCGTCATCCCGAGTTCACGGGCACGCGTGAACGTGGGCTCGGCCGAGCGGTCGACGAGGGTGAAGCGGTTGTGCGAGAGGACGACGTCGAAGAGGCCGGTCTCGACGTACTCGTGCACCTGCGCCATCGTCCCGGACGCGATGCCGATGGCCCCGATGACCCCCTGGTCCCGGAGGGCGAGCAGCGCGGGCACGGCACCGCCGGGCGCCATGGCCTCGTCGAACCCGATCGTGTACGGGTCGTGCAGCTGGTACAGCGGCAGGGCGTCGAGCCCGAGGCGCCCGAGCGACTCCTCGAGCGAGCGCCGGACGCGGTCGCCGTCGAAGACGCCGGTGTCGCCGTCGCTGTCCGCCTTCGAAAAGACGAGCTTCCCGGCCGGCAGGCCGCCCGCGCGGCGGATGGCCTCGCCGAGGGCGGTCTCGCTGCGGCCGCCGGCGTAGTTGTTGCTCGTGTCGACGTTGCCCAGCGGCGAGGCGAGCAGCGCGTCGGCCAGTTCGGACGCGCCCGGACGGGTCCCGAGCGACGAGGCGCCGAGCGTGACCGGTGTGGTGGCGACCGCGTTCACGCGTCGTCGTCCGCGCGCCTCGGCGGCTCGTCGAGGTCGACGTCCGGCTCGGCCAGCGCGCCGCCGTCCATCTCGTCGCGCACCGCGTCATCGACAGTCGGGGCGCCGTGCTCGTCGGCGGTCGGCGTGCCGTGCTCGTCCAGCCCGCCCGCCGCCTTCTCGTCATCGTTCGCGTGCTCGCTCATCGCGGCATCCTCTCTCGTTTCCGGTTCCAGGACCATAACGCGGATGCCGCCGGCACGCGGGGGGCTTGAGGCGCTCGCGCCGCGGTGATACCGCGCGCCTCAGACCTCGCCGTCGAGCCAGCGGCGGATCCAGTCGCCGCGCACCCGGTGCGACTCGGCGGAGACGACCGCCTCCTCGGCGGCGCAGTCGAAGGCGTGGAACCCGCCCGACCAGACGTGCAGCTCGGCGCGGTTGCCACCGCGCCACAGGGCGGTCGCGTACGCCGTGATCGCGTCGCGGAAGAGCTCCGCCGAACCCGCGTCCAGGTACGCGGGCGGCAGGGCCGGGGGGTCCCGCCGCTCCCCCGCTGGAAGGGCGGCGTCGCCGTCGAGCGCCGCCTGCCACGCGGACGTGCTGTTCTGCGCACTCCACGACGGGTCGTCGCGGAACGCGGCGGTGGCGGCTGGGTCGGCCCGGGCGAGCATGGGGCAGACGAGCAGCTGCCCGTCGATGCGGACGCCGTGGGATGCGGCATCCCACGCGGCGGCCGCCGCGATGCCCCCACCCGCGCTCTGCCCTGCCAGGAGCACCCGGGTGCCGTCGGCGCCGGCGGCGGCAGCGACGGTCAGCGCCGCGTCGACCATGGCGGTGAACGTGTGCTCGGGCGCGAGGGGATATTCGACGCTCCAGATCTCGAGGTCCAGCGCTCCGGCGTGCCGGCCGACGACATCGGCCCCGTCGAACCGGTCGCCGGCGATGAGCCCGCCGCCGTGGAGGAACACCACCCGCGCCGCGGGCTGCGCGGCGCGGCCGCGGAAGACTGTGACAGGGATGCCGTGGACGTCTCGCTCCTCCGCGGAGAGACCGCACCGGGCCGCGACGGCGGCGGCGGTCGTGCCGCGCGCGGTCGCCGCGGCCCGGTAGGCGGTGGTCATCGCGGTCGGCAGTGCCGCGGCCAGTGCGTCGAGGGCTGCCCGGAGCGCACGCGCGACGGGCGGACGGGCACCCCGCCGCGGGCCGACCGGGTCAGGCACCGCGTGCGCCGGGATGCTGCGCGAACGCCGCTTCGACGACGGCGAGGTTCGCCGCGACCGTCCGGAGGACATCGCCCGCCGTGCGGTCGGACGGGCGCCTGCTGACCTTGAGTCCCGCCCAGGCGAGGGGGCCCGCCGCGGCGACGGCATCCGCGACGTGCCGGTCGTCCAGGAGCGACGCCGACGCCTCGTCGGCGGAGGCCAGCGGAAGGTGCGCGTCGACCCACGCCGCGCCGTACGGACCGTCGACGGCGGCGGCGCCGGAGAACGCGAGCCCCCGGAGCAGGCCGGTGTCCGCGCAGGCGCGCACCTGCGCGGTGACGGCGTCGGGGTCGCGCAGCTCGATGGCCGAGCGACCCCAGTTCAGCCACAGCCCGACGGGCGCGCCGCTGCGCGTGACGGCATCCGTCTCGTCCGCGAGGGGGAGGAATCCCTTCTCGTGCTGCTGCCCCGGCACGGCCGTGTCGCAGTGCTCGACGACGAGTTCGGCGCCGTCCCAGTCCCAGCCGGCGATCTCGGCGAGGGAGTCGGCGAGGGCGTCGCCGCTGCCGGTCAGCTGCGGCGCGGTGTGCAGGGCGACGACCGCGACGCGCGCGCGACCGTCGTCGTTGAGCCGGCGCGCGTCGTCGGCCTGGGCACGCAGGTCCGCGATCGCGGCGCGGCGTCCGTCCGGGTCGGCGGAGGCGATGCCGTACGCGGCATCGGCCTCGCACCGCCGCATGACCCACGGCAGCCCGGTGAGCGCGAGCGTCGCACCGGCGGGCACGTTCGCCCGCAGCCAGGCGGAGTCATGCGGGTGCAGCTCCCCCAGCCAGGGGAGCTCGAGGCCGACGACGCCGGGCAGGGCGCACAGCCCTTCCAGGAGCGCGCCCTCCAGCTGCGGGTCCCAGTGGGTGTGGGCGGGCGACGCGGCGTACGCGCTGACCAGGACCGGGGGGATCATCAGCGGGACGCGGCGACGAGATGCCGGCCGGCGTACGCGTCGCGGTAGTAGTCCGCGAGCTGCAGCCGGGAGGCGGCGGCCTCGTCGAGGAGCACCGTGACGCGGGGGTGATGCTGCAGGGCGGTGGCCGGCCACATGGCCGACACGGGGCCCTCCGCCATCTGCGCGACAGCCTCGGCCTTGGCCTCTCCCGTTGCGACGAGGACGATCTGCCGCGCCGAGAGGATCGTGCCGATGCCCTGCGTGAGGCAGTGCCGCGGCACGGCATCCGCGTCGTCGTCGAAGAAGCGCGCGTTGTCGCGGCGCGTCTGCGCCGTGAGGGTCTTCACCCGCGTGCGCGACCCGAGCGACGAGCCGGGCTCGTTGAAGCCGATGTGCCCGTCGGTGCCGATCCCGAGGATCTGCAGGTCGATGCCGCCGGCGGCGGCCATCGCCGCCTCGTACGCGGCGCACGCGGCGTCGAGGTCGGCGGCGGTGCCGTCGGGACCCTGCACGGCGCCGGGCGCGAAGTCGACGTGCGACGTGAAGTCCTCCTCGATGACCCGGCGGTAGCTGCACGGGTGGCCGGCCGGGAGCCCGACGTACTCGTCGAGCGTGAAGGCGCGCGCCTGCGCGAAGCTGATCTCGCCGGCGCGGACCCGGGCGGCCAACGCGTCGTAGATGCGCAGCGGGCTCGAGCCCGTCGCAAGGCCCAGCACGGCGTCCGGGCGGGCGGTCAGGAGCGCGGCGAAGACGTCGGCACCCCGTTCGCCGATGGCTTCCTCGCTGCCGATGATGATCTCCATCAGATGTCCTCTCCGAGTGCGGCGACGAACCATGAGGTGATCGTCGCGGGGTGGGTGATCGCGGTTCCGACGCACACGGCGTCGGCGCCGGCCTCGCGCGCGGCGCGGGCGTCGGCGGGCGAGTGGATGCGGCCTTCGGCCATGATCGGCGCGGTGCACGCGGCCCGTACCCGGGCGATGAGCTCGAGGTCGGGTCCTGCGGTCTTGGGGCGTTCGCCGGTGTATCCGGAGAGCGTCGTGCCGAGGATGTCCGCACCGGCCGCTTCGGCGGCGAGGGCATCGTCGAGGGATCCGCAGTCGGCCATCACGAGCACGTCGTGCGTGTCGCGGAGCCCCGCGATCGTCTCGGCGAGCGTGAGCCCGTCGGGTCGGGGGCGGCGGGTGCCGTCGATCGCGACGATGTCGGCGCCGGCGTCGGCGACAGCGCGG
The DNA here is from genome assembly GCF_000746195.1 of Microbacterium sp. UNCCL10. Taxonomy (NCBI): domain Bacteria; kingdom Bacillati; phylum Actinomycetota; class Actinomycetes; order Micrococcales; family Microbacteriaceae; genus Microbacterium; species Microbacterium sp. UNCCL10. The sequence continues at coordinate 18,232 of NZ_JQKT01000014.1, read as the reverse complement.
GCGTGCGCGAGGGTCGGCGTGATGAAGACGCCGTCCTTCCCGTCCTTCCACAGCCCGATGACGGGGACGTCCAGGTCGGCGGCCTCCCGGATGTCGTCGAGTCCCTGCAGGCGGATGCCGGCGGCCCCGCCGATCACGGCGGCGCGGGCGATCTGCGCCATCGTGCGCGGGTCGCGCATCGGCTCACCGGGATAGGCCTGGCACGACACGATGAGTCCGCCGGTCAGCCGGTCGATGATCGTCGCTGGCGACGTGGTCATGGGTTTCCTTTCAGGGCGGCCCACGCGGAGGCGGCCGCGCCGCGCAGCGGAGCGTGGGAACCGAGGGTGCCGGGGACGAGCGGGACGGCCTGGAGCGCGTCGATGACTTCGGCGCGGAACGCGTCGTCCATGGGCTGCCACCAGGCGGGGCCGATGTCGGGCACGCCGCCGGTGATGACGACGCGCTCAGGGTCGAGCACCGTGACGGCGGCCGCGATGGCGCGGCCGACGGCGGCGGCGGACTCGCGGAGGGCGCGCGCGGCGAGCGCCTCGCCGCGCGCGGCGCGGGCCGCGACGCCGCGGGCGTCGACCTCGTCGGGGTCGCCGCCGAGCGACAGGTAGTGGCGGTACAGCCCGATGCCGGAGCCGATGGCCTCGAGGTGGCCGGGGCGTCCGCACGGGCAGCGCAGGTGCTCGGCGCCGGGGGTGGGGACGTGCGCGATCTCACCGGCGACGTGGCGCGCTCCGCGGAGGGCATGGCCACTGAGGATGACGCCCGCCCCGACCCCGGTGCCGACCGCGACGACGAGCACGCTGTCGGCGCCGGCGGCGGCGCCGTGCCGGTGCTCGCCGGCGGCGTGCGCGTCGACGTCGTTCTGCACGTGGACGACCGCACCCGGCGCGAGCCGGTCCGCGAGACCGGCGCGGACGTCGTCGGCCACACGGGTCCCGGCCCAGCCGGCAAGCGTCTCAGTCGCGGAGACGATCGACCCGGAGCCGACGTCGACGACTCCCGCCGTGCCGATGCCCACCCCGCGCAGGGCGGCCCCCGGCATCCGGTCGAGGAGGGTCGTCGCGAGCTGCAGGACCGTGGCGATGATCGCCGCCGGTCCGGCCGCGCCCGGTGTCGGCCCGGCGATCTCGTCGAGGATCACGTCATCCGCGTCGGCGAGACCGACCGCGATCTTCGTGCCCCCGATGTCGACGGCCAGGACGACGTCGGCCATCACGCAGGCAGCAGGTCGTGCGCGTCGAGGATGGCGCGGATCTTCTCGACGGCCGCGTCGTCCAGCGACTCGACCCCCGGCGCCATGACCGCGTGGTCGATGATGCCGCGGGCGACCATGGCGGCCTTGAACGCGCCGACGCCGGTCGCGTCGCCGGACAGGCCGGTGGGCTGGAAGACGACCTCGAACAGCGCGTTGATACGCTCCTGCTCGGTGCGCGCCGCGTCCCAATCACCCCGGGTGGCGGCATCCCAGAGACGCACGTAGCCCTCGGCCTCGACGTTCGCGAAGCCGGGCACGACGCCGTCGGCGCCGGCGAGCAGCATCGCGTCGACGACCATCTCGTGGCCCGTCAGCAGCTGCAGGGGGTGGCCGGCGGCCTCGTTCGCGGCGAGGAGGCGGCGGAAGCCCACGTCGTCGCCGGAGGAGTCCTTGACGCCGGCGATGACGCCCTCGGCGGCGAGCTGCATGAGCAGCGCGAGGCTCAGCTTGGTGTGCACGCGCACCGGCACATCGTAGGCCCACAGCGGCACCTCGATTGCGGCCGCGATGGTGCGGAAGTGCGCGGCGACCTCGGTGGCCGAGTTCAGCGTGTACAGCGGAGCCGTCGTGACGATCGCGTCGACGCCCACCGCCACCAGCGCACGGGCGGTCTCGATGACGCGGCCCGCGGTCAGCTCGATGGCGCCGGCGATGATCGGGACGCGGCCCGCCGTCGTGTCGACGATCGTGCGGGCGATCTCCACACGCTGGGTGTCGGTGAAGTAGGCGGTCTCGCCGGTCGAGCCGAGCGCGAAGAGGCCGGTGCAGCCCGCGTCGATGAGGTGGTCGACGAGGCGGGCGAGCGAGCCGTGGTCGACGGTGCCGTCCAGGTTCAGAGGCGTCGCGACGGGCGGGACCACGCCGGAGAATCGCGCGGCGGAGGGGGTGGCGGGGAGGGTCATAGAAGTGTCCAAGTCAGAGGGCGGCGGTCAGGGGGTCTGCGGGTGCAGCAGCGAGGGCGCGGCGCCCAGGAGGCTGCGGGTGTAGGGGTCCTCGGGGTTCTCGAAGATGCGGGCGGCGTCGCCGAACTCGACGACCCGGCCCTTGTTCATCACCGCGATCTCATCCGACAGGTAGCGCACCGTCTGGATGTCGTGCGAGATGAAGACCATGCCGAGGCCGAGCTCGTTCTTCAAGTCGGTGAGGAGGTTGAGGATCTGGGCGCGCACCGAGACATCCAGCGCCGACGTCGGCTCGTCGGCGACGATGACCTGCGGGTCCAGGGCGAGTGCGCGGGCGATGGCGACGCGCTGACGCTGCCCGCCCGAGAGCTGCCCCGGGAGGGCGTCCAGCGCGGACTGCGGGAGGCCGACGAGCCCGATGAGCTCCTTGACGCGCCGGTCGCGCTGGGCCGGTGAGCCGATGCGGTGCACCTGCATGGGATCGAGCAGGGCGTCGCGGATCGTCATCCGGGCGTTGAGCGCTGTCGCGGGGTCTTGGAAGACGACCGACAGGATGCTGCCGAGCCGCTTGCGCACGCGGGTCGTGAAGGTGCGCACCGGCTCACCGGCGAACACCACCTGTCCGGATGTCGGCTGCTCCAGGCCCACCAGCACCTTGGCCGCGGTCGACTTGCCCGAGCCGGACTCCCCCACGATGCCGAGCGTCTGGCCGCGCTTGACGGTCAGGGAGACCCCGGCGAGGGCGTCGACGTAGTTCTTGGTGAACAGCCCGGAGGTGCGCGTCTTGTAGCGGACGTGGACATCCTCCAGCTGGATGATCGTCTCGTTCATCGTGCGGCTCCGATCGGCATGACGGGCGCATCGTCCGGGTGGGCGGCGTAGTAGTGATCCGTCCCCTCGATGCGGCGGCGGACGGGGGTCACACCGGCGCCGCGGGCCGGGTTCGACGAGCGGGGCGCGAAGCGGTCGCCGGCCGGGAAGTCGCGCGGCGACGGCACCGTGCCGGGCACCTGGTGGAGACGGTCGGAACCGGACTCGATCGAGAGGACCGCGCCGAGGAGGCCCCGGGTGTACTCGTGCACGGGCTGGGTGAGCAGCTCGCGCGTCGTGCCCTGCTCGACGACCTGACCCGCGTACATCACGGTGATCCGGTGGGCGAGCTCGGCGACCAGAGCGAGGTCGTGCGAGACGAACAGCATCGCGAAGCCGAGCTCGTCGCGCAGCTTGTTGAGCAGGTCGATGACCTGGGCCTGCACGGTCACGTCGAGGGCCGTCGTCGGCTCGTCGGCGATCACGAGACGCGGGTTGCGCGTCAGTGCCATCGCGATGAGGACGCGCTGGCGCTGACCGCCGGACAGCTCGTGCGGGTACGACGAGAGCGTGCGCTGCGGGTCGAGGCCCACGAGCTCGAGCAGGTCCTCGGCGGTGCGCGTGCCGCCTCGCGAGGTGAGCTGCTTCATCTGCGAACGGATGAGCATCGCCGGGTTGAGCGAGCTCAGCGCATCCTGGTAGATCATCGCGATGTCGTGGCCGCGGAGGGCGTTGCGATCCTTGGCGGACATCTTCAGCAGGTCCTTGCCGTCGAAGAGGATCTCGCCGCTGATCTGCGCGCGCGGGTCGAGCAGACCCATGATCGCGAGCGAGGTGATCGACTTGCCGCAGCCCGACTCGCCGACCAGCGCCATCGTCTCCGCCGGCCGGACCGTGAAGTTGACGTTGTCGACGACGTTGACCACGCCGTGGCGCGGGAACGCGATGGAGAGGTTCTTGACCTCCAGGAGCGGTGCGGCGTCGCCCGTGTACTGCAGGCGATCGGCGCGGGCGAGCTCGACGTCGCGGAGTGCGGCGAGGCGCTCGGCGAGCGGGATGACCCTGGTCGTCGCGCTGAGGATCGGGCTGCTCACCGTGACGACCGGCACCTCGACGCCGTCCAGGGCGCTGCCGTCGGCCTTGGCCGCGAACGAATCGTCGTCGCTGATCGGTGCCTGCGCCGCCTCGAGCGCCGTCGTGGACTGCTCGGTGGAGGCCGCGTCGAGCGTGAGCTTGCGCGTCTTCGGCGTGAGCATGGCATCCGTCATCCCCTCGGAGAGGATGTTCAGGCACAGCACGGTGATCATGATGAGAAGACCCGGGAAGAAGGTCGCCCACCAGGCGCCGCTCATCAGGAGGTTGCGACCGGCCGCGATCACGTTGCCCCACGACGGCTCCGGGTCGGGCACGCCGGCCTGGAGGAACGACAGCGACGCCTCGAAGACGATCGCGTCGGCGACGAGGACCGTCGCGAAGACGAGGACGGGGGCCATCGTGTTGCGGGCCACGTGCTTGATGACGATCCGGGGGGTCGATGTGCCCATGACGCGCACGGCCGACACGTAGTCCTCGCCGTACTGGTCGAGGATGTTCGCCCGCACGATGCGGGTCAGCTGCGGCACGTAGAGGAAGGCGATCGTGAGCACGAGCACCGGCAGCGACTTGCCGAACACCGCGACGAACACGGCGGCCAGCGCGATGCCGGGGAAGGACATGATGACGTCCATGACGCGCATCAGCGTCTCGGCGATCCACTTCGGGGCTGTCGCCGCGATGGAACCGAGCACGACCGCGACGGTGAGAGCCACGGCCGTCGCGCCGAGGCCGATCGTCAGGGAGTAGCGCCCGCCGTAGACGAGGCGGGAGAAGATGTCGCGCCCCTGCCGGTCGGTGCCGAACCAGTGCTCGGCGCTGGGCGCCTGCACGGGTGCTCCGGAGGCCAGCGGGTCGTAAGGCGCGATCCACGGGGCGAAGATCGCCGCCAGGGCCACGATCGCGATGATCGTCAGGCAGATCTTGGAGCCGAGGGACAGACTCCCGAGCCGGAGACCGGGAAGGGAGAGTCGTTGGGTCAGATTGCGTCGCATGGTGTCACACCGCCCGGATTCGGGGATTGATGAGGACATACAGGAGGTCGACGATGATGTTGATCACGACGAAGGCCAGGGCCACCGCGAGGGTGACTCCCTGTACGAGGTTGGGTTCGTTGTTGGTCACACCGTTGAGGATCAGCGTGCCCATGCCGGGGATCGCGAAGATGACCTCGATCACCACCGCGCCGCCCAGCAGGTAGCCCACGCGCAGGCCGAGGACCGTCACGGGGGTGATGAGGGCGTTGCGCAGCACGTTGCGTGCGACGACGACGGGGCGGGGGATGCCGGCGCCGAGCGCCGTGCGGACGTAGTCGCGGTCGAGCTCCTCCACCATCGAGGTCCGGACGACCCGGGACAGCTGGCCGATCACGGGGACCGCGAGCGCGAGCGCGGGAAGCGTCATCCGCGCGAGCCATCCGCCCGGGTCGGCGAAGAAGTCGGGGAGCCGCCCGGAGGCGGGCAGGATGCCGAGCTGCAGCGTGAACAGCTGGATGAGGAGGATGGCGAGCCAGAACGACGGCGTCGACAGCGACGCGACGCCGAGGATGCGGATGACCTGGTCGGGCCAGCGGTCGCGGTACACCGCGGCGACGACGCCGAGGATGAAGGCGACCGCGACGGCGATCAGGAGGCCGAGGAAGGTGAGCGAGAGCGTCACCGGGAACGCGCGGGCCACTTCGTCGCCGACGGGAAGGCTGCGTGCGGAGTAGGTGCCGAAGTCGCCGCGCAGGAGCCCGAACAGGAACGCCACGTAGCGGACGAACAGCGGGTCGTTGAGGCCGTGCGACTGGCGGTACGCCTCGAGCGCGTCCGGCGAAGCGGTCTCGCCGAGCGCGGTGCGCGCCGGGTCGACCGGCGAGAAGGACATCACGAAGAAGACCAGGAAGGTGATGCCCAGGATCATCAGCGGCAACTGCAGCAGCCGGCGTCCGATGAGGCGGAGCGTGTTGGACACGGACCGCTCCTTTCCTGAGGGGTGGGGTGGCGGGGGGTGCGCTGGGGGACGCACCCCCCGCCGTAGGGGGGGTGGGTGGGATCAGCCTGCGGCGACGCCCACGTCGAGGAACGACAGCCCCGTGGTGGGAACCGGCTGGAAGCCGACCAGCTCCTGGCTGCTCCACGCGGTGGGGAGCTTCCGGTGGAACAGCGGGTACAGCGTGGCCTCCTCGGCGAGCAGGTCGAACGCCTCGTTCCACGTCTTCTGCTGCGCGTCGCCGTCCTGCTGGACGGCCTGGTCGAGCAGGGTGCGCAGCTGGGCGTACCCGTCGCTGTCCGCCCAGCTCGTGCGCGTCGAGGTCCAGACATTCTGGCCGAACCACCAGTTCATCAGCAGGTCGGGGTCGCTGCCGAACACCGAGGGGTCACCGGGGGCGACCATGACGGTGTAGTCGCCGGAGTCGACCTTCGCGTACTGCGCGGCGGACTGGCTGACATCGAGCGTGACGTCGACGCCGATGGCGTCCAGGGACTCCTTGATGAGCGGCGCGACTTCCTTCACCCAGCCGGTGTCGGTGGTCAGGAGCGTGATCGCCAGGTCGGACACGCCGGCCTCTTCGAGGAGCGACTTCGCCTTGTCGGCGTCGTAGGTGTACACCGTGGACGCCTCGTGGTGGTTCGGGTACGTCTCGGGCAGGAACGAGGTCGCGGCCGTGGCGTTGCCGAGCATGCCCGTCTCGATGATCTTGTCCATGTCGAGCGCGTAGAAGAACGCCTGACGCACGCGGGCATCGTCGAACGGCGCCGCCTTCGTGTTGAACATCATGAAGAGGAGACCGAACGACTGGACGCTCTCGACGTCGGCGGCCGATGCGAGCTGATCGACGTCGATGTAGGGGACGTCCTCCATGGCCTGGATGGTGCCCGACGACATCGCCGTCACGCGCGCCGCCGAGTCGGCCAGCAGGTTCCAGTTCATGCCGGCGGCGAGAGCCGGGCGGGGACCGTTGTAGTCCTCGTAGCGCTCGAAGACCAGCTTGTCCTCGGGCACAGCCGAGACGAGCGAGTACGGGCCGGAGCCGACCGGTACGGAACCGAACGCCTCAGCATCCGCTTCCGCCAGTGCCTTCGGGACGATCTTCACGATGCCCAGGCGGCTGTTGATCAGCGAGAACGGGTAGTCCGTCGTGATCTGCACCGTGTCCTCGTCGACGGCCGTGACGGTGTCGATGAAGTCGATGTAGGTGGTGAACAGCGAACCGCTCGCCGGGTCCATCACGCGCTCGTAGCTGAAGACGACGTCATCCGCGGTGACCGGGTCGCCGTTGTGGAACGTCGCACCCTCACGGATGTCGACCTCGTACGTCGTGTCGTCGATCGCCGTGGGGAGCTCGGCGGCGAGCGCGGCGTACGGCTCCTTGGTGACGGGGTCGAGGTCGACGAGACCCTCGAAGATGTGCCAGTTCGCGGCGACCGTGACGGCGCCGGAGGCGATCATCGGGTCGAAGCTGCCGCTCAGGGCGTACGAGATGCCGGCCTCGATGATGGCATCGGGGTCGACCTCGGCCGCACTGGGCGCGTTGTCGGTCGGCGTCGACGCGGCGCCGCCGCAGCCTGCCAGCACGACCGCGGCGGCAACGGTGCCCGCCAGGACGGCTGTGATGCGACCCGCGGTGCGGCGGGTGGGGAATCGATTCATGTGTTCTCCAGATGGGATGTGGGACGCACTTGTCGGACATCTGACGTCCGATGTACTATAAACACAATCTCCCGCGTAACACAACGCAGGAAATCAACTTGTAATCTTCGACAGACGAGGGGACGGAGTCTGGATGCCAGTGTCTGAGAAGAGCGGCTCGCGCATGCGGCGCTCGACGACCGCCGATGAGATCAAGAAGCTCATCCTCACCCGCGATCTGAAGCCCGGCGACCCGCTGCCGACGGAGGCCGAGCTGTGCGAGACGCTGAACGTCTCGCGCTCATCCGTGCGCGAGGCGATCAGGACGCTGTCGACGCTCGACATCGTCGATGTGCGGCACGGCCACGGCACATATGTCGGTGCCATGTCCCTCGACCCTATGGTGCAGGCGCTCGTGTTCCGGGGCGTCCTCTCCCCGGATGGGACGCTGAACGCCCTCCGCGAAGTGGTCGAGGTGCGCCTGGCACTCGACCTTGCGCTCGCCGAGACGATCGTGAACGGCGCGGTGGGCGAGGATGCGGCGGAGCTGTCCGCCCTCGTGGATGAGATGGTCGACAAGGCCTCCCGGGGCGAGGTGTTCCTCGAGGCGGACCGCGCCTTCCACACGAAGCTCTTCTCCGTGACGGGCAACCGGCTGGCGGTGCAGCTCGTCGGTGCGTTCTGGGACGTGCACACGGCGGTCATCCCGCAGCTGGGGATCGCGATGCCGGAGGACATCCAGCACACCGCGGAGGCCCACGGCGACATGCTCGCCTCGGCGCTGCGCGGCGATGTGGAGGGGTACCGCCAGGCCGTGATCGAGCACTACCGGCCGCTGCAGCGGTCGATCTCGGCCGCCACCGCCTGATCCGGCGCGCTTCGGGAGCGCGTCGTCGATCCGCGCCGAATGGCGGGTGCGGGGCGGGCACACCCACGCTTCGGCGCGGATGAATTCCGCGCGGGGTGCATCCAGGGGACCGGTTCGTCCGGAATACCTTCATGACGCCCGGCACAGGAGCTCGGACGCATCTCACCGAAGGAGCTGAATGATGAAGAACCGAGTCCGCTTCGCCGTCGCCGCCGTCGCGGCCGCCGCGTTGACGCTCACCGCCCTGCCCGCCCAGGCATGGGGCGGCTCCCCCGCTCGCGGGACGATCGTCGACGTCGCAGTGGCCGCCTCCGGCGGGGGCACGCCCGACCAGAACCCCTACGACTACGACCTGCTCGTGCAGGCCGTCGTCGCGACGGGCCTCAACACCGCGCTGTCCGACACGAGCACGTCCTACACCGTGTTCGCGCCGAACGACCGCGCCTTCCTCCGCCTCGTCACCGACCTCACCGGTACGACCCCGGCGAGTGAAGCCGAAGCGCTCACGACGATCACGAGCGCCTTCACGACCGAGCAGATCGCGAACATCCTGCTGTACCACGTGGTGTCGGGGCAGAAGCTGAGTCCCGTGAAGGTCCTGACGTCGAAGTCCCTCACGATGGCGAACGACGGCATCGTCGAGCCGCGCGGGATCACGCTCCGCGACGCGACTCCGTCGCTGCGCGACCCCCGGCTCGTCCTCTGGGCGATCAACATCCAGGCGTCCAACGGCGTCATCCACACGATCGACCGGGTGCTCGTTCCGGCGGGCTGATCGGGTCTTGCACTCCCGCCGCGGCGAACAGAGTCCGGGTCGCCGCGGCGGGTCCTTCCATGCGCAGGCGGCGGCCTCCCGCGCGCGGGCCCCTGCGCGATCTCCCGAGCCTGACCGAAACGGCCGAGCGTCGAGAGCTGCTTGGCGTACTCGTCCGCATCGAACCCGAACCGGTCGAGGGCGTCGCGCAGCATGGGCGTGTCGATGGCGCCCGGCGCGACGGAGTTGATGCGGATCCCCTCTTCGCCGTTCTCAGCCCGCCGGTGGCTGCCACAGCTCGATGGGGAGCCCTTCCGGGTCGTGGATGCGCGCGAAGGTCCCGTAGTCCTCGGTGTCCCACTCCGTGCGGCGCTCGACGGGGATGCCGGCGGCTTCGAGCCGTGCGGCGAGCGCGGCCAGGTCGGTCACCCGCAGGTTCAGCATGAACGTCTGGTCCTCCGCGAAGTAGTCGCTGGTCTCGGGGAACGGCGCGAACACCGTCATGCCGGCATCCTGCTGCCAGATGCCGTCGTGTCCCGCCTCGATGCCGAGGTGCTCGCGGTACCACGCGGCGCGCACCTCCGGGTCGCGGCTGCGGAAGAAGAGCCCGCCGATCCCCGTCACCGCCATGGCGCCTCCTGCCCTCAGACGTCATGATGCCCGCGGCACGGGCCGCCGGTCAACGCGATCCTTGACAGGCAAGCATTTACTTGCCTATTCTTCGGGTGTGGCCGATGTCTACAAGGCGCTCGCCGATCCGACGCGGCGCGCACTGCTGGATCAGCTTCTGACGCGAGACGAGCAGACGCTGTTCGAGCTGTGCACGAGCCTGGCGATGCACAACGGACTGACGCCGTCCCGCCAGGCCGTCTCCCAGCACCTCGACCTGCTCGAGGCGGCCGGACTCGTCCGCACCGAGAAGCGGGGGCGTTTCAAGCTCCACACGATCGACACCGCCCCACTCGCGCAGATCGCGCAGCGATGGCCTACCCGGAAGGATCTCCCATGAAACTCCAGACGGTCAGCATCTTCGTCGACGACCAGCAGCGGGCGCTCGAGTTCTACACCGAGAAGCTCGGATTCACCGTCGCGGCGGATGTCCCGCTCGGCGAGCACCGGTGGCTCACCGTGGTCGACCCCGATCGGCCGGACGCCACCGAGATCTCCCTCGAGCCGAAGTCGCATCCCGCCGCCGTCGCGTTCGCCGACGCGCTCGCGGCCGACGGCATCCCCATGTGCGTCTTGGGGGTCGACGACATCCATGCGACGCACGAGCGGCTCTCCGCTCTCGGCGTCGCCTTCACCCAGCCGCCCACGCCGCTCGGTCCGGTGACGGTCGCGGTGCTGGACGACACCTGCGGAAACCTCCTGCAGATCGCGCAGTTCCACCCCGATCACCAGGCGTAGGCGCTCGGACGCACGGCCGCGGTCAGGCGACCGGTGCGGAGGAGATGGCGCCTCGGGAGGTGCGGTTCGGCGCATCGAACCTCCCGACGCGTCATCTCCTCCCGTGCCGTACGCGCGGCGCGCGCCGGCGCGAAGCGCGACTTACCAGGCGTAGGCCTCCGGCGCCTGGCCGCCCGGGCCGGGGAACAACTCGTCGAGCGTGGCCAGGTCCTCCGCGCTCAGCTGGATCTCGAGCGCGGCGACGGCGGACTCGAGCTGCGCCATCGTGCGCGGCCCGATGATGGGCGCCGTCACGCCCGGCTGGTGCAGCAGCCATGCGACGCCGAGGGATGCCGGCGCCCACCCGCGCTCGCGCGCGAAGGTCTCGTAGCCGTCGATCTGCTCCTGGCGCTCTGCGCGGGCCTTCGTCGTCCAGCTGCCCGCGGACCGGCCGTGGGCATCCGTCGACGGGCCGCTGAGCAGTCCGCCGCCGAGCGGCGACCACGGCAGGATGCCGAGTCCGTAGTTCTGCGCGGCGGGGATGACTTCGAGCTCGATGGAGCGCTGCGTGAGGTTGTAGAGGGACTGCTCGCTCACGAGACCCAGGAAGTTGCGGCGGCTCGCGATCTCGTTGGCCTGGGCGATGTTCCACGCGGCGAAGTTGGAGCTGCCGGTGTAGACCACCTCGCCGCGCGCGACGAGCACCTCCATCGCCTGCCACATCTCCGCCCAGGAGATGTGGCGATCGATGTGGTGGAACTGGTACAGGTCGATGCGGTCGGTCTGCAGCCGCCGCAGCGACCCGATCGCCTCGCGGCGCACCTGCCACGCCGAGGCGCCGCGCGCATTGACGACATCCTCGCCGTCGACCGGGTCGACCATGGGCGAGTGCACCTTCGTGGCGAGCACGATGTCGTCGCGGACGCCCGGCCGCGCGGTGAACCACCGGCCGATGATCTCCTCCGTCGCGCCGCGGCCGCCGCGGCCCCCGTAGCCGTTCGCGGTGTCGAAGAAGTTGATGCCGAGCTCGAGGGCGCGGTCCATGATCGCGAACGCGTCCTCCTCCGACGTGCGGTCGCCGAAGTTCATCGTGCCGAGCGCGAGGCGCGAGACGGCGGTCCCGGTGCGGCCGAGCGAGGTGTACTGCATGGTCATCGGGACTCCTGGGTCGAAGGGAAGATTCCCCCATCGTTGCATCCTGCCGGCAGCACGGGGCCGGTCGGTGCGCCCCCGCCCGATTACCGCGGCGGGGGCGCACCGTCAACCCCGTGTGACGGGATCCCCCGCGCGTGCGAGCCTCGACGCATGGCGCCTGTGGAAGAGCTCTGGCTGGTCCGACACGGAGAGAGTGCGGGAAACGTCGCCGCGACGCGCGCCGAGATCGAGGGCCGGGAAGCCATCTCGCTCGAGTGGCGGGATGCCGACGTGCCGCTGTCGGACACCGGTGTCGAACAGGCGGGGGCCCTCGGCATGCGGCTGCGCGCCATGGACCCCGCGCCGCAGATCGCGTGGGTGTCCCCATACGTGCGCGCGCAGCAGACCTTCACGCTCGCCGTCGCGGATGGGCCCGCCATCGGGGCGGTCTTCGCCGACGACCGGCTTCGCGACCGGGAGCTCGGCATCCTCGATCTGCTGACCCGGAAGGGCGTCGCCGCCCGGCATCCGGAAGAGGCGGAACGCCGCGCGCATCTGGGCAAGTACTACCATCGCCCGCCCGGCGGGGAATCGTGGGCCGACGTCGCGCTCCGGCTGCGGTCGTTCCTGAGGGATGCCGGAGACTCCCCCGCCACGGTCGGACTCATCGTGGCGCACGACGCCGTCGTGATGCTGCTCATCGCGATCCTGACGCGGATGGACGAGGCCGAGCTGCTCGCGTTCGCCGCGAGCAACACGGTGCTCAACGCCTCCGTGACCCACCTGCACCGGGACGGCGACGAGTGGATGCTGGCGGAATTCTCGAACGTCGACCACCTCGAGCGCGCCGGCGCCGACGTCACCGTGCACCCCGGGAGCCCCGATGTCGCACCGGAGTGAGCCGGTCACCCCCGAGCTGCTGCGGGGCTGGGGGCTGCCCGAGGCGGGCGACTCGAAGAACAGCAGGGGACGGCTCGTCGTGGTGGGCGGCTCGTCGCTGTCCCCCGGAGCCGTGCGGCTCGCAGGTGAGGCGGCGTTGCGCGTCGGCGCCGGCAAGGTCGGCGCCGCGGTGCTCCCGGAGATCTCCGACGTGATCCGGATGAGCTTCCCGGAGGCCGGTGTGTTCGAGCTGGGGCCGCGGGGACGGAAGGCCCACTCCACGCTCGCCGCGGAACTGGCGGCGGCCGACGCCGTGCTCATCGGCCCGGGGTTCGACGACCCCCGGGAGACGCTTGCGCGGCTCCGGATGATCGCCGCGTGCGACGTGGTCTGTCTCGTCGTCGACGCCTTCGCGGTCGCCGCGCTGCTGAAGGTCCGGCGCTCCAGCCTCCCCGATGCGCTCATCGTGAACGCGAACCTCGACGAAGCCACGATCCTGCTCGGGCGGGAGCCGGAGGACATCCCGGCAGGCGTCGCCGAGATCGCGCAGACCCACCGCGCGATCGTCAACTGCTACGGCGTCGTCGCGACGCCCGACGGCGAGCTCTGGGAGGTCGAGGGCGGCGGGCCGGGTCTCGGCACCGCCGGGTCGGGCGATGTGCTCGCCGGCGCGATCACCGGATTCGCGGCGCGCGGGATGCCACCGGTGCGCGCGGCCGCGTGGGGGGCGTGGGCGCACGCCCGCGCCGGCGATCGGCTGACGCAGCGGCGCGGAATCGGATTTCTGGCGCGCGAGCTCGCCGAAGAACTCGCTCCGGCCGTCCGCGAGGTCTGAGGCCGCCGGGTCAGTGCGCGAGCACCGGCGCGCCCAGACGCCCGTCGATCATCTCGAGGACCCGGTCGCAGTGCTCGAGGACGTCGCGGTCGTGCGTGACCATGACGACCGCAACGCCGGAACCGTGCGCGCGGTCGGCGAGAACCCGAACGACCTCGTGGCTGCGTCGGCGGTCGAGCGCCGCGGTGGGCTCGTCGACGAGCAGCAGACTCGGGTCGTTCACGAGAGCCCGGGCGATGCCGACGCGCTGACGCTCGCCGCCGGAGAGCTCCCCCGGCCGGTGTCCCGCGCGGTGTGCCATGCCGACCGAGTCCAGCAGCGAGGCCGTATCGACGCGGCGGTTGCCCGCCAGGCGCCCGGCGAGGCGGAGCTGGTCGGTGGCCGTCAGCGAGGGCAGCAGGTTGCCGGACTGGAACACGAAGCCGATGTTGCGGAGGCGGAACCGCGTCGCGGCGCCCTTCGACAGACCGCCGAGGTCGGTGCCGTGCACACGGACGGCACCACTGTCGGGGCGGGAGAGTGCGCCGGCGATGGCGAGGAGTGACGACTTGCCGGACCCGGAGGGGCCGACGATCGCGAGGAACTCACCAGGCTGCACGCTGAGCGAGACCTCGTCGAGGGCACGGACGCGCGAGTCGCCGTCGCCGAGCTCCAGGATCGCGTCGGTGATCTCGAGGGCGGGGATGGTCGGTTCGGTGTTCATCGCTGTCCTCCCAGGGCGCGGAGCGGGTCGATTCGGGCGATGCGGAGCACCGCGACGGCGGCGCCGAGGAGCCCGAGGATGATGGTGAGGGCGGATGCCAGGGCGATCGGGGCGAGCTCGAGGTCGAACGGCATCGCTTCCGGCATCGCGGCGCCCATGCCCACACCGGCGGCCACGCCGATCGCGGTGAAGCCGACGAGCAGGATCGTCGCCTGCGCGAGACTGTCGCGCAGCAGGTAGCGACTGGATGCGCCGACGGCGCGCAGCACGGCGATGTCGTGCGAGCGCTGGATGGTCCAGACCGTGAAGAACGCGCCGACGACGAGGGCGCAGATCGCGTAGAGGAAGACCTGGATCATGCTGAGCGTGAGCGTCTCCGCCTCATACCCGGGCGACGCGTTGAAGGCCTCGGTGAGGGTCATGGTGGTGGTCCCGGCGGCGGCGTCGACCGCAGCGGAATCGAGGGCAGCCCCGTCCTCGGCGAGGAGGGCGACGACACTCGCGTAGCCGAAGTCCATCGCCTCGATCTGCTCCTGCGTGGGAGCGCCGGGCTGGGCCGTCCCGGAAGCCAGGAGCTGCCACGTGCTCAGCGGCAGATAGGCGACATCGACATGCCCGAAGGTCGCCTGCCCCTCCGTGAAGCCGACGACCGTGAGCTCCACATCGAGGCGGTCGAGCGTCACGACGGACCCCAGCTGGACGCCCTGCTCGCGCAGCGGCTCGGAGACGATGATCCCGCCCACGGCATCCAGCTGCTCACCGCTGGAGACCTTCGGCGAGAGGAACCCGTCCGGCACGACGCCGAAGAGGGTGAGGTCCACCTGGGTGTCGTCGTCGGTCACACCGTTGACGATGTTGACGCCCATCGGCTCCGCCGCGGCGATGCCGTCGGCATCCTGCCACTGCTCGACCTGCACGCCGTCGACGACGGAGCGGCTGAAGGCGTTGTCGGTCATCGTGCCCTCGTCGAACGCGAAGCCGGTGGCGGGCATGGCCTTCAGGCCTGAGACACCGTCGTTGACGAGGCCCGAGGACAGCCCGGACAGGAGGACGACGAGCACGGAGATGAGGGCGATCACGATGCCCATCAGAGCGAAGCGGCCGCGGGCGAACCGCAGCTCACGGAGAGCAAGGAACATGGAGACTTTCGCATCAGGATTATTACCGACAGTGTGTCGGTAACTTGCTGACATTGTGTCACCAAAACCAGGCTCGACGAAATCGGCCGCCCCGCGGCGGGCACCGACGGGGCCTGAGACGGCTCTGCTCAGTCGGCGAGGCCGCGGGTGACGAGTCCGAAGACGTCCTCGGCGACGGTACGGTGGTCCATCCCATGCGAGACGAGTTGGATGCCGGCACCGAGGACGCCTTGGATGAGGAACGCCATCGACCGCGACTCCCCCAGGCCGAGGTCGGCGAGCACCCGCAGGAGGGGTCGCATCAGCGCGTCGTGGAGCACCATCAGATCCTCCAGCCGGCTCGGGCTGAGGTCGGCTTCCCGGAGCGCCCCGGCGATCGCGTGCCTGCCCTGGGCCGTCATCTCCATCGTCGCGTCGACGAACCGCCGCAGTTCCGGCAGGCCCGGATCCGCACCGGCGAGGGCGTGCTCGATCTCGGCATCCCAGCGTTCGATGGCGTCGATGGCGATCGCGACGAGCAGGTCGTCCTTCGTCGCGAAGTAGTCGTAGAAGCTCGACCGGGTGAGCCCCGCCCGCTCACAGACGCTTCGCGGATTCACGCCCGGGATGCCCGACTCGAGCAGCACCGCCTCACCGGCGCGCAAGAGCGCCGCGCGCTGCGAGGCGCGATGCTCCGCGACGGTGGGAGCGGTGATCTTGGGCACCGTGCAATTATGCCGCCGTCAGGTGTTCAGAGCCGTCCAGCGCCCTTCAGAGACGACCTCGACGGCGCCGTCGACGACGGAGATGGCCGTCTGGTCGTCGATCGCATACGCGGGTCCGGCGATCTTCGCCGCCCAGCGCCGTGCGGCGTCCGAGGTGTTCTCGTCCCAGCCCGGATAGTCCAGGTGCGGGAAGATCGAGAAGTCGACGACGCCCAGCGTCTCATCGCTTCCGCCGGGTCTCCAGTCGACGAACTCCGGCCCGATGCGCGGGGTCATGACCATGCTCCCGGCGCTCACGCCCACCCAGACGGTGTCCGCCAGCGAGGGCAGGACGTCGGCAAGGCCGGACTCGCGCATCCAGTGCGCGAGGTATACCGCCTCCCCACCGTCGACGAGGAGGACGTCGGCGGCCTGCACCCACGGCATCCATCGGTCGCCGCCGATGCTCGGGAGGGCGGTCAGCTCGAGGAGGCCGACGGATTTCCATCCGAGGTCGACGAGGCCGGTCTCGCCCGGCCATCGGCCGGCCGTCGACATCCAGACCGTCTGCGGCGAGCACGCCGGCTGACCCCACTGCGCCGTGGGGATGAGGAGGGCGTCGCACTCGTCGATCGACTTGCCGAGCATGGCGAGCAAAGCGGAGCGGATGGCGTCGTTCGTCACGCCACCCGAGGTGAGGAGCAGTTTCATGGATGCCTCCCGGGCTTCGGATCCGTGCGCGGCGTTCGAACCCGCGTCGCCACGATACGGCGCCCGGTGCCGCGACGCAGGGGGGTCGGCGCCGTGGTCAGAGGCGCTGTCCGCCCGAGGCTTCGATGCGCTGCCCGGTGACCCAGCCCATGCGCGGGTCGACGATCGCGGCGACGGCCGCGCCGATGTCGTGCGGCTCGCCGATGCGCCCCAGGGCGACGGTGGGCAGGATCCTGTCCCGGTACGCAGCGTCGTCGCGGATGCCACCACCGGCGAAGTCGGTCGCGGTCGCACCCGGGGCGACGACGTTCACCGTGATGCCGCGCGGTCCAAGTTGCTGCGCGAGATAGAGAGTCCAGGTCTCCACCGCGGCCTTCATCGCCGCGTACACGGAGTACACGGCGTTGACCGGCATCCGCGTGAGACCGGTCGACGTGTTCAGGATGGCGCCACCGCGTTCGAGCATCGGCTCGAGCTGCTGCGTGAGCAGCACCACGCCGGTGAAGTGGACCGCGACCTGCGCGTCGATCTCGGCGCGCTCGATCCCGCCGAACGGTGTGTTCCCGGCGAAACCGGCGTTGTTGATGAGCACGTCGATCGTCTCGCGGCCCCAGCCTGCCTGCAGCGCCGTGCGGAGCGCCGCGGCGAACCCCGGGAACGTGTCCGGCGCGGTGGTATCGAGCGGGAGCGCGAGAGCACGGCGCCCTTTCGCCTCGATGTCGGCGACGACGCCGGCGGCGGCCGCGGCGTTCGAGTGGTACGTCAGGACGATGTCGGCGCCGCTGTCGGCCAGCGCGAGCGCGGAGGCGCGGCCGAGGCCACGGGACCCGCCGGTGATGAGGACGATGCGTGAAGTGGTCATGCCCCCACGTTCGCCGTGGGACGCATCGGCATCCAGGCAATGCCGATCGTGGGATTCGCGCTCCCTTGCTGGGCGCGGGGTGGTCGACCAGCATGGTGCGGTGGACAGAGATCAGCTCGCGGAGTTCCTCCGCCGCCGCCGCGACGCACTGCAGCCGGAGGATGTCGGGCTCGCCCGCGGTCCGCGGCGCCGGGCGCCGGGTCTGCGGCGCGAGGAGGTCGCGCAGCTCGCGACGATGTCGACCGACTACCTCAACCGGCTCGAGCAGGGGCGTGGACCGCAGCCGTCCACCCAGATGCTCTCGGCGCTGGCTCGGGCGCTCCGCCTCGACACCGCGGAGCGAGACCACCTGTTCCGACTGGCCGGTCACGCGGCACCGGATCGCGTGGGCTCCACGTCGCACGTCTCCCCGGGCATGCTCCGCATCCTCGACCGCCTCTCCGACACCCCGGCCCAGGTCATCGACGAGCTCGGCGAGACGCTACTGCAGACCGGCCCCGCCAAGGCCCTCCTCGGCGATCTGTCCGGCCTCACCGGCCTCTCGCGGATGGTGGTGTACCGATGGTTCACCGAGCCCGGGTCCCGCGACGTGTACGCACGCGCCGACCAC
>NZ_KN050821.1:76200-152178 GCF_000746195.1 Microbacterium sp. UNCCL10 | reverse complement strand
CATGCCCAGCAGAGCCTCGGACATGTCGTTGATGCCATCGACGGCGTTCTTCAGACCCGTCGTCAGCTCCCCGTAACCCTCACCGAACTTCCCCGACGCGTGCTGCGTCTTGAAGTCCTCACCCAGCAGGGTGTCCACCTGGGACTTCAGGGTGTCCAACTGACCCTGAATGTCATCACGAGCCTGCGACAGCGACGACGCCACCTGCTCCATCTCCGCATACGACGCTCCGAAATCAGCCATCGTCAACTCCCTCAGTCAGTGTCCCGACCCGCACCGGGCCGATACGAAGAACCTAACCGCCACCCCCACCACCGTCGATGGGGAGCACTCCCCATCCCCCCGGGGTGCGCCGGCGGGGCGGCCGGGGTCACGCGTCGGCGGGCGCCGCGATCGCGACGGACGCCGTCTCGACGAGGGGCATCTGCACCGTGACGGCGCGTCCGGCCTGGACGAAGATGCCGCGGCCCTCGGGGAAGTCCGAGCGCTTGACCTTGGGGAACGGCACCTTGAAGATGGCGTCGCCGTCGAACGCGTCGGCGCGCAGCACGATGCCCTTGCGTCCGCCCTTGAAGTCTCCGACCAGGCCGAAGCCGCTCGTGACCTGGCTGACGTCGGCGTCGCCGATCAGCAGGTGCTCGCTGCGGTTGACCGCCTGGAACAGGGCCTTCAGCGGCCGCTCGGCGGGCGAATCGGCGAACTGCGGGACGTCCTCGATGACGATGAGGAGCCGCGTGCCGATCGTCTCGTCCGCGACGAGCTCGGCGAGCTCCGTCGCCAGCTCCTTCGCGTCGTCGGGTGTGACGGCGCTGCGCATCCACGGGGCGAAGTCCTTCAGCTGGGCGCGCCGCCCACCGAAGTGGAACAGCTTCACCGCCGGGTCGAGCCGCGTCATCGAGGTGATGAGCGCCTTCATCGCATTGGTCTTGCCCGAGGAGGGCGGACCGGCGACGACGAACGTGCCGACGGGATCGAAGTCCCGCGCCTCGAGGGTGTCCTCCGCGACGCCGAGGACGGGGTTCTCCCGGATCCGGTCGGGGAGGTCGGCCAGGGACAGGCGGGTGGGCAGGGAGCCGATCTCCGGCACTTCCCGCACGCCCCGGGCGCGCAGCTCGTCGGCCCACTGGGTCATGAGCTTGGTCTGCTCGGCGACGTTGGGCGTCCCGCCGAGCACGGCGATCTGCGTCTCGAACCCGTCCACGATCGCGCGTCCCGGCGCGGAGCGCTCGTCGAGGACGTCCTTCGGTGCGTTCAGCAGCGCATACGCGTTCTCGTCGGAGAGGCGCAGGACGACGCGGCGCGACACGTTGGAGCTCACCGCGGTCGGCACGGAGCCCGACCGGTCGGCGGTCGCGACGACGTGCACGCCGAGCGGGCGACCTTCGCCGAGGATCCGCATGAACGCCTGGTAGAACGGCATCCGTGCCGTCGTGGACTCCCATTCCGCGCGGAACTGCGGCAGCCCGTCCAGCAGCAGGACGATGCGGGACTCGTCGCGACCGGTGAGCTCCCGGTACTCCGCGACGCTCGACGCGTTCGCGGCGCTGAACCGCTTGCCGCGGTCGTCGAGGATGGCGCCGAGGGAGCGCATGATGCGCTGCACGCGCTCGGCGTCGTCGCCCGGGATGACGGAGCCGACGTGCGGGAGCACCTCGAGGCTCTTCAGCGACCCGGAGCCGAAGTCCAGGCCGTACACGGCGACGTTCTCCGGGCGCCGGCCCATCGCGGCGGCGAGCGCCACGGTGCGCAGCACGGTCGACTTGCCCGACCCGCTCGTGCCGTAGACGAGCAGCGACCCGTCGCGGTCGGGCTCGAAGTAGACCGGCTCCTGCAGCTGGCGTTCCGGGACGTCGCGCTTGCCGAGGAGGATCGAACCCGAGCGGCCGGCCGGCAGCTGGCGGAGGTCGACGGTGGACTCGAGGTCGTCGAGCCAGGGACGGCGCGGGGCCGGGATCCGCGCCTGCGTCGCCGCCGCGACGAGCGTCGCGACGATGCGCTTCTGGTCGTTGGGCCCGGGGTCGACGTCGTGCGACTCGGACTCGCCCTGGTCCTCGAGCTCCCACCGCTGGATCGAGCCGAACCGCAGCTCGGCGACGCTCACGTCGGCGACGGGCTTCTCGTCCGAGCTCCACCCGCCGGCGTACGCGGACTGGAACGACACGAGCCGTCCCGGTCCGGTCTTCGCGATGCCGCGACCCGGGATGCCGGGGTCGAAGCGGGCGGCCACCGGGTCGTCCACGACATCCTTCGAATCGGACTCGTCCGCCATGCGCAGGGCGACGCGCAGGTTCGTGTTGGCGCGCAGGTTGTCCTTGATGACGCCGGCGGGGCGCTGGGTGGCCATGATGAGGTGGATGCCGAGCGAGCGACCGCGCTGAGCGATGTCGACGACGCCGTCGACGAACTCCGGGACCTCGCCGGCGAGCGCGGCGAACTCGTCGATCACGAGCACGAGCGCGGGCGGGGTCTCCGGGTCGCGGCGCTTCTCCAGCTCGAGGAGGTCCTTGGCCTTCTTGCGGTTGAAGAGGTGCTCGCGGTGGTGCAGCTCGGCGCGCAGGCTCGTCAGGGCGCGTCGGACGAGGTGCGGGCTCAGGTCCGTGACGAGGCCCACCGTGTGCGGCAGGTCGACGCAGTCCGCGAACGCGGAACCGCCCTTGTAGTCGACGAAGAGGAACGTGACCCGGTCGGGGCTGTGCGCGGCGGCCATCCCCAGCACCCAGGCCTGCAGGAACTCCGACTTCCCGGCGCCCGTCGTACCGCCGACGAGGGCGTGCGGCCCCTGCCCGCGCAGGTCGAGCGTCATGGCATCCGACGGCCCCTGCCCGACGATGGCGCGCAGGTTGCCCGCCTTCTTCAGCCGCGGGAGGGTCGCTCCCGACCGGTCCAGGATCGTGTTGTTCTCCCGCCAGCGCTCGATGACCGCGGACGGGTCCTCGGCCATCTCGGGGCCGACGAGGGCGAGGAACATGACGGAGTTCGGGATGTCGGAGGAGTCCTCGATCACGGTGCTCGAGTCGGCGACGGGCGCGAGGCGTTTGGCGAGCACCGTCATGAGCTCGTTGGAGACGCCTTCGACGGCGGTCTCCGGGTAGTCCACACCGCTGCGCACCGTCCCGGCGCGGGCGCGGTCGAGCCCGGCCGAGACGTCGAGGAAGCTGCGGCAGACAGCCGGCAGAGCGTCGACGACGGGGGCGACGAACAGGCCGTACACCCCGACGTCGGCGCCGCGCTCGAGCACCTGGGTCAGGCGCGCCCGGTCGACGGGCGCGTCGGCGGTGACGATGACGAGGACGGCGGTCTGCCCCGGGAAGGTCGCCTCTTCCGCCGCGCGGCGCACATCGGTGCCGTACCGCATCGGGTCCCACTCGTCGTCGAAGGGCAGGCGCGGGGATGCCGGGGACTTCGAGCGCCGCATCACGAGCTCCTCGAGCCCGGACAACAGGGCGGCGCCCGTGGAGGCGGAATCGGACAGCGGCATGTCGCGGAACGGGCTCCGCTCGCTCGAGGTGTGCGGCAGCCATTTCAGCCATTCCAGCTGCTGCGCCCACTCCGGCTCGGTGAGGGCGACGGCGACGAGCTCGTTCGGCGAGTGCAGGCCGAACAGCTGCACGCACAAACCCCGGAGAGCGTCCGCGGCCTCGCGGGTCGGGCCCGCCACGCCCAGCACGCCGACGCTCTGCAGCGACTCGAGCACCGGCACCCCGTCGAGCATCCGATAGCGGTCGCGGAGCCGCTCGACCCGCTCGACGTACTCCTGCAGCGCGTCCGGGTTGTCGGCGCGCTTGATCGTGGTGCGCGAGGGTGCCTCGCACGTGCCGAGCCGCACGGCGAGGAAGTTCCAGTGCTCGGGCCGGCGGGTCCACAGCATGGGCCCGAGGCGCATGGCCTCCTCGAACACCACGGCGACGGGCGGGACCTCGGCGTTGCGCACCTCGCGCTCCCGCGGCCGCTCCCGGTACAGGGTCTCCTCGAGCTCCTCGAAGGTGCGCTCGAAGACCTCGACCTCCTTCTTGACCCGCTGGCCGATCTGCGTGCGCTGCGACACGAAGTTGCCGAGCATCATCATCGGCGTCATGAAGATGATCAGCAGGGCGCGCGGCTGGTTGAAGATCGAGTACATCGCGATGCCGAGGATGATCGGCGCGATCAGCATCGGCCAGGGGAAGAGCCGCGACATCGGCTCCTTCGGCATCCGCGGCTCGGAGAGCTCCTGCCCGACGTACCGGGGCTCGACGCGGGGGCTGCGATTGAACAGCAGCGTGCCGCCGCGTTCGAGGACGGGATCCTGCTCGACGGGCGCGAAGTCCTGCACCATGCTCACGACGAGCTCGGTGTCGCCGAGGACGAAGCGCTGCCCCGGGATGACGCGGAGGCGCTGCACGAGGCCGCCGTCCACGACGATGCCGTTGGCGGAGTTCAGGTCGACGAGGTCGACGGCGGCTCCCACCTCGATGCGGGCGTGCCGCTTGGAGATGAGCGCGTCGTCGAGGACGATGTCGTTCTCGGGTGCCCGGCCGATCGTGAAGTGACCGCGGGGCAGCGGGAACTCATGGCCGGCGAGCGGTCCGCGGACGGCGTGCAGGATCGCGGCGGGCGGAGCTCCGGTGCCGCGGGAGGCGACGTAGCCGGCGCCGAGGTTGACGATCGTGGCGACGAACCCGGACCCGACCGGGGCGTCGCTGATGAGCATGTCCGGATCGAGCATCGTCGTGTCCGACGACGTGGGCGGGGCGACGCTCAGTGTCAGGACGTCGTCCGGTGCGGCGATGATCTCCCGGGTCGGGTCGGCCTCCACGATGCGCCGCGCGACATCCTGCACGGTCGCCGTCGTGTCCGAGGTGACGACGATGTCGGTGCGCTGGGCGTCGCGGCGCTGCAGGGTCAGTTTGAGTCTCATGGGGGTGTCCTCATCCGGCTCTCAGCCTCGGGCGATCCTGACCTCGGCGAAACGATCTCCGAATCGGATCGTATCGCCGTCGTGCACCGGCACGCGCTCGCCGGGGGTGAGCTCGCGCTCGGCGCCGCCGCGCACGAGCGCGCTGCCGTTGGTCGATCCGCGGTCTTCCACGAAGAGCGCCTCCCCGTCCCGCCGCACGGCGAGGTGCGTCTTGGAGACGCTCATCGTGCGGTCGAGCACGGGCGTCGGGACGAGGCCGTCGTCCGCCGCCGGTGCCCGGCCGAGGAGCACTCCGGCGCCCGCGACCTCGACGGCGTCTCCCGTGTCCAGGACGAGCGTGATCGTCGCGGGCGCCGCCGCGTCGGGGAGCAGTGCAGGGGGCGCCCACGTGCCGGGGGATGCCGGCGGGCGGGGCGCGCCGGCGGGCTCCGGGACCGCGGCCGGAGACGCGGCGGGGGGCGCGACGGGCGGGATGGGCGCCGGAGTCGGAGCAGGAGCAGGAGCAGGAGCAGGAGTCGAAGCCGGAGCAGGCGGTCCTGCGGCCGGCGCCGGCGCCGCGGTCGGTGCGGGGACAGCCGCGCCGTCCACGCGCGTCGCGCCGAGCACGCCCCCGCTGCTGCGGGCGACCGGGATGTACACCTCGGGTCGCCGCTCCCCCGCCGGGGTGGCGAGCGAGGGGAGCTCGCTGCGCTCGTCCGCGAGGTCCGATGCGACGGTCTTGCGGGCGATCCGCATGCGCTTCGCGTCGTACGGGTTCAGGCCGCGCCGGATGTCGACGAACCATGTCGCCGCGGCCAGGTCGGGCCATCCGCGCCCGCGGCGCTCGGGGTCGAACAGCGGCGACAGGAGCACGACGAGGAGGGGCCCGAGGAGGGGCAGCAGGAAGCTGCCCCACAGCACGAGGTAGCGGAGCACCGCTCCGCGCCAGAAACCGGGTCGCTCGAGGGTCCGCACGTTCACCGAGCGGATGCCGAGCAAGGCCTTGCCGAGCGTGACGCCGCGGCGGCCGTGCAGGACGAGCTGCGTGATGAGGAAGGCCACCGTCAGGGCGTACGACACCGCAGCACACACGATGAGCAGCACGAGGTCGCCGCGCTCGGCGAGCGCCGCCTGCGGGTCGCTCGCGCGTGTCAGCTCGATCGCGGCGGGGAGGACTGCCAGCAGGAGCGGCAGCTGCAGCACCAGGACGACGAGCACCTCGACGAGGGTTGCGGCGGCGCGCCGGCCGAACGGGGCGGGCAGGAGGCCGAGCGAGGCCGCGTAGTCGGGGCGCGCACGGCCGTGCTCGTCGAGACCTTCGACCTTGCGGGTCTCGTCCTGGATCTCCCAGATCACCGTTCCTCCTCGCGGGCGCTGCGGATCGACCCTACCTGGCGGTGCGGCATCCCCCACGCCGGCGCGGGCGGCGGATCAGTGGAAGAAGTGCCGCTCGCCCGTGAAGAACATCGTGACGTTCGCCTCGCGGGCCGCGTCGATGACCTCCTGGTCCCGCACCGACCCGCCCGGCTGGACGATGGCGGTGACACCCGCGTCGAGCAGCACCTGCGGGCCGTCGGCGAAGGGGAAGAAGGCGTCGGATGCCGCCACCGAGCCGGCGGCACGGTCACCGGCGCGCTCGACGGCCAGGCGGCACGAGTCGACGCGGTTCACCTGGCCCATGCCGATCCCGACGGTGGCGGAGTTCTTCGCGAGGACGATCGCGTTGCTCTTCACAGCGCGGCACGCCTTCCACGCGAAGATGAGGTTCGTCATCTCCTCGTCGCTGGGCCGCTCGCCGGTCACGAGCTGCCAGTCCTTCGCGGTGGCGCCGATCTCGTCCGGGAACCGGTCCGCATCCTGCAGGAGAAGACCGCCGGAGACGAGACGCACGTCCATCGGCTCCTGCCGCCAGTCGGCGGGGAGCCGCAGGACGCGGAGGTTCTTCTTGAGCTTGAACAGCTCGAGCGCCTCAGGCTCGAAGTCGGGCGCGACGATGACC
The DNA here is from genome assembly GCF_000746195.1 of Microbacterium sp. UNCCL10. Classification (NCBI taxonomy): domain Bacteria; kingdom Bacillati; phylum Actinomycetota; class Actinomycetes; order Micrococcales; family Microbacteriaceae; genus Microbacterium; species Microbacterium sp. UNCCL10. Next base: position 145,303 of record NZ_KN050821.1, on the reverse strand, counting down.
TCGGTGAAGATGTCGCGGAGGTTCTCGGCCATCTTCAGCGTCACGGTGCGGTTCGCGGCGATGACGCCGCCGAAGGCGGACACGGGGTCGCACTCGTGGGCGCGCAGGTGCGCGGAGGCGATGGGGTCGAGCGCGTTGGGTGCCGTCACGGCGATGCCGCAGGGGTTGGCGTGCTTGATGATCGCGACGGCCGGGAGCACGAGGTCGAACGCGGCGCGCAGCGCGGCATCCGCGTCGACGTAGTTGTTGTAGGACATCTCCTTGCCCTGCAGCTGCGTCGCCTGCGCGATCCCGTGGCCGCCTGTGCGCGTGTAGATGGCGGCCCGCTGGTGCGCGTTCTCGCCGTAGCGGAGCGTCGAGAGGCGCTCGGCCTTGATGGTGAGGTGCTGCGGCAGGTCGCCCTCCTCGGCCAGCGTCTCGTCGGCGAACCAGGTCGCGACGGCGCGGTCGTAGGCGGCGGTGTGCGCGAAGGCGCGGGCGGCGAGCTCCCTGCGCTGCGCGAGGGTCGTGCCGCCCTGCCCGACGGCCTCGATGATCGCGGGGTAGGACTCCGGGGACACGACGACGGCGACGTTGGCGTAGTTCTTCGCCGAGGCGCGCACCATGGCGGGGCCGCCGATGTCGATCTGCTCGACGACGGCGTCGCCCTCGGCGCCCGAGGCGACGGTCTCGACGAACGGGTACAGGTTCACCACGACGAGCTCGAACGGGAGGATGCCGAGTTCGGACAGCTGGTCTTCGTGGTCCTCGAGGCGGAGGTCGGCGAGGAGGCCCGCGTGCACGTGCGGGTGCAGGGTCTTCACGCGCCCGCCGAGCGACTCCGGGAAGCCGGTGATCTCCGCGACGTCCTTGACGGTGAGGCCGGCTTCGCGCAGCAGCGCGGCGGAGCCGCCGGTGGAGACGATCTCGACGCCGGCGCCGGCGAGGGCCTGGCCGAGCGCGAGGAGCTCGCTCTTGTCGCTCACCGAGATGAGGGCACGGCGGACGGGGACGACGTCGCGCGAACGGTACAGGGAGGGGTCGATGGTCGGGCCGGCCATGGTGGGAGCTCCTGGGGTTCAGTGGTGGTCGTACGTGGTGAGGTCGAGGTCGCCGACGGCGATGCGGCGGACGACGTCGATGAGCAGACGTCGCTCGACGGGCTTGATGCGCTCGTGCAGGCTGTGCTCGGTGTCGTCGGGCAGGATCGGCACGCGCTCCTGCGCGAGGATCGGCCCGGTGTCGATGCCGTTGTCGACGACGATGACGCTCGCACCGGTCTGGGCCGCGCCGGAGGCGAGCGCGTCGCGGACGCCGTGTGCGCCGGGGAACTCCGGCAGGTACGCCGGGTGGGTGTTGATGAGGTGCGGCGCCCAGGCGTCGACGACCGCGGGGGGCAGCAGCCGCATGAGGCCGCTCAGGACGACGAGGTCGGGGTTCCAGACCTCCAGCTGACGCTGCAGCTCCTCGCCCCAGTGCTCGCGGGTCTCGAACTCCCGGAACGGGACCATGATCGTCGGGATGCCGAACTGCTCGGCGTGTGCGAAGCCGTCCGCCTGCCGATCGGCGCCCACGACGATGACGCGCGCGGGGAAGTCGGGGTCGCCGGTGGCTTCCAGGAGGGCCCGCAGATTGGAGCCGGCACCCGAGATGAGCACGGCGACCGAGAGCATCCGGTCAGTCTACCGGGGACCACGCGGGACGTTCGGGCGTCCGCCAGCCGGACGGGTCGCGCGGGTCCTCCGCCGGGTAGTCGTGCTCCGGGTGCCGGTGGCGCGGCGACAGCAGCATGATCGCCGCGCCGATCGCGAGCTCCACCCCGACCGCGAGGGCGAACGGGCCGGGTGCGGGCCCGACCTCCGCGAGACGACCGGGTCCGATCGATCCGGATGCCGTGACCGCCAGAAGCGCGGCGGCCGCGGCCCCCAGCACCGCGACGACGGCGAGCGCGGCGATGCGGGGCGCGAGCGGTTCGACGGCCTCCGGATCGGCGCGCAATCGGCCGCGCGCGGCCCCGCCGGCGAGGGCGCCGACGCCGATGACGGTGAGGGCGAGCAGCAGCGTCCAACTCGACGTGCTCTCCGGGAGGGCGCCGAGCACGGGGATGCCGGGAACGACGCCGAGGCTCGTCGCGGCCGGGGAGACAGCCGTGCCGGCACCGACGGCGAAGCCCGGGCCGGCGGCGAAGGACGCGGCCCAGATGATCATCGTCGGAAGGTAGGCGAGCTGCCCGAGCGCGAGGACGATCGCGCCGATGAGGTCGACGTGCGCGGCTTCGAACAGCGCGATGACCTCTCCCCCGCGGGCCGCGAGCGAGACCGCGACGAGCAGCGCCCCGATGCCGATGAGCCCGAGCACGGCGACGACGGCGCCGCGCGCGACCGCGGCGGGGACCTCCGCGCCCCACGCGCTGTGCGCGAACCGCTCCCGCACGGCATCGACGAGACCTCCGTCGCCTTCGCGCCACGCGCGCACAAGCGCGCCGAGGAGGGCGGGGACGGCGAAGACCAGCACCGGGAGGAGGACGGCGACTCGCGTGTCGACCGGGGCGGCGTCGAGGGTGGCGGTGAGAGCGAGACCCGTCGCGAGTGCCGCGACGGCGACCGTGCCGGCGAGGACGCCGATGAGCCAGGCGCCCGCGTGAGCGGCGCGCGATCCGGAGCGAGCCGCGAACACGGCGGTGAAGGCGGCGAACGCGAGCGGCGCGAGCGACAGCGTGAACGAGGCCGCGGCATCGGGGAGCCCGGCGACCGTCAGATACTCCTCGGGGAGCGTGAGGTCGACCGGGACGAAATGGCCGAGCTGCCAGACACGGACCGCGACGGGCCAGAGGGCTCCCCACTGCGGCGCCGCCGAGAACCCGAACACCCACAGCAGGGTCAGCGGAGCGAGGGTCGCCGCGACGCCGACCGCGACGGCGATCACGGCGTCGAAGGCGGCCAGGACGGCGACGAGGAGACGGTTCATGCGGCTTCGACCCTACCCAGCGCGCGGCCCTGCGCCGGGGCGGGCGCGCCCGAAGCGCGGCCATCGGTGACGGTGCGCGTCGTCATACGGCGGGCCGGTGGCGCGGGAGGGCCGCGGAAGTCGATACCTTCGATGTCATGAGCTCCAGCACCACCACCCGGAAATCGCCCGCCTCGGGCCCCGCTCCCACGGGCGCCCTCGACCGCTTCTTCGAGATCACCCGGCGCGGGTCGACCATCGGCGGCGAGATCCGCGGCGGCCTCGTCACGTTCGTGACGATGGCCTACATCGTCGTCCTGAACCCGATCATCCTCTCCGGCAAGCCCGACATCGCCGGGAACTCCCTCGACTTCGCCGCCGTCGGCGCCGCCACGGCCCTGACCGCCGGTGTCATGACGATCCTGTTCGGCATCGTGACGCGGCTGCCGTTCGCCTTCGCGGCGGGGCTCGGGATCAACGCCTTCCTCGCGTTCAGCGTCATCGGCGAGGTGACCTGGCCCGAGGCGATGGCGCTCGTCGTCATCAACGGCCTCATCATCGTGCTGCTGGCCGCCACAGGGCTCCGGAAGATGATCTTCGACGCCGTTCCGGTGCAGCTCAAGCTCGCCATCACGGTCGCGATCGGCTTCTTCATCGCCTTCATCGGCTTCGTCAACTCCGGGTTCGTCACCGCGACGGGCGAATCCTCGCCTCCGGTCGGTCTGGGTGTCGGCGGCTCCGTGGCGTCGGTGCCGACGCTCATGTTCATCGTCACGCTGTTGCTCACCGGCATCCTCGTCGCCCGTCGGGTCAAGGGCGGCATGCTCATCGGCATCGTCGTCGGCACGCTGCTGTCGATCATCATCGAGGCGATCTGGCACCTCGGCTCCGCGCAGGACAACCCCGGCGGGTGGGGCCTGACGATCCCCGCGCTGGACGGCTCCCCCGTCGCGATCCCCGACCTCAGCCTGCTCGGCGCCGTGGACTTCGGGTTCGACCTCGGCAAGGTGAGCATCGTCACGCTCGTCATGCTCGTCTTCACCCTGGTGTTCTCGAACTTCTTCGACGCGATGGGCACGATGACCGGACTCGCCAAGGAGGCCGAGCTCGCCGACGCGAAGGGCGACTTCCCGCGCATCAAGTCCGCGCTGATCGTCGAGGGCGTCGGCGCCGTCGTCGGCGGCGCGACCTCGTCGTCGTCCGCCACCGTGTTCGTCGAGTCCGGCTCGGGCATCGGCGAGGGCGCCCGCACGGGCTTCGCGAACGTCGTCACCGGCATCCTGTTCCTCCTGGCCATGTTCTTCACGCCGCTGACCTCGATCGTCCCGACCGAGGTCGCCGCCGCGGCCCTGGTCACGGTCGGCGCGATGATGATGGCGCAGGTCAAGAGCATCGACCTCGGCGACTTCCGCGTGCTCCTGCCGGTCTTCCTCACCGTGAGCGTCATGCCCCTGACCTACTCCATCGCCAACGGCATCGGGGCGGGCTTCGTCAGCTGGGTCCTCGTGCACGCGCTGTCCGGTCGCGCGAAGACCATCAGCCCCCTGCTCTGGGTCGTCGCCGGCGGCTTCGTGATCTACTTCGCCCGCGGCCCCATCGAGGCGCTCCTGAGCGCCTGACCCCGCGCGGCCCAAGGCCGGGCAACGCAAGGAGGCCGCACCCCGTCGCGTGCGGCCTCCGGCGTTCGGGCGGGCAGGCATCGGGGTGCGGCCTCCTGTGTTCGGGCGGGCAGGCATCGGGGTGCGGCCTCCTGTGTTCGCGCGGGCAGGTGCCACTGGCATCCCTCGCCCGCGCGACTCCCCGCATCCGTTCGCTTGCGCTGACGTGCTGTTCACCCGCGCCGAACTGCGGGTGCGGCGCCCCGCGACCCACCATTCGGCGCGGACGAATCAGCGCGGCTCGATTCATCCGCGCCAAAGCGCGGGTGCCAGGCCCTACGACCCACCATCCAGCGCGGATGAATCAGCGCACGCTCCGCGCGGCCTTGTCCCGGCGCATGGTCTGCGCGACCGTGCGAGCGCGCTGTCGCGCCCTCGCTGGAGCGAGATGCGGCCGGGCGCGCAACGGGGCCCACGCCGCAGCATCCATTCACCCGCGCCAAAGTGCGGGTGCTGGGCCTACGACCCACCAGTCGGCGCGGATGAACCAGCGCACCGCCCTTCGCCCGCGCCAAAGGGTGGGTGCGGCGCCCCGCGACCCACTATTCGGCGCGGATGAACGCGCCAACCCGCGCCCCGCGCCCAGCGCCCAGCGACCCGCGCCCAGCACCAGCACCCAGCACCCAACGCCCCCGCTCCCAGGCTCACGCCCCGAGGCACGCAGAAGGGGCCGGATGCACGGCATCCGGCCCCTTCACGACACAAGGCGTCAGAGCGCCTCGATGATCTCCCGCATGAGCGCGGCCGTCTCGGACGGCGTCTTGCCGACCTTGACTCCGGCGGCCTCGAGGGCCTCCTTCTTGGCCTGCGCTGTGCCGGCGGAGCCGGAGACGATGGCGCCGGCGTGGCCCATCGTCTTTCCCTCCGGGGCGGTGAAGCCCGCGACGTAGCCGACGACCGGCTTCGTGACGTGCGCCTTGATGTACTCCGCCGCGCGCTCCTCGGCGTCGCCGCCGATCTCGCCGATCATGACGATGGCCTTCGTCTCGGGATCGGCTTCGAACGCCTCGAGCGCGTCGATGTGCGTCGTGCCGATGACCGGGTCGCCGCCGATGCCGATCGCGGTCGAGAAGCCGAGGTCGCGCAGCTCGAACATCATCTGGTAGGTCAGGGTGCCCGACTTCGACACGAGGCCGATGGGGCCCTTGTCGGTGATGTTCGCCGGCGTGATGCCGACGAGCGACTCGCCCGGCGTGATGATGCCGGGGCAGTTCGGGCCGATGATGCGGGTCTTGTTGCCCTTGCTCTTCGCGTACGACCACGCCTCGGCGCTGTCGCCGACGGGCACGCCCTCGGTGATGACGACGAGCAGCGGGATCTCGGCGTCGATGGCTTCGACCATCGCGGCCTTCGTGAAGGCGGCGGGGACGAAGGCGATCGACACGTCGGCGCCCGTCTTCTCCATCGCCTCGGCGACCGAGCCGAAGACGGGCAGCTCGACGCCAGCGCCGTCCTTGCCGGTGTGCAGCACGGTGGTGCCGGCCTTGCGGGCGTTGACGCCGCCGACGACCTGGGTGCCCGCTTTCAGCATGAGGGCGGTGTGCTTCGTGCCCTCGCCGCCGGTGATGCCCTGGACGATGACCTTGGAGTCCTTGTTGAGGAAGATCGACATTTCAGTAAGTCCTATTCCGGATGCGGGGCTCAGGCGTTGGCGAGTTCGGCGGCCTTGTCGGCGCCCTCGTCCATGGTCGCTGCCAGCGTCACGAGCGGGTGGTTGGCGTCCTGGAGGATCTTGCGACCCTCTTCGACGCGGTTGCCGTCCAGGCGCACGACGAGCGGCTTGGATGCCGTGGAGCCGAGCTCGGCGAGCGCGCCGACGATGCCCTTGGCGACGGCGTCGCACGCCGTGATGCCGCCGAACACGTTGACGAAGACGCTCTTGACCTGCGGGTCGCCGAGGATGACGTCCAGGCCCGCGGCCATGACCTCGGCCGACGCGCCGCCGCCGATGTCGAGGAAGTTCGCCGGCTTCACGCCGCCGTGGTTCTCGCCCGCGTACGCGACGACGTCGAGCGTGGACATGACGAGCCCCGCGCCGTTGCCGATGATGCCGACCTGGCCGTCGAGCTTGACGTAGTTGAGGTCGTTCTCCTTGGCCTTGGCCTCGAGCGGGTCGGCGGCGGCCTTGTCCTCCAGGAGCGCGTGCGAGGCGTGCCGGAACTCGGCGTTCTCGTCCAGCGTCACCTTGCCGTCGAGGGCGATGATGTCGCCGTCGGAGGACAGGATCAGCGGGTTCACCTCGACGAGGGTGGCGTCCTCGCCCTTGTAGACGTTGAAGAGCTTCACGAAGACGTCGGCGACCTTGGGGGCCAGTTCGTCGTCGAAGTTCGCGGCCTTGGCGATCTCGAGCGCCTTGGCCTGGTCGATGCCGACGATCGGGTCGACCTCGACGCGGGCGAGCGCCTCGGGGCGCTCGACGGCGAGCTCTTCGATCTCCATGCCGCCCTCGACGCTCGCGAGCGACAGGTAGGAGCGGTTGGCGCGGTCCAGCAGCACCGAGAAGTAGAACTCCTTCTCGATGGATGCGCCGGCGGCGACCATCACGCGCTTGACGACGTGGCCCTTGATGTCGAGGCCGAGGATGGCCTTGGCCGCCTCGTATGCGTCGTCGGGCGTCTTGGCGACCTTGACGCCGCCCGCCTTGCCGCGGCCGCCCGTCTTCACCTGCGCCTTCACGACGACGAGGCCGCCGATCTTCTCCGCGGCCGCCTTCGCCTCCTCGGGGGTGTCGGCGATGATGCCGGCGAGCACCGGCACCTCGTACTTCTCGAACAGGTCTCGGGCCTGGTACTCGTAAAGATCCACGTGCAATCCTTCGCTGGGCGACTGTGGTTTCGGTGCCGAAAGAATCTCGATGTCGAGATATCGACCAGTGCCCCAGCTTAGTACCCGCGACTGGGCGCCCTTTCCGCCTGCACCCCGTACGACCGGACAACTAAGCTTTCAGCACCATGACCGAACCGGCCCGCAGCACCGCCCGCGACAGCGTCGTCGCCGCAGCACTCGACCTCTTCGCGGCGCAGGGTTTCGAGGCCACCTCGGTGGAGCAGATCGCGCACGCGGCGGGGGTCTCCCGCTCCACGTTCTTCCGCCAGTTCGGCGGCAAGGACGACGTCGTCTTCTCCGACCACGACCTCCTGCTCGAGCGACTGCGCGAATACCTCGCCGAGACGCACGAGAGCCCGTGGGCCGCCGTCTGCGACGCGTCGGTGCAGGTGTTCCGCCATTTCGCGACCGACCCGGAACTCGCCCGACGGCGCTACGCCGTGGTCCGCGAGGTGCCGGCGCTGCGCGACCGGGAGATCGTCACGGTCTTCCAGTACGAACGGCTCTTCGACGAGTACCTCCGCTCCGCCCTGCCGGGGCTCGATCCGCTCGACTCCGTCGCGTTCGCCGCCGCCGTCACCGCCGTGCACAACCACGTGCTGCGCCGGCTGCTGCGCGGCGGGAAGCGGGTGCCGGTGTCGGTGCTGACCGACGCGTACGACGTCGTGCTGCAGCGCTTCGGCGTCCACCCGGACGGCACCGACCCGGCAGCGGACGACCTGGTCGTGGCGACCTTCCCGCGGCGGATGCCGAGGGCCGAAGTCACGCGACGGCTCGCCGCCGAACTGGACTGACCTCGACCGCGACCCGCCTCACGGCGCCGGCAGCAGCGACAGCCCGTGCAGGAGGTCGGCGCGCGACGCCGCGACGCACACCCGGATCCAGCCCTGGCCGGAGGCGCCGAACGCGGAGCCCGGTGCCACGGCGACGCGGCTCTCGCGAAGGAACGTCTCCGCCCAGCCGGCGACGTCCCCGCCGGTGGCGTGGCGCATGTCGATCCACAGGTACATGGCGCCGGAGGGACGGAGGAAGCCGATCCCCCGCGCCCGCAGCAGGTCCGTCGCCGCCGTCAGGTTGTCGCGGTAGTGCTCCCGCTCCGCGGCGACGTGGCCCTGGTCGCCGCGGAGCGCGGCGATCGCCGCGCGCTGCGCGGGGGCGTCGACGCACGAGATCATCGCCTCCTGGACGGTCCGCAGGTGCGGCGCCCAGTCGGTCGGGGTGACGAGGAACCCGACGCGCACGCCGGTCATCGCGTAGGTCTTCGACGTCGAGAAGACGCCGAGGACACGCTGCCCGCCGGTGTCCGCGGTGTCGAGGGCGACCAGGCTGACATGCGGTGCGTCGAACGTGAGCTCGGAGTACACCTCGTCGCTGATGACCCACAGGTCGTGGCGCCGGGCGAACTCGAGCAGCGCGCGGGCGCGCGACTCGTCCAGCACCGTGCCGAGCGGGTTGGACGGCGAGTTCACGATGATCGCGCGCGTCCGTGCCGTCACGAGCGGCTCGAGCCGCTCCACCTCCGGCAGGAACCCCGCCTCCTCGCGGAGCGCGTACGGGACGGGCACGGCGGACAGCATCCGCGGGCTCATCGAGAACGTCGAGTAGCCGGGGTCGGGGATGAGGACCTCGTCGCCCGGCCCCAGGATGAGGCCGAGCGCCTGGTGCAGCGCCTGCGTGCCGCCGACGGTGACGCACACGCGCTCGGCGTCGATCGGGGCCCCGTGATCGGCGGCGAACCGGTCGGCGAAGGCGCGGCGCAGCTCCGGCATCCCGGCGTTGGCGGTGTACCCGGTCTCGTCGGCGGTCCAGGCGGCCGCGGCGGCCGCGAGGATGTGCGGGGCGACCGGCACGTCCGGTTCGCCGACCGCGAGCAGCGTGACGCCGTCCAGCGTGAGGGCGACCTCGAAGATGCGACGGATGCCGCTGGCCGGGACGGCGAGCATGTGGGGACTGAGCGCGGGCACGGCTCCAGCGTACGACCGCGACGTCATGGGACTAGGTCCCACTTAGCACGGGACTCAGTACCCCATCCGATATGCTGGCCGCATGACCAGCGCACTGCCCGGCGAAGCCGTCTCCTCCTACGACGTGACGGGCCGGCTCGGCACCGACTACTACGCCGTGTTCGCCGACATCCCCGAAGCGGACCGGGCCGTGTGGGAGCGCGCACAGGCCTACATCGACGAGGTCGGCGACCGGATGCAGGAGGCGTGGGACCGGGCGGAGTACCCGCTCGACCTCGCCGAGCGGATGGGCGAGCTCGATCTGCTCAACGACGGCATCGAGCACCCGGGCCTCACGCGCTTCTCGCCGCTCGCCGCAGGCCTGGTCAACATGGAGATCTCCCGGGGCGACGGGTCGCTCGGCACCGTCGTCGCGGTGCAGGGCGGCCTCGCGCTGCGCACGCTCGCGCTGTTCGGCAGCCCGCAGCAGCAGGAGGCGTGGCTCGCGCCCATCGCCCGCGCCACGGTCCCGGCGGCGTTCGCGCTGACCGAGCCCGACCACGGGTCGGACTCGGTGTCGCTCGAGACGGTCGCCCGGCGCGACGGCGACACCTGGGTCATCCGCGGCACGAAGAAGTGGATCGGCAACGGCGCGTCCGGCGGGGTCACGTTCGTCTGGGCCCGGATCGACGACGACACCGCGCCCGAGCACGGTGCGGTGCGCTGCTTCCTCGTGGAGCAGTCGGCGCCGGGCTACACCGGCACGGTGATCACCGGCAAGGCGTCGCTGCGCGGCATCCACCAGGCTCACATCGCCCTCGACGACGTGCGCGTGCCGCTGGATGCCGTCCTCCCCGGCGCGAAGAGCTTCAAAGATGCCTCGACCGTGCTGTACTCGACCCGCTCGGGCGTCGCCTGGTCGGCGCTCGGCCACGCGACGGCCTGCTACGAAGCGGCGTTGCAGTACGCGCAGCAGCGCACGCAGTTCGGCAAGCCGCTCGCGAAGTTCCAGATGGTGCAGGAGCGGCTCGCGCAGATGCTCGAGGAGCTCACGGCGATGCAGCTGTACTGCCGCCACCTCGCCGACCTCGAGCAGTCCGGCGGCCTCCGGCCCACGCAGGCGTCGCTCGCGAAGTACCACAACACGCGGGCGGCACGGCGGATCGCCTCCGCCGCGCGCGACCTGCTCGGCGGCAACGGCATCCTGCTCGAGAACGGCGTCATGCAGCACATGGCCGACATCGAGGCGATCCACACGTACGAGGGCACCGAATCCGTCCAGGCTCTCCTCATCGGCCGCGACATCACCGGGGTGTCGGCCTTCGCCTGACCGCACCCGCGGCCCCGGCGCATTGCGCATGTCGGCCGCTGCCGGTGTGATGGTCGCATGTACGAGATCCCCGCACCGATGCTCGCGAAGTCCGCCCCCGAGGTCCCCGACCCGGACAAGTTCGCGGGAGGGCTGTCGTACGAGCCGAAGTGGGACGGCTTCCGCGCCCTGGTCGCGTGGGACGGGACGGACGTCGAGCTCGGCTCACGCGGAGCGAAACCGCTGACCCGCTACTTCCCCGAGCTCGTCGGGGCCTGCGCACGGCTGCTGCCGGAGCCGTGCCTCCTGGATGGGGAGATCGTCGTCGCGGACGGCGCCGAGGGCGCCCAGCGCCTGCAGTGGGAGATCCTCTCCCAGCGGATCCACCCGGCCGCATCGCGCGTGAGGATGCTGAGCGAGACGCACCCGGCGATGTTCGTCGCCTTCGATCTCCTCGCCCGCGGCGACCGCGACCTGCAGTCCGAACCCTTCGAGACGCGGCGTGCCGAGCTGGAGGATCTCCTCGGCGGTGTCCCGCATCCGCTGCACGTCACCCGCACGACCCGTGACCGCGATCTCGCCCGCCGCTGGCTCGCGGAGTTCGAGGGCGCGGGGCTGGACGGCGTCGTCGCCAAACCTCTCGCGCAGCCCTACGCTCCCGGCAAGCGCACGATGTTCAAGATCAAGCACGCCCGCACCGCGGATGTCGTCGCGCTCGGGTACCGCATCCACAAGAGCGGCGAGGGCGTCGGCTCGCTGCTGGTGGGGCTGTACGACGCGGCCGGCACGCTGCGCAGCGTCGGCGGCGTCGCGGCGTGGAGCGACGCGCGTCGCCGCGAGCTCATCGACGAGCTCGCGCCGCTCGTCGAACGCGACGAGGACGGTGCCGCCGTCACGGGCGAGACCGACCGGTCGCGGTTCAGCGGCTCGAAGGACGTCTCGTTCGTCCGGCTGCGTCCGGAACGCGTCCTCGAGGTGCGCTACGACCAGCTGGAGGGCGAGCGCTTCCGGCACACCGTGCAGTTCGAGCGCTGGCGCCCCGACCGCGACCCGCGCTCCTGCCGGTTCGACCAGCTGGAGACGGTGGCGGCGTACGACCTCGGCGACGTCCTGGACTGACGCCGCACGCAGATCGGGCCCGCACCGGCGCCGGGATCCGGCGGCTCGTCGTGCGGGCCCGAAATCTGCGTCCGATCAGCTGCCGCTGCTCGTCCTGTGCCCCTGACACTACGCACGTCCGGGTGACGCAGATCCGCGGCGGGCCGTGAATAAACGCCTTTCGCGGAACCCGTCCGGCGGTGCGAGGATCAAGTCATGACCGACCCGTCCGCACCCCCCGCAGACCCGTCCGGCGAGTCGTCGCACACGGCGGAGCTGCGGCTGGAGCCGGTGCAGTTCATCGCGCGGACGGATGCCGTCGTGCGGCTCGGGTCGATGATGCTCGGCGCCGGCGCATCCGCCGCGCGCGTGCGCGACAGCATGCACCGTGCCGCGGAGGCCGTCGGGATCGCGCAGCTGCATACCCGGATCGGGATGACCGACCTCGTCGCCACGACGGGCCGCGGCCAGATGTTCCGCACCCGGGTGGTCGAGATCGGCCGCCCGGCCGTGGATGCCGACCGGCTCACCCACCTCAAGCGCCTCACGAACGATCTCGCGCCGCCGACCACCGCGGCATCGCTGCAGGAGCGCCTCGACGCGGTGGAGCAGCGCGCCCGCCGCGTCGCGGACCCCGTCAAGATCCTCGCCGCGGCGCTGGCCTGCGCCGCGTTCGCGCTGCTCAACAACGGCGGCTGGCAGGAGTGCCTGGCGGTGGGGATCGCGGCCGGTCTCGGGCAGTGGGTGCGGATGCTCCTTGGTCGCATCCACGTCAACGAGTTCCTGCTCGTGTTCACGTCGGCACTCGTCGCCCTGGGCGTCTACCTCGCCGCGGCCGGTCTGCTCGACCTCGCCGGGGTGCCGGGCGGGCAGCATGACGCCGCGCTCACCAGCGCCGTCCTCTACCTCGTCCCGGGGTTCCCCCTCGTGACGGGTGCCCTCGACCTCGCCCGCCTCGACCTCAACGCCGGGATCGCGCGCGTCGTCTATGCGTGCCTCATCCTCCTCGCCACCGGGACGGCCGTCTGGGGAACGGCCGCCCTCGTGGGTGTCTCGGTCTCGCAGACCGCCGCACCCGCCTTCGACGAGCCCGTCCTGTCGATCGTGCGCCTCATCGCCGGCTTCATCGGCGTGCTCGGCTTCGCCGCGCTGTTCGCCACACCCTGGGCGATCGCACTCGTCGCGGCGACGCTCGGCGCCATCGCCAACGTCGCGCGACTCGCCCTCGTCGACGCGGGGACCATGCCCGCCGTCGCCGCGGCCGTCGCGGCGATCGCGGTCGGGTTCGGCGCGTTCTTCGTCTCCGACCGGATGCGCGCCGCCCGCGTGACGCTCACCGTGCCGGCGGTCCTCATCATGGTCCCCGGCGCCGCGGCGTACCGCTCGATCGCGGGCGTCATCGACGGCGACACGCTGGCCGCGATCCAGAACGGGGTGCAGGCGGTCTTCGTCGTGGTCGCCCTCGCGATCGGCCTGACGGTGTCGCGGGTGCTCACGGAACGCGAATGGTCTCGGCGCAGAGGATGACCGCGCGGCGCCGCGTCGTCTAGCGTCGAGCCATGGGATTGTTCAGCTCGACCCCCAAGACCGTCCGCTTCGACACCGCCGGCACGCCGCTGCGCGTCGACGCCCCCGGCCGGCCGTGGAGCCTGTGGGCCGACGGCCTGGGGCGCACCGCGACCCGCGCCCTGCAGGTGATGATCGTCGTCGCGATCACGGCCGCCGCGGTCTGGGGCATCCAGCAGATCACCGTGGTCACCATCCCGCTCGTGATCGCGCTCATCCTGGCCTCCGCCTTCGCCCCGGTCATGTCGTGGATGCGGCGGCGCGGCGTCCCGGCGGTGGTGGCGACGCTGCTGACGCTGCTGACGATCTCGGCGATCCTCGGAGCGCTGTCTTGGCTCATCGCCTGGGCGGTGCGCGACCAGTGGGATGAGCTGTACACGCAGGCGCAGCAGGGGTTCCAGGACCTGCTCGCGTGGACCGCGACGCTGCCGATCGACATCGACCAGGCGCAGATCGACGAGTGGATCGCGTCGCTGACCGACTTCGTCACGAGCGCGCAGTTCGGTTCGGGTGCCCTCGCCGGCGTCGGCGCGGTCGCCAACTTCATCACGGGTCTCGTCCTGATGGTGACGATGCTGTTCTTCTTCCTGAAGGACGGCCCGCAGATGTGGGCGTTCCTGCTGCGCCCGTTCCGTGGGGACAGCTACGAGCGTGCGGTGCGCATCGGCGACAAGACGGTGCAGACCCTCGGGTCGTACGTCCGCGGCACGGCGACGGTCGCGGCCGTGGACGCCATCGGCATCCTGATCGGTCTCCTCATCCTCCAGGTGCCGCTCGCCATCCCGCTGGCCGTCCTGGTCTTCCTGCTCGCGTTCATCCCGATCGTCGGCGCGACCGTCGCCGGCATCCTCGCCGCGCTCGTCGCGCTCGTCGCGAACGGCTGGGTCGTCGCGCTCATCGTCGTGGGTGTCGTCGTGCTCGTGAACCAACTGGAGGGGAATTTCCTGCAGCCGGTGCTGATGGGCCGGTCGATGAAGCTGCACGCGTTCGTCGTGCTCGTCGCCCTGACCGTCGGCGCCGTCCTCGCCGGCATCGTGGGCGCCGTCCTCGCCGTGCCGATCACCGCCGTGGCGTGGGGCGCCATCCAGGTCTGGGACGGACCGCACACGCCCGTACGGTGGGCCCGGCCGAAGCACCGCGAGGAGGTCGGCGCGGACGCGCCGGTGACCCGCCCGATCGCCTGAGGATCAGTCCGCGCTGCGGGCGCGGCTCGGCTGCACGCGCGGCGGCTCCCCCGGCATCTTCGGGAACTCCGGCGGGAACGGCAGCTCGCCGAGACCGGCATCGAGGTCACGCTGCCACCACTCCAGGAGCGTGTCGATGCGGCCCGGCGCGGCCTGCAGGTCGGCCCAGGGGTCGCCGAGGTCCGCGAGGCGCTGCGGGACGGTCCGCACCGTGAACGCCGCGGGGTCGACGCCCGCCGCCAGCTCGTCCCACGTGATCGGCGTCGCAACGGTCGCGGACGGGAGGGCACGGGGACTGTAGGCCCCGGCCATCGTCCGGTCGCGGTTGGCCTGGTTGAAGTCGAGGAAGATGCGCTGCCCGCGCTCCTCCTTCCACCAGTTCGTCGTGACCCGGTCGGGCATGCGCCGCTCGAGCTCGCGTCCCGCCGCGATGACGGCGTGCCGGACGTCGAGGAACTCGTGGGCCGGCTCGATGGGACTGAAGACGTGGATGCCGCGGTTCCCGCTCGTCTTGAGCCACGCCTCCAGGCCGGCCTCCCGCAGGACGTCGCGGAGGGCGGGCGCGACCGCGGCGGCGTCGGCGAAGTCGGTGCCCGGCTGCGGATCGAGGTCGATGCGCAGCTCCACCGGGTTGTCGGTGTCGGCGGCCAGCGACGCCCACGGGTGGAACACGACGGTGTTCATCTGCACGGCCCAGACGATCGCCGCGGCGTTGTCCAGCACGACCTGGGGATGACGGCGTCCGCTGTTGTAGGTGCACATCACCTCGCCGACGTAGTCGGGGGCTCCCTTGGGCGGGTTCTTGGAGAAGAAGCTCTCCCCGTCGACCCCGTCCGGGAAGCGCTCCAGCGACACGGGGCGATGCCCGTTCGCCCGCAAGAACGGGTCGGCGACCGCGGCGACGTACTCGGCGAGCTCCTGCTTGGTGATGCCGAGCTCGGGCCACAGGATCCGATTGGGACTGGACACCGACACGTCCTGCGGGCCGTGGGGTCCGGGCACCGTCACCGTCGTCCGCTCAGTCGCCATGCGCCCCACCCTAGGCGGAGCGCTCGACACGGGTCGAGGGGGTGGCGCGTCGACTCAGCCCGCGTCGCCGGGGGCGAGCGCCGCGAGCAGCGGCTCACGGTCGAGCCTGATCCAGGGGCCGGCCGGGTCGACGACGACGCCTGTGATGGCCGGATCGCCCATCACCGCGGCGTGCAGCTGCGCGCCGGTCAGCGGCAGGGGCCGGTCGCCGCGACGCATCGCGATGACCTCGAGCGGATGGGAGAACACCTCGAGCGTCCGTGCTCCGTCGGGCGTCCGGGCCTCGGCCAGACCGAAACGGCCGTTCTCGTCGGCCGGGCCGGCCGCGACCCACAGCTTGACGCGGCTCAGGGCCTCAGCCACGTCCACCGCCGTCTTCTGGTCGCGGGGGCGGCCGAGGAGGTTCTTGAGGGTCAGCTCGGGGTCGCCCTCCTCGAGCGCCTTGCGGATGAGCTCGATCGGGAGCACGATCCGGCCGCCGGCGGTCGCGTGGTCCAGGATCATGCCCGCGTAGTCGCCCGCAAGGGCGTTCGCGAAGACGACCCCCACGGGCTGACCGAGCGCGGACGTGCCGCTGTCGCCGTCGGCGCGGACGGCGGCCTGCAGCGGCTCGCCACCGGTGTAGGCGAGGAGGAAGCGCTTGTCCTCGATCGTCGAGACGGCGAGCGAGAGCGGCTTGCCCTCCGCGACGAGCGTGCGGGCGTCGCCGCGCACCCGCAGGTAGAGGTGGCCCTGCAGCGCCTGCCGCATGACGTTCATGACGTCGAGGTTCTGCGGCTTCTCCGGAAGCGCGGCGAGCGCGGCGCGCAGCACGACGTTGTCGGGCATGCCGGGCACCGTCTCGCTGCGCGGGGGCGCTTCGGCGGCCGGGCGGATCACCGGGGGCGCACTCGCGGCCTGCCCGAACGTGGAGACGGAGATGCCCACCTGGGGGATGATCTCGTCCGGCAGCACGATGGCGGGCTGCGCGTCGGTCGGGGCCGCGGCCGGCTCAGCGGCCGACGGAGGAGCCGGCGTCTCGGCGGGCTTCGGACGGCGGGAGAAGAGGGCCATCCTGCGAGCCTAACCCGCTGCGCATCGGCGACTCCCGGGAGCTCGCGCGATCGTCGGGGATCCTCACGCGCCGCCTACAGCTTGCTGATCGGCGCGATCTTGATGAGGAGCTTCTTCGGGCCGGCGGTGTCGAACCGGACGTGCGCCACGCGCTTCGCCCCCTCGCCGGTGACCATGTCAACGCGCCCTTCGCCGAAATCGTCATGGCGGATGCGGTCGCCCGCACCGAGCTCGAGATCGCCGTTGTCGCGCACCTTCGCCGGGATGCGGTTCGCGAACTTCTCGATCGAGCCGCTCTTCTCGCGCGGGGGGAGAGGGACGAGGTCGTCGCCGTAGCGCTTCCCGCCGCCGCCGAAGCCGCCCCCGCCGCCGGGACGGCGCGCGTTCAGCGCCCGGGACTGCATGCCGCCACGCGAGTTCACATCGCCCGGCGACTGGCGCCAGTCGATCAGCTCGTGCGGGATCTCCTGCAGGAAGCGGCTCGGCATGGCCACGGTGACCTCGCCGAACTGCGCCCGCGTCATGGCGAGCGAGAGGTACAGGCGCTTCCGGGCGCGCGTGAGCGCGACGTAGAAGAGGCGCCGCTCCTCCTGCGGTCCGCCCGGCTCCCCCGCCGAGATGCGGTGCGGGATGAGGTCCTCTTCGACGCCCGTGACGAACACGGCGTCGTACTCGAGACCCTTCGCGGTGTGCATCGTCATGAGCGACACCGAGCCGCTGGCATCCGAGAGATCGTCGGCATCCGAGACGAGCGCGACCTCGGTGAGGAAATCCAGCAGCGTCCCGTCGGGATTGTTGCGCGCGAACTCGCGGGTCACCGCGACGAGCTCGTCCAGGTTCTCCACGCGCGCCTCGTCCTGCGGGTCCTTGCTCTGGCGCAGGGCGTCGAGATAGCCCGACTTGTTGAGCAGCAGCGAGAGCCCCTCGGCGACCGAGGTCGGCGGCGCGACTTCGCCGGAGGAGGGGAGCATGATCTCCGCCGCCTCCGCGAGCACCGCGTCCAGGCGCACGATCGCCTGCTGGATCTTCGGGCCGACGCCCAGCGCCGACGCGTTGGCCAGGGCGTCGCGGAAGGTGATGCCCTCCTCCGCCGCGTAGCGGGCGATCGCGGTCTCCGTCACATCGCCGATGCCGCGGCGGGGCCGGTTCAGGATGCGACGGACCGAGAGCTCGTCCGCCGGGTTCGCGACGGCGATGAGGTACGCCATGGCGTCCTTGATCTCGGCCCGGTCGTAGAACTTGGTGCCGCCCATGATCTTGTACGGCACGGCCGAGCGGATGAAGATCTCCTCCAGCGCGCGGGATTGCGAGTTCGTGCGGTAGAAGACGGCCATCTGCGAGTACTCGACGCCGGCCTTCCGGATCGCCTCGACCTCGTCCGCGACGAACTGGGCCTCATCGTGCTGCGAGTAGCCGGTGAAGCCGATGATCGGCTCCCCCGCGCCGACGTCGGTCCACAGCTTCTTGTCCTTGCGGTCGAAGTTGTTGCCGATGACGGCGTTCGCCGCGGAGAGGATGTTCTGCGTCGAACGGTAGTTCTGCTCCAGCAGCACGACCTTCGCGCCCGGGTAGTCGCGCTCGAACTCGGTGATGTTGCGGATGTCCGCGCCGCGGAAGGCGTAGATGGACTGATCGGAGTCGCCGACGACCGTGAGAGACGCACCCTCCATCTCGGGTGCCTGCTCCGGCTCGAAGATCATCATGCCGCCGCTGGAGAACGCGTCGCCCGCCTTGCCGACGACCGGACGGGTCAGCTCGCGGATGAGCGCGTACTGCGCGTGGTTCGTGTCCTGGTACTCGTCCACGAGGATGTGGCGGAACCGGCGCCGGTACACGTCCGCGACGTGCGGGAACGCACGGAAGAGGTAGACGGTCTGGGCGATGAGGTCGTCGAAGTCGAACGCGTTCGCCCGCTGCAGCGCGCGCTGGTAGTCCGCGAAGATCTCGACGAAAAGCCGCTCGGCGGGGTCGGACATGTTCGCGGTCCGCGCGAACGATTCGGCGTCAGCGAGCTCGTTCTTCAGCTTCGAGATGCGGCCCTGGACGGATGCCGGGGTCAGGCCGAAGGCATCCGCTTCATGCTCTTTGACGAGCCGCTTGATGAGCGCGCGCGAGTCGCCGGAGTCGTAGATGGTGAAGCTCTTCGTGAAGCCGAACTGCTGCGCCTCGCGGCGGAGGATCCGCACGCACGCGGAGTGGAACGTCGAGATCCACATGCCCTGCGCGCTGTCCCCGATGAGCTGCGCGACGCGCTCGCGCATTTCGCCGGCGGCCTTGTTGGTGAAGGTGATCGCGAGGATCTGGCTCGGCCACGCCTCCCGGCCGCGCAGCAGCGACGCGATGCGGTGGGTCAGGACGCGGGTCTTCCCCGACCCTGCGCCCGCGACGATGAGCAGCGCCTGCCCGCGATAGGTGACCGCTTCGCGCTGCGGTGGATTGAGCCCCTTCAGGAGGTCGTCGTCGGCACGCGTGCCGGTGCGTGCTGCCCCGACGATGACTGGTTTGATCGGGTCACTCATGTCCCCTCAAGTCTAGGCGCGGCCGCCGACGTCCGGTCGGCGTGTCTCGCACGCCGGGTGCCGGGCGGGAGCCCGCCGGTCGGCCAGGATGGGCCCATGCCCTCGCCCGCCATCCGCGTCCTCGACGTCGCCGGCCTCCCCGCCTATGTGTCCGATATCGCCACGACCTTCACGGGGACGCTCGTCTTCGGCGTGGGCCTGCGCGACGAGACCGCGCGCAGCGCCGGGACAGCGCATCTGCTCGAGCACCTGATCATGAAGCGCGTGGGAAAGGTCGCTGTCACGCACAATGCCACGACCTCCGACGAGGTCATCGCGTTCTTCGCGCAGGGCTCCCCCGCGCAGGTCGGCGACTTCCTGACGCGCGTGGCCGCCGCGGTGTCGTCCCTGCACGAAATCACGGCCGATGACGTCCTCGAGCAGCGGCGGATCATCTCCGCCGAGCTCGGTCAGGGCGACGAGCGCATCGGCCGCGGGAACCTCATCGACCGGTTCGGGAACCAGTCGCTCGGGCTGCTCGATTTCGGAAGTCCCGCCCACCGCTCCCACACCCGGGCCGACGCGCTGCGCTTCGCGGACACCTGGCTGCACGCCGGCAACGCCGCGCTGACCTTCACCGGACCGATCCCCGACGGCTTCACGCTCTCGCTGCCCCCCGCGCGGCCCGTCCCGGAGCGGACGCCCCCGGAGCCGATCCGCCATGAGGCGTGGATCCCCAACGGCGAGGTCCCCCTCGTCCTCTCGCTTGTACTCCGCTCCCCGGATGCCGCGCACACCGCGGTCGCGCGGACCCTGCTGGAGGACGCCCTGCTCGGGCGGCTGCGGACCGAGCGGCACCTGGTGTACTCGGTGAACGGCTTCGCCTTCCCCCTCGGCGCGGGCGCCACCTTCGTCGGGTATGCGATGGATCCCCGCGCCGAGGACGCCCTCGCGGCGGCGACGGGCGCCGTCGAGCTGCTCCGTGAGCTCGCTGAAACGGGACCGGACGAGGCCGCGATTCGTGAGCAGATCGAGGCGTGGGATGCCGCCGACGACGACCCGCTGGCGCAGGCCGCGCAGCTGGACGCGATCGCCGCCGGCGTGCTCCGCGGTCGCCGCGAGCGCGACGATGTGGAGGCCGTCGACCTGCACGCCGTCACGCCCGCAGACGTCCAGCGGGTGATCGCCGACGCCATGACGACCCGCTTCATCACGTTCGCCGGCGACACCCCGCTCCCGGACGACGACGAGGTCACGGCCGCGCTGGGCATGCCGCCGGCGGAAGACCCCACACCGCTCGCCGTCACCCTCTCCCGGGGGGACTGGGTGCGGCACGTCATGCCCGCGGAGGTCGAGGTCTTCGGCGGCCGCGCGTTCCGCGGCCTGCGCGGAGCCAGCCTGTTCGTCGACCTGGAACGCGTGACCTTCGCCTCCAGCGCGGGGACCATGGAGGTGCGCTTCGACAGCATGCCGGTGGCCCTCTACTCGGAAGGGCAGCGCTTCTGGTGTCTCGTCGGTCGCGAAGGGCACTTCATGATCGTCGACCTCGACCAGTGGCGCGGCGCGGCCAAGCTGCACGACCTGCTGGGAACGCGCATCCCCGGCGACGTGCAGGCCGGTGTCGACCTGGAGACGCCGCTTCCCGCGTGACCTGCCACTCCCCCGTCTTGCAGGAAACCACGCCGAAGTCAACCCGGAAGTCGCTTTGACCCCGCGCCGGTAGCGTCGCATCCATCGCGCCCCTCGGGCGGATTTTGGGGAGGATCGACGTGACACAGCCGGTGGAGGAGATGGCGACGGCGGCGCTGCTCGACGGTCGCTACCAGCTCGGCGCGTGCATCGGCCAGGGCGGCATGGCACGGGTGTTCCGGGCCGAGGATCTCCAGCTGGGCCGCACGGTCGCGATCAAGATGCTGCGCGGGGATGCCGATGCCCACGCCACGCCGGAACGTGCGCGCATGGAGATGGCGCTGCTGGCCTCGCTCAACCATCCGTCGCTGGTGACGCTCTTCGACGCGAGCATCGTGCCCGGCAAGCCCGAGTACCTGGTCATGGAGTTCGTCGACGGCCCCTCCCTCGCCGGGGAGCTCGCGAAGGGGCCGATGGCGGCCGGCGAGGTGGCGGCGATCGCCGCCGAACTCGCCGCCGCGCTGCACGTCGTGCACGACGCGGGCATCGTGCACCGCGACATCAAGCCCTCCAACGTGCTCCTCGCGCCGACGTCGCTGCCGGGACGCCGGCACCGCGCGAAGCTCGCGGACTTCGGGGTCGCCTACCTCGCCGACTCCACACGGCTCACCACGCCCGGCCTCATCATCGGAACCGCGGCGTACCTCGCCCCGGAGCAGGTGCGCGGCGAACCCGCCGGCGGGCCGGCCGACATCTACTCGCTCGGCCTCATGCTCCTCGAAGCCCTCACCGGGCACCGCGCATTCCCGCACGCGTCCGGTATCGGCGCCGTCATGACGCGGCTCATCGAGGAACCCGTCATCCCCGACTGGATGGGACGGGACTGGGCCGAACTGCTGCAGGACATGACCGCGACCGATCCCGCGGCGCGACCGACCGCGCTCGAGGTGCTCGATCGCGTCGCCGGGTTGCCCGTCTCCGTGGCGCCGGCACCGGTCTCGACAGCGGCGGTCGAGGGCCACCCGCCCGAGACCGTCCCCCTCGCGCTGCCGGCAGGGCTCCCGGCTGCGCCGGCGGTCTCCGACGACGCGCCGGCCTCCGCGGCGGTGGACATTCCTCCGCAGACCGGCGACCCGGCCACCGCGGCCGTCGCGCCGATGCCGCGCCGCCGCGGCCGGCGGGCGGCGGTGCTGCTCCCGCTCGCCGCGGCCGGTGCCCTGCTCTTCCTCCAGGTCGGCCTGTGGGTGGGTGGCATGCACCTGCAGTCCGGCGTGGCTCCGGCGGTCGGACCCACGCCGGCGCCCTCGGTCAGCACCGTGCAGGAGGCGGTCACCGAGGACGAGGTGGAGCCCATCCTGCCCGCCGGCGACGTCCGGCAGAGCACGCCGAGCGACCCGGCGGAGGATGCCACGGCTGCGGCCCGCGAGGCCGAGAAGGCGGCCCGCGAAGCGGAAAAGGCCGCAGAGCAGGCCGCGCAGAACGAGCAGAAAGCCGCCGAGCAGGCCGCCCGCGACGCCCAGAAGGCCGCCGAGCAGGCCGCCCGCGACGCGGCGAAGGAGCAGGCGGCCCAGCAGCGCGCGGCCGACAAGGCCGCGCGTGACGCGCAGAAGCCCGGCAAGACGCCCTGAGAAACCACATCCCGCATGAGAAACACCGCCACACGTGGTTTCTCATGCGGGATGTGGTTTATCGGCGCCGCGAGCGCGCCGACGCCGTGGCCTCAGGCGTCGCGGCGGCGCCGGCGCAGCCGCCAGACGTTGCCGTCACCCGGATCATGCTCCAGGTCGTCCAGCGCGGCGAGCGCGAGCGCGAGGCCGCGGCCGGATTCGGCGTCTTCCCCCGGCATCGCCACGCGATCGAGGCGGATGAGCGCGGGGTCGGCGTCGTCGGTCATGACGGCGGTGAGCATGGCCGCGTCGACCTCCAGCCGGACGGTGACCGTGGCATGCTTGGGGCCCTCGGCGTGCTCCACGACGTTCGTGGCCACCTCGCTGACCGCCAGGGCGAACAGCATCCGATCTTCGTCCGACACCTCCGGCACGCGGCGCCAGAGGTCCTCGAGCGCGTCGTGCACCGCGTCGACGAGCGTCAGGTCGGCGGGGCCTTCGATGTACTCGCTCGCGAGCGCATCACTGTCCATCGAACGCCGCCTCCGCCGACGGGTATTCGCGGAGCACTCGGTCGAGGTTCGTCAGCTTGAGGACCCGACGCACGGCCTCCGGCACCGCCGCGATGCGGAGGTCGCCGTCTGCCAGTCGCGTCGATTTGAGACCGCCGATGAGCGCGCCGAGGCCGGAGGAGTCGATGAACTCCGTGTCGCTCATGTCGATGACGATGCGGGGGGTGCCGGCGGCGACGGCGTCCTCGACGGCCTGCCGCAGCCGGGGAGCTCCGGTCGCGGTGAGCCTGCCTGCCACGGCGACGACGGCCGCGCCGTTCACGGTGTGGACGGTGATGTTCATACGTCTGCCCTCTCGTCGAGCGTCCGGGGGGTGTAGCCGCGATACCGCACGGCCTGGATGATGACGCTCAGCACCGCCAGGTCGTAGAGCACCCAGACGGAGTTCACGAGCGTGCCCGTGCCGTCGCCCGTTCCGACGATGACGCGGCCGATGCCGACGACGAGGGCGACGCTCAGCAGGGCCATCGCCGTCAGTTGCGGCCAGATCTCGCGCCATGGCGGGCCGCCGGCCGCCCGTCCGTCCTTCCGTGTGACCACGAAGCTCAGCGACTTGCCGAGCACCACGTCGGCGAACGCCGTCGTGCACGCCTTGATCCAGATCGGGAACAGTGCGAGGGAGTACTGCTGTCCCCGCCAGGTCCGGATCCCCTTCGCCACCACGACGAAGAGCACCTGGTTGATGAGGAAGTAGGGCAGGAAGCGCGCGAAGAAGTCGACCGTCCACGCCGTGACCGGCAGGACGCCGAACAGGAGGTAGATGATGGGCGCGGCGATGTAGACGATCGCGGCGAAGCCGGACAGGTAGCTCCACATCGTCGCGAAGTACATGAGCCGCTGCCCGGCGGCGAGCCCCTTCTTCATGAGCGGGTTGTCGCGCAGCAGCACCTGCATCGTGCCCTGGGCCCAGCGCAGCCGCTGCTTCAGCATCGTCCGCAGGTCTTCGGGTGCGAGTCCGTGCGCGAGGATCTCGTGGTGGTAGACGCTCCGCCACCCGAGCGAGTGCAGCTGCATGGCGGTGGCCATGTCCTCGGTGATGGAGATGGTGGCGAGCGGCTGCACGGGCTGCGCCTCGTCGGGGCGGTCGATGCGGAGTGCCTCGATGAGGGCGTCGACGGCGGCCACGGCACCGAGCGGCGACAGCTCCCGCACGGCGAGCGCATCCAGCGCCGTCTCGTCGACGATGAACGCGTCGAGTTCGGCGTCATGCTGCACGGGCAGCTCGGCGATCGCCGTGAGGTCGGCGCGTGCCGCCCGGAGATCGGACGCCACGAGCCGCCGGGATGACTCCTGGATGGCGCTGTGCACGTTGTAGGTCACGTCGGCGATCGGTGTGCCGGATGCCGCGTCGGCACGGGCACGCTCGACGACATCCTGCAGACGGACGAGTTCGGCGGTCACGTCGGGCGGGGCGGATCGGTCGGCGACCGCGCGCTGCAGCATCCGTCGCGCTGCGCGCAGCGCGGTCGCGACCGACTGCTCCAGGTTGCGGACGTAGCCCACGATCCCGAGCTGCATGAGCGCATCCCGGCGCAGCACGGCGTTCGATCCGCAGAAGAACGCGGCGTTCCAGCCGTCCTTGCCCTGCTGGATCGGCCCGTAGAACAGCGGCGCCTGGCTGCCGAGCGGGTCGGCTTCGTCCACGTTGACGAACCACTGCGGCGTCTGCACGAGCGCGACCTCGGGATCGTCGGCGAAGTACCCCAGCGTGCGGTCGAGGATCATCGGATCGGGCACCTGGTCGGCGTCCAGGATGAGGAGGAACTCCCCGTCGGTCTGCAGCAGGGCGTTGTTGAGATTCCCCGCCTTCGCGTGGCGGGGCTTGCCGACCCAGTCTGCGGAGCGCGTGATGTAGCCCACCCCGGCGGCTTGAGCGGCGGCCTCCATCTCCGGGCGAGCGCCGTCATCGAGGATCCAGGTCTCGTGCGGGTAGCGGATGCGCTGGGCGGCGAGCGCGGTCGCCATGACCATCTCGATCGGCTCGTTGTACGTGGCGATGAGGACGTCGGCTGTTCCGGTGGGCGCGGAGCGGGGGGCCGGCCGGTCTCTGGCGCGCCACATGGTCACCGCGAAGAGGATCGTGTCGATGAGGCTGTAGGTCTCGGCGATGACGAGCGGCACCGCGATCCACCAGGCCTCCCAGTTCACGGAGGCGAGCCAGCGCCACGCCACATAGTTGACGCCGAGGAGTACCGACAGCAGCGCGAGGATCCGGATGAGGACGAAGCGGGCCGTCATCCGTCGCGCCCCACGACGACGACGGTGACGTCGTCGGGCGCCTTCGCTGCGCGTGCGATGCGGACAGCCTCCGCGACGGCGCCGGCGGGACCCGCCTCCCGCAGGGTGCGGCGGACGTGGCCGAAGGGATCGGCGGGATCGAGCACGTCCAGCAGTCCGTCGCTGCAGCACATCAGGATGTCGCCGGGCTCGAGGACGGCCTCCCCCACTGCGCGCTCCTCATCGATGCCCATTCCGAGCGGCAGGCCCGTGGAACGCAGCGACTCCCAGGTGTCATCGCCGCGGAGGATGAAAGCGAGGCTGTGACCGGCGTCGACGAACCTGACCCGGCCGGACTCCGCGTCCAGGTCGGCATGCAGCGCCGTGACGAACATGTGCAGGTCGTCGAGGTCGCGCGCGAGCATGCGGTCGACGTCGCGCACGGCCTCCAGCAGCGGGCGATCCGGCGCCGTGCGCAGCGATGCCCGCACGCCGGCGGCGATCATGCCCGCCCCGATGCCCTTTCCCATGACGTCCGCGAGGGTCAGGCGGAGGCGGGTGCCGTGGAGCTCCCAGTCGTACAGGTCACCCATCACCTGCCCGGCCGGCACCGCGGCGGCCGCGAGCGTGTAGCCGGGGAGGGCGGGCGTGCGGCGCGGCAGCAACGCCCTCTGGACCACGGCGGCCTGATCGAGTTCGTACTCCCGAGCGATCTCGGCCTGCACCCAGGACGCGAGCTCACGCAGGAGTTCGCGCTGCTTGGTGCTGAGCTGCCGTGGTTTCGTGTCGATGAGGCAGAGGGTTCCGACCGTCTCGCCACCCGGGGCCTCAAGCGGCTGACCGGCGTAGAACCGCAGATGAGGGTCGCCCGTCACGAACGGGTTGGTGGCGAAGTCGGCGTCGACGGTGGCGTCCTCGACGACGAGCATGCTGCCCTTGCCGACGGTGGCGTCGCAGAACGAGTCCGCCCGCGGCGCTTCGCGCTCACCGTCGAAGCCGTATTCCGAGAGCCGCCACTGCCGGTCGCGGTCGAGCAGCGACACACTCACCATCGGCACGTCGAAGAACTCGTGTGCGAGCCGGGTGATGCGATCGACGCGTTCATCGCGCGGGGTGTCGAGGATCTCGAGGGCCTCAAGGGCTCGCTGGCGCACCACCTCGGAGTCGACGGGTTGCTCCAATAAGGCCATACCTGCACCCTGGTATGAACGGCGGCTCCTGGCAAGCCGCCGAGCCGCGCTGCGCGCGGATGTATCAGTGGCACGCACGCGCGACAATGGATGCATGCGCACCCTGCTGAACATCATCTGGCTGGTCCTCGCCGGATTCTGGCTGTTCCTCGGATACGTCCTCGCGG
Organism: Microbacterium sp. UNCCL10; assembly: GCF_000746195.1. Lineage (NCBI taxonomy): Bacteria > Bacillati > Actinomycetota > Actinomycetes > Micrococcales > Microbacteriaceae > Microbacterium > Microbacterium sp. UNCCL10. The sequence continues at coordinate 118,832 of NZ_KN050821.1, read as the reverse complement.
GCGTGCTGCTCTGCATCCCGATCATCACGATCCCCTGGGCGATCGCGTCCTTCCGCACCGCGAACTACGTCCTGTGGCCGTTCGGCCGCATGATCGTCGACAAGCCGGGCGCCGGCGTCGGCTCCTTCATCGGCAACGTCATCTGGGTGGTCTTCGCCGGCATCTGGCTCGCGATCGGCCACCTGCTCTCCGGAATCGCCCTGTTCATCACGATCATCGGCATCCCGCTCGCCCTCGCCGACTTCAAGATGATCCCGATCTCGCTCATGCCCCTCGGCAAGGACATCGTCTCGACGCGTCAGGGCGCGTTCGACCGCCCTCTTCGCTGACAAGGGGATGCCGCAACACGGCGTCACGGTGAGACACCGCGTGTCACGCCACGGACGGGAGCCGCAGGTCCGGGTTAGCGTCGATCCATCGCGGCGATCCGGGTGGTCCCGGGCACCGGCTCATACCCGGGTGCGTTGCGGGTTCGACTCCCGCCGTCGCGTCCACATTCGATGGTCGGCGACCGGGCGGAGTGGGGCGCGCGGATCGCCGCCGGACACGATGCCGCCCGCGCGCAGCCCGAGGTGGATCCGGAGCGAATCGTCACGATCGGTTACTGCTTCGGCGGCAGCTCGGCGCTCGAGTACGTACGCACCGGTGGTGGGGTCCGCGGCGTCGTGGCCGTCCACCCCGGGCTCGATCTGCTCGAGCCGGGCGCGACGTGGCAGCCGGCTGCCGGACTCAGCGTCCTGGTGTGCGCCGGGGCGGACGACCCGATGGGCACGCCGGCGCAGCACGCCGAGCTGCAGGCCGGGATGAGCCGCGCGGGCGTCGACTGGGAACTGGACCTGTACAGCGGCACCACCCACGCGTTCACCAATCCGCAGATGGCCGACTCGCCTCGCCCCGAGCTGTTCGCCTACGCACCGCGCAGCGCGGAGCGCTCGCAGCGCGCGACGAGCCGCTTCCTCGCCGAACTGCTGTCCGGGCGGTAGCGCCTCAGTCCGCGTCGAGGGCGGCATCTTCCGACCGCGTGTGGAATCGCTCCGCAACGACGGTCGCGACGAAACGAAACTCGTCGACGGCGTGAAGCGGCAGGTCCAGCGCGTCCGCGACGTGCTCGCCGACGACACGATCCCGATCGCGGGCGTGCTGTGCTTCCTCGAGGCCGACTGGCCGCTCCTCGGAGGCTCGTTCGCCGTTGACGACGTCCACGTCGTCTGGCCGCGCCTCCTCATCGAACGCATGACGGAAGCATCCGCCGGGGCTTTCGACGTCGATGCCGCTCATCGGTGTCTCGCGGAGGCGTTTTCGGTCGCGTAGGTGAGCGGGATCGTCGCTACAGCACGAACTCCGACATCCACGCGCATCGTGGCGCCGTCTCCACCTCGGCAGTCTCCGGCGGCGCCGAGACCGCCTCGATCTGCGGCGGCAGCGAGTTCGGGATGAGCGGCTCGATGCGCCCGGGCTGGGCATGCCGCGGACCCGCGAGTGCCCACCCGTCGTCCGCCCTGACCACGGCGAGCGGGTGACCGTCGGCGGTCGCGATGCCGGTATCCATGTGCAGCGCGGCGAGAAGTGCGGCGAGCGTGATCTGCACTTCGGCCTCCGACGCTTCGCGCGAGCGCAGCACGGCGTGCGGCGGCCTGAGGTCGGTCCGGCTCGCCTCGCGCAGCAGCGCGCGAAGGTTGGTACGCAGGGCGATGATCGCTAGCCGGGATTCGGTGTGATGCTCCGACAGCGCGACAGCGACCGGTCCGAGACGCGGGTCGGGGGAGATCAGGGGTCGCATGCTGTCCCGCAGCCGTTTCCGTTCGCCCTGGAACAGCCGGCGGACACCGCGGGGATGCGCGAGAACGGAGTGGACGTCGGGCAGATCGGCGATGAGTGCGACCGATTCCTCGACCGGGCCGACGGACGCTGCACTCTCCGGCACGTCCGCGAGGAGGCTGGCGTATCCGAAGTCGCCGTCGCGCGTGTAGAGGAAGACGTCGGCGGCGACGGTGCCGGAAGATCTCGGCGGCAGGATGATGTCGATCGGGCCCTGAGCAGGTCTCGTCGTCGCGATGGCGCGTGCCGCGCCGGTCGACGTCATGGCTGTCACGCGGGCGTGCGTGTTCGGGCTTCGGTAGGTCAGTTCGAGGTCGACGAGCGGTTCCAGACTGATGTCGGCGCGCGAGCCCACGATGTCGGCGAACCCTTCCGCAGTCACGTCCACGCCACGCGGCCGTGCGTTAATCCCATCCGGCGATGCAAACCCGGCGCCGCGTGCCCGGCGCCACAGATCGGACATCCGGGCGCGGTGATGCTGAGGATCGAGCATGCGCTCCAGCATCCACAGGAGGCGCCCCGTGCCACGCTCTGGATGGGGCGTGAGCTGCCACCAGGTCAGTCGGCGGGCGAGGTCGCCGGCCACCGCGGGAGCCCAGGTCGCGGCGTCCGCGTATCCGAGCGCTGCGACCCATGCGAGATATCGCGGCATGTCTTCGACGGCGCGACGAAGCTCCGCCATCGACACTCCCGCCGGCAGGGTGTCGCGGGCCCGAGCCGGCGAGCGGAGCGCGATCTGCGCCGCCGCCATGCACAGTCGGGCCCCGAACCAGTCGCGCGTGCGAGCGAGCACACGGGGCGACCACCCGGTCAGCAGCTCGTCGACGTAGCGGCCGTAGACCCGCTCGTTGACGGGTCGTTCCCGCAGCGCGGCGGCCGCGCTCGCGACGGTCTGGAGTACCAACTCCTCCGCCTCATCGGCTGTGGAAGGGAGCGGGAGCGCAGCGAGGGCTCGGAGCATCTCCCCCGCGGAATCGACCTCGATCATGAGCCGGGATGTCAGCATCCCGATCTCGGTCGGCGCGAGCTGCCCGTCGATCTCGGTCGCGAAGCCGCGCGCGAGCAGGCTGTCGATGACATCGTCGAGGTCGACGGACGTCCGATTCTGCGCAAAGGCGAGGGTCTGCTCGAACCACGAGCGCGCGCTCGCGCGGTCGGTGACCGATCCGAGCAGCAGCTCGGCGAGGATCGCGTCGCCGAGCTGAGTGACGATGCGGCTGTTCGCCGCGTAGCCGTCGCTGAGCTTGATCTTCCACGTTCCCTCGTCGGCGCGCGGGACGAGCATGAACCCGTATCCCTCGGGCTCCTGACCGGCACGGCCGGCCCGCCCGAACATCTGCTGAGCCTGACTGACTTCAAGCGGCGTCATCCCGAGCTCCAGGTCGCGGATGATGACGAACTTGGCCGGCGTGTTGACGCCCGTCGACAGCCCGGACGTGGCGACGAGTACGCGCAGCTGCCGCGCGCGGAATGCGTCCAGCGCGCGGCCAGCGCGGGGTGCGTCGCGGAAGTGGATGCCGACCCCGCGGCGGAAGCACTCCTCCACGACCGTCTCCAGTTCGACACCGTGGGAGCGCACACCGGCGGCCCGCGCGGCGGTGCGGATCACCGCGGCCTTGCTTCCGCAGAACACGACCGCGCTCGAACCGCCGTCAGCGGACGGAGACTCGGCGCCGAGGTCCGCGCCGACGAGGCTTCGGAGGAGTGGGACGACGATGTCGTCCTTCGCGGATTCGAACTGCTCGCGTTTGCCCTGCACCGGCGGGTCGTATGGCACGAGCTGCGTCGTGAGGACCGTCGGCCGCCACGTCGAGCGCACGAGGTCCGCATGGAACCACGCCGCAAGTTCATGGGCGTTCGACACGGTCGCGGAGAGCGCGACGATCCGGGTGCGCCCCTCGGCGACGCGGAGCCGCGCGATCATCGACTCGAGCGTGGCACCGCGGGAGGGGTCGCCGACCAGATGGACTTCGTCGATGATGAGGCATCCGATCCGGCCGATGACGTCCTTGAGCGAGGCCCGCCGGTACAGCGCCTCGAACTTCTCCGTCGTCGCGACCCAGAGCTGAGCCTGCGCCACTGCGTCGCTCGACATGTTGGTCTCGCCGGTGAGTTCGATCGTCCGGATGCCGTGGGCGTTCCACCGCCGTGCGATCTCGGCGACCTCCGCGGCCAGGGCCCGCGCAGGCAGGAGCCACACCGCCGGCTTGCCGTCGGTCACGATGGAACGCAGCGCGGCGACCTCCCCGATGAGAGTCTTGCCGGAGCTGGTCGGCGCTACCACCATCACATGACCCGCCGCCGCGAGCACGACGGGCACGGCCTTCGACTGCAACGGGTTCAGCTGATCGAACCGGTCGAGGTACGTGCGCAGCGAGTCAGGAATCAGTGCGGAAGCGGGAGTCCAGGATTCCTCGCCCTCCGCGACCGTGGACGCGTTCTCGAGCAGCGACCGGAAGCCGAGTTCGACAGCCTCGACCATCGCGGGATCGGTGTGCACGAAGCCGGAGTTCTGGTTGCGCGAGATCTCCGCCGACGTGAAGTTCATCGAGTGGGTGATCGCAAGCTCGTCGGCGATGATCTCCTTCTCGTGGATGTACCGCACGGCGGTGACCGATACGCCGGCATCGCGGAGCGCCCCCATCACCGCGTCATTGGACGCCTCAGGCCGGCACAGCACGCGAACATCGACACCGCGCCGGTGGGCCGCGAGCACACCGTCGAGGAGCCGCCGCGCCAGCGGCGAGACATCCCACCACGGCACCTTCACCCAGAGGCGTACACGAGCGCTCGACAATGCCTCCGTGAGCCCGATGAGCAGGTCAGCGCCGTCACCGTAGTTCGACAGCCGTCGAGGCTCGGCCCCCGAACTCACCGTCGCTCTCCCATGTCTGGGAAAGCGTACCCAAGGCATCGGTCATCGAGTGGCAGTTGCTCACGGTGAGCGGGCTACCAACCGCCGCAGAGAGGTGGTGGCGCCCTCCATCGTCACATCCGAGTCATGCCCCGAGGTGGATGATCAGTTCGACGGCGTCTGTGCCGGTGGACTCCACGATGCGGCCGTCGGCCACCCGGTGCATCGCGAATTCGGCGACGTTGACATGGCGTCGCGTCGGAGCGACGCCGCGGAAGGCGCCGAGATGCATGCCGGCGCCGCGAAGATGAACAGCGACCCGGTCGTCCTCGACGATCAGTTGGATGCGTCGCCACCGCCAGTCCGGGAACGCGTGGAAGAGGTCGGCCAGGTCCGCGACCCAGGCATCGCTGCCGCCCGGCAGGTGCGCGCGGCGCACGGCCGGATCGACGAACGAGCGAATCGCATCGAGGTCGTGGCTGTTGCACGCGTCGAGGTACTCCGCATGCCACGCGCGCATCTCCCACGGTTCCACCCGCCCATTTTCGACGCCGGCGGCGCCCCGCCCGTGCGTGCATCATGCAAACGGCCGCGAGATCTCGATGATCCGGCCCAGCGCCGCGGCGACAGCGAGCTCGGGTCGCATGCTCGAGACCCGGTGCGCCGGCGGCAGGGTCTCGGTGAACCCGTCGATCGCGCGCTCCGCGGCCCCCAACCGGTCCGCGGCGGCGGGGTTGCCGAGCGGCGTGGCGACGACGTCCGCGGTCCGACGCAGAGCCTCCACCAGCAGACGGGCCGACTCGGAGTCCATCTCGCGGAGGGCCGTTTGGTGCGCGAGCATGTCCGCGACGTCGCGCGTCAAGAAGGTCGACCGCTCCAGCGCCCACCAGCGCCGCGCGTTCTCGTCGTGCAGGTCGTCAAGACGGCGAGCCCGCGGGTTGGCGCGCCGGCTGCGGGCGGCCTCGTGGACGTCGTCGGCGACCGCAGCGGCCCGCTCGGCGAGCGCATCGCTCCCGGTCGTGAGCCGTTCGGCATCCACCTTCCGCGCATCCACCATCTCCGCCATCAGCCGAAGCTGTTCCTCGAGATGCTCGCGCAACTCGGACAGGCGCGCCGCGGCGTCGCGGAGGTAGACCGGCGGCAGCAGGAGATAGTTCGCCGCGACCCCGACGAGCACGCCGAAGGCCATGGTCACAATGTAGGAGCTGGAGAACTCCTCCGTCTCGTGCCCGCCCAGAAGGAGCACGAAGAGCGCTGCGATGGCGATCCAGTCGCGCCCGGCGTCGAGCGCGCGGATGCCGCCGAGTGCCACGCCCGCACCCACGACGAAGGCGACTCCGACGATCGCCGGCGCCCCCAGGGCGACGATTGCGAGGCCGCCGAGGCCCAGGGCTATCCCGCAGGCCAGCCCGACGAGTGCGAGAATCCCCGACTTCGCCGAATCGACGACGGTCGGGTACATCGCCACGAGGACGCCCAACGGAGCGTAGTAGGAGTACTCAGCGTCGGCGAAGGGGACCAGGGGAGCCAGATACCAGGCGACGGCCGCGGCAATCGCTGTCTTGAGCGCGAGCACGAGCCGGGAGGCGGCGAAAACCTCGCCGCCGGCGGTGCGGACTGCGCCCGCGAGGCGGCGCCGTCGCGCGACGGAGGGTTCTCGGGCCATGCCGTCACGGTAACTGCGCTCACCTGGACCAACGGAGGGGGTTGACTCCGGAGCCCCCGGCCTGCGGATCGGCGATCGGCGCCGGAACGGCACTCCGGCAGACCTCCGCGCGCGCTCATGCCATACCTCGCGGCGTGATGCAAGCCCCTCCGCCACGCCGGAACGGCCACGTAGACCGGGTATCCCATCGACGACCCGATGGGTCCCCAACGAAGGAGAGACCATGTCATACGGCAATGACGGCCTGGGCGCGGGCGAGCCCCAGACAGCCCAGCCCCAGACAGCAGGGAGCGGAGAGTCGCACACCCTCGACACCGCGAAGCAGGAAGCTGCCGACATGAAGGACACGGCCACGGGCGCGGCGAAGGATGTCGCCGGGACCGCGAAGGACGAGGCCGCCTCCGTCGCGCAGGAGACCAAGGCGCAGGTCACCGATCTGTACCACCAGGCCCGGCACGAGTTCACCGATCAGGCCTCGAAGCAGCAGGAGCGCATCGCCACGGGGCTCAGCGCGCTCGGCGACGAGCTCGGATCGATGGCGCGCAATTCCGAGGGGAGCGGGGTCGCCGGCGACCTCGTCCAGAAGGTCTCCGAGCGCGTCTCGGGTGCGGCTTCCTGGCTGAGCAGCCGCGACCCGTCGGCGGTGCTGACGGATGTCAAGGCGTTCGCACGGCGTCGCCCCGGTGCCTTCATCGGCGGCGCCCTTGTCGCGGGAGTGCTCGTCGGGCGCCTGACGCGCGCACTGGCCACCAACGCCAAGGAGCAGTCCGAGGCCGACGCGTGGGCGCCGGCATCCGGGACTCCCGCTCTGCCGTCGAACGTCACCGTCGTCCCGCCGCCGCCGGTCATCGAGACGACCCCGACGTACGCGGAGACGCCGCGGTACTCCGAGTCCGAGTCGCGCATGGGTGGCACGGCACAGGGTGGCACGAGCCTGAGCGGTACCCGGACAGGGGGTGTCAGGTGAGCGATCCGACTCCGTCTGAGCGCCGCGCCGCCGACACGTCGCTCGGCGATCTGCTCGGCGAGGTGACGCGCGACCTCTCGACGCTCATGCGCCAGGAGCTCGCGCTCGCGAAGGCGGAACTGAAAGAAACGGCGACGACGTCGGCCAAGGGCGCCGGGATGCTCGGCGGGGCCGGGTACGCGGCATCCATGACGGTGCTGTTCCTGTCCATCGCGCTCTGGGCCGCCCTGTCGGACCTGATCGGCGCGGGCTGGTCCGGTGTCGTCGTGGCCGTGCTGTGGGCGATCATCGCCGCGATCCTGTACGCGGTCGGTCGCAAGCAGCTGAACGAAGTGAAGGGCGCTCCGCAGACCGTGGAGACGCTGCAGGAGATCCCCGAAGCATTCAAGAGAAATGAGGAGAACCGATGAGCGATTCACCCGAAGCGATCCGCGCCGACATCGAGCGCACCCGGGAGGAGCTGGGGCTCGACGTCGACGCCCTCGCCGACAAGGTCACCCCGTCCAAGATCGCCCAGCGCCAGGCGGACAAGGTCCGCGGAGTGTTCGGCTCCGTCCGCGACCGGATCATGGGCGCCGCTGACGACGCCTCGTCGTCGGCGTCGTCGGCTGCGTCCGGCGTGGCGCACGGCGCCGCGGACATCGCCCACGATGTGAAGGCGAAGGCGGAGGGCGCGCCCCTCGCGGTAGGCCTCATCGCCTTCGGCGTGGGCCTGCTCGTCGCGTCGCTGATCCCCGCCTCCCGCAAGGAGAGGGAGATCGCCGAGTCGGTGAAGGACACCGCACAGCCCCTCGTCGACGAGGTCGCGAGTGTCGCCAAGGAGGTCGCCGGCGACCTCAAGGCACCGGCGCAGGAGGCGGCGGCGGCCGTCAAGGACCGCGCCACCGAGGCCGTCGAGAACGTCAAGAGCGAGGCGACCGACGCCGCCGGCACCGTGTCCGACCAGGCGCAGCAGGCGCGGTCGAACATCAGCGGCAGCTGACCGCGCAACCGTCGGGGCGGGGGCACCTGCCCTCGCCCCGCAGGGCGCGCAGCGTCCACCCCGCCAGGCAAAGCGGAGGCCCCTGGCACCTCCATCGTGAATGATCCACCCCGGAGGCATCATGTACTTCCACGTCCAGGAATTCATCAACGAGATCGCCGCCGACGAGCCGGACCCGGCCGCCGCCAACGCCCTGCAGGAGGGGCTCGGCGGACAGTTCGGGGAGATGCGCACGATGATGCAGTACCTCTTCCAGAGCATCAACTTCCGCGGCCCCGACGGCAAGCCGTACAAGGACCTCATCCAGGGCATCGGCACCGAGGAGATCAGCCACGTCGAGCTGATCGGCACGACGATCGCGCGTCTCCTCGACGGGTCGCCGCGCTACCAGGGCAAGCCCGCCGATCCGGTCGACAAGCCGGGCTCCGGCGGCGCTGTCCCCCTGAACATCGCGCTGTCCGAGGGCAACATCCACCACTACCTCGTCGGCGCGCAGGGCGCCCTCCCGGTCGACGCCGTCGGGAACCCGTGGATGGGCAGCTACGTGTACAACTCCGGCAACCTCGTGCTCGACCTGCTCTACAACCTCATGCTCGAATCCACCGGTCGGCTGCAGAAATGCCGCCTCTACGAGATGACCGACAACAAGACCGCCCGGTCCACGATCTCCTATCTGATCGTGCGTGATCAGGCGCACGAGAACGCCTACGCGAAGGCCCTCGAGACGCTGGGGGTCAACTGGCGCACATCGCTGCCGATCCCGAAGACGAACGCGGAGTCGTTCCCCGAGGTCAAGCGGCTGCTGGAGATGGGCCTGCAGAGCAAGATCTACTCGTTCGACCTCACGGGCCAGTCGCAGGCGGGGAAGATCGTGCAGGGGATGTCCCCGTCGGGTGACGGCACGCACCTGGATGCCAGCGAGCAGACGCCCGCCGGCGCTCCCATGACGATCGCCCCGGAGCGTCCGGAGGAGTTCTCCCCCGGTGCCGACGCCGACCTCCGCGCCCTCATCGAGGCGACGGCCGCCATGGAGATGGCCGACATCGACGCGACCTTCGGCCGCATGAAGTGAGACGCCGAATGAGCTGAGACCAGGCGGCGGATGCCGGAAACTCCCCGCCGTTTCGCAGACCGCGGCCCTACGCTGGCAGTGTCACGTGAACGGCTTCGAGGGAGGCGCCATGCGAACACGACGTCACATGGTCGCGGCATCCGCCGCCGCTCTCGCTTTCGCGCTCACCGCCTGTGCAGGGAGTCCCATGTCCGACGACGCCACGCCCGGCTCACCCTCCGGCTCGAGCCGGCCTCCGTTCATCACGACCAGTCCCCTGATGCCCACGGGTGCGCCCGTGCAGCTCTCCGACGCCCGCTGGTCGGCCATCCTCGCCGACCTCGAGTCGCGCGGCGTCTCCGGCACTCCGGAGATCGTCTCCGCCGAGGCCGTGACGTTCACCGACGGGTCGCTCGGCTGCGCGAAGCCCGGCCAGTCCTACACCCAGGCCATCATCGACGGCGTGCGCGTGATCGTCGCGACGGATGACGCGCAGTACGACTACCGCTTCGGCACCGGCGACTCCCCCACGCTCTGCGAGCGCTGAGCGCGGCGACACGCGCACGCGAAGAGGCCCGGATGCTCGCGCATCCGGGCCTCCCCACATCGGTGCTACTTGATCTTGACGAGCAGGGCCTCGTCAGCGCCCGACTTGTTGTCGAGCACGACGATCATGCTGCCCAGCGGCTGCTGCGCCGCGTAGGCCGCCGCATTCACCGCGACGTCCACCGTCACGCTGCCGCGCGTCGGGACCGTCTCGTACTGGCCGTTGCTGATCGCCGGCGCCGCCGGGTCGTAGGTGGCCCACGCGGAGACCGCATCCTCGCCACCGGAGAGCCCGAAGGTCTGCACCGTGTAGTTGAACGCGCCCGTGATCCCGAGGTCGCTCGCGAACGCCGGCAGCAGCAGGGTGCTGCTGTCGGTCGGAGCCGCCGTGAGGAAGCCGCTCGGGTACAGCGCACCGGTCTCGGCGTTCACGAGGAAGGTCTCGGCCAGCCCGTTCGCGCTTCCCGCGCGCACCGCACCCGAGTCGTACGACAGCACGATCCAGTCGGGTTCGCCGTCCCGATCCGTGTCGATGATGACGTCGTACTCGTTGCTCGCCGCGTTGGACCAGCGGTTGTGGGTGTTCACCGCGAAGACGACCAGCTTGTCGCCGCCGCCCACATCGAACGACTGCACTCCGGCCGCGCGGATGTCGTACCCGTTGTCCGGAAGCGACTTCGTCGCATCCTTCGCGTCGGACAGGCCCCACGTGTAGAAGTCGGCGTCCGCGTCGAGCGCGCCGCGCGTGTTGCGCAGCGTGACCTGCTTCGTGCCGTCCTTCACCTTCTGGTTCTTGGAGAACCAGGGGCCGGTCGCGTTCGCCGTCACCGTGCTGTTCGAGCGCGGCACGAGGAGGTACGGGACCCGCAGGGTGGAGTCCGCCGCCGTGAGGACGATGTCGCCCGAGATCTCGTAGAACGAGAACTGGTCGTCGCCGGCGTTCGACGTCGGGATGTCCTTCGCGAGGGCCGCGACCGTCACGAGCAGCTTGGCCGTGCCGCCCGGGCGGACGGTCACCGACTTCGCGCTGACGCTGACCTTGGCGTTCTTCGAGGCCGCGGACGGCGTGGTCGACACCGCGTACGTGACGGCGCTGCTGCCGTCGTTGCGGATCGTCACGGTCTTCACGCCGCCGAAGCCGATCTGCGACTCCTGGAAGCCGAAGCTCAGCGCCGACTCGCGCGCCCAGCCGCTCTCCGTGCGGAACGCGTCACCGGTCGCCGTCACGGTCGTCGCGACAGCCTGCGCCGTGTCGACGAGGCCGACGCCGCCGAGGGTGAGGCTCTGACCGGCGACCTTCTCCGGGTCCGCCGTGGAGACGATGGATGCCGACACCTGCGAGGCCGACCAGGCCGGGTGCGCCTGCACCGACAGGGCCGCCACACCGGCGACGTGCGGGGCCGCCATCGACGTGCCCGACATGATCGCCGCCCCGTTGCCGGAGCCGACGTCCGCCGACGCGATCGAGACGCCGGGCGCCGCGACGTCGGGGCTGATGGCGCTGTCACCGCTGCGGGGGCCCGAGGAGGTGAACGACGCGTAGCCGCGGAACCCGGGGTTGGCGATCTGCGCCGCCGCGAGGGTCGCGGTGGCACCGGCGACGAGCGCGGCGCCGTCCGAGGCGCGGACGCCCAGGAACGGGATCGTCACGACGTACGGTGTGCCGTCGTCGGGGTTCGAGGTGATCATGCCCTCATATGGAGGCAGCGTGTTGTCGGAGTTGACCATGACCGCCGCTGCCGCTCCGGCCTGCTGCGCGTAGATGGCCTTCGCCACCCGGGCGCAGGTGCCGCGCTGCATGACGGCGAGCTGGTTGCCGCCTGCCGTGATTCCGGCCTTCGTGTACGCCGCGACGGAGCACCCGAGGGCCTCGTTCTCGGGCGTGGCCGGGTCGTCGACGAGGCGGACGACGGTGAGGTCGCCGATGCCCTCGAGGGACGCGCCGTTGGCGTTGATCGCTTCGATCGCGGTGCCGTTGACGGTGATCGTCGCGCCGGGGAAGCTCTCCGCGCTGTCCACCGCGGAGACCGCGATGACGCCGTCGCCCGTGCCCGGCGAACCGGTCAGATACGGGTTGTGGCCGGAGTTGCCGGCGGAGGCGACGACGACCACGCCGGCGCCCACCGCGTTGGAGGCGGCGACGGCGTCGGGATCATCCCCGCGGCCGAAGGACGAGCCGAGCGACATGTTGATGACATCCATGCCGTTCGCGACGGCCCAGTCGATGGCGGGGACGACGACATCCGTCGACCCGTCGCAGCCGAACACGCGGACGGCGTACAGGTCGGCCTGCGGGGCGACACCGGGGCCGACGCGGAACGAGTTCGACGACGTCGTCGAGTCGTAGGCGCCCGCGTAGGTGGAGCCGTCGGCAAGGACGCCGCTGCCGGCCGTGGTGCCGGCGACGTGCGAGCCGTGCCCCTGGCAGTCCAGCGGGTTGGTGTCCGGGACGGGGGTCAGCGCGGCGCCGGTGCCGCCGGCGTCGTAGGCGTCGCCGACGAGGTCGATGCCGCCCTTCACGCGCGGCGCGTCGGGGCCGAAGAGCGCCGGGTCGGCGGGCTGAGTCGACGTGGCCTTGGCGGCTTCGTACGCGGCGACCGTACCGGGGCCGCCGAAGGTGGCGTGGGTGTAGTCGATACCGGTGTCGAGGATGGCGACCTTGACGTTCTCACCCGTGTAGCCGGTGTTCTCCCAGACCTGGGGGACGCCGAGGTACGGGACGGAGACGGCGTTGTCGATCTCGTAGGTGCGCACCGGGTGGATCGCGACGACGCCCGGGAGCTGGGCGACGGCGTCGAGTTCGGCGGCCGGCACGGAGGCCTGGAAGCCGTTGTACGCGGACTGCATCTGGGCTTGGATCTTGCCGCCCTTGCCGGTGATCGAGCCGCGGATCGAGTCCTGCGCCTGCTTCAGCTGTGCTTTGACCGATGACCGCTCATCCGCGGTGAGGTCGCGCCCCTTCTCGGCCTGGACGACGGCGACGGGGTCGCCCGCCATCTCGATGACGACCGTGACACGGCCCGAGGCGTCGAGCGCGGCGGGACGGAAGCTCGAGTCGATCTGACCGGTGGCCTCCGTCTGGGTGAAACGCGACGACGGGTCGTCGTCGGCTGTCGCGGCGAATGCCGCGGACGTGGGCAGCGAGAGCGCGATGACGCCGGCTGCTGCCAGGATTCGTCGGTGCAAAGGGGGACCGCCTTTCTGTGCAGAGCACTGCCTCCGCTTCGTGTGCGGAGGCTGATAGGAGGCTATGCATCGACTGACAGTTGCCGATAGTCCCGGGTAGATGAGAAGGCTCTCATCTACTCGGGACGGGGTCACGCGATGCGCGTCCCGGGAGGCAGCTGCCGCGCCGGCGTGCGGGTCCGCGCCCACGCCCACCAGAGCAGCGCGGCGGCGAGGGCGATCTGGACCCCGAGCCCCACGAACCAGCTGGGCACGGTCTTCCCGATCACTTCTCGGGCGTTCGGGAACAGCTGCTCCTCGTACGGGGCGCACTCGTCCCAGCGCTGCTCGAGCTCGGGTGGCAGCTGCGCGGAGCGCACACCGAACTTGAGGGCGCCGAACGCGTCGACGGCGTTCCCCTGCCGGTCGAACTGCGTGGGCGTGGCGTCCGCGAGGATGACGAAGGGGTTCGCCGCCAGCATCCACCAGACGTAGTCGAAGCGCGGGACATGCCAGGTGTCGACCTGCCACTCGCCGCAGACCATCTCCTCCGGATCGTTCCAGCAGTTCTCCGCGCCGGCCTTGCACTCGGGCTCGCCGGTGGTGTCGTCGTACACGGCCGTCCGGTACGAGTTCGTGGCCTCGCTCGTGATGCTCGCGCCGACGAGCCCGAACCCGATGACGCTCCCGATCGCGAGGGCCGCGACGACGAGGTAGGTCGCGGCGACGGAGAACAGCGGGCGGGGCAGGATGCCGCTCATCGCGATGCCGATCGCGGCGATGATGCCGGTCTCGAGGACCAGGATGGCAAGGGACACCAGCACCGTCGCCGCCTGCACGCCGCCGCCGAACGAGGCGATGACGAGGAACGGCACGGCGACCACGGCGAACGCGAGGCCCGTGATCCACGCGGCGAGGAACTTGCCGAGCAGGATCTCCCCGGTCGTGACGAGCGTGACCTGCACGGGGGCGAGGGTCGCGGCATCCCGGTCGCCGTTGATGCTGTTCCCGCTCAGCGTCGGGGAGACGAGGATCACGAGCAGCAGCGTGATGTAGACCACCGTCGAGTAGATCGCGGCGCCGCTCTGCTCGGTGCGCTGGAAGGCGAAGAACGACAGCAGCGTGACCCCGGCCAGGAGGGTGGCGAAGATGCCGAGGAGGACGAACCACGACACCGTCCGCATCCGCTGGACGAGCTCCAGCCGGGCGATGGTCCACAGTCGCGCGAGGTTCATCGCGCACCCCCTTCGAGGTCGAGGAAGGTGTGTTCGAGGAGGCCCGTCGCGGCGCTGAACTCGGCCACCGGGAGCCCGGCGCGCACGAGCGCGGCGATCCCGGCCGCCGCGTCGGTGTCGGTGGCGAAGTGCAGCAGCAGGTCGCGACGCTCGATGGGGATGTGGTTCACATCCCAGCCGAGCGCCTGCGCCACCGGGAGGGCGGCGGCCGTCGCGTCACGGTCGGCCAGGCGCAGACGCCACATCCGTCCGCGGCTTGCGGCCGCGGCGACGCGCTCGGCGCTGACGGTCTCCCCCGCGATGAGGAAGACGGCGTCGTCGACGACCTCCTCCAGCTCGGAGAGGATGTGACTGGAGATGAGGATGGTGCGCCCCTCGGCGGCCAGACGCCGCAGCAGCAGTCGCAGGTCGATCCGCGCCTGCGGGTCCAGGCCGGACGCCGGCTCGTCGAGGAGGAGGACCTGCGGGTCGTGCACGAGCGCGCGGGCGAGGCCGAGCCGCTGCTTCTGACCGCGGGAGAGGACCCGCGCCGGGGCGTCGGCGAGGTCTTCCAGGCCGACGATGCTCAGCAGCTCCGCCGCCCGGGCGGCGGCGCGCTCCTTGTCCAGGTCGTAGAGCCGGCCCGTCGTGACGATGGTCTCGCGGGCGGTGAGGGTCTGCCACGCGCCGAGGGCGTCCGGCATCCAGCCGAGGACGCCGCGCGCGCCGGCCGGGTCGGCGATCGGGTCGATCCCGCCGATGCGCACCTCGCCCTCGTCGGGCTGCAACAGGGACGCCAGCATCAGCAGCAGCGTCGTCTTCCCCGACCCGTTCGGGCCGACGAGGCCGGTGACGGCGCCCTCGCGCGCCTCGAGTGTGACGTCGCGGACCGCGTGCACGTTCCCGAAGGACCGCTTGACTCCGCGCGCGACGATGCCGGGGGTGCTCATGCGCTCACCCTAGGGGTTCCCTGTGGACCGTGCATGAACGCCGGGGCATGTGTCTCGGCGCACCGGCGGATCAGCGGAAGAACGCGGTTCCGAGGTCGGGGTGGTCGACGAACACCCCGTCGACCCCGGCGTCGGCGATGACCTGCCACTCGGCTTCGTAGTCGCCGAGGGCCGACTTGTCCCGGCCGCGGCGGAACGACGGGAGGAGGAACGAGTTCTCCGGCCGGCAGGTCCACGTGAAGACGCGGAGGCCGCGCGCGTG
Organism: Microbacterium sp. UNCCL10; assembly: GCF_000746195.1. Classification (NCBI taxonomy): domain Bacteria; kingdom Bacillati; phylum Actinomycetota; class Actinomycetes; order Micrococcales; family Microbacteriaceae; genus Microbacterium; species Microbacterium sp. UNCCL10. The sequence goes on along the minus strand of NZ_KN050821.1, from coordinate 103,357 downwards.
CGCCTCGGCGACGATCGGCGCCGGACCGGTGGGCCGCCCGAGCCGGTCGGGAGCGAGGATCATGCGCTTGTCGAGGCTGATGCCGTCGACGACCCCGACGAGTCCGTCCAGGCCCGCCGGCGTGGCCAGCGACGGGTAGGTCGGTGCGTTGCGGCCGAGGGCTGCGACGAGGTCGTAGGGGCGGCCGGCCGCTTCGAAGAGGTAGATGTACGACCCGCGGATGCCGTGCTCCCGCAGCTGCATCAGCACGGTCGACTCGAACGACTCGAGCACGAGCGGCAACGCGCCGTCGGCCCAGCCGCTGGCCTGCAGCTCCGCGGTGACGAGGCCTGCGACGTCGACCCCGAGTCCGGCGAAGTAGGTCGCGTGCTTGATCTCCAGCACGACGCCGATCTCGCGGCCCTGGTCCAGCGAGGCGAGGCGGACGATGTCGAGCACGTCGCGCAGCCGCAGCGGCGGCTGCTCGCCGTCGAAGCTCGCGCTCCCCGGCCGCAGCTGCGGCAGCCGTTCCCGGCACCGCAGCGTCGCGAGCTCGGCCCACGTGAAGTCCTCGGTGAACCATCCCGTGATCTCCGCGCCGTCGATCGTCTTCGTGGTGCGGCGGTCGGCGAATTCGGGGTGCGCGGCGACGTCGGTGGTCGAGCCGATCTCGTTCTCGTGACGGACGACGAGGACCCGGTCCTTCGTGACGACGACGTCGGGTTCGACGGCGTCGACACCCAGCTCGAGGGCCAGGTCATAGGAGGAGCGGGTGTGCTCGGGGCGGTAGCCGGGCGCGCCGCGATGACCGATCACGAGGGGTCTGCGGCGGGGCATCGCTCCAGGCTACCCGTCGCCATCCCCGCGGTTCGTAGCGCTCTCACAGCCTGTACTGCCGCTGCGGGAACCCCGTCCGATACCCTGTAATCCACAGCACCGCGCTGTGACCCGATTCTTGGAGTGAGAGAGACCATGGCCTCCGGCAACTTCGCATTCAACAACCCGGCCTTCAAAGAGCAGCGGCCGGGCCTGACCCCTCCCGCGGCGCAGCAGGCGGGCACCTCGACGCAGTACGCGACCGCCGCCCACCAGGGCGCCGACGTCGCCGCCAACGCGCAGCTCGAGGGCATGTTCGCCGCCCCGCCCGCGGGATCCATCGAGACCGGTCGCATGACCGTCGAGGACACCGTCATCAAGACGTTCAGCCTGTTCGCCATCCTGCTGGTCACGGCGGTCGTCGGCTGGCTGTGGACGCTCGGCGGATCGTTCGGCATCACCGGCGACCCGAACCAGGCGTTCACCATGATGCCCTGGATCATCGGCGCGCTCGGCGGCTTCGTCCTCGCGATGGTCATCACCTTCACGTCGCGCAAGAAGATCCGCCCCGCGCTGATCTTCGCCTACGCGGCGTTCGAGGGGCTCTTCATCGGCGGCATCTCGGCGTTCTTCGAGATCATGTGGCCCGGCATCGTCATGCAGGCGACCCTCGCGACCGTCTCCGTCGTCGGCGTGACGCTGGCCCTGTTCGCGAGCGGCAAGATCCGTGCCTCGAAGAAGGCCACGAAGATCTTCATGATCGCGATGATCGGCTACCTCGTCTTCTCGCTGCTGAACCTCGTCCTCATGTGGACCAACGTCCTGCCGGCAGAGCAGACCTTCGGCCTGTACAGCGCCACGATCGCCGGCATCCCGCTGGGCCTCATCATCGGCGTCCTGGTCGTCATCATGGCCGCGTACTCGCTCGTGCTCGACTTCGACCAGATCCAGCAGGGCGTCCGCAACGGCGCCCCGCGCCAGTTCGGCTGGCTCGGCGCCTTCGGCATCATGGTCACCGTCGTGTGGCTGTACGTCGAGATCCTGCGCATGATCGCGATCGTCCGCGGCAGCAACTGACCGCACTCCACAAGAAGGGCCGCCCGGTACGCCGGGCGGCCCTTCTTCGTGCGTCCGCGGGCGCGCGACATGACCCGCGAACGACGGATGCCGTGACCCTCAGGCCACGGCATCCGTCACACGCTCACTCCCACTCGATGGTCCCCGGGGGCTTGCTCGTGACGTCGAGGACGACACGGTTGACCTCGCGGACCTCGTTCGTGATGCGGTTCGAGATCTTCGACAGGACGTCATAGGGGAGGCGGCTCCAGTCCGCCGTCATGGCGTCCTCGCTGGAGACCGGGCGCAGCACGATGGGGTGTCCGTACGTGCGGCCGTCGCCCTGGACACCGACCGAGCGCACGTCGGCCAGCAGCACGACGGGGCACTGCCAGATCTCGTCGTCGAGGCCCGCCTTGGTCAGCTCCTCGCGGGCGATGGCGTCGGCATCCTGCAGAATCGCGAGACGGTCAGCGGTGACCTCACCGACGATCCGGATGCCGAGACCGGGCCCCGGAAACGGCTGGCGGCCGACGATGACCTCGGGGAGCCCGAGCTCGCGGCCGATCGCGCGGACCTCGTCCTTGAACAGGGTCCGCAGCGGCTCGACGAGCTCGAACTGCAGATCCTCCGGCAGGCCGCCCACGTTGTGGTGGCTCTTGATGTTCGCGGTGCCCGCCCCGCCGCCCGACTCGACGACGTCGGGGTACAGGGTGCCCTGCACGAGGAAGCGGATCGGCTCGCCGTCCGCGGCGGCCTCCGCGACGAGCGCGGCTTCGGCCTGCTCGAACGTGCGGATGAACTCCCGGCCGATGATCTTGCGCTTCTGCTCCGGGTCGCTGACGCCGGCGAGCGCGGAGAGGAACTGGTCGCGCGCGTCGATCGTGACGAGGCGCACACCGGTGGAGGCGACGTAGTCCTGTTCGACCTGCTCGCGCTCGTTCTTGCGGAGCAGCCCGTGGTCGACGAAGATGCAGACGAGCTGGTCGCCGACGGCCTTGTGCACGAGTGCTGCGGCCACGGCGGAGTCGACGCCGCCGGAGAGACCGCAGATGACGCGGCCCGATCCGACCTGGGCGCGGATCTTCTCGACCTGCTCGGCGATCACGTTGCCGCTGTTCCAGTCGGCGGGCAGGCCCGCGGCCTTGTGCAGGAAGTTCTCCAGGACGTCCTGGCCGTGGTCGGAGTGCTTGACCTCGGGATGCCACTGCACGCCGTAGAGGTTGCGCTCGGCGTTGCCAAAGGCGGCGACCGGGGTCGCGGCGGTCGAGGCGAGGACGTCGAAGCCCTCGGGGGCCTTCGCGACCTGGTCGCCGTGGCTCATCCACACGTTCTGCTCGGCGGGCTGACCGCCCAGGAGCACGCCGCCGTCACCGGCGAGCGTCGCGTCGGTGGCGCCGTACTCGCGGAGCCCCGTGTTGGCGACCTCGCCGCCGAGCTGCTGCGCCATCACCTGGAAGCCGTAGCAGATGCCCAGGGTCGGAATGCCGAGTTCGAGCACGCCGGGGTCGAGCGTCGGCGCGCCGGGCTCGTACACCGACGACGGGCCGCCGGAGAGGATGATGCCCACCGGGTTGCGCTCGGCGACCTCGGCAGCCGTCGCGGTGTGCGGGATGAGCTCGCTGTAGACGCCGGCTTCGCGCACGCGGCGCGCGATCAGCTGCGCGTACTGTGCGCCGAAGTCGACGACGAGGACGGGCCGCTGGGCGGTCTCGGTCTGGCTGGTCACCGGATGTTCTCCGTCGGGATCGGGGCGGATTCGGAGGGCGGGGCGGTGTCGCGCTCGGACGCTTCCCGCTGGGCGAGATAGGCCCGCACTTCGCGCGCGACGCGCTGCTCCATGAAGAAGGACAGCAGCGGGACGATGCCGCCGAGGGCGAGCGTCACGAACCGCACGAAGCCCCAGCGCATGAGGCTCCACACGCGGAAGCAGGCGAAGAGGTACACGACGTAGAACCAGCCGTGCGCGATGAGGATCAGGAGCGACAGGTTGATCCCGTCGCCGGTGGACTCGCCGAACGCATCCACCTGCGCGAACCACAGGAACCCGCCGGCGCCGCCGAGGAACAGCTCGTACTTCAGGAAGTACTTCACGATCATCTCGGCGCACAAGAGCAGCAGCATGACGCCGGTGATGACCGACGCGACCTGGTAGAACTTCAGCGCTCCGCGGATCGCCGGAAAGGTGGCGAGCTTGGGCTGAGGCATGCCTCAAGTCTAGTCGCGGGTCGGAAGCGGGCTCTCCTCGAGGACCTCGAGCTCCTCGAGCTCCTTCTCCCACGCGTCCCGCGCCAGGCGGTACCACATGTAGAACGCGAAGCCCGCGAAGATCGCCCACTCGACGGCGTAGAAGATGTTGAGCCAGTTGACCCCGCCGCGCTCCTCGGGGGCCGGCGAGTGGATGGCCGTGAGTCCGCCCAGCGGCTCGGCGGCCGTGAGGTACGCGCGGTAGACCGAGAGCCCGTCGACGTCGTGCCAGACACCCAGCAGCGCCGCCGGCGACATGCGGGCCATCTCGGTGGCGGGCGCGCCGGCACGGGGCAGCGCCGGGCCTTCGTCGGAGATGATCCGGCCGGTCAGCGTCACGCCCTGCGGGGGGTCGTCGTTCAGCGCGGATCCCGCGGCCTCGGCCTCGTCGCGGTCGGCGGTCCAGCCGACCGCGACGGCGAGCGAAGTGGGGGCGGCGGCATCCGCGATGCGCAGCTGACCCGTCACCCAGAACCCCGCCGCGCCGTCGTTGTAGCGGGAGGAGACGATGACGAAGTCGTCGGCGACGAACGACCCCGTCACCTCGACCTTCTGACCCACGAGCGGGTCGGAGAGGTACTCCCCCGGCGTCGCGACGTCATCCAGGGGGCGCACGTTCTCGGTTGCGCCCGGCTCGACGGGAGCGGTGTCGAGGGCGCTCGAGAGCTGCCACTGCCCGAGCCACGCGAACACCGCCGCCAGCAGCAGCGCGAACGCGAGCATGCCGAGCCACCACGGGCGCAGCATGACCTCGCGCAGGGTCGGCGGGAAGACCTCAGGGTCGGCAGAGCTCATCTCAGCCGAAGGTGTACGGGGCGACGACGACCTCGACGCGCTGGAACTCCTTGAGGTCGGAGTACCCGGTGGTGGCCATCGACTTGCGGAGGGCGCCGATGAGGTTCGCGGTGCCGTCGGCGACCGGGGCCGGCCCGTAGAGGATCTCCTCGAGCGGGGCGACCTGGCCGACCTCGACGCGGTTGCCGCGCGGAAGCTTCGCGTGGTGCGCTTCGGGTCCCCAGTGGAACCCGCCGCCGGGCGCATCGGTCGCGCGGGCGAGGGCGACGCCGAGCATGACGGCATCCGCGCCCATCGCGAGCGCCTTGACGATGTCGCCGGAGGTGCCCACGCCGCCGTCCGCGATGACGTGCACGTAGCGCCCGCCCGACTCATCGAGGTAGTCGCGGCGCGCGCCGGCGACGTCGGCGACGGCAGTGGCCATCGGGGCGTGGATGCCGAGGGTCGCGCGCGTCGTGGAGGCGGCGCCGCCGCCGAACCCGACGAGGACGCCCGCGGCGCCCGTGCGCATGAGGTGCAGGGCGGCGGTGTAGGTCGCGGCTCCGCCGACGATGACGGGGACGTCGAGGTCGTAGATGAACTTCTTCAGGTTCAGCGGCTCGGAGACGCTGGAGACGTGCTCGGCGGAGACCGTGGTCCCGCGGATGACGAAGAGGTCGACGCCGGCGGCGACGACGGTCTCGTAGAGCTCCTGGGTGCGCTGCGGGGTGAGCGCGCCGGCGACGGTGACGCCGGCGGCGCGGATCTCGGCGAGGCGGTCGCGGACGAGCTCCGGCTTGATGGGTGCGGAGTAGAGCTCCTGCATGCGCGCCGTGGCGGCATCCGGTGGGAGCGCGGCGATCTCGGCGAGCAGCGGCTCGGGGTCGTCGTAGCGGGTCCAGACGCCCTCGAGGTCGAGGACGCCGAGCCCGCCGAGCTGGCCCAGCATGATCGCGGTGCGCGGGCTCATGACGGAGTCCATGGGCGCCCCGAGCACGGGGATGCCGAAGCCGAAGGCGTCGATCGACCAGGCCGTCGAGACGTCCTCGGGGTTGCGCGTGCGCCGGGACGGCACGACCGCGATGTCGTCGAACGCATATGCGCGGCGGGCACGCTTTGCGCGGCCGAGCTCGATCTCCATGGTCACCGTCCCAGCCTACCGCCCCGCGTCTCGGGGCCTCCCGGCCCCACTCGGCCGCACTGAGAAACCACATCCAGCATGACAAACCACCCCTGACGTGATGTCTCACGCCGGATGTGGTTTCTCGGGGACGCGGGTCGGCCGGACCCGACCGGACCCGTGCCGCGACGGGGCGGCGTCAGTCCGGGAGGCGGAACGCCGGCGCGGCGAGCGCCGCCGGATCCAGCGCCAGGTCAGCGAGCACGGCGCCGACGCCGGGCGCGAACTTGAAGCCCTGGCCGGAGAACCCGGCACCGACGACGATCCGCCCGCGCCGGTCGAGCACGAAAGCGTCGTCGGGCGTCGACGTGTAGGTGCAGCTGATCGGCACGGCGGTGCCGGCATCGAGCCCCGGCATCCATTCCCGCACGTAGGCGGCGAGGAGGTCCGCGTGCGCGTCGGTGCGGAACGCGCGCGCGTCCGGGTCGACCTCGTCGCCGACGTGATGGAAGCCGACCTTGATCCCCTCGCCGGGCGTCGGCATGCCGTACACCGGCGCGGGCCAGGCGCCCGGCGTCACGAAGTGGTTGAACGACGGCCACGGCGAGCGCGGATCGCGCGGAGCGAAGTGGGCCGGGGACTCCTCCGTGACCGAGAGGCGCGGCAGGCGGATGCCGGTGAGCAGCGTCTTCGTCCACGCTCCGGCGGCGACGACGACGACGTCCGCGCGTATCGCCCCGAGCGCCGTCCGCACCGTGACGCCATCGGCATCCTGGTCGATGTCGACCGCCGGTGTCTCCCAGCGCACCTCGCCGCCGGTCGCGACGATGCGCCGCTCGAGTTCGCGCAGCGTCGCATCGGCGCGGGCCACTCCGGCATCCGGCGAGTACAGTACGGTGTCCTCGAAACGCATGCCGGGCCAGCGCCGCGCGGCGTCGACCGGATCGAGGAGCGTCGCGGGGATGCCGCGCTCACGCAGCCGGCGTTCGACCTCGACGAGCCCGCCGCCGGTGCCGCCGAGGGTCGCGCCCGCGCCGTGCGACACGAGGCCGTGCAGGCGCAGGAGCGGCTCGCCCTCCACCTCGCCGAGCGCCTCCCAGCCCGCCCGGGCACGGATGAGCAGGTCGAGGTAGTGCTCCTCCGCATACGCGTTGTTGAAGTTCCGGGTCGCGCCGTGCGAGGCGCCCCGCGTGTGGCCGCGCGCGAAGCGCTCCAGCACGATGGGACGCGCACCGCGGCGGGCCAGCTCCCACGCCGCGGCGAGCCCCATGACGCCGCCGCCGACGACGACGAACCGAGACTGCTCGGGCATGGCGGCTTCCTCTCGCCGGGGGGACGGCATCCACTCTCCCGCCGCCGAGGGCGGGGCACCCTGGCTGAGAAACCAGATTCGGCATGAGACACCACGGCAGGCGTGGTTTCTCGCGCCAGAAGTGGTTTCTCAGCGAGATGGATGCCGCATGGCGGCGCCGCCGGATGCCGCCGGTTACTTCTTGTAGTTCGGGGCCTCGACGATGATCTGCACGTCGTGCGGGTGCGACTCCTTGAGCCCCGCGGAGGTGATGCGCACGAACTTGCCGCGGGCCTTCAGCTCCTCGATCGTCCGGGCTCCGACGTAGAACATCGACTGCCGGAGGCCGCCGACGAGCTGGTAGGCGACGGCCGAGACGGGGCCGCGGTACGCGACCTGACCCTCGATGCCCTCGGGGATGAGCTTGTCGTCGCTGGGCACGTCGGCCTGGAAGTAGCGGTCCTTGGAGTACGAGGTCTTCTTGCCGCGCGTCTGCAGCGCGCCGAGCGATCCCATGCCGCGGTACAGCTTGAACTGCTTGCCGCCCTGGAAGACGATCTCGCCCGGCGACTCGTCGGTGCCGGCGAGGAGCGAGCCGAGCATGACGGTGTCGGCGCCCGCGACGAGCGCCTTGGCGATGTCGCCGGAGTACTGCAGGCCGCCGTCGGCGATGATCGGGATGCCGGATTCGCGCGCGGCCAGGAACGCCTCGTAGATCGCCGTGACCTGCGGGACGCCGACGCCCGCCACGACACGCGTCGTGCAGATCGAGCCCGGGCCCACGCCGACCTTCACGGCATCCACGCCCGCGTCGATGAGCGCCTGCGCGCCCTCGCGGGTCGCGACGTTGCCGCCGATCACGTCGATGTGCGCGAATGTGGGGTCGGACTTGAGGCGCCGCACCATGTCGATGACACCGGCGGACTGGCCGTTGGCGGTGTCGACCACGATCGCGTCGACGCCCGCGTCGCGGAGGGCCTCGGCGCGCTCCCACGCGTCGCCGAAGAAGCCGATGGCGGCGCCGACGCGGAGCCGGCCGTGCTCGTCCTTCGTGGCGAGGGGGTACTTCTCGCTCTTGTCGAAGTCCTTGATGGTGATGAGGCCGGCCAGCTTGCCCTCGTCGTCGATGAGCGGGAGCTTCTCGACGCGGTGCCGGGCGAAGAGGGCGATGACCTCGTTCGCGCCGATGCCGACCTTGCCGGTGACGAGGCCCTCGCTCGTCATGACGTCGCGGACCTTCGTGCTCTGCCGCTCGAAGCCGGAGACGAACCGCATGTCACGGTTGGTGATGATGCCGAGGAGGCGCCCCTCCTCGTCGATGACCGGGAGTCCGGAGATGCGGTACTGGGCGCACAGCGCGTCGACCTCGTCGATCGTCGCGTCCGGCGTGGTCGTGATCGGGTCGGTGATCATGCCCGACTCGGAGCGCTTGACCCGGTCGACCATGGAGGCCTGGTCCTCGATGGAGAGGTTCCGGTGGATGATGCCGAGCCCGCCCTCGCGGGCGATGGCGATCGCCATCCGCGCCTCGGTGACCGTGTCCATGGCCGAGGACAGCAGCGGCGTCGCGACCGTGATCCGGCGCGAGACGCGCGAGGAGGTGTCGGCCTCGGACGGGATCACGTCCGTGTGCCCCGGGAGGAGGAGGACGTCGTCGTAGGTCAGTCCGACGAAACCGAACGGGTCGTTGTGCTCCATGCGCTCTCCTGCATCTTCCGGGCCTACTGATTCTAAGCGGCGCGCCGGGCGTTTCATTCCGGATCCGGGTGCGTGATCGCCGGGAATCCGGGCATCCGCGGGCCTTCCGGGCGTGGCGCGGAAAAGCGTGCGATAGGCGAAACAAAATCGACACATTACGCTCGTACCGTCGTTGATCAATGCCGATGCGACCGCATCACCCGTTAGGTGCGCCGGACTGGAGGATTCGTGAGTCCCACGACCGTGACCGCAAGACGCCCGTTGAGGTGGCTTGTGCTGTTCTTGGGCGCCATGCTGGCCGCCGCTCTGCTGTTGTTCAGCAGTCCGGTCGCTGCGATGGCGGCCGCCCCCGACGAGCCCGGCGGTGACCAGGAGCAGACCGACTTCTACTTCGGCGGCGTCATCACCTTCGAAGACAAGCCGGTACCCGACGTCACCCTGAGGATCGAAGGCGGCGGCTTCGAGGCCGAGACGCTGACCGGCGACGATGGCCGCTGGCGGCTGTACGTGCCCGAGAAGGCCGAGTACACGCTCACGGTGGATGAGTCGACCCTGCCCGACGGCGTCATCGTCGAAGGCGAATCGGCCTCGCAGAAGCTGGAGTTCGGCCTCACCAAGTCGAAGATCGTGAACCTCTTCCTCGGCGAGGGCGAGCGCGTCACGCAGGGCTTCGCCGAGCAGCTGTTCGTCCGCCTCATCGGCGGGCTGAACTTCGGCCTCCTCCTGGCCCTGGCGGCGATGGGCGCGGCTCTCATCTACGGGACGACCGGCCTGTCGAACTTCGCCCACGGTGAGATGGTGACGTGGGGGGCTCTCGTGACCCTCGTCGCGACGACCATGTGGCAGCTTCCGCTCTGGGCGGGCGTCATCGCCGCGGTCCTGGGCGGCGCGGTCCTCGGGCTCGCGATGGATGCCGGACTCTGGCGTCCGCTGCGGCACCGGGGTCTCGGAGTCGTGCAGCTCATGATCGTGAGCATCGGCCTGTCGCTCGCGATGCGGTACACGTTCCAGTACTTCATCGGCGGCAAGACCTACCAGCTGGAAGGGGCCAGCCCCACGCCCATCCAGCTCGGGCCCATCCAGCTGTCCTACATCGACCTCATCAGCATGGGCGTCAGCATCGTGGCGATCCTCGCCGTCGCCTACTTCCTGCTGCGCACGCGCATCGGCAAGGCGACCCGGGCGATCTCCGACAACCCGCAGCTCGCGGCCGCATCCGGCATCAACGTCGACCGCGTCATCCGCATCGTCTGGGTCGTCGCCGGCATCCTCGCCGCCCTCTCGGGCGTGCTGTGGGCGTACTTCCGCCCGGGGCTGCGGTGGGACATGGGCACGCAGATGCTGCTGCTGATCTTCGCGGCCATCACGCTCGGCGGACTGGGAACGGCGTTCGGCGCCCTCCTCGGCTCGCTGATCGTCGGCATCGTCGTGGAGACGTCGACCCTGTGGATCCCGTCCGACCTCAAGTACGCAGGCGCCCTCGTCGTCCTGATCCTCATCCTCCTCGTGAGGCCGCAGGGTCTCCTCGGCCGTAAAGAAAGATTGGGGTAGCCGCCATGGATTGGGGCGCCATCCTCACCAACACGCTCGGCTACCTGCTGAGCCCGGTCACGATCGCGTACGCGCTTGCCGCGACGGGTCTCGCCGTCCACTTCGGCTATGCCGGCCTCCTCAACTTCGGTATGGCGGGCTTCATGGCCCTCGGCGCGTACGGGTACGCCATCTCGGTCCTGAGCTTCGGGATGCCGTGGTACCTCGCGATGCTCGTCGGTCTCCTCCTCGCGGCGCTGTTCGCGATCATCCTCGGTGTGCCGACGCTGCGTCTGCGCGCCGACTACCTCGCGATCGTGACCATCGCCGCGGCCGAGATCGTGCGACTGCTCTTCACGACCCAGGTCTTCGACGAGTACACCAACTCCGCCGACGGCCTCGGCGGGTACAACGGCAGCTTCCAGTCCGCGAACCCGTTCCCCGAGCTGCCCAAGGGCGAGCGCTACGGCTTCGGCCCGTGGCAGTACACCGCGGCCCAGCTCTGGGTCATCGTGTTCGGCGTCCTCCTGCTCGCCCTCGCGCTGTTCGTGGTCTGGGCGCTCATGCGCAGCCCGTGGGGCCGCGTCCTCAAGGGCATCCGGGAAGACGAGGATGCCGTCCGCTCGCTCGGCAAGAACGTCTTCGCGTACAAGATGCAGGCGCTCGTCGTCGGCGGTGTCATCGGGGCGCTCGGCGGCATCATCTACGTGCTGCCGTCCGCCGTGATCCCGTCGAGCTACACGACGGCGCTCACCTTCTTCCTCTGGACGATCCTCCTCCTCGGCGGCGCGTCGACGATCTTCGGACCGTCGCTGGGCGCGGTGATCTTCTGGATGGTGCTCGCGCTGCTCGGCAACCTGCTCCCCCAGATGGCGCAGGCCGGCTGGCTGCCGATGACCGACATCCAGGCGGGAACGCTGCGGTACATCCTCGTCGGCGTAGCGCTCATGCTCATCGTGATCTTCAGGCCGCAGGGCATCCTCGGCGACAAGAGGGAGATGACCTTTGTCAAATAACCCGCCAAGCACCCCGCCGGGCGACCGCCCGAGCGAGCCGGCCTACGTCCCGATGGGCGACACGCCCGCCGGGGAGACGGACGGCGTCACCGAACCGGCATCCGCCACCGGCAGCATCCCCCGGCCCAAGGCCACGGGACTCGCGACCGGACCCGGCGTGCCCGGCGTCACCAAGGTCGACCCCATCATGGTGATCGACGGGGTCACGCGCCGCTTCGGCGGTCTCACCGCCGTCGACGTCGAGCACCTCGAGATCCCGCGGAACGCCATCACGGCGCTCATCGGCCCCAACGGCGCCGGGAAGACGACGCTGTTCAACCTGCTGTGCGGCTTCGACAAGCCGAATACGGGCACGTGGTCCTACGACGGGCAGAGCCTCGCCGGCATCCCCGCCTTCAAGGTCGCCCGCATGGGCCAGGTCCGCACGTTCCAGCTGACGAAGGCGCTGTCGCTGCTGACCGTCCTGGAGAACATGAAGCTCGGCGCACCGAAGCAGCGCGGCGAGAAGTTCTGGCAGGCGTTCTTCCCCTTCGTGTGGCGCAAGCAGGAGACCGACAACGAGGAGAAGGCCCGCGGACTGCTCAAGCGGTTCAAGCTCGACGCCAAGGAGAAGGACTTCGCCGCGTCGCTCTCCGGCGGCCAGCGCAAGCTCCTGGAGATGGCGCGGGCGCTCATGAGCGACCCGAACCTCGTGATGCTCGACGAGCCGATGGCCGGCGTCAACCCGGCCCTCACGCAGTCGCTGCTCGACCACATCCTCGACCTGAAGGACCTGGGCGTCACCGTCCTCTTCGTCGAGCACGACATGCACATGGTGCGCCACATCGCCGACTGGGTCGTCGTCATGGCCGAGGGGCGCGTCGTCGCGGAAGGTCCGCCGGACAGCGTCATGCAGGACCAGGCGGTCATCGACGCGTACCTCGGCAGCCACCAGGATGTCGACCTCGGCGTCGTGACCGGCCGTGTCGCCGGTGAGCTCGACAGCTCCGCACAGGAGCTGCTCGAGGAGATCAAGGAGGAAGAGGCGGCATCGATCGCCAACGCCGAAGAGGAGACCAAGTGAGCACTCCCGCCCCCGCCGCGGCGCCGGCCACGACCGGATCCGACGTCGTCGTGAACGTGCAGGATCTGACGGCCGGGTACCTGCCGGGCATCAACATCATCAACGGCGCGAACCTCGTCGCCCGCAAGGGCGAGCTGATCGGCATCATCGGGCCGAACGGCGCCGGGAAGTCGACGCTCCTGAAGGCGATCTTCGGCATGGTGAAGATCCGCGGCGGCGACATCACCGTCAACGGCGAGAGCATCGTGGGCCTCAACGCCGACAAGCTCGTGCAGCGCGGCGTCGCGTTCGTCCCGCAGACGAACAACGTCTTCCCGTCGCTGTCCATCGAGGAGAACCTGCAGATGGGGCTCTACCAGAACCCCAAGATCTACGCCGAGCGCCTCGAGTTCGTCACGGGCATCTTCGCCGAGCTCGGCAAGCGCCTCAAGCAGCGCGCCGGGTCGCTCTCCGGCGGCGAGCGGCAGATGGTCGCGATGAGCCGGGCGCTCATGATGGAACCCTCCGTGCTGCTGCTCGACGAGCCCAGCGCCGGCCTCTCCCCCGTCCGCCAGGACGACGCGTTCCTCCGCGTCTCCGACATCAACAAGGCCGGCGTGACGACCATCATGGTCGAGCAGAACGCCCGGCGCTGCCTGCAGATCTGCGACCGCGGCTATGTGCTGGACCAGGGCCGCGACGCCCACACCGGCTCCGGCCGCGACCTCCTCAACGACCCGCACGTCATCGGCCTGTACCTGGGCACGCTCGGCAACGACTGACCCAGGGCCGACAAGGGGGCGGATGCTGCGGCATCCGCCCCCTCTGCGTGCGTGCCAGTGCGCGCGGTGCGAACTGCAGGATCGAGTGTGACGGATGAGGCGCGCGGCAGGAGATGCGCCCCACGCGTCACACCCGGTCCTGCATTTCGTCGCGGACCCGTCGGCCCGGGCGCGGTCGCCGGCCCGGCGCGGCCGACCCGCGTGCCCGTGACAGGCCCCGGGCACACGGGAAAGGGCCCCGGATCGCTCCGGGGCCCTTCCGCGTGTGCTGAGCGTCAGCGGGTTTCGATGCGCTCGTGCATGTTGTCGGCCTTGTACTGGAAGATGCCGATGGACGCCTCGGTCGGGTCGCCGTTCTCGTCGAACGTGACCGGGCCGGAGTAGCCGTCGTAGTCGGCCGTGCCGCCGTCGAGGATGATGTCGGCGCACTCGGCGAACGAGCTGCACTTCTCCCCCTCGCCGGAGCCACCGGAGACCTCCTGCAGCTTCGCTGCGATGTCGGCACCGTCCGTGGAGCCCGCCGCCAGGGAGGCGAGCGCCAGGAGGATGACGGCGTCGTACGACTCGGCGGCGTACGAGAAGTCCGTGAGCTCCTCGTTGCCGTCGGCGGTCCAGGCGTCGTTGAGGCGGCCCTGGAAGTCGTCCTCGAGCACCGGACCGGGCGTCGTGCCCTTCGCGCCCTCGAGCGAGACCGACACGTCGGCGCCCCACTGCTTGAGGTTGCCGTCCACGAGGTAGAAGTTCGCCGCGTCCTGACCGGCGTTCACCAGCAGCGGCGCGATGGTCGCGAACTGGTCGAACGTGATCAGCACGATCGCGTCGGGGTTGGCCGCCGAGATCGTCTGGACCTGAGCGTCGAACTGGCCGTCACCGTCGTTGTAGGACGCCTCGGCCACGACGGTACCGCCGGTGGACTCGAAGACCTCCTTGACGACGGCGCGCAGGCCGGTGCCGTACGCGTCGTTCTGGTACAGGATGCCGATGTTCTTGTGGCCGTCCTCGGCGACGAGGTTGCCGAGGACCTCGCCCTGGAGCAGGTCGCTCGGGGCGGTCCGCCAGTAGAGGTCGTCGTCCGGCCACTCGGTGAAGTCCGGCGAGGTGTTCGCGGGCGAGAACGTGATGACGCCGGCGGACACGTTGGAGTCGAGGAACAGCTTCGTCACACCCGACGCAGCGGCGCCGATCATCGCGGAGACTCCCGCGTTCTGCAGCTTCGGGACCGTGGTCTCGAACGCCTTGTTGTCGGCGTCGCCCGAGTCACCCGGAGTCAGGTCGATCGTGAGGCCCTTCGCGGCTTCGTTGACCTCCGTGACGCCGAGCAGGACACCGGCCTCCTCGGGCGGGCCGAGGAACGCGAGGCTGCCCGTCTGCGGCAGCACAGTGCCGATCTTGAGGGTCAGGTCCTCTGCGGGAGGCGCATTGGTCTCGCTGGGCTCGGCGGTGGTTCCCCCACCGGCGCACCCCGCGAGCAGAACCGCACTGACGGCGACGACGGCGATGCCGCCGAGAGCCTTGCCAGCACGCGAACGTGTAAAGACGCTCATGTTGCTCCTTGCTGTGTTTGGACACGGGTGGCTCGGGCGCCGCCCAGTGGGACAAACCTAACCAAGTCCACGTCTCGCGAGTGTTGCGTCTCGTTAACGATGTGTAACGGAGGTGAATCGTTACCTTGCGGTCCCGAGCACGGGGCGACGCGCGTTGCGCAGGGAGTCCACCATGAGCACGACGAGGGCGAGCCACACGAGCCCGAACCCGATCCAGCGCTCGAGCGGCATCGGCTCCTGCATGATCCACGCGCCGGTGATGAACTGCAGGATCGGCGCGACGAACTGGAGCATCCCGATGACGGTGAGCGGGGCCCGCCGTGCGCCGGCTGCGAAGAAGAGGAGCGGCGTGGCCGTGACGGCGCCGGCGAGCAGGAGCAGGACGGTGTGCCATCCGCTCACCTGCCCCATCGTGAGGCCCGCGGTCGTCGCGACGACGATCAGCTGGATGACGGCGACCGGCGCGAGCCACAGCGACTCGAGCGTGAGGCCGCTCACGGCATCCACGGAGGGACCGATCTGCTTCTTCACGAGACCGTACGTGCCGAAGCTGGCGGCGAGCGTCAGCGCGATCCACGGGAACGCGCCGTAGCCGACGATGATGACGATCACGGCCGCGACGGAGATGCCGATCGCGACCCATTGGGCGACCCGCATGCGCTCCTTCAGCACGAGGACGCCCAGCAGCACGGTCACGATCGGGTTGATGAAGTACCCCAGGCTGCCCTCGATCACATGGCCCGTGAGCGTCCCGATGAGGAACACCTGCCAGTTCACGTAGATGAGGAGGCCCGCGACGATCGTCCAGAGCACGAGCCGCCGGTTGCGGAGGATGGCGAAGAGCTTCGCCCAGGTGCGCGTGATCGTCAGCAGGATGGCGCAGAAGGCGAGGGAGAGCAGGATGCGCCACGCGACGACCTCCCACGGCCCCGTCGGCGTGAGGGCCAGGAAGTACAGGGGCATGAAGCCCCACAGGAAGTACGCCGAGAAGGCGTAGACGCCGCCGAGGGTCTGCTCGCGGGCGGATTCCTCGGGTGTCATGGGTCCAAGACTAGAACGGTCATGACTGCGCCGCGTTCACCGCGGATGCGGGATCCTGCCGTCCTCCGTCCGCAGACTGCCAGGCCGGAGACGCGGAAAGGCCCGGATGCCGAAGCATCCGGGCCTCCCGGAAAACGCGCGGACGCGAGATCAGCGGACGACGACCGCCAGGACATCGCGCGCCGACAGGACGAGGAACTCGTCCGCACCGAACTTGACCTCGGTGCCGCCGTACTTGCTGTAGAGCACGCGGTCGCCGACGGCGACGTCGAGCGGAACGCGGTTGCCGTTGTCATCGATACGACCCGGACCCACTGCGATGACCTCGCCCTCCTGGGGCTTCTCCTTCGCAGTGTCGGGGATGACCAGACCACTGGCAGTGGTCTGCTCGGCCTCGACCTGCTTGATGACGATGCGGTCCTCGAGCGGCTTGATGGAAACCGACACGGTCTACCTCTTTCTTGCTTCAAGACTGGTTAGCACCCACACACTGAGAGTGCTAACGGCAAGTCTAGAGCGCGACTGGCACTCTCGCAACGCGAGTGCCAGCCATCCCCCCGGACGCACTCCCACCCCTCCCCCTAATCCCCCCTCGGCACCGCACCCCCAACCCCCTAATCGAGGATCTGCTGGGGGATCGGCGTATCACCCCTTCCCTCCCACGCTCCTGCGGAGTAGGAAGTATCGCGGGGGCCGGCAAGAAGGAGGACCCGCGTCGAAGCGGGTCATCGGGGAACGTCGTGTCGGGTCGAATCATGCATCTAGCTGTCGATGTGGGGTCATCGCAGATCGCTGCCGCGGTCGCCGTCATGGACCCGGCGGGCCTCTCCGTGCGGAGCGTCCGGCTCGGGCAGAGAACCGACACCGCATCCTCGGCGATCTTCGTCACCGAGGACGGGCTCCTGCACGGCGATGCAGCCGAGCGGCGCGGCGTCGGGCAGCCGGCGCTGTTGCTCCGCGACTACAAGCGCCGGGTGGGGGACCCTATCCCGCTGGCCGCCGGGGGCCGCCGGTTCGCACCGCAGGAGCTGTTCGCCCGCGCGGTCGAGTGGGCGGCGACCACCGCGCAGTCATCGGAGGGACTGCCCATCGAGACCCTGACCGTCACGGTCCCGGCGTCGTGGGGGACGCATCGCCGCGACGCGATCGGTCGCGCCCTCGACGACTGCGGGCTCGGGGAGGTCGCACTGCTGTCCGAGCCGGAGGCAGCGGCGCGGCACTACGCGGCCGCCCACCCCCTGACGCCCGGCGCGGTGCTCGCGGTCTACGACCTCGGGGCGGGGACCTTCGACGTCACGTTCGTGCGCATCGGCGACGGGGAGCAGGTCACGGTCGTCCACACGACCGGTCTCGACGACCTGGGCGGCGCCGATTTCGACGACGCCGTCATGGGCCACGTCCTGGCGTCCTCCCCCGCGGTGGGGGCGGCCTCGGCGGTGGGGCTGGCGGCGCTGCGGCGCGAGTGCGTCGCCGCGAAGGAGGCCCTCTCCTTCGATGCGGAAGCGGTCATCCCCGTCCTGCTGGGCGCTGGGGGCACCGTGCGGCTGATCCGCAGCGAGTTCGAGGGGATGATCGAGCGTCATATCGCCCGCACCATGGACGTGTTCGCCCGCGCCCGGCTCGCGTCCGGCGTCGCCGACGACGACGTCGAGGCCGTCCTCCTCTCGGGTGGGTCGAGCCGCATCCCCCGCGTCGCCCAGCTGCTCTCCGAGTGCTTCGACCTCCCGCTGCGAGCGGATGCCGATCCGAAGGCCGTGGTCGCGCTCGGCGCGTCCCGCGCGGCCGCCGCCGCGGCGGCGGCTCGCCCGGCGGCTGCGTCGATCGCGGACGAGTCGACCACGACCGACGATGCCCGGGCGCCGCTGAGGGCGCTCGTGCCCGCGCTCCGCGCCTCCGTCCCGTCGCGCTGGCGGGGGGTCATCGGCGCGACGGCCGCGGCCGCGATCGTCTCCGGCGGCGTCGCGTTCGGCGCGTCGGTGGCATCCGGTGTCGATCGCACCGACGCACGGCTCCACGCCGCCGGCGCCGTCACCGCGGTGGCGGACGGTGCCGAGCTCGGCCCGTGGGCTGTGCCGTGGCGGACCGTCGACGAGGACGTCGCTGCCCGCACCGCACCGGTCGAACCGATCGCCGCGCCGATCGCCGCGCCCGACGTCCCGACCGCCGAGTCGCCGCGCGAGCCCGCTCCCGCGCCACGCCTGCTCCCCGACGTGCGCCGATCGAACCCGGCCGAGCGACTGGGCGCAGGGTTCCGCCCGCCGCCGGCGAATCCGAAGGCGGGGCAGGTCGGCCAGCCTCCCCTCAAGCCGGTCGCACCGGCCCCCGGCGGATCGACCCCCGGTCAGCCCGTGCTGACGCCCGCACGGTCGGTGCCCGCACCGGATGTCGCCGCGCCGGCGAGTCCGACCCCCGCCCCCGCGCCCACGCCGGCAGCCACCGAGCCACCCGCGACGCCCGAGCCGGACCCGGCACCCGCACCCGACCCGGCACCGGACCCGGAGCCCACCGCCGAACCGCAACCGGATCCGCAGCCCACGCCCGAGCCCGAACCGGAGCCGACTCCGACACCCGAGCCGGAGCCGACTCCGACACCCGAGCCGGAGCCTTCCCCGACGCCTGAGCCCACGCCCCAGCCCGGCCCCGAGGTGCCGCAATGACGAGGCCGCCCGAGGACGACCCCAGGGAGACACCGCCGGCCCACGTCACGCGGCTCGCAGCGGTGGCCGCGGTCCCGCGCCGGCACCGGCCGGCCGATGCACTGGTCGCCCACATCGTCGACGAGGCGCTCGCCGACCTCCTCGCCGGCGATGGCCCCATCCGCGGCGTGGTGGTCGGCCCCTCCGGATCGGGGAAGTCGGCGACGCTGCGCGGCCTGCGCGCCGTGCTGCGCAGCCGCGGCGTATCGGTCACGGCGGGCCCGCGCCCGCACTCCGCCCACGCCGTCGTGATCGACGACGCCGATGGGCTGGACGCCGATGAGGCCCGCGCCCTGCTGGACCTCGCCGCCGATCAGACGACGGCGATCGTCATCGCACATCGCCCCGGTCCCGCTCCCCACGTGCAGCTGCTCGCCGCAGAGCTCGAGAAGAGTCGCCCGCCCGTTCTCCTCGGCGAGGTCGACGACGCCGCCGTCACGGCCGCCGCGGACATCCACCGTGCATGCGCGGAGGGGATCGTCCGGCTGACCGACGGTGTCACGTGGCTCGCCCTCATCGCCGCGGACGCCCATCACGAGGCGGAGTGCGCGGGGCCCGCCGACCACCACAGCCTCTCGCGCCGCCTGCGCGCGCACATCGCGCACCGCCTGGACTCCCTCGACGCCGACGTCCGCAGCGCGATCGAAGCGCTCTGCGTGTTCGCGCCCGCGGAGATCTCGCGGCTGGATCCGCCGCGCATCTCCTGGGACGAAGCCATCGCCGCCGGCTACGCCGCGGGTCTCCTCTCGCAGAATGGGCGGCCCCCCGTGGCGGTGCGCGACGCCGTCCGCACCCTTCTTCCCCCGCATCGTCTCACCGAGCTCGTCGCGCGGGCGATGGTGGATGCCGAGGCCGGCCACGAGCGCTGGGGCGGCCCGGCATCCGACTCCCTCGGCGCACGACTCGCCGCTCGCGGCGACCGGGAGCGCCTGACCGAGCCCACCCGCGCGATCGCCCTGTATCGGGAGGCCGTCGCCGCCGGCGCCGACCCCGTGCCGCTGGCGGGGCGATACGGTGTGGCCGCGATGAACGCGGGGGACGTCGAGGGCGCCGCGGCATGCTTCGACGACATCCTTTCGCACCCCGATCACCCGGCACTGGCGGACGCCGTCGACGCGACGCACGCGATCTGGGCTGCGCGCGGCAGCCTGCAGGCGACCGCGGGAGCGCTGCTGCCGCCGGCCTCGCCGGTCTCCGCGGCGCGCACGGCGCTCGCCCAGCTCGGTGTCGGCGAACGGCCCGAGCCGGCCGGGCGCACGGCGGCCCGCCCGCGCGACACTCTCTCGATCGCTTCGGCGGCACTCGCGTCCGCGGTGCGCGATTCCCTGGGCCACGACACCGAACGAGCCGTGGACGACCTGGTCCACGCCTCCGAGCTGTACAGCCTGACGCACTCGGACTTCCCGCTCGTCGAGCCGCCCGCGGTGGTGGCGGCGCTCGCGGCGCTCGGATCGGGGAGACCGGCGGTGGCGTCAGCGGTCCTCGACGCGGCGATCCAGGCCGGCCAAGCCGGACCGTGGGCGCGTCGTCGGCTGCTCCTGTGGCGGGCCTGGACGCATATCCACGGAGCACAGCCTGACGACGCCCGGTCGATCCTGGATCGCCTGGCCGCGGAAGGGGGCGCGGCGACGCCGCGCGACCGCCTGATCGCGGCGGCCTGCGAGACGGCGCTGGCTCGTCGGTACGCGAATACGGCCACGCTCATGGGCGTCTTCCGCGACGCCTCTCAGCATCTCCTCCGGCAGCGGTTCGATCTGTACCTGCATCCCCTTCTCGGGGAGCTCATGCTGGCTGCGGCCCGCGTCGGCGCCGCGTCGGCCCACCTGCACATGCGCGAAGCGCAGGCGACGCTCGACCGGCTCGGGAACCCGCCGCTGTGGACGCCGCTGCTGCACTGGAGCGGCGTGCAGCACGGCATCCTCACCAACCGGCCGGAGCTGCTCGTGCCCCACGCGCGCGCCCTGCTCGCTGCGGCACCGCACAGCGGTTTCGCCGCGCAGTTGGCCGAGGCCGGCCGGATCTGGACCGAGGTGCTGGCCGGACGGGTGGACACCATGGCGGTCGAAGCAGCCGCACACGCGCTCGCGCGGGACGGCATGGCATGGGACGGCGCGCGCCTGGCCGCCCACGGCGCCGCGCGCTCGTCCGATCGTCCGTCGTACACGCAGCTGCTGGCGTGCGCGCGCGAGCTCCACCCGCGCCAGCTGCTCCAGCCCGAGGCCGACCGGCCCGAGCCGTTCGGGGATACCGGCGATGGGACGCTGCTGAGCGCTCGCGAGGTCGAAGTGGCCCGGCTCGTGTTGCAGGGCAGGACATATGTCGAGATCGGGCAGACGCTCTTCATCTCGCCCCGAACCGCCGAGCACCACATCGCCCGCATCCGTCGCCGCCTCGATGCCACGTCCCGATCGGATCTGCTGACCAAGCTCCACCACGCGCTCGGTGCGCAGCCGCCGTCCGACAAGGAGGGTGTCGCATGAGCGCGCCGCACAGGGGCCCAGCCCCTACCGAAGCCCCGCAGCGGAGGGGGACCTCCCCGATGCCTTCCACCGCCGACATCCCTAACGTGGGAGTGTCGGCCAGCGACTCGAAGGAAGCCTCATGAGCACCGTGATCTCGACCATCGCGAACGCCCTGATCGAATTCATCCTCAGCCTGCTCCGCGATCCGGACACGGCTGCCGAATTCGAGGCCGATCCGGAGGCCACCCTGACGAACCGGGGCCTGGACGGGGTCAGCTACGCCGACGTGTGCTCGGTGCTGCCGCTCGTCTACGACCACCCGAGCGTCGTGCAGCGGAGTGACCCGACGCCGGCCAGCACCCCGCCGCCGGTGAGCCCCCGGCCCTCCGTCGAGGAGCATTCGAACATCATCCGCGAGCTGCAGAACGTCATCAACAACAACTCCTACATCACGAACAACGCCACCGTGCTCGATCAGTCGGTGAACCAGAACATCTGGGCCGAGGGCGATGTGATGCAGCTGTTCGACAACGAAGCGGTGATCGCCAGCGGGGAGGGATCGACCGCCGCCGGCAACGATGTCGTCTACGACGACAGCACGGACTCCTCCACGACGATCGTCGCCGGCGGGGATGCCACGGTGGACAGCACGTTCGACTCCACGACCATCACGGACTCGTACAACCAGGCCACGGATTCGTCGGCCACGGACAACTCCACGACGACGGAGATCACCGACTCGACCGTGACGGTCGAGGCCACGGCCCCCGCCGCGGCGGCCGCGCCCGCACCCGAGCCCGCAGCCGAGCCTGCGCCCGCGCCCGAGCCGCTCGTCGAGTCCGAGCCGTTCGTGGACGAGAGCGCGGCGATGGTGGAAGCGGCCCCGCTGGACGACCCGCTGGCGGACGATGAGTACTGAACCGCGTGTGCCGGTCGGCCGCCTCCGCACGACACGCGACCAGCCCGACCGACCGGCCCTGACGACACGGAACCACGCACCCGTCGTGGCCCACGTCCCGCCACCGCTGTCGGTGCGCGCCAGCCAGCTCCTGTGGATCCTGAGTCTCGCGGCCGGGGGCGTCGGCGTGGGTTACGCGTTCATCGTGCGGAAGGATCTTCTCGATGTGATCGGCGAGCGGGTGCTGGCGATCGATCCCGGCCGCGCCGAGGAGACCGTGACCCTCACATCCGACATCCTCTACTGGTCGCTCTTCGGCGGTCTGGTCGCCGTGCTCCTGGTGCAGCTGGTGTTCCTGGTGTCATTCGCCAACCGCCGACCGCGTGCGCGCTGGTGGCTGTTCGGCAGCATGCTGCTGCACGGCGGACTGCTCGTGGTGGCCGTGGAGTTCGCGGCGCTGGAGACCTCTGCCGAGCCCCTGAGGCTCATCCTGCTCGCCGAGCTCGGTCTCGCCGCGCTCGGTCTGCTGGTCTCCCTCATCCCCGCCGCGCTGCGGTGGACGGCCCGCGGAGTCGACATCCGCCGCGGCCCGGAGGCCGTCGGTACCGGCGACCTCTGACAGGAGTCCCTCCAGGGTCCGGACGACCTCGCCGCACACGCGGGCCGCCGCCCGCGTGGTCGAGGGCGACTCCAGCCGGGCCCGCCAGTCGGCGAGCAGGGCTTCGCTCCGCGCCCGCACCTCCTCCCGGTCGGCTCCCGCCCTGAGGCCGAGCCGTTCGGCGGCCTCCGTGCCGTCCGCGCCGAGGAGGCGCTCGAGTTCTCCCGCCACCTCCACCGGGAGGGCGAGACCCTCCGTGCGCGCTCGAGCCAGCAGTTCCAGTTCCCGCAGCTCGTGGGACGCGGCCATGATCCGCTCGATCCCCTCGGCGATCGGCGCAGTGCCCGGCCGGGGTTCTTCGGCGAGGAGCGCCTCGAGCCCGGCCACGACCGCGCGCACTTTGAGGGCGGCCTGCCGGGCCCGGAACTGCTGACGGATCGCCCCGCGGAGCTCCTCCAGCCCGCTCTGCAGCACGAGCTGCTCGGAGAGCTCCTGCGCGGACCGCGCGCCCCCGCGCACGAGCGACATCGCCAGACGGATGCCGGAGACCCCGAACCGGTCGATGAGACCCCGCCGCGCTGCGGAGTCGACCCCATCGATGACGTCGTTTCCGACGAACCGGTCCACCGACAGCAGCAGGGAGTCCCGCCGTGCGCGGTCGAGGTGCGCGAGCGACCGCACCGCAGCGAACTCGCCCTCTCGGAGGGTCCGGGCGGTCTCGGCGAGCAGGCCCGCGACCGGCAGGACGGTGAGGGCGAGGACGCGCATCCGAGGGTCGGCGCGATAGCGGTCGGCGATCTTGCGCGCAGACAGGAGGGCGTCGATGCGGCCCGCGCCCACCTCGTCGGCGCGGGAGAGGACCGCGATGGCGTTCACGGTGTGCGCGGAGCCCGCAGCGGTATCCCGGAACGATTCCAGGAACGTGAGGTCCGACGGATGCACGTGGCGCATGAGGTAGATGATCGCGTCCGCGTTCGAGGCGCCCTCGGTGGGCGTGAGGAAGGACACGGTCCGTGCCGCGATGCGCTCGGACACGGACTCGATCCCCGGGGTGTCGATCAGGACCGTGGATCTCAGGCCCGCCGATGGCCAGCGGACGTCGATCCGCTCGACCTCATCGACACCCGTGCCGCCCAGGTCGAAGGCGAGCCGGCCGTCGGTCCGGCGCACCGCGAGCCGCTTCGCCGACCCGTCCGACAGCAGCGCGGAGACGGCCGGGGTGTCCCCGTACCGGTACCAGGTGATCGCGCGCGTGCACTCGCCCGCGTCGGTCGGGGCGATGCGCTCACCGAGGAGCGCGTTCAGCAGCGTCGACTTCCCGGCTTTGACCATGCCCGCCACCCCGAGCCGGAGCGGTTCTCGAAGCCGCTTCCCCCATTCCTCCAGGAGCGCAGCGCTCCGCGGGTGGTCGCCGTAGACCTCCGCCGCGACACGGACGAGGCCCGCCGCGTCGTCCAGGAGCGCCATGTTCACGCGCGCCTCGCGATGCTGGGCCGCTCGCCCGTGCCCGCGGCGCTCGTGACCGCGGGCAGCGCCTTTCTCAGCTCCGTGAGCGCCTGAGCGTGCTGGCGGAGCTGCTCCAGTCGCACGTCGCGATCCTTCGTGTAGACGCTCGCCGCCTGACGAGCGGCATCGGCGGCGGCCGTGAGCGAGCGGTGGATCTCATCGGCCCGTGCGCCGAAGTGGTCGCGCGTCGCCCTCTGCACCACGCGAAGGCGGTCGCGCAGCTGCTTGCCGACTTGGAAGGCCACCTCGTCGATGTAGCGACGCACGAGGTTCTTCGCTTCGGACTGCCGCCGCGAGAGCCGGGCCTGCTTGTCCTCGCGATAGGCCCGCCGCCCCACGAGAACGCCCGCGAGGAGCGACAGCGGATTGAGCACCGCCATCCCCAGCACGCTCGTGGCCAGCCCGACCATCAGCACTCCGCCGTACGAGCCGCGGACGCCGATGTAGATCTTCTCCGCGGCCGACAGGGGTGCGGCATCCATCCCGGCGATCTCGTCGACGGGGTCGAGCACACCGGTGATGTCGCTCACATCGATGTCCGGGATGTCGTGCTCGCCCTCGAGGAACTGCGCAGCGACCTCCTGGGTCAGCCATTGCTGCCTCTCATTCGTCCAGATGAACGTGTCCGCCACCGCCTCCCCGACGCGTTCGTCCAGCCACTGGGAGAACTCGTCCCAGATCGGTGAGGGGTCGCCTTCCTCGATCGCCTCTTCGGCCTGGCGCTGCACGCGACGGAGGCGGTCGCGCAGGTCGTGCTCGGTGTCGGCGATCAGGTCGGCGATGCCGTCCGTGAGGATCACCTGCCAGCGCGAGGATCGGCTGCGGAAGTCCTCCGCTTGCTGACGTGCGGATTCGAGTCGAGCGATGAGCTCGGGGGTCTGCTCCGGATGCTGCAGAGCGTGCTGCTCCGACTGCACCGCCATGGCCAGCTGATCGACCACGGACGCGAGGTCGAGCGCGGCCGCGCGGCGCTGCAGGTCGTCGGCGGGCGCCACCACCTCGCGCCGGAGGTGCTGGACCAGGGCGGGGAACCCGGACTCGTCGTTGAGCCCCGCGTCGTTCGTCGCACCGGCGGCCAGCCGCAGATCGCTGGAGACGGCGAACACCGGGATACCGCCGAGCGAGGAGAGGTGCCCCCGGTCGATCTCCTCGATGCGGCGCCAGTGCGGGTAGACGTCCGTCTTCGAGAGGACCGCCGAGACCTGCGGCGAGATCCGCAGCGCCTGGCCCATCAGCCGAAGCTCGGATGCCGTGTACTCCTGGGAGGCGTCGGAGACCAGCAGCATGGCGCTCGCCCCGGCGAGGGCGGAAAGGGTGGCCAGGGCGCGGAAGGACTCGACGTCCCCGACGCCCGGCGAGTCGACCAGCCGGAGGCCGCCCTTGAGGATCTCCCGCGGCAGCAGGACTTCCGCGCCGACGACCTCCTCGCCGTCGAACGTGGCGGGATGACTCGTGATGTGCTCCGCCACATCGTCGAGCGGGACCTCCCGGCGGGCGACCTCGCCGCCGGCCGTCGCGCGCACGAGCAGGGCTGCGGATGGCGTCTCACCGTAGGCCACGACCGTGGGAACACGGGTGGCGACATCGTCGTCCACGGGGCACGCGGGCGCGCCGACGAGGGCGTTGATGAGCTTGCTCTTCCCCTGCTTGTACTCCCCCACCACCAGGACGCGCACGTACGGGTCCAGCAGGCGCGCACGGGTGTGCCGGAGCCGATCCGCGAGGTCTTCCCGACCCGCCGCGCGACTGAGCGCCGCCAGCGTCTCCGAGTAGCGCACGAGCTCGGCCGTCTCCCGTTGCGACGCCTCGTCGGTCGTGGCGTCCGTCGTCGGTTCAGCCATGGATACTCATTCCGCTGTCCACGCCGTCGCGGACGCCCCCGCGGCCAACGTAGCTGTTCGACACGCACGCCTCAAGAGCCGGCGATCGGGTCGCGACGCGACCAGCGCCTCGGGTGGTGGCCACCCGGGGCGCTGGTCGGTGAGGCGGTTGCGAACGTTCAGAACGTGTCCACGTCCGTCTCAGTGTTCGTCGCTCCTCCATCGACGATGTCCGCGTCGTCGCCCGACGTCCAGATGCTGCTCGACTCGTCGTTCCACGACTGCGTGTTGGTCATCGTGGGGGCGAACTCCTCGTTGAACGAGTCGTTGAACGTTTCGGAGATCGTCGTGGTGACGCTCTCGTCCACCGAGCTGTTGTCGGTGTTGTAGGAGCCCAGGGTGTTCGTCAGCTCGTGGTTGAACGAATCCATGATCTCCGTGTGCAGGGAGTTGTCCGTCGTCGAGTTGTCGACCGCGCTGTTGTACGACCCGAACGTGTTCTCGATCGTCGTCGTGTTGCCGATGTGCGCGTCCCCGCCGATCGTGTAGTCCACCGAGTTGTCGACGGAGCTGTCGAAGACGATGTCGCCTCCGGCCGCATTGGCGTTCGGCGCCGTCGCAGCGATGGCGGACGAGGCCGACTCCAGCCCGACGTCTCCGCCGGCGTTGACGTTCGCGTTGACGGACTGGTCGATCACGGTCGCGTTGCTGCTGACGGACATCCCACCGCTCACCGTGCCGAGCCCGGCGAGGGGCGCGCCGGCCGCGGCGCCGCTGAACATGTTGCCGTACTCCCGGATGCCGGCGTTGACGGAGTTGTCGTTCGCGGAGTCGTGGATCGAGTTGTCCTGGTCGTAGTCCATGTGCTGGTTGTACGAGCCGTGGTTCTGCGAGTCGTTGATCGAGTTGTCCGAGTTGTCGGAGTTGTCCGAGTTGTCGGAGTTGTCGGAGTTGTCGGAGTTGTCCGTCGTCGAGTTGTCGGAGTTGTCCGTCGTCGAGTTGTCGGAGTTGTCGGAGTTGTCCGTGTACGAGTTGTCCGAGTTGTTCGCCTAGCCGTTGACCGAGTTGTCCGAGTTGTCGGAGTTGTCGGAGTTGTCCGAGTTGTCGCTGTTGTCGGAGTTGTCGGAGTTGTCCGTCATCGAGTTGTCGGAGTTGTCCGAGTTGTCCGAGTTATCGGAGTTGTCGGAGTTGTCCGAGTTGTCGGTGTACGAGTTGTCCGAGTTGTTCGCCCACCCGTTGAC
>NZ_KN050821.1:48704-76105 GCF_000746195.1 Microbacterium sp. UNCCL10 | reverse complement strand
GTTGTCCGAGTTGTCGCTGTTGTCGGAGTTGTCCGAGTTGTCGCTGTTGTCGGTGTACGAGTTGTCCGAGTTGTTCGCCCACCCGTTGACCGAGTCGTCGGTCGAGTTGTCGCTGTTGTCCGAGTTGTCCTCGTCGACACTGCTGAGGACGTTGTTGTCCGCCATTATGGATCCTCTCCTGTGGGCGCCCCCTGCGCCGATGCAGCGAGTCTCGTCCGCGACCGCGGTCCGTGGCATCGGTGGCCGTCCCCCCACCGGCTCCCCACCCCACGGGGTTCGTAGGGGGTGGGCCGCACGGGGAATGGGGGAACCGCGGGTCCCGCCTAGGCTGGCCGGATGGAACAGGCCGAACTCACCGCCCTCCTGACCCCCGAAGGTCTGCGCCTGCTCGATGAGACCGACGCCGCTGAATCGTCCTCCGATGTCGCCGCCGCCGTCTCCCGGCTGCGCAGCGCCGGGCACTCCCCCGACCTCGTCTCCGCGGTCATCGGCCAGGCCCGGCTGCGCGCGAAGGCGCGGGCGAAGTTCGGCACCTTCGCCGATCGGATGCTGTTCACGCGCGCCGGTCTCGAGCAGGCGACCCGGCTGGAGGTCGCCGCGCGGCACGCCGGCCGGTTCCGCGACGCGGGCGTCACGCGGGTCGCCGATCTCGGCTGCGGTATCGGCGGCGACGCCCTCGGCATCGCCGGCATCGGCCTGGACGTGCTGGCCGTCGACGCCGACGAGATCACGGCGGCCCTCGCCGCCTACAACCTCGCGCCGTTCGGCGGGGCCGTGGAAGTGCGGTGCAGCCGCGCCGAGGACGTGGACCTCGACGGGGTGGATGCGGTGTGGCTCGACCCGGCCCGCCGCTCGGCCGGGCACAGCGAGACCGCGCGCGTGGGCGCGGACGAGTGGTCGCCGTCGCTGGACTGGGTGTTCGCCCTCGCCGCGCGGATGCCGGCCGGCATCAAGCTCGGGCCGGCGTTCGACCGCGACCGCGTGCCGGCGGGCATGGAGGCGCAGTGGATCAGCGTCGACGGGTCGACGATCGAACTCGTGGTCTGGTCGGGTGTGCTGGCCCGCCCCGGTGTGGGGCGTGCCGCCCTCGTCATCCGCGGAGGTGCGGCGCACGAACTGACGGCCGCGGCGGACGCTCCCGACGCGGAGGTGCGCGAGCTCGCCGTGGACGGCTATCTGCACGAGCCGGAGGGCGCCGTCATCCGGGCCCGCCTGATCGGCGAGGTCGCGCGCGATCTGCAGGCCGGCATGCTTGCGGAGGGAATCGCCTATCTGACGTCGGAGGCGGCGCTCACGAGCCCGTTCGTGCAGACGTTCCGGGTGCGCGAGGTTCTGCCGCTGAAGGTCCCGGCGATCAATGCCGCCCTCGCGAGCAACGGCATCGGCACGATCGAGATCAAGAAGCGCGGCGTCGACGTCGACCCCGCCCAGTTCCGTCGCAAGCTGCGGCTGCGCGGTGACGCCTCCGCGACCCTGATCCTCACGCGAGTGGGCCCGAAGTCGGCCGCGCGGCGGGTGGCGATCCTCGCCGACCGGGTCTGATCCGGTCGATCGCTCCGCCTGCCGGCAGCGTGCGTCAGCCGACGAGGTTGGCCTGCGTCGAGGCCCACCAGAGCCAGCCGGCGCTGTAGACGAGCGAGAGCAGGCTGAGGCACAGCGCCCAGAGCGCGACGCCCCGGCGCTCCCACGGGCGGCGGAGCGCCACGATCGCGAACCCGGCTCCCACGAGCCCGATGAGGAAGCCCCACCCGACGAGGAACGACACCAGCAGCCCCAGGATCGCGAACGTCATCGCCCAACCCGCGCTGCGCGGGAGCGGCGCCGGCGGCGGCGGGGCCCAGCGGACCTCGGTGTGCACCGGCTGCGTGATGGGCACGGGTTCGGTCATCGCGCGCTGGAACCCGCCCCGATGCTCGCCCGGCAGGCGCGCGGCGTCGCCCACGACGGCGACGTCTTCGGTCGGCACGTCGACGACGGGCCGGCGCAGCACAGGCGGAGTCGCATCGGGCGCGGCCGGCACGGCATCCGGCACCTGCGGCACGGCATCCGGCACGGGCGGCGCGGCATCCGGCACGGGCGGCACGGCATCCGGTGCCTGCGGCACGGCATCCGGTGCGGGCGACAGGTGACGGGCGGCCACGATCGACGCGTCCAGCTCCGGGAGCGCAGGCCGATCGTCCGGTTGGGTCGGACGTTCGTCGGGAGTCGGGTCGCTCATGCCGCCGCCACCTGGATCTCCGTCACCGGCAGCGTCGAGTCGGCGCCGAACGCGAGCGTCGAGGGCGCGCGGCCGCTCATGATGAGCTCCGCGGCGAGCGCGGCGATCATCGCGCCGTTGTCGGTGCACAGCGACAGCGGCGGGATCCGCACCGCGACGCCGGCCGCCGCGGCCCGCTCGAGGGCGACCTCCCGCAGGCGGCGGTTGGCGATGACGCCGCCGCCGAGGAGCAGCCGCGGCACGTCGTGGCGCGCGCAGGCGTCGAGGGCCTTCGTCACGAGCACGTCGACCACGGCCTCCCGGAAGGATGCCGCGACGTCGCCGACCGGCACGGGCTCGCCCGCGGCCTCGCGCTGCTCGATCCACCGCGCGACGGCGGTCTTGAGCCCGGAGAAGGAGAAGTCGTAGCGGTGCTCGGCCATGTCGGAGGCACGCGACATGCCCCGCGGGAACCGGATCGCGGCCGGATCGCCGGTGGCCGCCGCCCGGTCGATCTCCGGACCGCCCGGGTAGGGCAGCCCGAGGATGCGCGCGATCTTGTCGAAGGCCTCCCCGGCGGCGTCATCCATCGTCTCGCCGAGCAGCTCGACATCCGAGACGAGGTCGCGCACGAGGAGGAGCGAGGTGTGCCCGCCGCTCACGAGGAGCGCGACCGTGGGGTACTGGACCTCTTCGCCGGTGAGGATGTCGGCGGCGATGTGCCCCACCAGGTGGTTCACGGCGTAGAGGGGCTTGTCGAGCGAGACGGCGAGCGCCTTCGCGGCACCGATGCCGACCATGAGAGCGCCGGCGAGGCCCGGACCGGAGGTGACGGCGACGGCATCCAGATCGGCGAGCGTGATGCCCGCCTCGGCGACGGCCGCTTCGATGGCGGGCTGCAGCGCCTCCAGGTGGGCGCGGGCGGCGACCTCGGGGACGACGCCGCCGTAGCGGGCGTGCTCGTCCATGGAGCTCGCGATCGTGTTGCTCAGCAGCGTGCGGCCCCGGACGATGCCGATGCCGGTCTCGTCGCAGCTGGTCTCGATCCCGAGGACGAGCGGCTCCGCGCGGCCCATCAGCACCATCCCTTTCCATCGATCGTTCCTGCCGGCTGCGGCGTGGAGGTGTCCGCGGGCGTCGCGTCGCCGCCGGCGGCGTGGGCCGCCCACCCGGCGAGGTCGAGCTGCATGACGACGGCGTCCACGTCATCCGGCTGGTAGTAGCGGGGGCGGCGGGCGATCTCGGTGAACCCCTCCGAGGCGTACAGGGCGGTGGCGACGGGGTTGTCCGCGCGGACCTCGAGGAACACCTCGCGGGCGCCGCGCTCGTGCGCCGTGCGCAGCAGCTCGGTCAGAAGCGCGCGCCCGCGACCGTGCCCGCGCGCCGCTTCGGCGATCGCGATGGTCTGGATGTCGGCATCCCCCGCGCCCTGCACGGCGCGCACGCCGGCGTACCCCAGGAGGCGACCGCCCGACTCGTCGACGACGTAGCGGCCGTGCGGCGACGCGAGCTCGGCGCTCATCATCGCCTCGCTCCACGCGTCGGTGGGGAAGGAGGTGCGCTCGAGATCCATGATGGCGGCGAGATCGGATGCCGTCGCGGTGCGCAGCGTCACGTGCCGACCTTCTTCCTGGCGCCAGGCAGGGTGACATCCGGCGCCCGCAGGTACAGCGGCTCGGTCGAGGCGAGCTCGCGGCCCGCGGCGAGGGCGCGCGCGGCGACGAGGGCCACCATCGCCCCGGAGATCGCGTCGACGTCGCGGCGCTGCGCGCCGGCTTCGGCGAGGCGGGCGTCGAGGTCGTCGCGCGGGGCGAGCGCCGGCTCGGTGATGCGAACCGGGAGTCCGTCGTCGTCGACCCCCTCGTACACGGTGAAGGCGAGCTCGCGGCGACGCGCGTCGGTGACCACCGCGAAGCGCGGCAGGTCGGCGAACGGGTCGGCGAGGAGGATCGCGAGGGCGGCGGCGTCGTGGCTCGCGACCGGGACGACCGGGATGCCGCGCCCCAGCGCGAACGCCCGCGCCGCGGCGATGCCGACGCGGAGGCCGGTGAAGGGCCCGGGGCCCATGCCCGCGGCGACGGCGGTCAGGGCGATCGGCTCGGGGGAAGTCGCGCCGAGCGGGCCGAGCGCGGCCTGGGCCAGGGCGTCGTGCAGCATGCCGCCGATCGCCTCCGCGTGGCCGAGCGGGTCGGCGCGGGATTCGTCGGCCCGGACGACGCCGTCGCGATCGACGACGGCGACCGCCGTGCCGAGGGAGGTGTCGATGCCGAGGATCACCCCTCCAGGGTAATCGCCGCGGGTCCGGGGCCTTGCGGGGTCGGTTCGAGGTCTGAGCTGCGGGAGCGCTCGGAAGTCCGGACGTCCAGGGCGAGGCGGCGCCTTGCGACGGGTGGCCCGGGTAGCTGGTGGGGGTCATCCGCGCCGAAGTGCGGGTGCTCGGCACCGGGACCCGCACATTGGCGCGGGCGAAGAACGTGGATGCCGTTGGTCCGCGCCGAAGTGCGGGTGCTCGGCGCCGCGACCCGCACATTGGCGCGGGCGAACTTTCGGGTGCTCACGCGCCGCGTATTGCCTGGCCGGCCGCCACTCCGCGACCCCGCGAGCTGTGGCCGACCTGGGTGGCGGTTCGCCCGCGCCGAAATGCGGGTGGCGGGCGCCGGGACCCGCACATTGGCGCGGGCGAAGAACGTGGATGCCGTTGGTCCGCGCCGAAGTGCGGGTGCTCGGCGCCGGGACCCGCACATTGGCGCGGACGAAGAACGTGGATGCCGTTGGCCCGCGCCGAAGTGCGGGTGCGGAGCGCCGGGACCCGCACATTGGCGCGGACGAAGAACGTGGATGCCGTTGGCCCGCGCCGAAATGCGGGTGCTCGGCGCCGCGACCCGCACATTGGCGCGGGCGAAATGCGCGGCGGGGCGCACCACCGGGGTTGATGCAGAAGGCCCCGCCGTCGGGGGACGGCGGGGCCTGGACGTGCCGCGAGGTCAGTCCTGCTCGACCTGCACGACCTCGAGGGTCTCGCTGAGCGCGACGTCGGCGTCCCGGCCGCCACCGAGGTCGACGCTCACGTCGAAGGCGTGGCTGTCGTCGGCGTCGGTCTCGATCGCGTCCATCGAGCCGCCGCCCGCCGCGGCAATCGCTGCCGCCGCGATCTCGGCGACGCGGGAGGTGTCCAGGAGCGGGTCATTGCTCTGCTTCCCGTCGTCGTCGGGGCGAACGGTCGCGGCGCCGTCGGCGGCGATGCGGACATCGGCCTCCGTGCCGTCGGCGAGGACGACGTCTACCGACCAGCCGCTGCCCTCACGCTCGATCGAGGTGGCGCCGGAGGCGTCCGCGGCGGTGATCGCCTTGTCGATCGCGGCGACGAAATCGTCGGGGCTTGCGGGGGCGCCGGGCGCAACGGCATCCTCACCGTCGTCGTCGCGGTCGTCGCCGGACGTGACCGTCGCGCTGGACGAGGACGGCGCGCCCTCGAGGACGTCGTCATCGTCGTCGAGGTCGGCGAGGGCGAAGCCGATGCCGGCGCCGAGTCCGCCGACGAGAAGGATGCCGGCCGCCGCGGCGCCGATCATCACGGGCCGCGAGAAGCGGCGGCGGGTGGCGGTGTCGTCCGCGGGTACCGGCTCCGATGCCGCCGGCACGGCGGCGGGGGCATGGAAGTCCTGCGTGGGCTGGTCGTCGGCGGGCGTGCGGTCTGCGGAGGAGGAGTCGTGGCTGTTCATGTCTCCACGATCCCGCACGACCCCTGAACCGGATCTGAACTCCGCTGAACAGGCTGTCAGGTCGCCGGGAGTTCGACGACGAACCGCGCGCCGCCCGACGGCGCATCCTCGACGCGCACCTCGCCGCCATGCGCGCGGACGATCTCGCGGACGATCGCGAGTCCCAGCCCGCTGCCGCCGGCATCCCGCGAGCGCGCCTCGTCGAGGCGCACGAAGCGCTCGAACACGCGTTCCCGATCCGCGGCAGCGACCCCCGAACCGTCGTCGTCGACCCACAGCATCGCGCGGCCGTCGGCGACCCGGCAACCGAGTGCGACCGTCGTCCGCGCGTGGCGCGCCGCGTTGTCGACGAGGTTCCGCACGACCCGCGCGAGCAGCCGCTCATCGCCGCGCACGGCGGCCGCCGAGATCGCGCGCCCGTCGACGGGGACCGACCCGAGCCCGCGCAGGCGCTGCACTTCGGCGAGTGCGAGATCGTCGAGATCGACGACGGATGCCGTTGCCACGGCGTTCTCGTCGAGTCGCGCCAGCAGCAGCAGACCCTCGACGATGTCCTGCATCCGGCCGCCCTCCGCCAGCACGACGTCGGCGAGTTCGCCGGGCGACGTAGCCTCGGGGTGCGCCCGGGAGAGCTCGGCGAACTGGCGGATCGTCGCGAGCGGTGAGCGAAGTTCGTGCGAGGCATCCCCGACGAATCGCTGCCGGGCGCGATAGCCGTCCTCGACCCGGTCGAGCATGCGGTTCATCGTGCCGGCGAGGCGGTCGATCTCGTCCCCGCGGCCGCTCGCGGGTACGCGCCGGTCGAGGGCACTCGCGTCGATGCCGTCCACCTGCGTCCGGATGCGCTCGACGGGCGCCAGGGCACGCGTGACGACGACCCAGAGGACCACCGCGATGAGCACGACGGCGACCGGCACGGCGACTGCGAGGAGCGCGGCGGTGGTGCGGACGGCCTCGGTCGCCTCGTCGATGGAGCGGGCGAACACGAGCACCCCGTCGTCGACACGCTCGGCGACCACCAGCATCCGCTCGCCGTCGACGGTCGCGTCCGCGACGGCCTCCTCCCCCGGAGTCGGCAGGGCACGCGCGTCGTCGTCGTTCACGGCCACGTCTCCGCCGGTGTGCCAAGCCACGAGGACGTCATCGTCTCGTCCTTCGACCCAGGCGCGGTCCAGCGTGCCGTCGTGGAGGCCGTCGGCCGTGGCCTCCAGATCGCCGCGCAGCTGCTCGGCGACCTGCGTCGTGAGCATGCGGTGCAGGGTCACGACGACGCCGACGGCGCCGAGGGCGAGGGCGACGGCGACGACGGCGACCGCGATCGCGACGATGCGGGTCCGAAGGGATGCGGAGCGCCGCGGCGTGCCGGCATCCGCTCGGCGCGCCGGGCGCGACGGGCGCGCCGGGCGCGACGCGTCAGCCACCGTCGGCCGCCAGCCGGTATCCCGACCCCCGCACGGTCTGGATGCCGTCACGCCCGAAGGGCCGGTCGACCTTCCGGCGCAGCCGCCCGACGTACACCTCGACGATGTTCGGGTCGCCGTCGAAGCCATCGGCCCAGACGTTGTCGAGCACCTCGAGCTTCGTGACGACCTCGCCGCGCCGGCGCAGGAGGAAGTCGAGCACGGCGATCTCGCGGGCCGTCAGGTCGATCTCGACCTCGCCGCGGTGCACCGTGCGGGCGGCGGGGTCGAGGCGCAGGTCGCCGGCCTCCAGCACCGCCGGACGCTCGCGGGCACCGCGTCGGACGAGGGCGCGCAGTCGCGCGACGAGCACGGGGAAGGAGAACGGCTTCGTGAGCCAGTCGTCGCCGCCGGTGTCGAGGCCCTCGACTTCGTCCCACTCGCCGTCCTTCGCGGTGAGGAAGAGCACGGGCGTCCAGATCTGCTCGGCGCGCAGCGTCGCGCAGACGCGGTAGCCGCTCATGCTCGGCATCATGACGTCGAGGACGATGACGTCGTAGTCCTGCTCGCGCGCGCGCCAGAGACCGTCGACGCCGTTGTGTGCGAGGTCGACCGTCATCCCCTCGGCCTCCAGGCCGCGCCGCACGCCGTCGGCGAGGCGCACCTCATCGTCCACGAGCAGTACGCGCATGCTCAGAGTCTGCCCTGCCCGTGCTGACGGGACCCTGAACCGGGGGCTCAGGGTCGCCGGGTCACCGTGACGAGCCGGGGCGCGTCGGCGTCGAGCTCGGCGTCGTGCGCCGTCGTCCCGCACGCGCTGTCGACGCCGTGGCCGTGCCACTGGCGGTCGAGCTCGACCTCCCACCAGGAGTCGACGAGCCCCTCGACCATGCCCCGGCCCCACTCGACGATCGTCACGGAGTTGTCGTAGTCGAGGCCCAGATCGTCGAGCTCCGCCGGGGAGCCGAGCCGGTACGCGTCGACGTGCACGAGCGGCGGACCGTCGACGAGCGACGGGTGCGTCCGGGCGATGACGAACGTCGGGCTCTGGACGGGGCCGCGCACGCCGAGCCCGGCCGCGATCCCGCGGGTCAGGGTCGTCTTGCCGGCCCCGAGCGGGCCGGTGAGCACGACGAGGTCGCCGGCCCGCAGCTCGGCGCCGATCGCACGGCCGAAGGCCTCCATGTCGGCGGGCGAGGAGATCTCGCGCGTTCCCTCGACGGATGCCAGACCGCTCACTGCGACACCTGCCGGCGCGGCACGCGCGGGCCGATGCGCGTCACGATCTCGTAGTTGATCGTGCCGGATGCCGCGCCCCACTCCGACGCCGACGGCACCCCGAGGGTCGGGTCGCCGAACAGCACGACCTCGTCGCCGACCGAGACGTCGGCGTCGCCGACATCCACCACGAACTGGTCCATCGCGATGCGCCCGGCGACGGAGAAGCGCCGGCCGCCGATCGTGACGGGGCCGGCGCCGGAGGCGCTGCGCGGCACGCCGTCGGCGTAGCCGAGGGGCACGAGGGCGAGGGTCGACTCGGTGACGGTGCGGTGCGCGTAGCCGTAGGAGACCCCCTGGCCCGCGGGCACGCGCCGCACCGCGGCGACGGCGCCGCGGAGGGTCATGGCGGGCCGCAGCCCCAGGTCGGCCGACGTCCGGTCGTCGAACGGCGAGAGCCCGTACATCGAGATCCCGAGCCGCACGCAGCCCAGCCGCGCCTCGGGGAGCGCGATCGCGGCGTGCGAGGCGGCGATGTGGCGCAGCGGCGGGGCGATGCCGTGCGCGGCGGCGGCGGCCAGCGCCACCTGGAACCGCGACAGCGCGACGCGGTCATCCGCCTCGCTCGTGTTGGACAGGTGGCTGAAGATGCCGAGGATGCGGATCTTGCCGAGCCGTTCGAGCCGCGCAGCCTCGGCGAGCACGACGCCGTAATCGGCCGCGGCGATCCCGTTGCGGCCGAGCCCGGTCTCCACCTTGAGGTGCACGACGACGGGACGATCGCGGGATGCCGCCGCGGCGGCCGCCTGGAGCTGGTCGAGGCTCGAGATCCCGAGCTCGATGTTCTGCGCGGCCGGCTCGGCGAACGAGGCGCCGGGGGCGTGCAGCCACGCGACGATCGGCGCGTCGATGCCGGCCCGGCGCAGGGCGAGCGCCTCGCCGACGTCCGCGACGCCGAGTCGCGCCGCCCCGCCCTCCAGCGCGGCGAGCGCGGAGCGCACCGCGCCGTGCCCGTACCCGTCGGCCTTGACGACGGCGATGACCTCGGACTCGGTGAGCCGCCGCAGGTGCCGCACGTTCGCGGTGATCGCGCCGACGTCGATGACCGCCTCGCGCATGATCCCGTCCGGCATCCGGCTCATCGTCCACCCTTCGTGTCGGCGCCGCCCTCGACGCGCTCCGCGACGACGTAGGCGGCCGCCAGGCCCGCGTCGTGTGAGAGGGAGAGGTGCACGGCGGTGATCCCGCGCTCCGCGACAGCGGATGCCGTCGAGCCCGACAGCGCGAAGACCGGGCGGCCGGAGGGCTCGGACGCGATCTCGATGTCGGTCCAGTGCACGCCGTCCGAACCGCCGAGCGCCTTGATGAGCGCTTCCTTCGCGGCGTAGCGCGCCGCGAGCGAGTGCGGCTTGAGGCTCCGCTCGTTCGGGGAGAAGAGGCGCTGCAGGAGGGCCGGGGTGCGCTCGAGCGAGCGCTCGAAGCGGGGGATGTCGACGAGGTCGACGCCGATTCCGATGATCACGGCGTCCTCCTCTCGCGCCGCAGCGCGGCCTCCGCCAGCCTACCTTTCGTCGAAAGCGGCGAGCGCCCGGCGCCGCGAGCCCCGCGGGTGCCGGCCGGGCGCAGGCGATTCGCCCGAGTCAGGCGTATTCCACGCGAAACGGCCTGACTCCGGCACATCGCCTGAGCCGGGCAGGTGCCGGGCCTACTCGACGGTGACGGACTTCGCGAGGTTGCGCGGCTGGTCGACGTCGAGGCCCTTCGCCGTCGCGAGGCCCATCGCGAAGATGTGCAGCGGGACGACGGCCAGCAGCGGCTCGAAGAGAGCCCCGGCCAGCGGGATGCGCAGCACCTCGTCGGCGAACGGCAGCACGGCCGCGTCGCCCTCTTCGGCGACCGCGATGACGCGCGCGCCGCGGGCGCGGATCTCCTGGATGTTGGAGACGACCTTCTTGTGCAGCTCCGCCGACTCGCGCGGCGACGGAACGATGACGAACACGGGCTGACCCGGCTCGATGAGCGCGATGGGGCCGTGCTTGAGCTCGCCGGCGGCGAAGCCCTCGGCGTGGATGTAGGAGATCTCCTTGAGCTTGAGCGCGCCCTCGAGCGCGATCGGGTACCCGACGTGGCGGCCCAGGAACAGCACGGACTGCGTGTCGCCCATCCAGCGCGCGAACTGCTCGATGTGCGCCTGCTCGGTCTCCAGCACCCGCGAGATCTTGGCGGGAATGGCTTCCAGCTCCCGCACGTTGGCCGCCGACTGCTCTGCCGACAGCACGCCGCGCACGCGGCCGACGTGCAGCGCCAGCAGGTAGAGCGCGGTGATCTGGGCGACGAAGGCCTTCGTGGATGCCACGGCGACCTCGGGGCCGGCGTGCGTGTACACGATGGCATCCGACTCGCGCGGGATGGTCGCGCCCTGCGTGTTGCAGATCGAGAGCGTCTTGGCGCCCTGCTCGCGGGCGTACTTGACCGCCATGAGGGTGTCCATGGTCTCGCCGGACTGCGAGATCGAGACGACGAGCGTGTCGGCGCCGATCACCGGGTCGCGGTAGCGGAACTCGTGCGCGAGCTCGACGTCGACCGGCACGCGGGTCCACTGCTCGAGGGCGTACTTGCCGACCATGCCGGCGTATGCGGCCGTGCCGCACGCGATGACGATGACGCGGGTGATGCCGCGGAACAGGTCGTCGAGCGCTTCGAGCTCGGGGATGACGACCGCCCCGTCGCGGATGCGACCGAGGACGGTCTTGGCGACGGCCTCGGGCTCCTCGGAGACCTCCTTGGCCATGAACGACGACCAGCCGCCCTTCTCGGCGGCCGCGGCGTCCCACACGACCTCGAACGGCTCCACCTCGACGGTGTTGCCGTCGAAGTCGGTGACCTCGACGCCGGCGGGCGTGATCGCGACGATCTCGTCCTGCCCGATCGCGAGGGCGTTGCGGGTGTGCTCGACGAAGGCGGCGACGTCGGAGCCGAGGAAGTTCTCGCCCTCCCCCAGCCCGATCACGAGCGGGGAGTTGCGGCGCGCGCCGACGACGAGGCCGGGCTCGTCACGGTGCATCGCGAGCAGCGTGAACGCGCCCTCCAGGCGGGCGGCGACCGTGCGGAAGGCGCCCACCAGGTCGTGCGTCGCCTCGTACTCCCGGCCGAGGAGCACGGCGGCCACCTCGGTGTCGGTCTCGCTGCGGAAGGTGAAGCCCTCAGCCAGCAGCTCGTTCTTGAGCTCTGCGAAGTTCTCGATGATGCCGTTGTGGATGACGGCGAGCTTGTCGTCGTCCGCGAGGTGCGGGTGCGCGTTCTCGTCGGTGGGGCCGCCGTGCGTCGCCCACCGGGTGTGGCCGATGCCGGTCGTGCCGTCGGCGAGCGGGTGCGCATTCAGGTCGTCGCGCAGCACCTGCAGCTTCCCGGCGCGCTTGCGCATGCCGAGGTCGCCGTCCCCGTCGATCACCGCGATGCCTGCGGAGTCGTACCCGCGGTATTCCAGGCGGGCGAGCCCGGACAGGAGGATGGCCTGGCTGTCGCGCGAGCCCACGTATCCGACGATTCCACACATGGGCTCAATGGTAAGCGGGCGCCGGGGATCGCTGGACGCACACGGGACGCGACGGACCGGAAGATGAGGCGGGCCCTCCAGAGGAACCGTTGGGGACGGTCGACTCGAGAGGGCCCTGTCCGCGCACCATCGGAGGGCCGTTGGGGACGGCGGGGCTCCGATACGCCGCTGTGTTGGGGGGCAGTTGGTTCACGCGCGGATGCCGTCGATTTTACCCTCATCCGGGCCGCGCAGCCTTCTTCCGCGGTCCCGCCGGACACGGGCGACAACCTCTTCCGTTCCCCCGAGGCCTATGCAATACTCATGCCAAGTCAGCCGCCGTGAGGTGGCGGGAGCGCCGAGGGGTCGGAGCTCCCGAACAACGCTCCGTCCGATGTGGGAATCGGGCTGGAGGCTCTGACCCATTGGGGAGCGGCATCGTCCGCTTGGGGGAACGCGAGTTCAGGCTCGCCATTTTGGGGACATTGGGGAACGTTCATGGGGGGACGCATCATTGCGGCTGCGCGCTCGCGCGCCGTGGTCGATCCGGGTCACGCATCGCCGAGCGCAGGGGCGTCGCGATGAGCTCCGCGACGCTGCAGCTGGATGGAAGCATCGGCGGCGCTGCGGCTCCGCGGCTCATGCCGGTGCTCGAGAAGCGGCTCACGCAGGTGCGGCGGCACCGGGCCGGCACGACCGTGCTCGACACGCTCGTCATCGCCGTCTGCGCGGCCGTGACGGCCACCGTGCATCTGGTCACCACGGAGGCGGCCTCGGTGGTCGGCGTGTCCGATCCCCTGCTCGTCGCGGTGGTCACGGTCGCGGCCGTGACCACCGCGTGGGGGGCCTCGCTCGCGCTGCTGCGCGGCGCGTCCCACCGGCACGGCAGCGGCGAGCGCTACGAGCTCCTGCCGATCCTGCACTCGGCGACCATCGCGATCGCCGCGCTCGCGATCATCGAGGGCACGGCCGGGTGGACGGTGCTGCCGGCGCACCTGTCGCTCACCCTGCCGGTGGGCGTCGCCGTGCTGGTCGGCACGCGGCTGGGGCGGCGCAGCCGGCTCACCAGCCACCGCACGACGCACGCCCTCGCGCCGCGGACCCTCGTCGTCGGCGACCGCGGCTGCGTGGAGCAGGTGGTCCGTTCCCTGACGGCCGACCCGCGGTTCGCCCACCACGTCGTGGGCGTCGCGGTCAACGGCGGGGAGGACACCATCCGCGTCGACGGCACCGGCTACCGCGTCGTCGGGTCGCCCGACACCGTCGCGGAGCGGGCTCGTGAGCTCTGCATCGAGACGGTCATCGTCGCCGGCGGCTCCGACGACCCCGACTACGTGCGCAAGCTCAGCTGGAGCCTCGAGGGCGCCGCCACCGATCTCATCCTCGCGACCCGCCTGGCGGATGTCGCCCGCTCCCGGATCGCCTTCGAGCGCACCGACGGGCTGGCCCTCACGCACGTGAGCATCCCCAGGTTCGACCAGTCCACCCTGAGCGCCAAGCGCGTGCTGGACGTGGTCGTCGCGCTCGTCGCGCTCGTTCCGATCGCGGTGATCACTCCGATCATCGCGCTGCTGATCCGTATGGACACTCCGGGGGGCGTGTTCTTCAGGCAGCGGAGGATCGGGCGCGACGGGCGCGAATTCAGCATCCTGAAGTTCCGGACGATGACGACGACCGCGGAGCGGGACCGGGCGGCACTCGAGGCGCAGAACGAGGGCGCCGGTCCGCTGTTCAAGATGAAGAACGACCCGCGCGTGACCCGGGTGGGGGCGGTGCTCCGGCGGTTCTCGCTCGACGAGCTGCCGCAGTTCTGGAATGTGCTGCGGGGCGACATGAGCGTCGTGGGCCCGCGCCCGCCGCTGCCCAGCGAGGTGCGCGACTACGACGAGCAGGTGCTGCGTCGCCTGTACGTCCAGCCGGGGATCACCGGGCTCTGGCAGATCAGCGGCCGCAGCGACCTGTCCTGGGAGCAGAGCGTGCGACTGGATCTGCACTACGTCGAGAACTGGTCGGTGGCGACCGACCTGGGAATCATCCTCCGCACCGCACAGGTGATGGTCCGTCCGAAGGGGGCGTACTGATGTTCCGGACCGCCCAGGACCGCAGCCGCGCCCCGCGGCGCACGATGACCGCAGCCGCCGGCACGCCGGGCCCGCACATCCTGATCATCGTGCAGAATCTGCCCGTGCCGCTCGACCGGCGCGTGTGGCTCGAGTGCCAGGCGCTCATCACGCGCGGATACCGCGTCAGCGTCATCTGCCCGAAGGGTCCGGGCGACCCGGCCTTCGAGCGCCTCGACGGCGTCGACATCTACAAGTACGCTCCGGCACCGGAGGCCGAAGGCCTCCTGGGGTTCGCGTGGGAGTTCGCATACAGCTGGATCCGCACCGCGTGGCTCTCGCTGAAGGTGCGCCGCGCGGGCCGGTTCGATGTGATCCAGGCCTGCAACCCGCCGGACACGTTCTGGCTCCTCGCGTTGCTGTGGCGCGTCGCGGGGGTCTCCTTCGTCTACGACCACCACGACCTGAACCCCGAGCTGTTCCGTTCGCGATTCGGCGAGCCGGAGGGATTCCTCAAGAAGCTCGAATACCGGATGCTGCTGTGGCTGGAGCGCCGGTCGTTCCGCACCGCCGCGCACGTCATCTCGACGAACGAGTCGTACAAGGCGAAGGCCGTGGAACGCGGTGACCGGAGGCCGGATGAGGTCACCGTGGTGCGCAGCGGTCCCGACACGATGCAGATGCGCCCGATCCATCCCGAGAACCCGCGCCCGCTCGGCACCATCAACCTCGTCTACGTCGGCATCATGGGCCCGCAGGACGGCGTGGATCAGCTCCTGCACGTCGTCGACGAGCTGGTGCACCGTCGTGGTCGCCGCA
Organism: Microbacterium sp. UNCCL10; assembly: GCF_000746195.1. Classification (NCBI taxonomy): domain Bacteria; kingdom Bacillati; phylum Actinomycetota; class Actinomycetes; order Micrococcales; family Microbacteriaceae; genus Microbacterium; species Microbacterium sp. UNCCL10. The sequence continues at coordinate 61,154 of NZ_KN050821.1, read as the reverse complement.
ACGTCACCGCGACGCTGCTCGGCTTCGGCGACTGTCTCGAGGCGCTGAAGGCCGAGACGCTCGCCTTGCGGCTGCACGACCACGTCACCTTCACGGGCCGCGTCGATCGCGCGCAGATGGCGGAGTACCTCAGCCGCGGCGACATCGGGGTCTGCCCGGATCTGAAGACGCCCCTCAACGACGTCTCGACGATGAACAAGACGATGGAGTACATGGCCTACGCACTTCCCTCCGTCGCCTTCGACCTGATCGAGACGCGCGTCTCGGGGGCGGATGCGGTGCTGTACGCGCCGTCGGGGGACATCTCCGCCTTCGCCGACCACATCGAGCGGCTCATCGATGACCCCGGCCTGCGCAGCCGGATGGGACACGCGGCGCGCGAGCGGGTCGCGAGCACGCTGGATTGGCGCCCGCAGGCCGAGGCGTACGTCGACGTCTACGACGCCCTCACCGGTCATCACCGGGACTGCCCGGCGGTGCCGGTCACCGGCTCGGCACCGGAGTTCGACGCTCGTGGCCGGCGGTACGTCGACCTGCGCGACGACGACGCACTGGAGCACTACCTCCTCGATCGCGGTGCGACGTCGCTCACGGTCACGACGGGCGAGATCCGTCAGATGATCGACCCGGCGCCCGTGGAAGATCGCACACCGCTGGCATCCGCATGAGGCGGAACGTCGCCTCGGCTCCCGGCTCGAGGAACCGGCCTGCCCCCGCCGCCGCCCGCGGTGCAGGTCGTAACAGATGTGGCGGCTCATGCCTGAGTCTGCGTAACGGCCGTGACCTATGGTCGCGGGCTCCCGGTTCGCCCGACCGGCGGGATGTCGCGCTCCTCCCCCAAAAGGCATGAGCCGTCCACGGGCCGGCGTGCCCGCCCCACACCCACACGGGGCGGGCACGCCGATGGTCCGCGGAAAACTTCCCAACCCCGGCGCCGCCGCGTAAAGTCGGGGCAAGAGTCTCGCACCTGCGGATCGTCATTGGGGAGTGACCGACGACGTGCATCGTGTGGGAGTCAGGGCAAGGGCCCGGCATCGTCCGGGACCGCAGATGTGTGGGGACACGTGCAATGGGGACACGAACTCGTACGCGAACGCGTACCGACGACGGCCGGCTGACCGCTGCGATGCGCGGGGTGATCATCGGCGTCACGGTGATCGTCCTCATCGGGCTGGGCATCGCCGCCTGGATGCTGCTGACACCGAGAGTGCCGGCAGGCGCCTCCGAGTCGCCGGTGCCGGGCACCCGCGCGACCGGCGCCAGTACGCCGCTGGCGGGCCCGTCGCCGGAGGCGACCCCCGTCGACGGCAGCGAAGTGCCGGCGCCGGAGGAGGGGACGGCGCCGTCGGACCGGCTGCCCGCCCTCCCGCAGCCCACGCCGCTCATCGCGGCGCCGCTCCCGGAGAACGCCTCGGCGACCGGTGAGCTGGTCGCCGGCTTCCCCTCGTCGATCGCGAGCGCCGCGGGCGACGACGAGGTGCTCGAGAGCTCGGTGACCTCGGACGGCCGCACGATGCAGGCGGCGCTCAAGGCACGCACCGACGCGACGCCGGCGACCGTGACGGACCGCTTCCGCGCCGCCTGGTCCGCGCTGGGCTTGACGCCGACCGGCGGCGAGCCGGTCTCGGCAAGCGATCCCTTCACGACGGTCACCCTCGCCTTCACGGAGTCCGGCACCGGCACGATCTACACCGTCTACGCGACGCTGCGGACGGAGTGACCGGGTGTACATCTCCTTCACGAACTCGCCGGTGAGCAAGGACGACTCCGTGGACCCCCGGCCGGCCGGCCGGCCGCCGCGCGGCATCCGCACCGTCTCGTCGACCGTGATCACCCTCGGGATCGTCTCGATGCTGACCGACATCTCGTCCGAGTCGGTGTCGGCGATCCTGCCCCTCTATATAACGGGGTTCCTCGGGCTGTCGACGATCGCGTTCGGCGTGCTCGACGGGATGTATCAGGGGGTGAGCGCCGTCGTGCGGATCGCCGGCGGCTATGCCTCCGACCGGATCGACCAGCCGAAGTGGGTCGCCTTCGTGGGGTACGCACTGGCCGCGGTCGCCCGGGTGGGCCTGCTGTTCTGGACCGGCTTCGCCGCCCTGACCGCCGTCATCACGGCCGACCGGCTCGGCAAGGGCATCCGCACGGCGCCGCGGGATGCGCTGATCACCGCGACCTCCGATCCCGCGCGGCTCGCGGCGTCGTTCGGCGTGCACCGGATGCTCGACAACATCGGCGCGGCAGTCGGACCCCTCCTCGCGTTCCTGATCCTGCTGATCGTGCCGGACGGGTTCCACATCGTCTTCATCGCGTCGCTGGCCTTCGCGACGATCGGCGTCCTCGTCCTCGGGCTGATCGTGCCGAACGTGCGCACCCGCCGGGCGCAGGCGGATGCCGGGGAGCCGCGGCGGCGGGTCGACTGGCGCAGCGTGGTGCGCGGGCGGATGCGCCGGGTGCTGGCTGCGGCGGGCGTCCTCGGCCTCGTCACGATCGGTGACGGCTTCGTCTACCTGGTGCTGCAGGCGCGCAGCGACTTCGCCGCGCAGTGGTTCCCGCTGCTCTACGTGGGCACGAACCTGGCGTTCCTGGCCTTCGCGGTTCCGCTGGGGCGGCTGGCCGACCGGGTCGGGCGGGCGCGGGTCTTCGTGTGGGGCCATGCCGGACTGCTCGCCGCGTACGTGGTCGCGGTGCTGCCGATGGCCGACCTCGCGGCCACGCTGCTGTGCCTGGTGTTCCTCGGCGCGTTCTACGCCGCGACCGACGGGGTGCTGGCGGCGCTCACGGCGCAGCTCGCCACACCCGAGACGCGCGGCACGGCCATCGCGTCGGCGCAGACGGTGGTCGCCGTCACCCGCTTCGCGTCCGCGGCGGGGTTCGGGCTGCTCTGGTACGCAGCCGGGAGGGAGCCCGCCATGATCATCGCCGCCGTCGTGCTCGCGGTCGCGATCCCGCTCGTGGCGATCCTGCTGCGGCCGCTCCTGCGCGCCGAGTCCCGCTCCGGACAGGCGGCCGGATGACGCTCCGCGCGCGATGGATCCTCATCGCGGTCCTCTCCGCGCTCGCGCTCGGCGCCACGGCCGTCGTCGGCGCGGTCGCGTGGGCCCAGTATCAGCAGCGCCAGGCGGCGCCGAGCGCGGTCGACACCTCCGAAGTCGTCCCGACCGGCGACCGCGTCGTGTTCCGCAACACGGCATCCGGCGCGGGCTACGGCCATGTGGCCTCCGTCCCGCTCGGCGACCCGAGCGGCGCCCGCACGATCAGCGCCATCGCCTGCGACCGGGTGGACGCGACGGCGGACCTGGTGTCGTGCCTGCGCAGCGTGCGCGGGATCGCCCCCTCCTACACCGCGACGCTGTACACGGGCGACGGCGCGGAGATCGCGCAGTGGCCGCTGTCCGGCATCCCGAGTCGCACCCGCATCGCCGGCGACGGCTCGCTCATCTCCACGACGGCGTTCGTGACCGGCCACACCTACGCGACGATCGGCTTCTCCACCGAGACGACCATCCACACGCCCGACGGGGAGGGCCTCGACAACCTGGAGGAGTGGACGCTCCTCGTGGACGGCGCGCCGACCGCGCCCGTGGACCGCAACTTCTGGGGGGTGACCTTCGCCGACGACGACACCTTCTACGCGACCGTGGGGCTGACGAGGGACGGGACGACCCACCTCGTGCGAGGGTCGATCTCGGGGCGCTCGATGCAGGTGCTCGACGAGAACGTCGAGTGCCCGTCGCTGTCGCCGGACGGGACTCGCATCGCGTTCAAACGGGTGACGGCCGGTTCCGGGCCGACCGTGCACTGGACCCCGGCGATCTACGACATCGGCTCGGGCGAGGTCACCCTGCTGCCCGAATCGCGCAGCATCGACGACCAGATCGAGTGGCTCGGCGACGACACCATTCTCTACGGGATGCCGCGGCAGGGGGTCGCCGGAGACACCGATGTGTGGGCGCTCGCGGCGGACGGGTCGGGCGAGCCGTCGGTGTTCCTCGAGCACGCCTGGTCGCCGTCGGTCGTGCGGGAGTGAATCACGCCGTGTGCTCCCGCGACACCGGGTGGTCCTTCGCGGCCCGCCGCCGCCGACGCACGACGAGGAGCCAGGCGAGCAGGGCACCGACCGCCGCACCGATCGCATTCGCGAGGATGTCACGAAGACTCGGCTGCCGTGAGGGGATGACGATCTGCGCCACTTCGGCGCCCACCGAGATGAGCAGTGCCAGCCCCACTCCGTACCGCCGCCGCTTGAGCAGCAGTGTCAGCAGGAACCCGAGCGGCAGGAACATCAGGACATTGGCGCAGAACTCGACCCAGCCGAAGCCGAAGAACGAGAGCCCGAGGCCCGTGCGGAGCCATCCGCCGATCGCGTTGACGATCCCGCTGTATGTGACGGGCAGCAGCAGCACGATCCCCACCGCGAGGCCGTACACGATGAGGCCGCCGATGACCCAGGAGCGTCCGGTGCGGTCCGCCATCGGCCGGTTCGTACGCACGCCCACCCCCGCACCCCGATCGCCGCACCGTCGGTGCGGTGCGCCTCATGATAGTGGCCCGGCGCAGACCCCCGACGATAGAGTGACGTCCGGGTTCCGCGTGCTGCCGTTCGGGCGCGGAACGCTGGGGAACACGGGGGACGAGGGGCACGCCATGAGACGGAGCAGATCTGTGTTGAGGAGCACCGGCCGGGCGGGAGCCGCAGGGCTGCGGGGGGACGCATGACTGCGGCGCCCGATCGCTTCCTGCTGATCAAGGCGAAGGGCGGATTCGGCAACCGCATCCTCTCCGCCGCGACCGGGGTCGTCATCGCCCGGCTGACCGGGCGGACCGCGGTCGTGGACTGGCGGGACGGGGAGTACCTGCCGCACGGCGAGGATGCCTATCCCCTCCTCTTCGAAAGCCCGACGCCCCACCGGGCGGCCGACTTCGATGCGCGCAGCGATGTGACACCCGCCCTGTGGCGCGGCCGGTTGAGCGAGCACCCCACCCACCTCATCTCCGACCTCTTTCCGAACGACCACAGCAACCCGTTCATCTATCGGAAGCTCTCGATCGACCTGGCGCACCCCGACGTGCGGGAGCCGCTCGCCGTGTTCTGGTCGTACCTGCCGAAGATGGCCCGCATCCGGCGCGCCGCGGCGAAGGTGAGCCCGTTTCGGGGCATGTCCCGGGACGCGTTGACGCGGTGGGCGTTGCGCGAGTACTTCCGGCCGAACGCCCGGGTCCGCGCGGAAGTCGATGCCCTCTTCGCCGATCGCGCCCGCCCGATCATCGGCGTGCACATCCGGTACACCGATCGCAAGGTCTCCCTCGACCGGATCATGCAGGAGGTTCAGCGGGTCCAGGCGAGGGTGCCGTCCGCGCAGATCTTCCTCGCCACCGACAACGAGGGCGTCCAGGAGCAGTTCCGAGCCCGTTTCCGTGACGTCTTCGTCATCGACAAAGTGCTCGGGGACGACGACAACTCCCTTCACGAGCACGTCGAGCTGGATGATCCGCTCCGCGAGGCCGAGAACGCCCTCATCGACATGTGGGCGCTCGCCTCGTGCGATTGGCTCGTGCACTCCCGTCACTCCACGTTCTCGGTGGCGGCCGCGCTGATCGGAGGCATCCCGACATCACGCCAGCGCGACATCGACCGGCGGAACGTCCGCGTCGTGCTGAAGCGCTGGGTCCAGACCTGGGCCTAGTCGGACTCGGCGAACGTCGAGAGGCGCTCGGCAGAGGCGCGGATGCCGATGTCCGCCGCCGCGATCGTGCGCATGGCCGCCGTGAGACCGACGATGAGGAACAGCAGCCCGCCCGAGATCGGGAACGACAGTCCGTCGAAGAAGACGAACAGGACCGCGATCGTGAGCACCGACGCGGCGAGCGAACGCCCCATGGCCTTCGTGTCCTCGAACGGGGAGACGCGCGCTGCCCACGCCGCGCTGCCGAACGCGGATGCCACGACGGCGGCGAACGCGAGCACTCCGAGGATGCCGATCTCGACCGTGAGCAGCACCCACTGGTTGTCGAAGATGTAATACCGGGGCAGGAAGGTGCCGAAGCCCTGGCCGATCCACGGGGAGGTGGCGATGAACTCCGGCACCCGGGCCACGGCATCCGAACGAGACTGCGTGCTGGGGTCGTCGGATGCGCCGGCGAACAGCGAGACGACCGTCCCCAGCATGCCCGGTACGACGACGATCACCACGGCCGCGACGATCGCCCCGCCCACGCCGATCAGCCATCGGTACGCCTGGGGAATGGCCGGCAGGGAGGCCACGAGGGCGACGGCCAAGCCGAGGATGGCCGAGCGCGAGACGGAGAGCAGCGCCGCGGCCATGATCAGCCCGACAATGGTCCACCAGATCCATGGCCGCGTCTGGCGGCGTTCCGGGAACCCGCGGGCCACCGCCGTCCCGATCGCGATCGGCAGCAGGCCCACCAGGGCGGTGCCATACTCGAGCGGATGCGCTGCGGTGGCGGATGCGCGGGTGAAGGCGCTGCGCGTGGCGACGCTGGCTCCATCCACCGAGATGCCGGGAATGCTCGACACCCAGTCGAGCAGGCTCTGTCCGGTGATGAACTGCGCCAGCCCGAGCGCGGCGACACCGCCACCGGCGATCGCGAGGGCACGGACGATCCTCGCGGCGTCGTCGTGGGTGCGGATGCCGTCCATCGCCACGAGGAGGACGCCGGACCAGGACGCGAGCCGCAGGAGAGCCGTGATCGCCGGGCTGATCTGATCCGCCGGTTGCCCGCGCAGCATCAGCGAGGCGAAGCAGACGAGCACGATGACGACGAGGGCGATGAGAGCGATCCGAACCGGCTGGGTCACCGGAACCGCGTCGACGGCGCGCATCTGCAGACGGGTGAGGAGCCACCAGAACAGCAGCAGCAGCCCCCACAGCACCGACGGTCTGCCGAACCCGCCGAGCGCCGCGATGGTGAGGTTCGAGGGGATGGCCACCAGCAGCACCAGGTAGACCGCGAGCATGGTTCCGGCGGTGAGCGCGCGCCCGCCGCCGGCGGTCCGGTGACGTCGTGCCGGTACCGGCTGTGACTCGCGATCGGTGAGCGACATGGCCCGGATTCAGACGTCGACGGCGGACGGCGCCCGTGTCTGATCATCCGACGCGGCGCGCGGACGGCTCGCCCCGCCGGGATCGGCGGGATCGGCGGGGTCCGTGGGCTCGGCGGGATCGGCGGGGTCCGTGGGCTCGGTGAGATCGGCCTCCGGGGCCTCGTCCTGTTCGGAGGCGGAGCCCGCTTCGGCATCCGACGCCTCGTGTGCGGACATCTTGCGTCGATTCCCACCGCGCCCGCCTCGTCTGCGGGCGAGCCCGTCGACGAGGCTCGCCACCACCAGCGTCACGGCCACCGCGGCGGCACCGGCGCCGGCGGCCAGCACCATGCGCGTGCGCTGCTGGGGTGTGCTCTCGGTGTCCTGCGTGAGGGTCGTGATCGTGATCTCATCACGAGCAAGGACGTTCTGCTCGGTCTGCAGCCGCTCCAGAGCGGACTCCGCCTGCGCGAGCATCGCTTCGAGCGCACCGGCCGCATCCGCGTCGCTCTGCGCCGTCACCGTCGTCCAGACCACGGGCCCCGACGTCGTCGGGTCGCGTCGGACCTCCACCTCGGTGCCCGGGTAGCGACCCACCACCTCTTCCACGGTTTCACCGGAGGACAGCGTGCGGACGAGGACGTCCGTGGCCTGGCTCAGTCCGCCCAGGAAGAGGAAGGGATTCGTCGCACCCTCGGGCATGACCCCCTCGCCGGGGAGCAGCAGCTGGGTCGCCGAGCGTTCGTAGGCCGGCTTGACCGCCACCCACGCCCCCACGGCCACGGCCACGGCCAGCAGCAGCCCCGGGATGACGATGTACCAGCGTCGGATCAGTGCACGAAGAGTGTCGGCGACGTTCATTCGGTGAGGCCTTCCGAGCGTGGGACGAGAATCGGCATCGGCCGTGCGGAGCGTGCACGGTACGCGGCGACGAGGCGGTCGACGGTGACGGCCGCGCCGCCGCTGACGAGCAGGGCGGCCAGCGACATAGCCAGGACGGCGGCGATCTGGCTCGTCCGCGACGCCGCGACGAAAGCGATCTCCGTGCTGAGCGGCTCGACCTTCACCTCGATCCGGTCCGCCGCGGTGGTCCCGGCGATCTCCTGCTGCAGTCTGGCCGCCTCGAGGACATCGGAGAGGATCGCGTCCTGCCGCTCCTGCACCCATTCGTGCGTCCGGCCGACGATCTGTATCTCAAGGGTCGCGGTCGGGAACACCGACCCCCACTGGTTGCCGACGTCCCGCAGTGCGACGAGCACCCCTTCACGGACGCCCGCACCGTAGTACGGCGCGTCGAGGGTCGAGTAGCGGGGCGGCCGTTCGCCCTCGTTGATCTCGGTCGCGACGGTACCCGCGAAGGCGATGAGGCTGGCATCCTGGAGCCCGCTCTCCGCGTCGAGCGTGGACCGCTGAGGGAGGGTGAACGACACGGCGGTGCGGGTCCAGTACGTCCCGCCGTCTTCGGCGAAGACGAGGGTGAGGGCGCCCGCGCACACGATCACGACCAGCACGACGTACCAGCGCCTGCCGATCGCCGCGATCATGTCACGAACGGTCACCCGTACCCCTCCCCACAACGCCCCTCGCCAGTGTAGCGTCGCGTCTCTATGCGCCTCCGTGGGTGCGCCGGTACGGTATCTGAGGGCGGGTTGCGCCATGCGACGCGCGGCTGGGGGGAGTCGTTGTGCTCGACGTTTCGATCGTCATCGTGTCCTATTACAGCGGTCGGGATCTGCCGCCGCTGATCAGGTCGATTGACGACGCGGCCGGAGCGCTGTCCTGGCACGCGACGGTGGTCAACAACACGACCGATGAGTCCCTCGCCCATCTGTCGGAGGACGACCGGGTCACGGTGGTGGAGGCCGGAGCGAACCTCGGCTACTCCGGCGGGCTGAACCTCGGCCTGACGATGGCCCCCGAGGCGCGGGTGACCGTCTTCCTCAATCCCGACCTCGTGCTGCGCACCGGGGCGCTCACCGCGCTCGTGGCTGCCGTCGATGGCGGCTCGGATGCGGCGGTGCCCCGGATCCTCGATGCCACCGGCGTCCGGCAGGATTCGCTCCGCCGCGAGCCGACGGTGCTGTCGGCCTTCGGCGAGGCGGTCTTCGGAGATGCGTGGGCACGTCGGCCGCAGCTGCTCGCCGAAACCGTTCGGCGCGACCGTGCGTACCGCAGCGAGCATGCGATCGAGTGGGCCACCGGGGCGACGCTCGCTGTGCGGGCGGACGTCGTGGCGGCGGTCGGGGCGTGGGACGCCGACCGGTTCTTCCTCTACTCGGAGGAGACGGACTACTGCCGCCGGATTCGTTCGCGCGGCGGCTCCATCGCCTACGTTCCCGATTCCGTCGTCCAGCATCGGGGTGGCGGATCCGGCACCTCCCCCCACCTGGATGCGCTGCTCGAGGTCAACAAGCTGCGCTACTTCCAGAAGTGGCACGGGCCGTGGGCCGCGGGCGCCTTCGGTACGGCCCTGCTCCTTCGCAATGCGATCCGCCCGCACCGTCCCGGAGCTCGGGCCGCCGTCCGTGCGCTGCTCTCCTCACGAGCGCGTGCAGAGCTGCCGGGCGGGCCACGATGACCCTCGGCACGATCATCATCGCCGCGCACAATGAAGAGCGGGTGATCGGGCGGACCCTGGATGCTGTGGGCAGCGCCGCGCGCGAGGGAGATCTCGCTGTGATCGTCGTCCCGAACGGGTGCAGCGACCGCACGGCGGAGATCGCCCGGAGCTTTCCCGGCGTCGTCGTGGCCGAACTCGACGCCCCGTCGAAGGCGGCCGCCCTTCGGCGGGGCGATGGGCTCGCCGGCCCTGGCCCGCGGATCTACCTCGACGCGGACGTCGTGATGACGTCACGGGCCGCTCGCGACGTCGTCGACGCGCTCCGCCGCGGTGCGATCGCGGGCCGCCCGCCGCACACGTTCGACACATCGCGCGCCTCGCGGCTGGTCCGGAGCTGGTATCGCGTGCGAGAAGACCTTCCGTCGATCTCCACCGCACTCTGGGGAGCCGGGTGCTACGCGCTCTCCGAGGCGGGACGGGCCCGCTTCGACGAGTTCCCGGAGGTCGTCTCGGACGACCTGTTCATCGACAGCCTGTTCGCGCGGGCCGAAGTGTCGATCATCGCGACGGACCCACTCATCGTCACAACGCCCCGGCGCACCGCCGACCTCCTGCGCATCCTGCGTCGCACCTACCGCACGCAATCGGAGGTCACGGCCGGGGGCGAGGGCCGGTACCCCGGTCAGCGCGCCCAACTGCGTGATCTCGGGGCGATGCTCGCCCGCAAGCCCCGGCGACTCGCCGATGCCGTCGTCTACGTCTCCCTCATCGCGCTGGCGCGTGCCCGCGCACGTCTGGGACGCCGCGGGGTGCGCTGGGAACGGGACGACAGCTCACGGGAGTCAGGCTGACTCGCATGCCCCCTCGGGGACCGCGCTGAAGAACGTCTCGTGCCACACCTCGAGGGACATGAGGGTCCAGATCCGGATCTCCTCGTTGAACCGGCCGCTGGAGTGCCGATCCAGCATCCGCTCGATCGCGCCCTTGTCGAATGTCTGGGCGACGAAGGACCCCGAGCCGGTGAGGCGATCACGCACGGTGTCGCGGAGCGAGGTGCGGAACCAGGCATCCAGCGGCACCCGGAAGCCGACCTTCGGCCGATCCACGATCTGGGCGGGGACATGGCGGCGGGCGACTTCCTTCAGCACCCACTTCGTCTGGCCGGAGCGCACCTTGACGTTGGAGGGAAGCCGGAACGCCAGTTCGGCCAGGCGATGGTCCAGCAACGGCGGACGCAGCTCGAGCGAGGCGGCCATCGACATCCGGTCGCCGCGTTCCAGGAGGTTGTCGGGCAGCCAGCTCCGGAGGTCCGCGAGGAGCATGGCGCGGATCGCGTCATCGCGTGCGCCCACCTCGGTGGAGGTCGTCCGGCTGGGCAGGCCGGCGAGCAGCTCGCGGCGCTCACGCGCCGAGAACGGCGCGAACCACGTGCGGTACTGGTCCTCGCGATTCGGGGCGGCCCATGCCCGCATGGCGATCCGGAGGCGGGCCAGGCTGGACGGCAGATGCGCGTCGAGGCGTTCACCGACGCCCTGCCGGAACCGGCCCGGAAGGATCGACGCCGCGGCCATCGCCCTGGCCACCTTGTATTTGGGGTAGCCGGCGAAGAGTTCGTCTCCCCCCTCGCCGGAGAGCACGACCGTGACATGCTCGCGCGCGGCCTGCGCGAGTCGGTAGACCGCGAAATCCGCCGGTTCCGACATGGGTGCGTCACGGTGCCAGGTCAGCATCGGCCAGAGCGCCTCGAAGTCGGCCGCATCCACACGGATCTCGTGATGATCGGAGCCCACGTGCTCGCTCATCATGCGCGCCCACGGCAGTTCGTCATGCCGCGGGTCGCCGAATCCTGCGGAGAAGGTCTTCAGGGGCCCTCCCGTGTGAAGGGCGGAGGCCTTCGCCACGATGAGACTGCTGTCCACACCGCCGCTCAGATAGGCCCCGACCGGGACGTCCGCGACGAGTGCGGAGCGGACGGCTTCGGTCACCGCCGCATCGACGGCGTCGACCGCAGCCGGCGCACCGCCTTCCCAGGGTTGCTCGTCCGGTGGCGTCCAGTAGCGGACGGACCGCTCGGCCCCGCTCCGATCGATCTCGACCCGGTGTCCGGCCTCGAGCTTTCGGACCCCCTCGAAGAGGGTGAACGGTGCGGGGACCGATCGGCCGTAGAGGTACGCGTCCAGGCTCTGATGATCGACCGACGGCCGGTGCGGCGTCCCTGCCAGGATGGCCTTGATCTCGGACGCGAAGAGCAGCTCGGCGCCGGCACGCCAGTAGTACAGCGGCAGAACGCCGAGGCGGTCGCGAACGAGGTGCAGGGTGCCGTCTCGCCGGTCGAAGGCGGCGAACGCGAACTGGCCGACCAGCTGGGAGACGAAGGCGATCCCGTGCACCGTGAGACCCGCCAGGATCGTCTCCGTATCTCCATCTGTGTGGAAGGGATAGTCCAGATGTGCCCGCAGCTCGCGATAGTTGAAGATCTCCCCGTTGAATGCGATCACCCAGCGGTCGTCGACGCTCTGCATCGGCTGATGCGAGCCGGCGACGTCGATGATGGAGAGCCGGCGGTGGCCGAAGGCGATGTCGCCGCCGAACCAGGTGCCTTCGTCATCCGGACCCCGGTGGCGCAGCGTGGTCGTCATCGCCGCCAGCACGTCGCGCGAGACGGCGGTTCCATCGAATCTGGTCATGCCCACGATTCCGCACACACGCTGATGCTATCGGCCGAGGGCCCCGGAATGAGAGGGAATCTGCGGGCCCGCGGGCGCCGGCCAGCCGGGGATGAGAGTCCAATAATGTGCCCCTGAGCCGATGTCAAGCGTCGTTAGCATACTGATATCCCCCCCCC
>NZ_KN050821.1:0-48649 GCF_000746195.1 Microbacterium sp. UNCCL10 | reverse complement strand
CCCCCCGCCCCCCCGCCCCCCACCGACACCGCTCCCCCATCTCCCGCCGCCTCGGGTTCACGGCGGTCCTCGCCGCCGTCGTGATGGGCGCCGGTGCCCTCGCCGCCGCGCCCGCGACGGCAGGGGTCGCGTCGACCCCCGGCATCTTCGCCGATGACCTGAGGCCGGCCGTCGCGGCCGACTCCGACCGGGACGCGGTCGAACTCGGCGTGAAGTTCGCCCCGCAGAAGGACGGCGCGGTCACCGCGCTCCAGTACTACCAGGGCGAGCGCGCGTCCGGCGTGACGACCGCCACCCTGTGGTCCTCGAAGGGCGACGCGCTCGCGCGTGTCCGCTTCCCGGCATCCGGCACGGAGGGCTGGCGCACCGTCTCCCTGCCGGCCCCGGTCGCCGTCACCGCCGGCGAGACGTACGTGGCCTCCTACCACGCGCCGACGGGCCGCTACCCGGTCACGGAGAACGACCTCACGAGCGCGCGCACGCAGAACGGCTTCCGCCTCGACAGCGGCGCCGGCGTGTACACGTACGGGCAGAGCGCGTTCCCCCGACAGACCTACCGCGGGTCCAACTACCTGGTCGACGTGGTGTTCCGCGCCGGGGCGACGAGCCCCGCGAAGCCGACGCCCACCCCGACGCCGACCCCGACGCCGACCCCCACCCCGACGCCGACACCGACGCCGACGCCCACTCCGACGCCGACGCCGACGCCCACACCGACTCCCACCCCGACGCCGACACCGACGCCCACGCCGACCCCCACCCCGGCACCGACCACGCCGCCGGCCACCTCGGGTGTGGGCTGGACGGTGAGCCCGTCCACCGTGGGCCTCGCACCGCAGGGCCTGTCGTGCGAGTCGCTGCCCCTGTACACCGGCAGCAGCGAAGTCCCGCGCGGGACGGTCATCTCGGGCATGCGCGTGACGACTCCGCTGGACCTGTCCGCAGGCGCGATCACCATCGACAAGAGCTGCATCCAGCCCACGTCGATCGGTCGCGGGATGCCGATTCTGCACACGCAGAACTACAACACCTTCAAGATCACGCCCGACACCGTGACGATCCGCAACAGTGAGATCACGGGCTCCCAGCTGAGCACCGAGTCCGCCGCGTGGGCTACCGGCTTCATGGGCATCGCGAATCTCTCCGGCAACTACTTCCACCACATGGGCAGCGGTATCGCCATCATGAAGTCGGGAGACACCCTGAACGGCCTGGTCGAGCGCAACTACGTGACCGACCTGATCGCATGGGGAAACGCCGCGACGACCGGTAACCACACCGACGCGTTCACGGTCCGCGACTTCTCGGCGTCCCAGCGTCCGGATCGCCAGCTGACGATCCGGAACAACCGGTTCAACTCCGACTCGGGCAACGACACGGGAGCCCTGTTCATCCAGTCCTACTCGGGGCGCATCGACAACGTCGTGATCGAGGGCAACTACCTCGAGGGCGCCGGCTACCAGCTGGGCCTGAATGAGCTGAACTCCCCGTACAGCAACCTCCGCGCCACGAACAACCGCTTCAGCGGCACCGGATTCGGAGCCACCTACGCGCAGCGCGGTCCGGGCTGGGCGCAGTGGGAGGACAACTACATCTACGACAAGAACGCGACGGACGGCAAGGGACGTCTCGTCAGCAAGCCCTGGCCCTCCGCCTAGGACCGGGCGCCTGGAATCGTGAGGCCGTCGTGACCGATGAGGTTGCGGCGGCCTCGCGCATGCGCGTGGGCTTCCCGGATGATCTGCGCATGCCCGGCCATCATCGCCGCAATCCCTGACGGGCCGGCCCCGCTCCCTGCCGCCGGAGCGGGATCGGCGCGGGAGGCCCCATCGCTGCGCGCGAGCTGAGCGACACGCGTCACCGCCGCGATCAGATCCGCCGCGTTGTCCTGTCGCGCGGAACGGCGACGCGCCCGGGCGACGCGGGCGTCCGTCACGGATCCGGCTTCCCCGGTCGCGTTCGGGATGAGGACGGATCGGTCGGGATGCCGGGCGACGAGCTCGCGCGCCCCGCCGACATCGCTGAGCACGAGGGGAAGGCCCGCGGACAGCGCTTCCGTGGCGGCGACCGGCCAGCCCTCGAAGAAGGAGTTCAGCAAGAACGCGTCCGCGGCTGCGAGCAGGGTCGCCGCATCCGAGTTGGCGAGCAGGTGCACGCGGTCGCCGTGCGGACTCGACCGGCGGATGCCGTCGGCGCGCCCCAGTTCAGCCCAGTCCGAGGGCTCACCCGCCATCACGAGGCGGATCGGCACGCCTGTCGCATCGATCGCCCGGAGGAAGGATGCGACCGTGCCTGCGATGTTCTTCTGCGCGTCATAGCGGGCCAAGCACAGGAAGACGACATCGGCTGCCAGGTCCACTCCCAGCACGTCTCCGAGCTCCGCCCTCGCCGCTGTGCGCTGCGGATGACCCGTGGCGTTGCGCCCCGGCGCCTCGTTGGGGACGACCCGGAACCGCTCGCCGAGCGCCGGGGAGACGTGCCGACGGTGGAAGTCCCGGACGACGCCGCTGACCGCGATCGCGGCGTACGACCGGTGCATGAGGGTCTCGAAGGCCCGCCAGCGCGCGCGGGTGAAGTGGATCTCCGTGTTGTGCAGCACCGGGATCAGCGGGGTCTCCCCCGCGATGGCCAAGCGCTCCAGTGCGGGTGCGGCGCTGTGCAATTGGATCACGTCGGGGTCGGCTGCCCGAAGCGCTGCCAGGGCGGTGCGTTCGTCCTCGACGGAGAACACCTCGACGCCGCGGGCGCGCAGCCGACGGGCACGTGTGCCGTCGCCGAGGCAGACCACGATCGGATGCACCCCCTGGGCCTCCAGTCCGGTCGCGAGCATCTCTACGACGGCGCCCACGCCTCCGATGTCGAGCCGGTCGGCGGCCAGGACGCACCGGAGGTCGGCGGGCCGCGGTGACGTGACGGCGGCAGGCCCGGAGGCGGCCGGCGTGTCCCGAGCGAGGAGTGCGGGCAGCGGCCTGCGGAACAGCCGGGCGGTGATCCGGTGCACGTACGCATAGCGCAGGCGCGGCGGCAGGAGGCTCGTCGCGTCGACGATCAGGCCGAACAGGGTGGCCCGCACCACGCCTGCGCCCCGCGGGAATCGGCGCGGCGCCCCTGTCACCGGGGCCTCCGCGGAGGGACGAGACCCGCGAACGGGCGCTGACGTCTTCCCGACCAGAGCGGTGCGACCCGCTCGGCGTCCACGCCGAACAGCGCCCACATGCCGGCGCCCTCGGACACCCCGACGACATCCGGGCGTGCTCCCTCGACGAGGGTCATGAGATCCGCCTCCCGCAGATTCGTGACGACGATCGCCTGGTCGTGGTGCCGTCCGGCGATCTCCCGGCGAGCCTGATCCGCGGTGACCGAGGCGGCGGAGTACGGGACCTCGTGACGGACGATCCCCTGGAGGCTGGTCGGGGCGGCCGCGTCCTGGATGACATCCAGCGCCCGCAGCGACCGCGCTCCCGTGAGGCGGACGACATCGTCGATGAGGAACCGGATGTCCGCGATCACGGCATCCACCGCCAGAGAGCGCACGACGAGGGACTCGCGCGTCCACGTCCGCATCCCGGACACCCGCCTCCGCACGACATCCACGGATGGATGGATCCCCGGCCGACGGATGGTGCCGCAGGTCGTCTGCAGGGGGAGGAGCTCCGGATAGGACGCTCCGATCCACGCGTGCGCCCGGTCGAGGTGCTGCAGGTTCGTGGTCAGGCTGTTGTGGGTGAGGGGGATGTCGGCGACCGTCGCGCGCAGACCGCGCCGGCGCACCCGCGCCGAGTACTCCACCGCGTACGCGTGCCAGCCGAGGTCTGCCACGTCGGCGAGCGGCTCCGCGACGGCGTCGGTGCGCCGGAGCGCGAAGAGCACCTCATCCATCGACTCGACGTCGCGGGGCTCGGGCGCGGGCTCCCCCAGAGCCATGATGCGGTCCCGGATCCGGCCCACGATCCGACCGCCGTCATCGATTCCGACCGCGCCGATCACGCCGATGTCCGGCGACGCCATCAGCACGTGCGCGACCTCTTCGAGGCGGACGAGCGAATGAAGGTAGACATCCTGGTGGGCGAAGACGACGACGCTGTGCCGGGCCTGCGAGGCGCCGTGGTTGAGGGCCGCCGCGGCGGTCGCGAACGACCCGTCGCGGTTGTCGACCGCGATGAGGTCCGTGGCGGGTGCCGCCGCACGACCGTCCGTCACCGACCGACCCAGACACGCCCCCAGCACCTCGGGGTCGTTGTAGACGCACACGATGGACACCGGTGTGCGCGCCGCCGGGATCATGGCATGCATCTCAGCTCTCCTTCGGCTGCCGGCGTGTGAAGCGGCGCCATGGGGATGACCGCCGCACGAGAGTGACGACATCGCGGGGCACCTCCGGAGCCATGAGCGCAGTGACACCGAGGTGAACAATCACGATCACCGCTGCAGCCACCACGATCACGAGGAAGGAGTTCCACGCTGCAGTCGTCGCCGTGATGAGGAGCCCCCCGCTGCCGGATAAGAACACGGCGACGATCAAATAGCCGAAGGGACGACAAACGATCGAGAGCCGCGTACCAAGAACCCGGGCTGTGAGGAACCAACGGACGATCGTCGCCAAGACGCACACGGCGACGAACCCCATCGCTACTGTCGTGAGCCCAAACGAAACCGTCCCCACCGTGACCCCGAGAGTCAGAGCATCCACGATGATCGCGTAGATCAGCCAGAGCCCCGGTCGACCGAGCCCGTAGAAAAGCCCATGATCGAGCGCGGCGGCGACGGTCATAGTCGCAGCGAGCGCGAGAAGCTGCGCGACCTGCGCACTCGCCTCCCACCCCGGCCCGAACACGATCGGAATCAGCATGGGAGCAGTCACCGCGATGACAGTGAGGGGGAGCGAGAGCGCCGCATATGATGTAGTCAGGGCACGCAGGTATGCCTTCCGGAGGCGCTCCGGGTCATCGCGCAACCGCGCGAAGGCTACGGTCGTAACGGGAATGATGGCGCCACCTGTAAGGTCTTGCACCACTTGCACAAGGCGCTGCGCGACGCTCAGATAGCCCAACGAAACGATCCCAAGCACGGCGGACACAACGGCAGCCTCAGCCCATGCTCGCAGCATGGCAATGAACTCAACTCCGAGAACCTTCGCCCCGAATGCAAGCATGCGCCGGAATTCTGCTGCGGAGAAGTCTCGAGTCGGCGCCCATCGTGCGGAGAACCACGCGAGGCTCGTCGTCACCACCGGAGCCACGAGGCTTTGCCCGACCAACGCCCATACGCCGAAACCACTGAACGCCATGGAGAGGGCGACGACCTGTGCAACCACGGCTGCAATCGCCCCTTGTGCTGCCAGCCGCTTGAACAGCATCTTTCGCCGGAGGATAGCCATCGGCACTGAGCCGACAGCGGTCAGCAGGACCCAAAGCGACAAGACCTGCAGGACCGGAACGACCCGCTCATCGCGGAAGGCAGCACCGAGGAGGGGAGCAACGGCGACGAGCAACCCGGCGAGAGTTGCACCTGCCACAAGCGAGAACCACCAAGCCGTGCTGAGCATCCGTCGGTTCGCTCGGTCGACTTGTACGATGTAAGCCGCGAAGCCCAGGTCTGCCACGAGGAAGAAGAACGGCAGCACCGTTGAAGCCGCGGCAACCGTCCCGAAGTCCTCGGGACTGAGCAATCGGGTGAGCACCGCAATCGTGACGAACCCCAGCAGCCGGGTCGCCCACTTCTGCATGGTGAGCCACAGCACCCCGCTGGCAGCACGACGTCCGACGTCGCCGTCGGACTCCCTCTCCCCCGCCGGATCGGCCGCACGCATCCCGCTCGGATGAGTCACGTCAAACACCCCACAGCCGATGCCGGCGCCAATGGAGACGGCTTTGCACATCGCGGCGCGTACGGCCGGCAAATGCCCTGAGGCCCCCGTCGCCCTGCGAGCGCCGCTGGACTGCACGCCACCGGCGAGAACCCACGAGTCCCGGGTCGATTTCCATCGCCAAGTCCAGAAGCGGCTGCGGATCGCGCCCGGCATCGATGTCCAGGTGCGCGTTGAAGAGGGCATCGGCGGCGAGCGCACGACGGTAGGTGGCGGCGAACCGGTCGGCGACTTTGATGCTGGCCCTGCGCTCCGCTAGGAGGAGCTCGAAGGCGTCCCTGCGTGCGTGCACGTCGTACAGCGCGCCAGAGTGGATAGTCGCCCGCATGCTCGCGTCATGCACACGATAGAGCCCCTGCACTGCCCCGCGTATGTGAGCCACCTGCCCACGTGTGGCCAGGGAAAGCCACAGATGCAAGTCGCTCGTCCCCGGGATCTCGGGCCGGTGCCCGCCCGCCGACTCGAGTGCACTACGCCGTATCACGACCTCGGGTTGGGAGATGGGATTACGTGCATGACGAGCGACGAGCATGAGCCATTCCTCGCCCTCCCACACTCGCACGCCGCGCGCTCGCATCTGAATCTCAGTAGGTAGTGGGCCCCGAACGTGTTCGACGCCCCCATAGACGAAAGCTACGTTCGGATGCCGGACGAGTACGTCTGCCGCGCGGCGCAACGAGCCCGGTGTTAAGACGTCATCCGCGTCGAGCTTCACCACGAAGTCCCCTGTCGCAGAGTTCAATGCCTCGTTGAACGTGTCGATGTGCCCGCGGTTAGCCTCGTGGGCCACCACCCGCACTCGTCGATCGCGCCGAACCCACGCCTCAGCACGAGCCCGGCTGCCATCGGTCGACGCGTCGTCTACGACCACAACATCGACGTCGACACCCTCCTGGTTCAGCGCAGACTGGATCGCGTCATCGATGTAGTCGACGTAGTTGTAACAGGGAATGACCACCGAGAAAGTGGGCTGCGACTTCGACGTCCGCCGCTCCGCTGGTGGTCGTCCAGTCGCTCGGCGAACCACATCGCGCAGCCCGGGCAAGCGAACCGAGAGCGCAGACTTCGCGAGCTCGAGCGTCAACCGCGCCGGCTCTCGTACGCGGCGACCTCGAGTCGGTCTCGCGGCCGTTGTCTCGCTCAGGTAGATGTCGGCCAAGGTCGCTGCCGCGCGCGTCAGGCTGTAGTTCCGCGTGACGAGATCTCTACCGAACCGCCCGAGCGCCGCCAACTCGTCATCACTCGCGTCCAGGAGTCGGGTGAGTTCAGCAGTGCAACGTTCGACCGAACGCGGTGCATCACCGACGCCGTACCAGCCCTGCTTCAGGAAGGTCGGCGCCGAGTGCTCGTCTGCAACGGCCCAGAATCCAGCCTCACCTTGAACGAGGAGCGGTCGCCCCACCGCCATCGCCCGAAGGGCAGAGCCACCCATGCCCACGGCGACGTCGGCCGCGAGGTAGTACGGTAGCGGGTCCATCCGCTCGCCCAGAAGGCGAACGACTTCGCGACCCGCCTGGGCATTGGCCTGCGCTGCGGCGCTGGCAACGAGACGACGCGAGTCGCCGTCGCCAACGATCGCGAGCCGAACGTTCCGGTTCTTCGCCAACGCACCGACCGTTTCGGTCAACACGAGTAGTCCCTCGAGCTTCAGCATCTGTGCGAGTCGCCCGACCACTACGACGAGCGTGTCATCGGCTTCGGCACCGCATTCCGCCCGCGCGGCGGCGATCTCCGAGTAAGGTCGCGCGGCGGGGTGGAACAAGCCGGTGTCGACCGGCGGCTCAAGCAGGTATGCACGGCGCCCCTCGGCGATCGCCCGGCCGGTCAGCTCACGCGTTCCCAGCACGAGGGGCACAGCGGGGGGGAGCAGATAGGGGTAGTCCATCGACAGAATGGTGGACAGGAGCGGAATACCTCGGCCGGCGACGACTGAGTATGCGGCATCCACCGTCGGCATCCATTCATAGGTGTGCACGAGGTCCGCGTCCACTCTGCGCGCGAGAGACCACAGCTCACGCATGCGCAGCGCTGAGACTGCGTTCTCTCGAAGTTTGGTCAGGTGAAGCTGCACGCCCGCTCGTCTTGCTCGATCAGCCAGGACACCGTCGGGCGCGTAGAGGATCAATTCAATTCGCGGGTCAGACGCCATCGCTTCAACGAGCTCGAGCGCGTTGATCTGGCTACCCCCGAGTTCCATGCTGTGCGGTGCCACGAGCACCCGCAACGGGCGGGGCGTGTTCATGAGCGCAGCGCCGCCCGCAGCGCCGCGGCGACGCGACCCTGCTGCGACTCGGTGAGGTGCGGGAACATCGGCAGTGACAGGATCGCGCCCGCAGCGGCCTCCGCGACGGGGAAGGCGCCCCGCGCGACCCCGAGTCCCGCATACGCCTCGGTGAACGGGACGGGCGTCGGGTAGTGGATGCCGACGCCGATCCCGGCCGCGCCGAGCTCGGCCATGACGCGGTCGCGGTCGTCCACCCGGACGACATACACGTGCCAGACGTCCTCGTTTCCGGGGCGCACGGCCGGGAGCCGGACCCCGGGGATGTCGGCGAGGAGGTCCGCGTAGCGGTCGGCGGCCGCGCGCCGCGCCGCGTTCCAGTCGTCGAGTCGGCGCAGCTTGGCCCGCAGCACCGTGGCCTGCACGGCATCGAGCCGGGCGTTCACGCCGATCCGGTCGTGCACGTACTTGACCGAGCTGCCGTGGGCGCCGAGGTTCCGCACGATCGCGGCGATCCCCGCGTCGTCGGTCATGACGGCGCCGGCGTCGCCGGCGGCCCCGAGGTTCTTCCCCGGGTAGAAGCTGGTGGCCGCGACCGTGCCCAGCGCGCCGGCGCGCCCCGCGGCGCTCACGGCGCCCTGCGACTGGGCCGCATCCTCGACGACGACCAGGCCGTGACGTTCGGCGAGCGCGATGATCGGCTCCATGGGGGCGGTCTGCCCGAACAGGTGCACCGGGGCGATCGCCCGCGTGCGCGGGGTGACGGCCGCGGCCACGGCATCCGGGTCGATCAGCAGGAAGTCGTCATCCACGTCGACGAACACCGGCACCGCGCCGACCCGCGAGGCCGCCTCCGCGGTCGCGATGAACGTGTTGGCGGGCATGATGATCTCGTCGCCCGGCTCGACGCCGATCGCCCGATACGCGAGTTCGAGCGCGTCGGTGCCGTTGGAGACGCCCACCACGTGCTGGACGCCGATGTAGTCGGCGTACTCCTGCTCGAAGGCATCCACTTCCGGCCCGCCGATGAAGGCGGCGGATGCCAGCTGACGCCGCCAGACCGGCAGGACGTCGTCGACGATCTCGGCCTGCTGTGCGGCGAGATCGAGAAAAGGTACGGTCATGTGTGCTCCCCCGGCACTCGTGCGGACATGGATGCCCGTTGCTGTCTTCACCTGTGACTCCTCAAGGGCCGGGCCGGCACACCTGCCCAGGTGTCCCCCGCCGGCACGTCGTCGAGCACTGCTGCTCCCATGCCGACGGTGGCGCCGGCGCCGATCCCGACGCCCTGCCGGACCGCGGCGTTCATCCCGAGGTAGGCGGCTTCGCCGACCCGGACCCCACCGCCGAGCGCGACCCCCGCCGCCAGGGTCGCATAGTCCTCGAGGACGTCGTCGTGCGTGATCGTGCAGTTCGGCATGACGACCGCGTGGGCGCCGATCGCGGCATCCGCCGTGACGACGACCCCGTCCAGCAGGATGCTGCCGGGCCCGATGCTGCTCGTGTCGCCGACCCGCGCCGAGCGGGCGACATACCGCGCGTAGCGTTCCGCGGTGACGTCCTGATCCCGGAGTCGCTGAACGATGGCGCGTCGCGCCGCGCCCTTTCCGACGCACACGATCAGCTGCTCGTCCCGCGCCGCGGCGTCGTCGATCCCGCCGACGACCGGGACGCCGCCGATCTCGGTGCCGTGCAGCGCCGCGTCGTCGTCCAGGATCCCGACGACACCGGTGATGCCGGCCGCCAGTACTTCTCTCGCCAGGCCGCTTGCCCCCACAAGCAGCAGCCCGGCGCTCATCCGAGCGCCTCGGTCACGGGATCTCGCAGCACGTCGATGACGCGGTCCTGATCGGCCTCGGTGAGGGCATGGTAGACCGGCAGGATCAGCGTGCCGTCGGTGATCCGCTCGGTGGCCGGCAGCGACCCGTCCACCGCGAGATCGCGGTACGGCGCCTGGCGATGCGCCGCCATGATGCCGCGCCGCGCGGAGATGTCCGCCCGCGCGAGCGCCTCCAGCAGGCCGTCCCGGTCCGTGGGGTAGTCATCCTCCACCTCGACCCAGAAGGACTGCACGTTGCCGGTGCCGTACTCCGGATCGGCGACCGGCCGCAGCCCGGGGATCCCGCGGATCGCCGCGCGGTACCGCGCCGCGATCTCGCGACGCCGGCGCACGATCTCGGGAAGGCGCCCCAGCTGCACGAGCCCGACGGCAGCCTGCATGTCGGTCATGCGGAAGTTGTATCCGACTTCCGAGTACTCCTCGGCCGGCGGGAGGACGGAGCCGTGGCGGTCGGCCGCCGACACCGTCATCGCGTGCTCGCGCAGCCGGCGGGCGCGCTGCGCCCAGTCCCCTCGGGTCGTCGTCAGCATCCCGCCCTCACCCGTGGTGAGGAGCTTGCGCGGATGGAACGACCAGGCCGCGATCGTCGCGCCGGCGCCCACGGGTCGCCCCTTGTAGGTCGATCCGGCGCCGCAGGCGGCGTCTTCGATGACGACGATGCCGTAGGTGTCGGTGGCGGTGCGGACATCGTCGATGTCGACGGGCACGCCGCCCTGATCGACCGCGATGACGGCCTTCGTCGCCGACGTGATCGCCACCCGCACGGTCTCGCCCGTGAGGTTCCCCGTGATGGGGTCGACGTCGGCGAAGACCGGGCGCGCACCGACGTAGCGGACCGCGTTGGTCGTGGCGATGAACGACAGCGACGGCACGACGACGTCATCGCCCGGCCCGACCCCCGCGACGATGAGCGCGAGGTGCAGGGCCGTGGTGCAGCTCGAGGTCGCGACCGCGTACGGCGCCTGCATCGCCGCGGCGAACTCCTGCTCGAACTGCGCGACGCGCGGCCCCTGCGCCACCCACCCGCTCGCGATGACCTCCGCGACGGCCTCGGCCTCTTCTCGGCCGAGCCAGGGGACCATGACGTTGATGCGCTCGCTCACGCGGTCACCGCCACGCGGCCGGCCGCGATCTCCTCACGCAACGGCCGCCACCACTCCACGAGCTGACGCAGGCCCTCCTCGAGCCCGATGGTCGCCTCGAACCCGAGGTCACGCTTCGCGGCGCGGGTGTCGGCCAGCCGGCGCACCACGCCGTTGACCGGGCGATCGGGACCGTGCTCGACGCCGAGGTGCTCGGCGCCCATCACCCGCAGCAGGGCCTCGGCCAGGTCGAGCAGGCTCGTCTCCGTGCCGCTCGCGATGTTGTAGGTGCCGTCGACGACGCCGCTGCGGGCGGCGAGGACGTTGGCGCGGGCGATGTCGGGAACGCAGACGAAGTCCATCGTCTGCTGCCCGTCGCCGAAGATGAGCGGCGGGCGGCCGTCGGCGATGCGCTCCATCCAGCGCACGAGCACTTCCGTGTAGACGCCGTGGACGTCCATCCGGGGGCCGTACACGTTGAAGTAGCGCAGCAGCACGTAGTCGAGGCCCTGCATCGCGCGGAAGCTGCGCACCAGCCCCTCGTTGAACGTCTTGGCGGCGCCGTAGATGGTGTCGTTGTTCTCGTGGTGGTGGCGTTCGTCCGTCGGGAAGGTCTCGGCCATGCCGTACACCGATGCGCTCGACGCGGCGATCAGCTTCGAGACCCGGTGCCGCGCAGCGGACTCGACGACGTTGAACGTGCCGTCGACGAGCACCTCGAGGGCGAGGCGGGGGTCCTCCGCGCACTGCGTGATGCGGATGGCGGCCTGGTGGAAGACGACATCGGTGCCGGCGACCAGGTCGTCGACGAGACGCGCGTCGCGGATGTCGCCCTCGACGAGGACTGCTCGCCCGGTCTCCAGCGCGGCGTCGAGGTTGGCGACCCGGCCTCGGACGAGGTTGTCGAGCACGATCACGCGCTCGGCGCCGGCCTCCAGAAGCTGGTCGACGAGTGTCGAGCCGATCGTCCCGGCGCCGCCGGTGACGAGGATGCGGGCTCCTTCGAGCTGGGTCATGCTGCCGCCCTCCGGGGCTGGATGTCGAGGGTGAGGGGTGCCGGCGCGCCGCCGGCACCGAGGCTGCGCTGCGCGGCGTCGAGCACGGAGAGCACGCGCAGGCCGGATTCGCCGTCGGTGCGGGCCGGGCGACCCTCGCGGATCGCGGCGGCGAACTCGCCGACGACGCCGCCGAGTGCCTCCCGCTCGGGCAGCGCCGGTGACCACGTGTCGCCGAGCCGGTAGGAGATGTTCGCGTCGCGCGTGTCTGCGGTGGTGGACTTCGACACCGCGGCGATGTCGACGCCGCGGTCGTAGACGCTGAGCCGCTGCTGCGGGTTGAGGTCGTCCCACACGAGGGTGCGCTTCGTGCCGCCGATGACCATCTGGCGGATCTTCGTCGGGCTCAGCCAGTTGACGTGCACGTGCGCCATCGCGCCGCATTCGAGCGGCATGGCGAGGTAGCCGACGCAGGACTTCCCGGTCCCGAGCGGATCCGATCCGTGCGCCGAGACGGATGCCGCGGCCAGGCCGCCCGGCAGGACGAAGTCCATGATCGACAGGTCGTGCGGCGCGAGGTCCCAGAAGACGTCGACGTCCGGCTGGATGAGACCGAGGTTGATGCGGACGCTGTCGACGAACAGGATGTCGCCGAGCGCCCCGTCGGCGATGAGCTCGCGGATCTTCAGCACGGCGGGCGTGTAGCAGTAGGTGTGGTCGGCCATGAGCACGAGTCCGCGTTCGTTCGCCCGGTCCACCATCTGCCGCCCGCGCACGCGGTCGTCGGCGAGCGGCTTCTCGACCATGACGTGCTTGCCGGCGTCGAGCGCTGCCATCACGATCGGGTGGTGTGTGCGTGCCGGCGTCGCGATCGCGATCGCGTCGACCTGCGGGTCGGCCAGCACCTCGTCGAGGCTCGACGTGATCGGCACGCCGCCCACACCGTCCGACACCTTGCGCGCGCGATCGAGGTCGAGGTCGCAGATGCCTGCGAGTTCCCAGTCCGTGCTCGCCCGGAAGTTGCGTGCGAGGTTGGGTCCCCAATACCCGGCCCCCACCACGACTGCCCTTTTCTTGTCTGTCATGCTTCTCCCCAGTTGCATGTGGCCGTCACCGGCCTTCTTGATACGTCGCGGTCATTCGACCGGGACGAATGTCACGTCCACCCAGTAGTTGTGCGCGGACAGGTTCGCCGGGAATCCGGTCGAGTAGGTGTAGGCGCTGCCCTGCGCCGGGATGGTGAACACGCCGGTCGCCGTCTGGGCGGCCAGCGCGTTCAGATCGACCGCGTAGCGTCCCGTGGTGCTGTGGAGACCGACCCGGTACTCCACGCCGGGCTCGAGCCGGATGGGCGAGGCGAAGGCCGCCTCCTGCCAGCCGTCGGCGGTCTCGTTCCCGACGGTGACCTGGCCCATGAGCTGGCCGTCCGCCCGCCACAGGAATCCGGTGTGGATGCCGGTGTTGGCCGCCCCCTTGTAGAACCGCACGCCGGTGGCGTCGCCGGCGACGTTGACGGTGAACCGCGTCGCCACCTGCACGCTGTCCGGGTCGTTCCACGCGGCGTTCTGCGGTGTGGCATCGCCGAAGATTGTGGCCGCGGCGATCACGGGCGGCTCGTCCACGGTCGTGAAGGTCCAGGTCGCGTCGGTGACCACGACGCCCGCCGCGGTCGCGGTCGCGGTGTAGCCGGTGGACCAGGCCAACGGGTCGGTCGGCGTGAACGTGACCGTGCAACCGGTCTCGTCGTACGCGACCGCACCGGCCACGGGGCCGGTCGGTCCGCTGACCGCCAGCGACGCACCCGTCACGCCGGATGCGAAGGTCGCGGAGACCGCCGCGTTGGGCGCGACACCGGTCGCGGCCGGCGCGGGGGTCGTGCTTGTGACGGCCACGGTGGCCGCAGGTTCGGGCGTCGGCTCAGGGGTCGCCTCCGGCGTCGGCGCCGGTGCAGGCGTCGGGGTCGGCGTGGGCGTCGGGGGCGGCGTCGGTGTCGGTGTCGGCGTGGGTGTCGGGGTCGGCGTCGGTGTGGGCGTCGGGGTCGGCGTCGGTGTCGGGGTGGGTGCGAGCGCCGGGTCGAACATGATCTCGGCGTCGACGAAGTACGATCCCGACTTCCACGACGACAGCGGGAACCCGCC
The DNA here is from genome assembly GCF_000746195.1 of Microbacterium sp. UNCCL10. NCBI lineage: Bacteria > Bacillati > Actinomycetota > Actinomycetes > Micrococcales > Microbacteriaceae > Microbacterium > Microbacterium sp. UNCCL10. The sequence goes on along the minus strand of NZ_KN050821.1, from coordinate 34,507 downwards.
GTTCGGGCCGTAGAAGAACCGGCCGTTGTCCCCCGCCGGGGCGGTGATACTGCCGGAGACGAGTGGCTGAAGGAAGTACTCGCTCGTGTGCGCGTACCGTCCGGTGGCGGAGAAGTACGAGGCCGTGTACGTCGTACCGGGGTTGACCGTCACCGGCTGGGCGAGTTCGGCGCGCTGCCAGCCCGACGCCGTCTCCGCCGTGAACTGCACCTGGGCGAGAACTTCGCCGCCCGGACCCCAGAGGGTGCCGCGGTGGCTGCCCGTATTGGCCGCACCCTTGTAGAACCGGATCGCCGTCACCACGCCGACCTCACTGACCGTGAAGCGCGTGCCGACCTCGACGGGATCCGTATCGGACACCGCGTCCACCTGGGGCAGGTCGTCCCCGAACAGCGTCTGGGTGAGCTTGCCGGTGGTGAAGCGCCACGTCTCGAGTGTGGACGACTGCACCCGAACCGTGACGGCGTAGGTCGTCTCGAACGCGAGCGGCGTCGTGGGCGTGAACGAGAGCGTTCGCGTGCTGCTGTCGAAGGCCGACGCGCCGGCGACCACACCCTCGGGGCCGGTGACCGACATGGTCAGCGATCGGCTGCCGATGTCTCCGTCGATCACGGCCGAGATGTCGGCCGCGTGGGACACCCCCACGGCGTCGCGACCCGGGCTCATGGAGGCCACCGAGAGCGGTGCCGCGGCGTCCGGAACGAATTCGACGTCGACGAAGTAGTTGGCCGAGTTCCACGAGCTGTTCGGCATCACGCCGCCGCTGCCGTACCGGTACCGCCCGTTGGCTCCGCTCACCGTGGTCAGCGGGCCGCTGGTGACGGGGGATGTGAGCGCGCCCGCCGTGTAGGAGTAGTTCCCCTGCGGCGCCAGGTACGACACGGTGTAGACCACGCCCGGGGTCAGGGCGACCGGGGCGCTGAGCACGGCACGCTGCCAGCCGGTCGCCGTCTCGTTCGTGAACGTGACCTGGGCCAGACGCTGGCCGTTGGGCCCCCACAGGCTGCCGACGTGGGTCCCCCCGTTGCCGGCGGCCTTGTGGAAGCGGAGCGCCCGGACCTCGCCGGCGACCGAGGTGGTGAACGCCAGCCCGAGTTCGACCGACGAGGAGTCGGGGTCCTTCGCGGCCGGCGTGGCCGAGGCGAAGAAGCTGATCGGGGCGTCCGGATCGAGGGTCGAGAACGCCCACGAGAACGTCGCGGCCGCGCCCCCCTCCGCGCCGACCACGCCGGAGAGCGTGACGTCGATCTGGGCAGCCGGCGGCAGATCCGTCGCGGGAGTGAAGGTGGCAGTGGTGCCGGCCGCGTTCAGCGCCCAGCTTCCGGCGATCGCCTGTCCCCCTGCACTGACCGAACCGGTGTAGCCGGCCTGGATCGGCGTGTCGAAGGTCGCCGAGATGCTCGCATCGGCCGCCACATCCGTGGCTCCTGCCGCGGGCGCGCGCGACACGATCGTCGGCGTCGCCGGGGCCGTCTCGACGACGACGTCCACGCCGTATCCCGTCGTCGACGTCTGGGTCGGGAAGCCGCCCGAGTAGCTGAACACCGACCCGCCGGCCGCGACCGACAGCGGTCCGCGCGAGTACGCGCTGCCGAACAGCCCGGCGGTCACGGCGTAGCCGCCGGCCGGTGCCGTGTAGGACGCGACATATGTCACACCCGGCTGGATCGTGACGGGCGTGTCGAGCGTGGCGACCTGCCAGCCGAGCGCCGACTCGTTCGCGAACGTCGCCGTCGACAGCAGTGTGCCCCCCGCGGTCCACAGCGACGCGGCGTGCGTGCCGCCGTTCTGCGGTCCCTTGAAGAACCGGATGCCGGTGACCTGGCCGGGCAGCGAGCTGCTGAACTTCACACCGAGCGTGACCGCATCCCGGTCGGCGGCGGATGCGACGTCGGGCACCCAGCTCTCCAGGAACAGCGAGCAGGGGCACACTCCTTCGGGACGCTCCTCCGCGCGGGTCGTGAAGCTCCAGGCGGCACCGTCCTCCAGCGCCACGCCGGCGGCATCGGTGGCCGCAGGTGTGACGGTGTACGTGGTGCTGGCCGCCAGCGGCGCATCGGGCAGATAGCGCACCGTGCGGGTCTGCGCGTCGTAGACGGTCGAACCGGCGACGGGCTGGTCGTCCGGCCCGGTGACCGTCATCGACACCGTCGCGGGGTCGGCCGGGCGGGTGAAGGTCGCGGAGATCGTGGTCGCGACGTCGACGCTCGCCGCTCCCGCCTGCGGCGTCCTGCTGAGGATCCGCAGGGGCGACGTGTCGGACTTGGTGAAGAGCACGTCGACGTAGTAGTTCGACTCGTGCCAGGTGCCGGCCGGGAACTGGCCGGCGATTCCGAAGACCCCGGCCGCGGACGCGCCCACCGCCGACGGAACCGTGACGGGCGTCGAGGGTGTCGCGTGATACGGCCAGTACTGGGCCTTCATCGCGTAGCCGCCGTTGGGAGCGGTGTAGGAGACGGTGTAGTCCTGGCCGGCGATCACCTGGATCGGGACGGTGAACTGTGCGCTCTGCCACCCCTCGGCCGACTCGTTGCCGAAGGTGACGGTGCCGAGCCGGGTGCCGGCTGCGTCCCACAGCGACCCGGTGTGCACCCCGGTGTTGGCGGCACCCTTGAAGAAGCGCACCCCCGCGACGAAGCCGTCGACATCCGGCGTGAAGCGCATGCCGAGTTCGACCGCCTGGGTGTCATCGGCCGATGCCAGCACCGGCTCGATCGCGCCCAGTGCGGAGAAGGGACCGGTGACGGTGATGGACCGCCCGACGCCCGCGGCGCTGAAGTTGGCGCTGTCGTCGATCGCGCGGGCTTTGACGGTCACGGCGCCGGACCCCTGCTGGATGCCGGTGTAGGTCCACGATGTGGTGCCCGTCGCCGGATGCCAGGTGGCTCCCCCGTCGAGGGAGACTTCGACCCCGGCGACGACGCCGCCGACATCGGAGGCGGTCCCCGTCACCGTCACCCGCGTGCCGTTGGCGACGGTCGCGCCCGAGGCGGGACTGGTGATCGTCGTCGTCGGGGCGGTCGTGTCGGCGCTCTTCGTCGCGGCGGTGAGCCCGGCCATGAGCGTGGTCGGCTGGGCGTCCATGTCGGCGAGGAGGTTGACCTGAGCCTGCTGCATGCGCGGGTCGGCGGGTGCTCCGTTGCCGTCGTGGGTCTGGTCGAGGCCCCACGCCCACTGGATGCTCGCCGCCGAGAAGACCAGCGCGCCGCTCGCGGCGCGGTACAGCGTCAGGTGATGCTCGGTGGTTCCCTGGACCACGACGTTGCCGTGGTCGATGAGGTACTCCGGGGTGGGCCCCACGGTGGTGGACAGCCGGATCAGTCCCGCCGGCCGGAAACCGTTGTCGATGTCCTCGTTGGACTCGTAGCCGATCGTGTGCGGCGCCAGCGCGGCCGATGTCCCGGCGGCGAGCGACGCCAGCGGCGTGTGACGCCACAGTCGCGTCTTGCCTTCGGCAGCGTTCACCGTCACGGGAAGGTCGTCGTAGTTGGCGACGTACATCGTGCCGCTGAGAGCGTTCTCCGGCAGGTGGCCGCCTTGCGCGGCGCCGGCGAACCGCGGGTCCCGCCAGGTACCGGTCCATTCGGACGCGGGGTCGATCTTCGCGTTGGCCCAGGTCTCCTTGTACGAGGTGAGCGTGCGGTACGCCGTCGCGGAGCCGTCGATCGACGGCTCGTACCGGACACGCCAATAGGCCTCGTTGCCGGAGAGGAACTGCAGGTTCACTCCGGCGTCGCGGGCCGCCTCGACGTTCGCGCGCTGCCGACCCGACCAGTACTCGTCGTGACCGACCGAGAGATACACGTCGTGGTTCAGCAGCTCGCCGCCGAAGCGGTCGGCGTCGACGCCGGAGATGTAACTGACGTCGTAACCGTTGCGTTCGAGGAAGCGGACCGTCGCGAACTCGGAGCTGAAGTAGAAGTCCCGGCCCTGCTCCCACTGCCGGGTCGCGAACGGCCGGTTGTAGCTCAGCTTGTACGCGCGGCCGTTGCTCCCGCCCTGGTAGAAGCTCGCGCCGCCGTAGGTGTTGTAGGCGTGCCACGTGGTGTCGGCCGTCTGGAACACGATGTCCGAGGTGTTGCCGTCGTTGCGGACGATGAAGATGATGTGGCTCTGGCCGTCGTTGTCGCCGCGCCGCAACACCGCGAGGTAGACGCCGGAGACGGCGGCTGCGGGCACGTTCCATGACGCCGACACGTGCCAGGTGCCGCAGTCGTAGAGGTCGGTCGCGGCATCCGTCACGCACTCGGGCTGGCCGCCGGGCGGCGAGGGCAGCGGGTCGACCGAGTCGATGTATCGCGCGCCCAGGCCCTGATACCAGCCGGTGCGGTAGATGTCGACGGCGTAGTCCGCGGCGTCGGTGTCGATCTTGAAGTCGATGCGCGACCCCGCGTTGACCGAGATGTCGGTGGCGAAGCCCTGGATGCTGGGGTCGCCGGCGCCGTCGATGTCCCAGACATCGGGGTCGGTGCCCGGCTGCCGGTTCTCGCACGCGATGGCGTTGACGTCGGGGCCGCAGGGGCTCGCCGCTTCGGCCGGCTGCGTGCCCGCGACCGCGACGAGCGTCGCGATGAGCAGCGTCAGGACAGTGCCCAGCACCAGTGTGGTCGACCGCGTCAGCGATGCCGCGCCGAGTCCCCCAGGTATCCCCATACTCGTTCCCCAAAAAGCGCGCCCCCGTGAACGACCGGCGACGTGCATAAGCCGGTCGCGACGGCGCCTGAGCGCTGAAGATGCGTGCCTCCCAGTGGCACGGCCCTGACCGGACTCCCCGTTCGGGAGTGTATCCACACAAGCGAGGCGGGCACAATACTGGGCATGAGACGGCTCTCATCTGAGCCGGACCGCTGCCGCTGGGGAGGCCTGCATGATCGATGATGCTCCTGTCGTCCACGCGTCCGCCGACGTCGACGAGCGCGCCGCGCTGGGCCCGCGCACGCGGGTGTGGCACCTCGCGCAGGTGCGGGAGGATGCCGTCCTCGGCGCCGACTGCAATATCGGCCGGGGCGCGTACATCGGCCCCGGTGTCGTGCTCGGCGACGCGTGCAAGGTGCAGAACTACGCGCTCGTCTACGAGCCGGCGGTCGTCGGCGACGGGGTGTTCATCGGGCCGGCGGTGGTGTTCACGAACGACGAGTTCCCGCGCGCGGCGAACCCGGACGGCTCCCTGAAGGGCGGCGACGACTGGCACGCGGTCGGGGTCACGGTCGAGCGGGGCGCCTCCATCGGGGCCCGGTCGGTGTGCATCGCCCCGGTGACCATCGGCGCGTGGGCGCTGGTGGCGGCGGGCGCCGTCGTCACCAAGGATGTGCCTCCGCACGCGCTCGTCGCCGGCGTCCCGGCCCGCCGCATCGGCTGGGTCGGCCGGACCGGCCATCCGCTGCAGGCCGACGGCGACGGGTGGACGTGCCCGGACAGCGGCGAGCGCTACGTCGCCGACGGCGAGGGCATCCGACTGGCCGGGTGACTCAGAGCTTGCGCAGCAGCACGCTGGAGACGGTGTGGTCGGCGCCCTTCTGCAGGATGAGGCGGGCCCGGTGCCGCGTCGGCTCCACGTTCTCGCGGAGGTTCGGCAGGTTGATGTCGTTCCAGAAGCCGAGGGCCTGACGCACCGCCTCCTCGTCCGGCAGGTCGGCGAAGACCTTGAAGAACGAGTTCGGGTTGCTGAACGCCCCCTGGCGGAGGGCGAGGAAGCGGTCGACGAACCACGCCTCGATGTGCGCGATGTCGGCATCCACGTAGATGGAGAAGTCGAACAGGTCGCTCACCGCGACGCCGTGCGGCGTCGTGGGGGGCGCGAGCACGTTGAGCCCCTCGACGATGACGACGTCCGGGCGCCGCACGGTGACGTGCGCGTCGGGGATGATGTCGTACCGCATGTGCGAGTAGAACGGGGCGCGCACCTCGGGGGCGCCGGACTTCACCTGCGTGAGGAAATCGACCATCGCCCGGCGGTCGTACGACTCCGGGAAGCCCTTGCGGTGCATGATGCCGCGGCGTTCGAGCTCGGCGTTGGGGTGGAGGAAGCCGTCCGTCGTCACGAGTTCGACCCGCGGCGTGCCCGGCCACCGGCTCATGAGCTCGCGCAGCAGTCGGGCGACCGTTGATTTGCCGACCGCGACCGAGCCCGCCACGGCGACGATGAACGGCGTCGTGGAGTCGGTCTCACCCAGGAAGTCGGCGGTATCGGCGCCGAGCCGCTTGGTCGCGCTCGCGTAGAGCGACAGCAGACGGCTGAGCGGCAGGTACACCTCGCGCACCTCGGCCATGTCGAGCCGGTCGCCGAGGCCCCGCAGCTGCACGACTTCGGTCTCGCTCAACGGCTGCGGGATGCCGGCGGCCATCCGCGCCCACTCGTCGCGAGGGATCTCGCGGTACAGCCCGCGCGCGGTCGTCTCGGGTGCGGCGTCTTCGCTCGCGACAGTGCTCTCGGACATCGCGCCCCATCGTATCCGCGCCGGGACCCCCGTGCCGCCCACCGGAGGTCACATCCCGGTTACGCCGACGACTACGCTGGGCCCGTGCGCCTGGGAGTCCTCGACATCGGATCCAACACCGTCCACCTGCTCGTCGCGGATGTCCGCCCGGGCGGACGGCCGCTCGCGAAGACCAGTCAGCGCACGGTGCTGCGCCTCATGCGCTACCTCGAGCCCGACGGCTCGATCAGCGAGGTCGGCGTGACGGCTCTCGTGGATGCCGTCACCGAGGCGCGGCGGATCGCCGACGGCGAGAACGTCGTCGAGCTGCTCGCGACGGCCACGAGCGCCGTCCGCGAGGCGGCGAACGGGGCGGAGGTCATCGCCCGCATCGAGGAAGCCCTCGGCCAGGAGCTGCAGGTGCTCGGCGGCGAGTCCGAGGCCCGGTTCACGTTCCTTGCGGTGCGGCGCTGGTTCGGGTGGTCGGCCGGGCAGATCCTTCTCTTCGACATCGGCGGCGGCTCGCTGGAGCTCGCCGCCGGACCCGACGAACTCCCGGAGCTCGCGGCATCCGTCCCCCTCGGCGCCGGGCGCATGACGGTGGAGTTCCTCCCGCAGGACCCGCCCGGCGAAGACGCCGTCGAGGTGCTGCGCGCGCACGCCCGCACGACCCTCGCGCCCGTCGCCGAGCTCATGTCCGGCCAGACCCGCCCCGACCACGTCGTGGGATCGTCGAAGGCGATCCGCTCGCTCGCGAAGCTCGCCGGCTACCCCGTCCCGGGCTGGTCGGGCAACGAGCGGATGCGGATGCCGCGCGCCGCGCTCGGCTCATGGATCCCGCGGCTCGCCCGCATCCCCGCCGCCGCGCGTCAGGAGCTGCCCGGGATCACCGCCGACCGGACGTTGCAGATCGTCGCCGGCGCCGTCGTGCTGCACACGGCGATGACGATGCTCGACGTCGACGAGCTCGAGGTCTCGCCGTGGGCGCTCCGCGAAGGCGTGCTGCTGCGTTACATCGAGTCGCTGTCCTGGAACGAGCCCGGCTGAGTCGCGGCGCGCGCCCCGCCCTCGGCCGGCGGGCACGGATGCGTCAGGGCGGCACGCAGCTCGGGAGGACATGTCGATTGGGGAGGACAGATCCCGCGGTTTTCGACCTCCCGAGGCGTCAACGCCTCCCGAACCGCCGAGCCCCGGCGGCGCATGTCAGCGCATCGCACGGCACTCGGGAGGACATGTCGCTTGGAGAGGACAGATCCCGCGGTTTTCGACCTCCCGAGGCGCCAAAACCTCCCGAAGGCGAAGCAGCGCGACTCCACGCCACGGGCAAGCCCGAGCCCGGCAGGCGCGCCTGACCCGGGCAGGCCGAACCCGAAGCCGCCGTGCAGCCCTCAGCCTTCCCCGCGGACGACCTCGGCCAGCTGGTCAGCGAGGCGCTGCGCGGTCTCGCCATCCGCCGCCTCGACCATGACGCGCACCATGAGCTCCGTCCCCGAGGGGCGCAGCAGCACGCGGCCGGTGTCGCCGAGTTCCGCCTCGACCCGCCGCACGGCGGCGACGACGTCCGGGTCGGTCGCGCGCGAGCGCTCCACGCCGCGGACGTTGATGAGCACCTGCGGGAAGATCGTCATGACGGATGCCAGTTCGGCGAGGCTCTTGCGGGTCCGGGCCATCTCGGCGCACAGGTGCAGGCCGGTGAGCAGGCCGTCGCCCGTGGTGGCGAACTCGCTCATGATGACGTGACCGCTCTGCTCGCCGCCGAGCGCGTAGCCGCCCTCGTTCATGGCTTCCAGGACATACCGGTCGCCGACGGCCGCGGTGACGACGTTGATCCCCTGTGCGGCCATCGCGCGGTGCAGGCCGAGGTTGCTCATGACGGTCGTGACGAGCGTGTCGTCGGTCAGGCGCCCGCGGCGCTTCATCGCGACGGCGAGGATCGCCATGATCTGGTCGCCGTCGACCACCTTGCCGTCGGCGTCCACCGCGAGGCAGCGGTCGGCATCGCCGTCGTGCGCGATGCCGAGGTGGGCGCCGGTGCGCACGACCTCGGCCGCGAGCTTGTCGAGGTGCGTCGAACCGACGCCGTCGTTGATGTTGACGCCATCCGGGTCGGCGCCGATGACGGTGACACGGGCGCCCGCGTCGCGGAACGTCTCCGGGGAGACGCCGGATGCTGCGCCGTGCGCGCAGTCCAGCACGATGTGCAGGCCCGTGAGCCGGTTCGGCAGGGATGCCAGGAGGTGCACGACGTACCGGTCCTCGGCGTCCGCGAACCGGCGGATGCGGCCGACGTCGCCGCCGGTGGGCTGCAGCTTCGGCCCGGCCATGGCCTCTTCGATGCGCTGCTCGACCTCATCGGGGAGCTTGACGCCGCCGCGCGCGAAGATCTTGATGCCGTTGTCGGGCGCGGGGTTGTGCGAGGCCGAGACCATGACGCCGAAGTCGGCGTCGATGTCGGCGATCAGGTAGGCGGCGGCCGGTGTCGGCACGACGCCGGCATCCAGCACATCCACCCCCGACGAGGCGAGGCCGGCCGCCACGGCGGCCGCCAGGAACTCACCCGAGACGCGGGGGTCGCGGGCGACCACGGCGGTCAGCCGCTTGCCGGCGGCCTTGCGCGCCTCCGCAATACGCCCCTGGCCCAGGACGACAGCAGTCGCCTGGGCCAGGGTGAGCGCGAGGTCTGCGGTGAGGGGGCCGTTGGCGAGGCCCCGCACACCGTCCGTACCGAACAGCGCCATCGAGCGATTTAGCGCTTCGAGTACTGAGGAGCCTTGCGGGCCTTCTTGAGACCAGCCTTCTTGCGCTCCTTGACGCGGGCGTCACGGGAGAGGAAGCCGGCCTTCTTCAGCGTCGGGCGGTTGTTCTCTTCGTCGATCTGGTTCAGCGACCGGGCGATGCCGAGGCGCAGCGCGCCGGCCTGGCCCGACGGGCCACCACCCGAGATGCGGGCGATGACGTCGTACGCGTCGGTGAGGTTCAGCACCGTGAACGGGTCGTTGATCAGCTGCTGGTGCAGCTTGTTCGGGAAGTAGTCCTCGAGCGTACGGCCGTTGACCGTGATGGTTCCCGAGCCGGGGACCAGGCGCACGCGGGCGATGGCCTGCTTGCGGCGGCCCACTGCAGCACCGGGGACCGACAGCACCGGACGGGGCGCCGCAGCGGCCTCGGTGGCAGGGGTCTCGGTGGTGTAGTTCTCCGGGGTCTGGTCGATGGAGTCAGCGATCTTCGCCATCAGTATGTCCTTAGTCTTTTCGGCGGCGCTTACTGGGCGACCTGGTCGAAGGTGTACGTGGTGGGCTGCTGGGCCGCGTGCGGGTGCTCGGCACCGGCGTAGACCTTGAGCTTCGTCAGCTGCTGGCGACCCAGGCTGTTCTTGGGGAGCATGCCGCGGACGGCCTTCTCGATGGCGCGCGTCGGGTTCTTCTCGAGGAGCTCGGAGTAGGTGACCGACTTGAGGCCACCCGGGTAGCCGGAGTGGCGGTAGGCCTTCTTCTTCTCGAGCTTCTGGCCCGTCAGCGCGACCTTCTCCGCGTTGATGACGATGACGAAGTCACCGGTGTCGACGTGGTTGGCGAAGGTGGGCTTGTGCTTGCCACGCAGGATGGTGGCGGCGTGCGAGGCGAGTCGGCCGAGGACGACGTCGGTCGCGTCGATGACCAGCCACGAGCGCTGGATCTCGCCAGCCTTGGGGGTGTAGGTGCGCGTCACTGTAGTGCTGCTTTCTTGATCGAACGGAGAGGTTCGTGAATCCCACTCCGGGGTGGTTTCCCGAGACGACGTCCCGTGAAACACGCCAGTGGAGGGCTCACGTTCGCGGTACTTGGCCAGCAGGGCACAAGAACCAAAGAGTCAGTCTACGCCATGGGGATGCCGCGGCCAAACCACTGCGCGCGGAAGCGCCGCCCATGCGCTATATATTCGTACGGGTGCGCCCACGCAGACCCCGCCGGGGCATCTCCACCGCCCTGACGGTCATCGCCGGCGCCGTCGCGGTGCTGCTCGTGCTGTCCGTCCCGCTGCTGACCACGGCGTACGTCCGGCTCCTCCCCTTCACCGCCGCGACCGCCGGGACCACGTTCCACGTGCCCGCCGAGTCGAAGGCAGCGGATGCCGCGGCATCCGGCACCGCGGATGACCCCGCGACACGGGCCGCGTCGTATCTCGCCGCCCAGCCCACGGCGGTGTGGCTCACCCCGGAAGCGCAGCCGATCCAGACCGTCGGCGCGGAGGTCACAGCGCTGGCCGCGGAGGCGCGGACGCAGGATGCGACCCTCGTCCTCGTCGTCTACGGCCTCCCCGACCGGGACTGCGGCAACCAGTCCGCGGGCGGGCTCGACCCGGCCGCGTACGACGACTGGACCCTCGCGATCGGCGACGCCCTGCGCGCGGCGGAGACGCCGACGGTGGTGATCGTGGAGCCGGATGCGGTGGCCCTCGCCCCCGAGTGCGACGGGATGACGGAGCGCTTCGCGCACATCGCGACCGCCGTGACGAACCTGCAGGCGCGCACCGCGTGGCTCTACCTCGACGGCGGCCACTCGAACTGGCGTCCGGCATCCGAGATGGCGCGGCTCATCTCGCAGATCGGGGTCACCCACATGATCCGCGGCTTCGCGACGAACGTGTCGAACTACAACGCCGACGCCGCCGAGGTCATGTACGCGCGGAGCCTGTCGGCCCACCTCGGCGGGCTGCACGCCGTCATCGACACGAGCCGCAACGGCGCCGGCGCGACCGGCGAGTGGTGCAACCCCGGCGGGCGGCAGGTCGGTCAGCGGAGCGGATCGTTCGGCGACGACATCGTCGACGCCAACCTGTGGATCAAGCCGCCCGGCGAGAGCGACGGCGCCTGCAACGGCGGCCCCCCGGCCGGTCAGTGGTGGCCGGATGCGGCGACCGAGCTGACCCGGTCGGTCGGCTGACGCTCCGCCCCAATAGTCCCTCCCGCCACACGCATGTGGGAGGATGACGACTACTCCGCGCCCCCGCGCGGGCAGCGACGGCGCACGTCGCAGACGGCTCAGAGGATGACCAGGGATCAGTTGGCCGAATCAGAAGAACCGATCAAGACCGCGGTGATCGTCGAGGACGATCCCGAGGTACGCCACCTCCTGATCGACGTGCTCGAATCGGCCGGGTTCTCCACCGTCTCGGTGGGCAACGGCATCGACGGCGTCCGCGCCGTGGCGCAGTACGCGCCGCTCATCACGACGCTCGACGTCAACATGCCGGGGATGGACGGCTTCGAGGCCGCGCGCCGCATCCGTGCGCAGAACCCCGAGACGTACATCATCATGATCACGGCGCTGCACGACGAGGCCGACGTGGTCCTCGGGCTGTCCGCCGGCGCAGACGACTTCATCCACAAGCCGTTCCGGCCGCGCGAGTTCCGCGCCCGCATCGAAGCGCTGCTGCGCCGCCCGCGCGCCCCGCTCGCCCCGGCGCCGCGTGCGCAGGAGAGCGCCGGCCCGTCCTTCCCCGCCGGACGGCAGCCGGCGACCAGCAGCATGCCGGTCGCGCCGGCCGCGCCCGTGCCGCCTGCCCCGGCCGGATCCGGTGACGTCGCGCGCATCGTCGAGCAGCCGGCCGCCGTCGCGGCCGCGCCGGACGGAGCGCACTGGCTGACGCACCGCGACCTGCGACTCGACCCCGACAGCCGCGTCGTGCTCATCGGCCACGAGGAGCTCGAGCTCACGCGCACCGAGTTCGACCTGCTGGCCGCGCTCATGGAGTCGCGCCGGCGCGTGCGCAGCAAGGCCGACCTGACGCTGCTGCTGCGCGGCGAGTCGTACGTCACGACCTATTTCGTGGGCGACGCCGACAAGCGCGCCATCGAGGCGCACATGACGAACCTGCGTCGCAAGCTCGGCGACAACGCCGCGAGCCCGCGGTACATCGAGACCGTGCGCGGGGTCGGGTACCGGCTCACCTCCGACGGCAGCGCGTACTAGCCCCGGCCCCGGCCTGCGCCGCGACTCCGCCGCCGCTCAGACGCGGTAGCCGTGCTGGCGGCGGATGAGCTTCAGGAACATCCCGAGCGTCTGCAGGATCGTCACGACCCCGAGGATGGGCCAGCCCACCCAGAGGATCGAGGACTGCCCGACGGGGCCGAGCATCGACCAGATGACGGCGAGCGTGACGAGGATCGCGACGACGACGACCAGCGGCACCCAGTGCCCGTTGCCGCCGCCCTTCTCGGCCTTCGCCTGCGCGGCCCAGTTGTCGACCTTCTTCTTGGACAGGAAGCGGCTCCACGCCCGGGCGAAGTGCGCCAGCCGGATCCACATGTAGATCTCGGCGGGCACGACGAGCAGGGCGAACAGGACGTCCTTGCGGGTCCGGTTCTGCATCGTCATCGCCATCCGCACGTTCAGGGCGACAGCCATCGCGATGGGGATGAGCCACACCGGCGAGAAGACGAACGCGTTGAGCGACAGCGACCCGGCCAGCAGCAGCACGAAGGCGATGCGGACGAACAGGTTGACGGCCATGCCGCCGTTCTCGAGCCACCGGACGCGCAGGTTCGGGTGGAACGGCTGACCCTTCGTGTCGCCGCGCTGCCCCGGCCACATGAGCTCGATGGCCCCGTACGTCCACTTCACCTGCTGGGCGTCGAGGCCGCGGAGGGTCGTCATGCCGCCCACGTCGGCGCGGGCGACGGGGCTGATCTTCGTGAGGTAGCCGGCGCTCTTGATCTGCAGCGAGAGGAGGGAGTCCTCCACCTCGCTGTCCTTCACCCACGGGGTGGACTGGTGGTTCTCGCGCATGACCTCGCGGAGGGCGTGCGTGGAGAAGATGGAGAACTGCCCGCCGAGGACGGCCATGTTGCGGCCGCGCAGCAGGTTCTGCAGGTTGAACGCGGCGAACTGCGAGCGCTGCCCGCTGATGAGGAACGACGCGAGGCCCTTGAACGGCTTGTTGTCGATCGAGTAGATCGCCGAGATTCCGCCGATCCGGCTGTCGCTCGTGATCTCGGTCTCGAGGTACTCGACGGCCCGCGCGTCGGCGGTGGTGTCACCATCGACGCCGAGCAGATAGTCGTAGCCCTCGACCAGCGCGTAGCCGTAGTTCAGGGCGCCGACCTTCTTGTCGGGGTTCTTGCCGATGTCGTGGACGAACACCTCGGTGAACTGCTCGCCCATTTCGGTCGTGATGGTGTGCGCGCCGGCGAACTGCGAGGCGATCGCGACGGTGGCATCCGTCGTGTTGTTGACGACGACGTGGATGACGTCGGGCACGCGCGTCTGGGAGAGCAGGCTCTCGATGACGCTCGCGATCGACTCCTCCTCGTTGTACGCGGGGATGACGCACCCGATGGTCGCGCGCTGGGTGTCGTCGAAGACGTCGATGAAGTCCGACGGGAAGGCGGCGTGCTCCGTGCCGGTGACCTCGAGCTCGACAGGGCGGACGCCACGGGTGGCGAGGGCAGAGGAGGGGGCGGTGCTGGGCGGCGGGAACGTCATGGGTCCAGCTTGCTAGAGTTGCCTCCGCGTCACGTGGAGAGACGGTCGAGGCCACCTCAAGACTCGGTCAAGACCTCCGCAACGGATGAGGCGCCGCCTCCTCCCGCGATGCGGAACCGGTGGGAGCGCTGTGGTCGAGGTGTTCACGGTCGCGTTGATCCTCGCGTCGGGGATGGGCATCGCCATCATGGTGATCGCCCAGCCGTGGCAGCGCGGTGGCGGGGAGCCCGGTCTGCCGATGACCATGCTCGCCGGGATCGGGGCATTCTCCGCCCTGCTGTCCACGCTCGGCTACGTCATCGCGGACAGCAGCGAGCACCCCTCCATGCCGCTCGTGATCGCGGACACGACGATGCCGTTGGCCGTCGGTCTCCTCTGGGCCGCGATGCGGCGCGGGCGCGACGTCGTCCGGTCGGTGCTGCCCGCGGTCATCGTCCCATCCGCCCTCGTGGGGGTGACGACGCTCTGGGTCTCGCCCGACGCCGGGCAGTACGCCAAGCTCGGCGTGATCTTCGTGTTCGGCGCCCTCACCGCGTGGGAGTGCTTCCGCCCGAGCACTCCGCCCAGCACCGGCCGCACCGTCGTCGGCGCGGCGGTCGGCGCATACGGCGTGTACAGCCTCGTGCGTCTGGTCGGCACCGCCGTGCTCGGCATCGACCACCCGCTCTACATCGCGGCGCTGTCGACCGCGCCGAGCGGGATCGTCGGCGCCGTCGTGACGGCCGCGTGCGCGTACGGCGTCACCCGGATCGCCATCGACGAGAGCCGTGTGCGGGGTCCGAAGCGCGTGCTCGGGATCCGCGCCTTCCGCACGGCGGCGGCCATCCGCTTCGCCCTGGCCTCGCCGCGGTCGGTCGTCCTCATCAGCATCCTCGACCTGTCGCTGCACCGCACGGCCTACGGTCGCACCTGGACGCGGGAGGTGTTCGCCGCCCTGCTGGAGGCGGTGGATGCCGCATTCCCGGCCGACGTCGTGATCGGCCGGGTGCGGCCCGGGATCTTCGCGGCGATGGCGACGAGCTTCGAGGTCGACGAGGGCGTGGAGGACGATGTCCGGGCGCTGTTCACCGAAGGGCTCGACCTGCGCGGCGTGAAGTACCGGCCCGATCTGTCGGTGCAGCAGGTGACGCTGCGCAGCGTCGCGGAGATCGTGCGCGCGGCGCGCCCCGCGAGCCGTGTCGAGCGGCTGAGCCGGTCCGCGTCGAGACCGTAGACTCGGCACCATGGTCGCACCGACGCCGAGCCGCCGCGTGACCTCCGACGGCGCCCTGGCACGCTCCCGGGCGTTGACGCCCGCGGTGAGCACGAGGACGTACTCGGTGTGGCTGGCCCAACTGCTGCTCGCCGGGATCATCATCATCCTCGTGCTGATGGCGCAGGCCCTCGCGCCGCAGGCGACCACGTCGTGGACGTTCACCGCCGGCATCTCCATCATCATCGTGACGACGGCCGCGACCCTGGCCGTGCCGTGGGATCGCCTTGCGGAAGCGTTCGTCCTCGTCGTGCCGCTCGTCGACATCGCCGCCATCGGTCTCCTGACGATCGATCCGCTGCTCAGCGTCGGTTCGCTCTGGCTCTTCCCGGTCGTGTGGATCGCCACCTACTTCGGGTATGTCGCGATCGCCGGCGGACTGAGCCTGATCACCCTGTGCATCGTGATCCGCGACATCGCGATCCTCGGCCAGCCCGGACCGACGATGCGCCTCGTCGTCACCATCCTGTCGTTCGGGTTCATCTCCCTCTTCATGCGGACGAGCGCCGCGCAGAACCGGGCGTTCAAGCAGCTGCTCAGCCGTCAGGCCGACAAGCTCGCTGCCACGGTCGAGCGCACGAGCCGGCAGGAGCGCGAAGTGTCGCTCCTGCTGGATGCCGTCGACGTCGGCGTGGTGCGGCTGTCCCAGCGCGGCGAGATCGTCTACGCCAACGAGACCTACCGCGAGCTGTACGGGCTCGATCCCGGCGACCCGGCGGCCCGCGCCCGCTCCGTGGAGTACGACGGCTTCCGCGGCCGCCCGCTGCCGCCGGACCGTCAGCCGCTGGCCCGCGCCGTCGCCGGCGAGCGGTTCGTCGACGAGCGCCTCTGGCTGTTCGACCAGCACGGCGAATGGTTCGCACTCTCCTTCTCGGCCCGCGACCTCACCGACGACTCCGACGAGTCCGGCACGCTCCTGGTCGTGCACGACATCACCGACGTCATCCGCGCCGAATCCGACCGGCAGAGCCTCGCGGCCCGGGTCTCGCACGAGCTGCGGAACCCCCTGACCGCCGTGCTCGGCTACTCCGAAATGCTCAGCGACGACACCGACGAGGAGCGTACCCGCGACCGGGCGGAGGCGATCAACACCGCCGCGGAGCGGATGATGCGGATGATCGGCGAGCTGCTGGAGACGCCGGCCGCGCAGGCGGCCAAGCCCGTCCGGCAGACGACCAACCTCGGCCAGATCTGCGCCGACGCGGTGACCGCGTTCGACCCGGCGGCGCGCCTGGCGGGCATCGTCCTCCGCCTCGACACCGCCGAAGCGGTGATCGTCGACGGCGACGCCTTCCGGCTGCGCCAGGTCGTCGACAACCTCGTGAGCAACGCGCTGAAGTACACCCTGAAGGGCGGACGGGTGCGCATCGCCGCGACCCACGACGGCGACACCGCGACGCTCGTCGTCTCCGACACCGGGGTCGGCATGAGCCACAGCGAGGTGCAGCGGATCTTCGAGCCGTACTTCCGCAGCGACAGCGCCCGCGCCAGCGCGACGCAGGGCACGGGCCTCGGAATGGGGATCGTCAAGTCGATCGTCGCGGAGCACAACGGCACCATCGCCGTGCAGAGCGAGCCGGGCGCCGGCACAAAGGTGACCGTCACCCTGCCGGCGCGCCCCGAGCGTCACGACCCGGCGGACGGCGCCGGCGAACCGGCCACCGCCGGCGCGGCGGAGGTGTCGGAGCGATGACCAGCTTCCTGTCCGCCGAGCCCTCCGGCATCCTGCTCGCCCTCTGCGCCGTCGTCTCGGCCTGCGTCGTCCTGGTCGCGACCCTCGGCTTCCTCGCGCTGCCCGTGCCGGCCACGACGCTCTGGACCTCCGCGCTGGCGCTCGCCCTCGTCGCCTGCTGGGGCGCGATCACCGCGACCGCCCTGGGGCTGCCGCCGTCGGCACGGACGATCGCGCTGGCCCCGCTCACCGGCGTGCCCGCCATGATCTGGTCCGGCTTCCGGGCGTCCCGCGGCGCGCGCAGCTTCGGCTGGGTGGGCCCGGGGATCGCCGTGCTCGGCGTCGGGATGCTCTGGTGGCTGCAGAACGAGTCCACCGCCCGCCTCGCCCTGTTCCTCCAGCTCATCGCCGCCGGGGTGTTCGCGGTGCTGCTGGTCATCGAGCTGGTCTTCCTCGCCCGCACCTACCCGCGCCTCACGGCACCGGTCGTCCTCACGTCGGCGCTGATCCCGGTGCTCGTGGTCGCCGCGATCGTCGTGGAGATCGCCACCGGCAGCTCCACCGCCCTCGACGCCGTGCACGCGCTCCTCAGCATCGCGATGATCGTGTACGTCGTCGCCGTCACCGTCACCGTGCTGAGCCTGGTCGCGACCTGGCGCGCGGCGCCGTCGACCACCGGCATGTCCGACCCCGTGCTGCCCGCGCCCCAGTTCGTCGCGCTCGCCACCGAGCGCCTCCGCCGCATCGCGGCGCGCGGTGAGCGCACCTGGACGTTCATCGACTTCCGCATGGACGAGCTCCGCAAGATCCAGGCCGCCACGGGCGACGTCGCCGTGGAGACCGTGACGGGCCACTTCGAGCGCGCGATCGCCGCCGTCTTCCCCGCGGATGCCGACCTCGGCCGCGGCGAATCGGGCCAGGTGCTCGTGCTCGTGTCGCTGCCGGCCGTGGCCGCGACCGAGTCGGTGCGGACGGTGCTCACCCGCCTCCGCGACGACTACGCCGGCAACCCGCTCGCAGTGCGTCTCACCGCGAGCGCGGGCGTCGTGCCGATCGATCCGGCCGCCGCCGAGCTGCCCCAGCTGCGCCGCGCCGCGTCGATCGCCGTGGAGGCGGCGCGCGACGAGGGCGGCGACCGGTGGCGCCGGGTGGATCCCCGGGTCGCGGCGGTCTGAGCCGGGTCAGCCCGCGGGCGTCGGCGCGATCGCGACGGTGAGCGTGTCGGTCGCGGTCTGCTTCGCGTACTGGTCCGATGTCGGCGTGGTCTGCACGAGCATGTCGTAGGTGAACAGCAGCACGACGTGCGTGGCCTCCTCGGGCACCGCGCCCACCGTGAAGGTCTGCGAGTAGCTGTACGGGTCGAGCGCGAGGTAGCCCGGCGCGACGCTCGACGTGTCGACCTGCGCGGCGAGCGTCGGCAGCGCGGTGGCGCCGTTCATCGGGGTCGCGAGCATCGCGGCGCGCTGCAGGTACACCGACTTGCCGTCATCCGGGGTGACCGTGGCGAGCAGGTTCATGCTCACCGGCTTGAGCGCCCCGGCGGTCCACTTGTCCATCAGCAGGTCCGACCAATAGTCGATCGACAGGCCGAGCGGGCCGGCCTGGAGCGTGCGGCGGGTGGAGCCGGTCGACAGGTCGTTCGGCACCGGCTGCGGCGCGGTGGCGACCGGGGTGGGGGTCGCCGACGGCGACGGGTCGGCCGCCCACGGCGCGGAGGCGCTGCACCCGGCGAGCGCGAGCGCGGCGAGAAGAGCCGGTGCGATCAGCCAGGTGCGAAGAGCGGCGGATGAAGGCACGTCAGTCTCCCGACCATCTGGATGCGGCCGCTCCCAGCCGGAACGGTCGCTTTCAGTGTAGGGCGACGGCGCAGAGCGCCCCGGCGCGGTCAGGCGCGCGCGTAGGCGCGGCGCCGGGCGCGGGCCGCGAAGATCGCGATCCCGCCGAGCGCGACGGCGCCGGCGCCGATCCAGATGCCCTCGGTCGGCACGGTGCCGCCCGTGATCGGCAGCGCCGCACCCTCGGCGGCGGTGACGGTGACGTCGATCGGCAGCACCATCGCGGCGCTCGGACCGTACGCGAGGGTGACGGTGTACGCCCCTGCCGCCGGGCCGGTGAGCGTCGTCGCAGCCTGGCCGGACCGCACGACCTTGTCGATGGTCGCCGTGCCGCGCGCCGTGAAGGCGATGGCCGCGAGCGACCCGCTGCGGACGCCCGGGCCGGTGATGCCGAACGTGACCGTGGCGCCCTCGAAGCTGTCATCGAAATCGCACGTGATGGTGGTCGTCTCACCGACCGGGATGCTGGCGGGCGCGGCCGCGCACGTCGGCGGTGGCACCGTGTATCCGTCCGCCGTGTAGCTGTGAGCGGAGGCGGCGGATGCGCCGCCGAGCAGGAGCGCGCCGGACACGGCGAGCGCCGCAAGGGTCTTCTTCATCAAATCCCCAGATTCGAGAGCTGGAACGCAGACGGTTCGGGCCGTCTGTTTCCGGGCGGTTCGGGCCGCCTGCGCTCATGCTAGCGATACTTCAGCCGGCGAACGTACCGACGAGGCCCAGCACGAAGTACGTGGTGTTGAAGACGATGTGCACGAGCACGGCGCCCCAGAGGCGTCCGGTCAGCAGAACGAGCAGCGCGCAGGTCGCGCCGACCGCGGCGAGCGACACGGCGGTGTCCGGGGCGATGGCCCCGGAGACGGTGTGCACGATGATGAACAGAGCCGTGGAGACGAGGCCTGCGCCGAGGCCCGCGGTGAGCTTGCCGAATGGGCGGCGGAGCGCCGAGTAGAGCGCGACGAGGATGACTCCGCGAAAGAAGAACTCCTCCACGACCGGGGCGATCAGCACCGAAGATGCGGCATCCGTCAGCCACCACAGCGCCGGCAGCTGCCCGTCGAACGTGGTGAACGTGGGGAACGTGGCGCCGGTGCCGGACATCTCGGCGACGACGCCCTGGAAGATGCGCAGCGCGACGCCCAGCGCGAGGCCGTACAGCAGGTCGATGGGGCGCAGCTTCAGCAGCCCGACCGGGCGCGACCGTCGGAACGCCCACACGATCGGCACGAGCATCGACACCCACAGCACCGCCGTCGCGGTGAACGAGGCCCACGGCGAGGCCCACGACGTGGAGATGACGAACCCGAGCAGCACCCCGGCGCCCAGGCTGAAGCACGCCCACGCGAGGGTCAGCTCGCGCCACGGCCGCACGGTGCGGCCGCCGAGACGCCAGTCGGTGCGGCCCGCGCGGCGCGTCCGCGCTCGCGACGACGGGGCGGTGAACGCCGGCGCGACCGGCTCCACCGGCGCGGCCGCCGGCTGCGTCTCGGCGGGTGCCATCACGTCGATAGGCTGTTCGTCCACGCGCCCACGTTACCCGGGGCGCGGACCGCTCCACGCCCCCTGTGCTCCGGCATCCCCCCAGCCGAAGGTGACATCGTGTTCGAGATCCTGACCGTCTGCACCGGCAACATCTGCCGCTCGCCGCTGGCCGAGCTGCTGCTGCGCACGCGCCTCGCCGACCTCGACGCGCGGGTGCACAGCGCCGGCACGCGCGGGCTCGCGAGCGCCCCGATGACGGAGGAGGCGATCCGCCTCGCCACCCTCCGCGGCGTGACGGGCGACGACGCCCGCGCGCACCGGTCCCGCTTCCTCACCGAGCGTCACCTCGACAGCCCCGACCTCATCCTCACGATGACCCGCGACCACCGCCGCGCGGTCGCCGAACTCGCCCCCGCCCGCCTGCGGTCGACGTTCACGTTCCGGGAGTTCGCCCGCCTGGCCGCCACGCTCCCCGACGAGACGATCGCGGATGCCGCTGCCGCGGCCGGCCCGGACGCCTCGGCGCGGGTGCGTGCCGCGGCCGCCGTCGTCGCGTCGCAGCGCGGCCTCGCGCTCGGCCCGGCCGAGGCGGACGACGACGACGTCATCGACCCGTTCCGCCGGTCGTGGGCGACGTACGAGCTCTCCGGCGCGCAGCTCGATCCGGCCGTCGACCAGGTGGTCCGGGTGGTGCGGCTCGCGGTCGCCTGAACGACAGCGTGAAACCGCCGCGAAACCGCCCTGTGGCAGACTGAGACGACCCCCATCACGGCGCGCGTTTCCGGCGCGCCGCATCCGAGAGGCACCATGGAGCTCAGCGACTACATCCGCATCCTGCGCAAGAGTTGGGCGATCATCCTCGTCGCGACCCTCTTGGGCCTCGGTGCGGCGGCGGCATACTCCCTCACCCGGACGCCCACGTACGAATCCTCCAGCACCGTGTTCGTCTCGACGCAGACCGGCGGCACCGTCGCCGAGCTGCAGCAAGGCTCGAGCTTCACGCAGGCGCGCATCAACACATATGTCGGGCTCGTTCCGACGCCCATCGTCATGAACCCCGTCATCGCCGAGCTCGAGCTGGGCATCACCGCCGGCGAGCTCGCGCAGTCGGTCACGGCGTCGTCGGCGCTGAACTCCACGCTCATCACGATCCTTGTGGAAGACCCCGACCCGGTCCGCGCCGCGGATGTCGCGAACGCCCTGGCCGCGAGCCTCACGAGCGCCGTGGAGAGCATCGAGACCCCGAACGACAGCGACGTCAGCCCCGTCCGCCTTACCCGCGTGCGCGACGCGCAGCCGGCTCTCAGCCCGGCGAGCCCGAACACGCCGCTGAACCTTGCGCTCGGCACGCTCGTGGGCCTGGCGCTCGGCATCGGCATCGCCGTGCTGCGCTCGGTGCTCGACACCCGGGTCCGCACGCCCCGGGACGCCGAGCAGGTCACGAAGGCG
This sequence comes from Microbacterium sp. UNCCL10, assembly GCF_000746195.1. Taxonomy (NCBI): domain Bacteria; kingdom Bacillati; phylum Actinomycetota; class Actinomycetes; order Micrococcales; family Microbacteriaceae; genus Microbacterium; species Microbacterium sp. UNCCL10. The sequence goes on along the minus strand of NZ_KN050821.1, from coordinate 12,941 downwards.
CCGATGATCGGCGCGATCGCGTACGACCCGAAGGCCAAGGAGCGGCCGCTCATCGTGCACGCCGACCCGCTCAGCCCCCGGGCCGAGTCGTTCCGCGCGCTCCGCACCAACTTGCAGTTCCTCGACATGGGCGGCCGCTCGAGCTTCGTCGTCACGAGCTCGGTGCCCAGTGAGGGCAAGTCGACGACGACGATCAACCTGGCGATCGCGCTGGCGGATGCCGGCAAGCGGGTCGCCCTGCTCGACACCGACCTCCGCAAGCCGAAGGTCGCGGAGTACCTCGGCATCGAGGGCGGCGCCGGCCTCACCGATGTGCTCATCGGCCGCGCCCGCGTCGGGGATGTCATGCTCCCGTGGGGTGGCCGCAGTCTGTATGTGTTGCCGGCGGGGAAGATTCCGCCGAACCCGAGCGAGTTGCTCGGCTCGAACCAGATGAAGACGCTGCTCGATGTGCTCGAGCGTGACTTCGACGTGGTGTTGTGCGATGCACCGCCGCTCCTGCCGGTCACGGACGGCGCGATTCTCGCTCGCGCGACGAGCGGCGCGATCGTCATCGTCGCCGCAGGACGCACGACTCGCCACCAGTTGCAGGGCGCGACGGATGCGCTCGAGACGGTGGGCGCGAAGGTCGCGGGCATCGTGATGTCGATGGTGCCGACCCGCGGGCCCGACTCGTATTACGGCGGCTACGGCGGCGGGTATGGGTACGGCGGCTACGGCGGGTATGGCGGGTACGTGCAGCAGGACGTCGCGAGCAAGGCCGCGAAGGGCCGCAAGCGCCGGGGTCCGATCGCGCAGGTGCCGAGTAGTACGAGCATCGAGGACCTGGGCTTCGGTCCGTCGGTCGGCGGCGCGCGTGTGACCGGTACGCAGCCGGATGGCGGGCAGCCGCCGCTGCCGCCGACTCGCCGCAGCGACCAGTCCTGACGCGGATGGCGGGCTGGCGACGCGGGGGACGTCCCGCGCACGGAGTGTGGGGTGCTCTCGGCATCACGGTGCTGGCGATCGGTGTGGGTGCGTTGTCGGTGCTCGCTTTGCAGAGCACGGCGACGTCTGCTCCGATCGGTAGTGCGCGCTCCGCGCCGACGTTCGATTTCGGTGATCGCGCGTCGGGCACCCCGACGCCGAGTGCGACCGTGCCGCCGGCGGCGACGGCCGATGCGGCGGAGCGCTTCTTGGCGATCGACGGGTCGGATGTGTGGCGCGCGACGAGCGGTGTGTGCGGTGGCGCGGCGCCGGTCGTGGAGTACTCGTCGGATGGCGGCGATTCGTGGGTGGATGTGACTCCCGACTCGGCTGTGCAGGTTGTTGCGCTGGCGACGCTCGGTTCGCGCGCGTCTGAGGTGGTTGCGGCGACGGATGCGACGTGTGCGCCGACGGTGTTGCGGACGTATACGGCGGGGAATGCGTGGCAGTCGTATCCGCAGATGCTCGGTGCGACGACGTTCGTGTCGCCGCAGGATCGGTCGTCGGTGACGGCTGCGAGCACGGCGCTGTCGGCGCCGTGCGCCGAGGCGCGGAGCGCGCGCACGAGTCGCTCGGTGACGGGAATCGTGTGTGACGGGTCGGCGTTCGTGTGGTCGAACGATGAGTGGACGACTCTCGCTCCGGATGCCGTGGCTCTCGACGCCGTGGCCGGAACGATCGTTGTGGCACATGTGTCCGACGAGTGTGAGGCCGGGGTGACGGTGACGCAGTTCACGGAAGTGGAGGGCGCCGAGTTGGGCTGTATCTCGGATGTGGATGCCGCCGCTCTCACCGATGTCGCCGCTCCCGCCGCACTGTCCCTGTTGGGCGAGGACCTCGTGTTCTGGTCGGGCGATTCGGTGTTCGGCCTGGACTGAGCTGTCCACCCCAGCCCGAGCCGCCCGCCCGACACCGCCCGATCCGCACCGCCTCAAGCCGCGCCCCGAGCCGCCCTGAGCCGCGCCCTCAAGCCGCGCCGCCCTCCGCCCGCCCCGATCCCCCACACCCACCCCAACCGCCTACGCTGCGCGACCGATTCTCCACCGCGGCCGATCCGGTGGTGGATCCCACAGCCACCGCAGCGGTGACTTCGACGCGAGCCGAATCGCGCCGACCCGCCCATCCCCGCCACCACCACCGCCACCCGCGGCATCCGCCGGCGGTACGAGCGCGAAGCGCCCGTCGCCGTCGCGTTCGATCGCCCATCCGCGGAAGTGCAGGTTCATGTGATGGAACCGGCACAGCAGAATCCCGTCGTCGATATCGGTGAAGCCACCTTGCCCCCAGGGGACGCAGTGGTGCGCTTCGCACATCGCCGGTGGGCGATCGCAGCCGGGCCACATGCATCCACCGTCGCGGACGGCGAGCGCCACCCGCTGTGTCGAGGTGAAGAGCCGTTCGAGGCGTCCGACGTCGAGGGGTTTGCCGGTCGTGTCGACGGTCACCTCGACGCTCCCGCCGAGGCAGAGCGCCCGCTCGATGGTGGCACCGTCGACTGTGGTGCCGCCGTCTTCGACGTGCCCGGTAGCCATGAGTCGCCCGAACGCGTCGCGGTGGACGGTGTCGCCGGTGACGGCGTCTTTCATCACGATCAACCGGACGCCGGGCTCGCGCGCCCCGAACACATCTTTCGCCTCGGCGAGCGCGCCCGAGCGGACGACGTCGATCAGCAGGTCGTAGGCGAGTTGCTCGTTCGTGCGCGGATCATCGGTGAGCGCCGCCGCGGCTTCTTTCTCCCCTTCGGCGACGAATCGCGGCCCGCCGCGCCGGGGGCGCAGGGCCGCACCGAACAGCGACTCGAACCACTCCCCCATTTCAGGGTCGAAGGTGATGTCGCATCGGCGCCGCCCGTCGGCGTCACGCCACATCCGCACCGACCGCGCGTCGTATTGCGCCCGCAATCGCGCCTGCGCGCCTTCCTGGTCGAGCATGTCGCGGAGCGTGCGCGCGTGATCGCGCAGCTGCTCGACGGTCCACTGCGCCGCGTCGCACGCGAGCTCTTCGGCCGCCAGCCGCCACGCCTCGACGAGTCCCTCGTGCGGAGGCTCCCCCAGCCCGCGGTGAATCGCGTCGTGCTGGGCTGGGGTCAGGCGCCCCGCGAGCATCGCTTCACGCAGCGGCGCGTGCCAAGGGACAGGCCCAGGCTCAGACCCAGTCACGTCACCATCGGCAACATCAGCCCGGCCGGCCCCCTCGAGCATCGCCTCGCCGACCTTCACGGCACGCGTCGCCTCGCCCCGCGTGACGCCGGTGATCGTGCGGATCATCTCGACCGGCGTGCGGAACCCGCCCGTCGCGGCCAAGCCGCCCTGACCGAGCTCGCGCGTCGAGCGCTGCGCGACGACCCCGGCGAGCATGGCCTGCAGCGTCTGCCACGAGGTGGCGATCTGCCCGACCTCGCCGATCAGTTCGCGCACCGACTCGTCGCTGAGTTCTTGCACGGAGGTCGGCAGCCCCGCCGCGTCGACATCGAGCTCAGAGAACACGCGAAGCCGCTCCACGGCATCGTGCATATCTTCGAGGAATGTCATACGTAAATCATCTCAAACACCTCCGACATTCGAATCTAAAACCTGTCCATCTGTGGACAACTCGCCGATCCACGCGCCTGGGGAGGAGGCGATGCGTACGGACTTGTACGGGCTTGGACTGCGCGCGCGCTGGCCGCCGAGGTCGTCGCGGCGATCTCCGATGATCTGACGGCGCATCACCCCGCGCACCGCCTCGGCTAAACTCGTGCCTTCCAGCGCGCATCGTCGCGGCGCCCCGCTTTCCAGGAGGCCCGATGACCGATGCACCACTAGCCACAAGAAGCCTCGCCCGCGATCCCCGCGCCTACCTCGCGCTGTATGTGGTGCTCCTCGCCGGCGTCGCCTTCTGGCCGTCGCCGGTCGACCAGGGCGCCGGGCCGCTCATCCGGCTGATCACTCGCATCCTGCCGGTGCTCACCTATCCGCGCATCGAGTTCGCCGCGAATATCGCCCTCTTCATCCCGCTCGGGTTCCTTCTGACGCTCATCCTCACGCGAAACCGTTGGCTCACCCTGCCGATCGCGTTCGTCGCGACGGTGACGATCGAGTGCGTCCAAGCGGTCGCGCTGGGGGCCCGCACCCCGAGCATGCTCGACGTCGTGGCGAATACGGCGGGCGCGTGCGTCGGCATCCTGCTCGTCGTCTTTATCGAGGTTTTTCGTGCAGCGCGGACCGCGCCGAACGGCCTCAGATGAGCCTGTCCTCATCCGACGGGTATCCTGACACCACCCCTTGCTCCTCAGGAAACCTCCATGTCGCCTCACGAAACTCTCTCGTCGCATGAGCCTGGTACGGTCATGCCCGATGTCTCGGATGCGACGGAAGGTGAGGCGATGAGTGTGGATGCCGCGACCTCGCGCGCGAAGGCCACAACACTCGCGCAGCCGAAGCCCGAACCGGTGACGACGGCATCCGGCCGCATCGTGTTACCGCCGCCCCACGACAACTGGCGTTCGCGCTTCGCCCGCTTCCTGCGTATCTCCGACTTCATCGTGTTGGTGTGGGTCGTGTATGGCACGCAGCTGCTGTGGTTCGGTTGGGGCCGCGTCGACGTCGCGGTGCGGCAAGACAGCCGCATCACTGAGTTCTCGTATTGGCTGTTCTCCGCGCTTCTCGTACTCTTGTGGATGCTGGCTCTCGCCCTGGCCGATTCGCGCAATGATCGCGTGATCGGCACCGGCACCGAGGAGTACGCGCGCGTGACGCGCGCGAGTTTCGGCTTGTTCGGCGCGATCGCGATCATCGCCTTCCTCGTGCGCATCGACGTCGCGCGGGGCTATCTGCTGATTTCGCTGCCGGTCGGCATTGCGGTTCTCGTCTTGACCCGTTGGCTCTGGCGCCAGTGGCTCGTCGCCCAGCGCTCGATGGGTCGCTACTCGGCAAAGGTGCTACTCGTCGGCTCACGCCAGTCGGTCACGCAGATCGCGCGTGATCTGCAGCGCAGTCCCGATGCTGGCTACCAGGTCGTCGGCGCGTGTGTGCCGAACGGCGCCGTGGCCGACGTCATCGAGGGCACGTCGCTGCCGATCATGGGAAGCGTCGACGCAATCAACCGCGCGCTGGCCGTGACGGGCGCTGACACGGTGGTCGTCACGAGCACCGATGACCTTCCACCCAACAAGGTCAAAGAGATCTCGTGGGGCCTCGAGGCCGGCCGCCAACACCTCGTGCTCGCGCCGAGCATCACCGACATCGCGGGCCCGCGCGTGCACAGTCGTCCGGTGTCTGGGCTACCGCTCATCCACGTCGAGACGCCACGGTTTAGCTCGGGGCAGCGCTTCCTCAAGAGGAGCGTTGATCTCGTCGGGGCCGCGGTTCTCGTCATCGTTCTCTCGCCCGTTCTGCTCGTCGTGGCTCTGACGGTGAAATTCACCAGCCCTGGTCCTGTGCTCTATCGCCAAGAGCGAATCGGCCTGAACGGCGAGCCCTTCGGCATGCTGAAGTTCCGTTCGATGCGCGTGGGTGCCGACGCAGAGCTCAAGTCGCTTCTTGAGGCGCAGGGCACCGATACGCAACCGCTGTTCAAGATCAAGAACGACCCGCGTATTACGCCGATCGGCCGCTTCATCCGCAAGTACTCACTCGACGAATTGCCCCAGTTCTTCAACGTGCTCAGCGGCTCAATGAGCCTGGTGGGTCCGCGCCCACAGATCGCGGACGAAGTCGCCCTCTACTCAGACGCGGCCAAGAGACGCCTGTTGGCGCGACCCGGTGTCACGGGTCTGTGGCAGGTAAGCGGGCGTTCCGAAACAAGTTGGGAGGAAGCAGTGAAGTTGGACCTCTTCTACGTAGAGAATTGGTCGCTCATAGCTGACCTAGTTATCCTCGCAAAGACAGTTCGTACGGTGCTCGTTCCCGGCGAGAGCGCACTTTGACCGGGCAAGCCCGGGTCCTCCATGTCGTCGACCGACTCACAGGCGGAGTCCCGGCGGCGGTGCGAGGCTACATCGCAAATTCCCCATCTCGGTTCACACACACGATCCTCTCTCCCTTCGTAGGCTCCGCGCCCGCGGCAGTTTGGACGGGCGTGGAGGCAGAGATGCGGGATCTCGGTAGCCCATCAATAGCCAAGTCCCCCCAGCGAATCAGCGTTGTGGCAACCGAGATGGGCGCTGACGTCGTCCACGCGCACTCCAGCTTTCCCGGGCTCTATGCGCGAACACCGACGGGTCGCCGCACCCGACCCCCGGTCGTCTATTCACCCCATGGCTTCGCCTTCGAGCGACGCGATGTGGGAGGAGCGAAACGGATCGCATTCCGAGGAGTCGAGCAGCTTCTGGGCGCGTCCACCACCGCGCTTGCAGCCTGCGGGCGAGGAGAAGCACGCACTGCACGGCAGATAAGGTCGCTTGGCGGCCGGGTTATTTTCGTACCCAACGTCTCGGCAATGTCCGTCACCGCCCGCCCCGCACGGGCCGACGGAGTCTTTCGCATCGGTATGCTCGGGCGCCTCACTTCGCAGAAGGATCCACGCTACTTTTCCCGAGTGGTCCAAACCATCCGCGATGCCGTAGGGCCGATTGAGGCGCTATGGATGGGAAGCGGGGACTCGCGCAACCTTGATCAGGAAGTCATCGTGACCGGCTGGATGGATCAGGCCGATGTGGCACAGATGCTCGCCGGGATCGACCTGTACATACACAGCGCGGCGTGGGAAGGCTTCCCGCTGGCCGTCCTCGATGCCAACAACGTTGGTCTCCCAATTCTTGTTCGCCGCATCCCTGCGTTCACGGATCTCCCCGATAGCCTCACCGTAGAACAGGGGCTCCTCGAAATGACAAGCTCGATGAACAGAGGACACTTCTCCCTCTGGGCGGAGGCGAATCGGCGTGGTTGGTCGGAATACCTTCAAGACCACACTCCTCAAAATCAGCGTCGTGCGCTCGATTCGCTCTGGGGGTCGGGCGGGTGGAACTTCGAATGATGGAAAGCAAGAGCATGCCAACCAGAGTGTTCGTCAACGGCCGCTTTCTCACTCAGCCGATGACAGGTGTTCAGAGATTCGCATCAGAGGTTACGCGCGCGCTCGCAGAACAAACGGATCTCACAGTCATCGCGCCGCCTGGAGACCTCGAGACCGTCGACCTCGGAAAGGCCGCAGTTGTCCAGACTGGTCGGTTAAGTGGGCACGCTTGGGAGCAGATCGATCTACCCCGGTACTTGAGACGAGCGGGAACGCCCACGCTCCTGAACCTAGCCAGCACCGGACCTGTTCTTTACCGACCGCAGTTCGTGACTCACCATGACATCACCTACGTCAGGTTCCCGTCGAGTTTCTCCCGCGCATTCCGACTGCTCTACAGGCTGCTTATCCCGCCGTTGTTAAGGCGGAGCGAGATGGTCATCACAGTCAGCGAGTTCTCTAAGGCCGAGATCGCGTCGCACTACAGAATTCCGCTCGCCAAGATCTTGGTGGTGCCGAACGGAGTATCTGACCTTTTCGGCCCCGATGGTGCCTGCTACGCGTCTGCTCCCTATCTGCTGGCGGTGTCATCCCCCAACCTTCACAAGAACTTCGGCCGTCTGGAACGCGCCTTTGACAGCGCCCATCTCACAACTTTGAAGCGCCTTGTCGTTGTCGGGAGTCAGGATCGCGTGTTTTCATCAACATCGGTCTCGGGAAGTGATCGCGTCAAGCGTCTGGGACGGGTCGCCGACGACGAGCTAGCAGTGCTCTACCGCAGTGCAACGGCCTTCGCCTTTCCCTCGCTTTATGAAGGGTTTGGCATACCACCCCTAGAGGCACAGCGGTCCTCGTGCCCGGTAATCTCTTCCGACGCCGCATCGATGAGGGAGGTCCTTGGCGAGAGTGTCCTCTACTTCGATCCGACCGATGAGGCTTCCATTCGTGACGCAATCGAGCGAATTGACTCTGATCCAGCTCTGCGAGCCGACCTAATCGCGCGAGGGGCCAAGAACGCTGCCCGCTTCACCTGGGAGCGGTCGGCGACGACTATTCGGCATACACTAGCCGATCGACTTCACTCCGCTACACAGGGCGGTCGCACCACTTCAAAGGAGTGGTCGATATGACCGGTGAGGAACCGCGGAAGCGCGCGCTCATCTGGCACCTCGAGTTGCTCCCCCCGTCAGAGACATTCATCCGAAACCAAGTGGATTCGTTTAGTCGCTGGCAGCCTCTCCTGGTGGGATCGGTTCGCAGGCCGAGCGCCCTGTCCCGGGACTCAGACCGCTTTGTGTTCCCAAATTCTCGGGTTGGCCGGATACGAGCAAAGCTATTCCATCGGACCGGCAGATCACGCGCCGTCCGCCGCTTTGTGCGAGAGGTCGACCCCGACCTAATTCATGCCCATTTCGCGCGCGACGGCTGGATCATCGCACAGACGGCACGCTCCGTCGGTGTCCCGCTCGTGGTCACACTCCATGGGCACGACATCACGCGGTGGCCGGCTCAGCGCGGAGCACGCGGGCTGGTGGCACGCTACCGCCTGCGACGCCTCTTCGCGACCGCAACGACAATCGTCGCGGTATCCGATTTCATTCGGGGTGAAGCAATACGCTGGGGAGCCGACCCCAGCAAGGTCGTGACTAGGTATATCGGAGTTCCCTCGCCGATCGAATTGCCACCAAACCCAGAAGTCAAGTGGGATGTCGTGTTCGTCGGGCGATTGGTCGAGAAGAAGGGCGCGGAGGATCTCCTTCTAGCTCTGTCGCAGGCAGACCAGGCGGTCCCGAGCAATCTCCGTGTTGCAGTAATTGGCGACGGGCCGCTTCGAGGATCCCTAGAGCGAGTCGCCGCACGGTACAGATTGAAAGTAGATTTTCTCGGTACACAAAGACCCGCGGAAGTTTCGGCAGCGCTGTCGTCCGCCCGAGTCTTTGCCGCGCCATCCAAGTACGCCGCTGATGGCGACGCCGAGGGCTTTGGCATGGTGTTTCTCGAGGCCGCCGCAGCTCGTATCCCAGCGGTTGCATACGCGCACGGTGGCGTAACTGAAGCAGTCTCCGATGGCATCACTGGGTTGTTAGCGCCGGAAGGTGACATCGCCGCGCTTGCATCGAACATCGTCACGCTACTCTCCGACGAGGAAAGCCGGGTGGCGCTCGGCGAAGAAGGCCGACGCAGGACGCAGACTGATTTCAACGTTCGAACGTGTACGGCAGAGCTTGAACGGACATTCGACGCGGCAGTTCACGACGGTAGTGCGTCTTGAATATCCGCGACGTAGTCTTCCTTAGCCACACGTTTGCAGGCGGTCCATTCGTGGTGGGGAGCCATCACTTGAGCGAAGCCCTCGCCGAGCGCGGCAACCGCGTCAGTCACGTATCTACACCACTAAGCGTCACCCATAAGATCCTCAGGAAGGGCGAGCCGGATCGTCTAGCAGCGCAGGAGCGGGGTGTCACGGTCTCGGCGGCCGGAGTACGTCACTATATCCCTCGGCCGCTCCTGCCAGCACAGGCACGGTGGACGGTCCGACAACTGGCCCGTGCACTCAAGAGGATGGGCGTGGCTGGAGCGGACGTATTGATAGTCGATCAGCCGCTGTTGTGGCCTAAAGGCTTCACGGGCTGCACGATCGTCTTCCGTCCGACAGATCTCTTCACCGATGCGAGGCTTGTTGCGAGAGCCTCGCTCCTCTCGGCCTCAGCGGATGGGGTCGTCGCAACATCAACGCCGGTCCTCGAGGCATATCGCATGGGCAAGATACCGGGCCTCATGCTCAGCAACGGCGTTGATCTTTCAAGATTCTCACCCCATCATTCCGGCAGCAAACGAGCGGGATACATCTACGTAGGAGCCGTTGACGCTCGTTTCGACTGGGGGGCCGTTGCAGACCTTGCTGCGGCCAGTGACGAACCGATCGACATCTACGGCCCAGTCTCGGTTGGCCCACCGGGCCCACTCCCACAGAATGTTCGCGTCCATGGGCCGGTCAGCTACGACTCAGTCCCGTCACTCTTAGCGCGGGCGCGGGTTGGCTTGCTCCCGTTAAACGCGCACCCGTCGAATTCGGGTCGTAGCCCAATGAAGCTGTACGAGTATCTTGCGAGCGGTTGCTACGTCCTTTCGCCGCCTATCGCAGGCGTCGACAATGCTTCTGATGCGGGTGTGATCATTTATGACTCCTCACGAAGCATCGGCGCTAGTGCCCGGGCAGTGCCGAATGGCACCAATAGCCGTGGCATAGATCGCGCGCAGGAAGAAGATTGGTCGGCGAAGGCGTCGCGCCTTCAATCCTTCATCGAGGATCTCCCGCGCCGTCGGTGGTCGATCGACTGACCGTAGCTGGGATAAGCGCTCGACGCGGAGTTGGGACATCGCCTCTGTGCGACTCCACGGCGATCAGATCCTCTTTTGCTGAACCAACCGCAGGTGCGAGCCAACGTCGGCGGCGGTGTAAAGAAGGATGCGGTCCGGCCCCTTCTGTCGTCGTCGAGCCGCGGGCCTCGTCGGCGGGCGAGGTCGATCCGGGCATCGCGACCCACGTAGCTGAGTATCAGTTCGGAATCTGATCAGGATTCAGAACTGACCGGAGCTCGGTGACAGCTTCTTCGACTGCGCAACAAGTGCGCCCTTGCCGTCATCGGCCGGGGCGCCCTCGGTGCCGGGCAGGGCGCCCAACGCCATCGCCAGCCAGAAGAGCATGAGGCCAACTGAGTCACCCGAGCCGAACGACCCCGACGTGATGAACGAAATACCAACCCCGATCGACGTCGCCACCGCGGCCCACTTGTAAGGGCCAGTGTGAGGTAGCAGCCGCAGCGCCATCACTGCGAACATGGCCAGCAGAACGAGTGTGAGCAGCACGCCATAGCGCAGAGCGAACATGTAGAACGCGTTCTCCAGACTCGACCCGAGCACCCCAGATTGCCGCAGATCAGTATCGCCCTCGTACCCCGAGATGAAGAACTTCGTCCAGTTCTCTGCTATCCACTTCGTTGCCTCGCCCCGGAGAGAAGTCGAGGTCCCGTCGTTGGTCAGCTTGCCGATCAAAGTCGCTGCAAACGTGGAAGTAATCAGCAAGTACGCCGTGACGGACAGCGTGCCGGTGAGAAGTACCGAGCCGAGCAGCCGCGCGGGCGACCGGAGATTTAGAGATGTCAGAATCATCACGGCAATCCCGACGACTGCAATGAGAGCTCCAGTCCGCGCACCGATCAGGATGATCGTGGCCAGCGCGCTGAGCAACACGATCACGCGGAAAAGGGGGTTTCGCGCGACCCAGACGAAGGGCAGACTGGCTGCGAGGAAGCCGCTCACCGGGATCCAATGACCAAAGGTCCCGATGGGTTGAACTTTCACGAGATTGGTGCTCCACCACCATTGCTGGGAGAAGTAGGACTCCCACACGAGGACTTCTCCCGTAATGAACTGGAGCCACACCAGGCCAACCTCGAACACGACCAATGCAATCAGAACACCGGTTAGGTATTGCGCCCGACGCGGGTCATCGGCCAGAGCCTGGCGCGACAACACGAAGAAGGTGACTGGGAGGATGGCGACGCCAGCTACGTATTGGAGTTCGACAAATAGCGAACCGTCTGCAACCCAACTCGTCACGGCGCCAAACACGGTCACGTAGAGCGCCACGGCGAAGAGTAGCGAGTGTTGGGCGATTGCACGGCCGGTTGCTTGCGGGCGTGCAAGCATCTGCACGATCAAATGCGCAACAACGAGATACTGAGCGACCGGCGCAACGAGCGACGGGATGAGGACCACCGCCGCAAGAATGAAGCCGAGCACGACGTGCGGACTGCGCTTCCAGATCAACGCAATCGCGAGGCTCATTGAAGCCCAGAGCAGGATCGTCCCCACGGCACCCCCGGTTCGGTTAAGTCGAGTCTACGGCGAGCCCGGCACTCTGATTCGCCCTGAGTTTCGTTCCGTCCTTTCCTTTTGGAGTGTCATCTCGCAGGACATCGGTGACGAGAGTGCATCAGGACATCGGTGACACTTCCGGGGTTGTTCGTGGTGACACTTCCGCCGCTCTCATGTAGGTGTGAGCAGAAATGAGCCTGTTGATCCCCGTGTCCGTCTCGCGATCTCGCAGTGGCCCGATGACGCGCCGCGCGGGGCGGTGACGACGTTCTGCGCCGAGCACGGCATCTCGCGGAAGACGTTCTACCTATTGCGCTCGCGCGCGGTCGCCGAAGGACCTGCCGCGCTGCTCGAGCCGAAGTCACGCAGGCCGCACACCTCACCAACGCAGCTGGGCGACGACATCAAGGTTCAAGCGCTGCAGGTGCGTGCGTCGCTGGAGCAGTCGGGGCTGGATCACGGGCCGATCAGCGTCCACGCGAAGATGACCGCGATGGGGTTGCCGGCACCGTCGACGGCGTCCCTGTCGCGTGTGTTCCGGGACGCGGGAGTCGCTCGGGCGGCGCCGAACAAGCGGCCGCGCGCGTCGTTTCGCCGGTTCGTGTATCCCGCGCCGAACGCGTGCTGGCAACTCGATGCGACCGAGTACTGAAGCGCCCTGAGTTTGTTGGAGGCTCCTTACCTTGGAAACGAGGATGGAGTTATGCCGAAGGAACTGGCGAATGGGAAGCCGACGACGCGTCGCTACTCGGACGAGGAGAAGGCCGCCGCGGTGCGGATGGTGAGGACGCTGCGCGCGGAGCTCGGTGTCACTCAGGGAACGGTGCAGCGCGTCGCGACGCAGCTCGGCTACGGGGTCGAGTCCGTGCGGATGTGGGTGAAGCAGGCCGACATCGACGACGGCGTCACCCCGGGCGTGAGCAGCGCCGAGGCGCAGCGGGTGCGGGAGCTTGAGCAGGAGAACCGGGAGCTTCGTCGGGCCAACGAGGTGCTCAAGCGGGCGGCGTCTTTCTTCGGGGCGGAGCTCGACCGCCACTACCGGAAGTAGTCGCGTTCATCGACGCGAACAAGGACGACGTCGTGGACGGTCGCCGACTCGGAGTCGAGCTCATCTGCAGACTGCTGCAGGTGGCTCCGAGCAGCTACTACGCCGCCAAGAC
>NZ_JQKT01000010.1:0-216360 GCF_000746195.1 Microbacterium sp. UNCCL10 | reverse complement strand
CGGCCCGGTGCGGGTCGGGACACTGACTGAGGGAGTTGACGATGGCTGATTTCGGAGCGTCGTATGCGGAGATGGAGCAGGTGGCGTCGTCGCTGTCGCAGGCTCGTGATGACATTCAGGGTCAGTTGGACACCCTGAAGTCCCAGGTGGACACCCTGCTGGGTGAGGACTTCAAGACGCAGCACGCGTCGGGGAAGTTCGGTGAGGGTTACGGGGAGCTGACGACGGGTCTGAAGAACGCCGTCGATGGCATCAACGACATGTCCGAGGCTCTGCTGGGCATGATGCGCGCGATCCAGGACCTGGACCAGCAGCTCGCCGGCAGCTGACACACGCTTTCGAACGGGGGTCGACCACGCGGTCGGCCCCCGTTCCGTGCGTCCGGGGCGATGGGCAGTGCTCCCCATCGACGCCCCGGCCCGCGTGTCGTTAGCGTGAGGGAACCGCCGCACGACGAGGAAGGGACCGCGCATGGCCGACGACGCCGTCTGGATCAACTACGCGACGCTGCGCCGCACGAGCGGCCGCCTCGCCCGGATCCTCGACGAGCTCGAGGAAGCCGGGAGCCTCTCCGACGAGCTGCGCGACGCGATCGGCACCCCCTTCGGGAAGGACCGGCTGCGCGACAAGGTCGGCGATTTCGAGTCGCGCTGGGACAACCGGCGCGGTGACCTCATCCGCGACATCACGAAGATCCACGAGCACGTCGTCGGCGTCGTCGACGGCTTCGCCGAGTGGGATGCCGAGACCGCCGCGGGCATGGATGTCGACGCCTCCGGACTCAGCGACGCGACCCGGCCGACCCCGGCCTGACACGGAGAGGACCATACGCATGGAACGTTCCCCGGCCGGCCGGCACATCGAGGAGCTCGAGGGCGACGGCGCCACGATCACGCGACGCGGACGTCGCATCGAGTCGATCGGGCGGCAGATGGTCCAGAGCGCGGACGTGCTGCAGGATCTCGTCGACGGCGACGACCAGCGCGGCAAGGCGATCGAGAAGATCCGCGAGATCGTCGGCGACACGTATGTCGAGCTGCGCCGCGCGGGGGAGATGTACGAGCCGACCGGCCCGGTCCTGGTCGACTACGGCCGGGCCGTCAGCGAGGTTCAGCCGCTCATCCGCACGGCGGTCTCCGCGTGCCGGCAGGCCTGGGCCGACTACGCGGCGGCCCCGCACCACCCCACGGCGCTGCTGTCCCTGGAGGCCTTCCCGGACCTCGCGGAGAGCCGCCAGGAGGACAACGAGCGCAAGGAGGAGCTCTACGACGACTGGGTCCTCGAGGCGCGCGCCTTCGACCGGCACTACGACACGTGGGAGGACGCGTTCGACGCGGCCGTCACCGGCATCGGCGACGTCCTCGACGGCGCGATCAAGGACAGCTTCTGGGACAACGTCGACGGTGTCGTCGCCGTCGTGCTCGAGGTCCTCGGCTGGGTCTCCCTCGTCATCGCGATCGCCGGGATCATCATCGGCGGCCCGATCTTCGCGCTCATCGGCGCGGTTCTCGGGGTCGCGACGCTGCTGCTGACCGCCTATCAGGTGCTCCGGGACGACGCCGGCATGGACAAGCTCATCATCGCGATCGTCGGCGTCATCCCGTTCGGGAAGGTCGGCAAGCTCTTCCAGGGGCGCACCGGCCTCATCTCCTTCGGCGGTGACATGGTCACCGCCTTCCGCCCGTCCGCGTGGTCGGCGGCCGGCGGGCAGCTGCGCAACATGTCGATCCTGTCCCGCTTCGCCGGCGGCGGCCTGAACGGGGCGTCGGCCGCGTTCCGGGGGCTGTGGAGCATGAACAACCCCGCCGGGGCGGGCGACATCATGTGCCGGTTCATGTTCGGCCGGAACTCTGCGGGCCTCACCGACCTGGCCGAGACCGTCGGCGGGTCGGTCAACGGCTGGTGCACCTCCAGCACGGTGTCCGCGGCCTGGGAGGGCGGCTACATGATGATCTCCGGCGCGTGGGGCGTCGGCGACAAGATCGCGACCTGGACCGGCAACAAGGACCAGAAGCCCAGCAGCATGTTCCCGTGGGTCGGGGCGCTGCTGTGACGCACGCGAGCACCGTGGGGGCAGATGCCCCCCTGGCGCCGCCGCCCGGATGGGGCGACGGCCTCTGGCGGCTGTCCGGCCGCAGCGAGACCGCCGGCTGGCTCCTGCAGCCGCACCGCGTCGAGGATGCCGAGGCCTGGGTCGACGCGCAGACCGCGGAGCTGCAGGAGGCCTGGGGGGCGCGCTGGCGTTCCGAGACGGAGCCGTCCGTGCGGGCGCTGCTGCGTCTCGGGCTCGACGCGCGCCCCGTCGACGCGGCGCTCGCCTTCCAGCTGTGGCCGGTCCCGGCGCCCCTCGTCGCCCACGTGCACGCCGCCTTCGGCGCCGCGCCGGAGGTCGCTCCCGGTCCCGGCGCCGGGAGCCTATACGAGGCCGAGGGGCTCGGTGTCGGCGTGCAGGTCGTGCGCCGCGTCCGCGCGGAGGAGGTCGATCTCGTGGGCCTGGACATCGCCTTCGTCGCCGGCGAGTCCGCCGTCGTCGCCTCGTTCGAGCCCACGGTCCCGGAACTGTTCGCCCTGCTGATCGGGCAGTTCCACGCGTTCGTCCAGACCCTCGAGTTCATCGCCCCGGACGGGACCCCCGTGCGCGCGTCGGCGCCGGCCGGGTTCCTGGACGCCTCCGCGGATGCGGACTGGGCTGATACCGTGCCGACACGATGAGTTTCCGTCACGCGAGCGCCCGGGAGTGGGCGCAGGAGCACTCGCTGGCCGCCCCCGTACGTTTCGGGCTCCTGGAGGTCATGGCGTTCCAGCGCCATCCGGACATCTACGCCCTCTTCGGCGCCGACGGGGCGGCGCTCGCCGCGCGCGAGACGGCACGCCGCCCTTCGCCGGTGCGCCGCGCGGGCACGGCGCTGGCGGTCGTCCTCGCCATCGTCGCCGCCGCCGCCCCCGTGGTCGCCGTCGCCGCGATGGGCGGGGACCGGTTCAACTTCTTCCGGATGGATGCCTCGGCATCCGTGCCCCTCGCGGGTGTCATGTTCATCGTCGCCGCCGTCGCCCAGCTGGTCCTGCTCATCGGCTGGCTGCGGGGCGGCGCCCGCTACGACGGGCTCCTCCTCGGGATCGTGCTGGTCGCCGTCGTCTTCTCCGGGTTCGCCGTCGTGGGGATGCCGAACACCGCCGCCGCGGACGGCTTCGACGCGTGGGCGGCCTGGTACCCGCCTGTCCTCGCGTGTCTCGCGATCGCCGTCGTGACCGCGATCGCGATGCTGCTCCGGTTCCGCACGCGCGCCCCGGAGACCGTCGCCGCGGCCCCGGAGACCATGCCGTCGACGGTCGCCGTCGCCCAGATCCGTGCGAAGACGGCGGCGCTGCCGTACGAGGAGCGCATCGCCATCACGGCCGACCGTGACGCCGCCCTCGCCGTCCTGCACGAACGGGGCGTCATCGAATCCGGGCTCCTCGAGCGCGCCCGCACCGCCCAGCCCGGCACCCTGTTCGTGCTGGACGACGAGTCATGAGGAGACCCCGGTGAACGACGCCACCACGCACGACGCCACCACGCACGACGCCCTGCAGCGCACGCCGGAGCGGGTCAGCCTGCGCGCGCGTCTCGGGGCGGCCGACCCGGCCTTCTCCCTCGCCCTGCCGACCGGGTGGGTGCGCCGCGACGCCTCGGCCGCCCAGCGCGACGAGATGGTCGACGCCGTGCGCGGCCGGCTCCTGCAGGCGCACCGCCCCGATCTGTTCGCCCGCGTCCGCCCGATGCTGGACGACGCGTTCCAGCAGATGGCGTCGGCCTCGGTCATCGCGTTCTTCACCCCGGCGACGGGAGACGACGAGGCCCTCGCCCTGCCGGCCTCGCTCGTGGCGTCCGTGCGCACCCCGGCGTCGCCCGGCGGCACGCTCGATCCGCTCGTGCAGGCGCTCATCCGGGAGGCCGGCGCGACCCCGCTCCTCGGCGACAAGCGTTTCCTCCGGTTCGAGCGCGAGTCGCGTCAACGGCTCGACGACGCCGAGTTCCTCAGCACGCAGATCGTGTACCTCACGCCGATCCCCGGCACCGGGCGACGCCGCGGTCTGCAGCTCACGGCCACGATCGCCCGGCCGGTCGATGTGCCCGCCGACGATCGTCCCCTCGTCCTCATCCGGACTCTGCTGGATCTCTCCGTCTCGTCCCTGACCTGGACGGCGCCGGCTCAGCCGGCCGGCCGGCCGTAGTCCTCCAGCCAGCGCAGCCACAGCTCGCTGACCGTCGGGTACGGCGGCACGGCATGCCAGAGGCGCTGCAGGGGCACCTCGCCGACGATCGCGATCGTCGCCGCGTGCAGCAGCTCGGCGACATCGGGGCCGACGAACGTCGCCCCGATGAGCACGTGCCGGTCGGTGTCGACCACCGCCCGGGCCTGTCCCCGGTAGGCGTCGGAGTAGGTGCTCGACCCGGCCAGCTCGGCGAGGTCGACATCCAGCACCCGCACCGGCCGGCCCTCGTCCGCGGCCTTCGTCGAGCTGATCCCGACGGACGCCACCTCCGGGTCGGCGAAGACCACCTGCGGCACCGCGGCGTGGTCGGCGGTCGCGGCATGCGTGCCCCACGGGCCGTCGTCGACCGCCGCGCCGCGCGCCCGCGCCGCGATGACGTCGCCGGCGGCGCGAGCCTGGTACTTCCCCTGGTGCGTCAGCAGGGCGCGGTGGTTGACGTCGCCCACGGCGTACAGCCAGTCCGTCCCCGGCACGCGCAGCGTGTCGTCGACATCGAGCCACTCGCCGGGCATGAGCCCCACCGTCTCCAACCCGATGCGCATCGTGCGCGGGACGCGCCCGGTCGCCACGAGCACGCGCTCGGCCGCGACCCGGCCGCCGTCGGAGAGCACGACGACCGCACCGTCATCGGTGCCGTGCACCGCGGATGCCGTCGCTCCGAGGCGCACCGTGACCCCCAGGGCCTCCAGGCCCTGGCGCACGGCGTCCCCCGCGAAGTCCTCCACACCGGAGAGCAGTCCCGATCGCGCCACGATCGTCACGTCGGTGCCGAAACCCGCATAGGCGGTCGCCATCTCCACGGCGACCACCCCGCCGCCCAGGATGACGAGCGACACCGGCGCGGACGGCGACGACGTCGCATCCCGGCTCGTCCACGGCTCGACCTCGAGAAGCCCCGGGACGTCGGGCATCAGCGCGGCCGAGCCGGTGCAGACCGCCACGGCATGCCGGGCGACGAGCCGCGTCTCCCCGCCCTCCGGTGAGGTCACCGTGACCTTCTTCGGCCCCGTCAGCGCGCCGTGTCCGCGGACCAGATCGATGCCCGCGCCCTCCAGCCACCGCACCTGCCCGCCGTCGTCCCAGTCGTGCACGATCCGGTCCCGGCGCGCGAACACGGCGGCGACGTCGAGCTCTCCCGTGACCGCCTGTCGCGCGCCGTCGACGCTGCGCGCCGCGCGCAGGCTCGCCGCGCTCCGCAGCAGCGTCTTCGACGGCATGCACGCCCAATAGGAGCAGTCCCCGCCCACGAGCTCGGATTCGACGATGACCGTGGACAGGCCGCCCTGCACGGCACGGTCCGCCACGTTCTCGCCGACCGCGCCGGCGCCGATCACGATGAGGTCGTACTCGCGTGAAGTCATGCGCACACGCTACCCACGCGGGGGCCGTCGCAACACCGGACTGGTGTGCGGGTATACACCCGGTTCCCCGTCCGCACAACCGGCTTGTCGTGCACCGACGGGCCGACGAGCGTGGGCACCAGCATCGGTCGAGACCACCGTCGGTCCCAGCCAACGGTGTCCCGCGGCCTGAGCCGCGACGCACATGGAGGAGCACGACAATGCAACGACGCACACTGGTCATCGCCGCAGCAGCGGCATCCACCCTCGCCCTCACCGCCTGCGGCGGCGGAGGCGGCAATCAGGCCGCCGACCCGGAGGGTCGCGGCGACATCACCATCTGGTACTCCAACAACGAGCAGGAGATCACCTGGGGCAAGCAGATGGTCGAGGCGTGGAACAAGGACAACCCCGACGAGCAGGTCAAGGCGCAGGAGATCCCCGCCGGATCCTCCAGCGAAGAGGTCATCGGCGCCGCCATCACGGCCGGCAACGCCCCGTGCCTCATCTTCAACACCGCGCCCGCCGCCGTCCCGCAGTTCCAGAAGCAGGGCGGCCTGGTCAACCTGTCGGACTTCCCCGACGGCGACGACTACATCACGGAGCGCAGCGGGGACCTCGCCGACCAGTACCGGTCCGAGGACGGCTCGTTCTATCAGATGCCGTGGAAGTCCAACCCGGTCATGATCTTCTACAACAAGGACATGTTCCAGCAGGCCGGCCTCGACCCGGAGAACCCGTCGCTGTCGACCTACGACGAGTTCCTCCAGACCGCGCGGACGCTGAAGGAGAAGGGCGTCGCGCAGTACGCGATCAACCCGGCTCCCACGAGCGAGTTCTTCCAGTCGTGGTTCGACTTCTACCCGCTGTACGCGGCCCAGACCGGCGGCACCCTGCTGCTCGAGGACGGCAAGGCGACGTTCGACAGCGAAGAGGGCAAGGCGGTCGCCGAGTTCTGGCGGACGCTGTACGAGGAGAAGCTGGCGGGCCAGGAGCAGTACCAGGGCGACGCGTTCGCCGACGGGTACGCCGCGATGTCTATCGTCGGCCCGTGGGCCATCTCGGTGTACGGCGACGGCGTGAACTGGGGGTCGGTCCCGATCCCGACGAAGGACGGCACGGACCCCGCCGACACGTGGACCTTCAGCGACGCGAAGAACGTCGGGATGTTCACGGCCTGCGAGAACCAGGCCACCGCGTGGGACGTGCTGAAGTTCGCCACGAGCGAGGAGCAGGACGGTCAGTGGCTCGAGGCCACGGGGCAGATGCCGTTGCGGCAGGACCTCACCGGCACCTTCCCGGACTACTTCACCGCCAACCCCGCGTACGAGGTCTTCGGCGACCAGGCTGCGCGCACCGTCGAGGTGCCGAACGTGCCGAACTCGGTCGAGATCTGGCAGGCGTTCCGCGACGGCTACTCGAAGGCGATCATCTTCGGCGAGGGGGACGTGGACTCCTTCCTCTCCGACACGGCCGCCAAGGTCGACGAGCTCGCGGCGGGGAACTGACATGACCGCCGGCGTCACCGGCGCGCCGGACCGGGAGGGCGCAGCGCAGCCCTCCCGGCCGGTCGCGTCGGCCGCCCCGCCCGCCCCCGAGAAGCAGCGCCGCCGGGGAAGCATCCTCGGCTCGCAGCCGCTCGGGATGGTGTTCATCGCCCCGTACCTGGTCTTCCTCGGGATCGTCTTCGCGTACCCGATCGTCTTCGCGGTATGGATGTCGTTCCACGACTACTTCTTCGCCGCTCCCGGCGCCGTCGTCGACCGCCCGTTCGTCGGGTTCGACAACTTCGCAAAGGTGCTCTCCGACCCCGCCGTCTGGCGCTCGTTCCTCAACGTCGGGATCTTCCTCCTCATCAACGTGCCGCTGACGGTCGTGCTCTCGATCGTGCTCGCCACGGCGCTGAACCGCGTCGTGCACGCCCGTACCTTCTTCCGGGTCGCCTACTACGTGCCGTACGTCACGGCATCCGTCGCCGTCGTGGCGGTGTGGCTCTTCCTCTTCGCCGAGAACGGCCTCGTCAACAACGTGCTCGGGCCGCTCGCACCCACCCCGTCGTGGGTCATCAACTCGTGGCTCGCGATGCCGACGATCGCGTTCTTCGTCACGTGGAAGGGCTTGGGCTTCTACATCCTGCTCTACCTCGCCGCGCTGCAGAACGTCCCCAACGAGCTGTACGAGTCGGTGTCGGTGGACGGGGGCGGGCGGATGCGCCAGTTCTTCTCCGTCGTCGTCCCGGGCGTCCGCCCCGCGACGCTGCTCGTCGTGCTGCTGGCGACCATCACCGGCGCGAACCTCTTCACCGAGCCCTATCTGCTGACCGGCGGCGGCGGGCCGAACGGAGCATCCACCTCGCCCGTGCTGCTGATCTACCAGCGCGGCATCGAGCAGGGCAATCCCGACATCGCGGCGGCGATCGGGGTCATCCTGATCATCTTCGTGCTCGTGATAGCCGCCATCCAGCGCAAGCTCGTGGGAGGTGAGGAATCGTGAAACGCGCACTCGGAAGCAAGATCGCGCTGTACGTCGTGCTGAGTCTCGGCGCGCTGTTCTTCCTGTTCCCCTTCTACTACATGATCGTGGGATCGCTGCAGACGAAGGTCGACCCGTCGATCGGCGGCGCCTTCCCGAACCCGGCCAACCTGTCCGTCGACAACTACGTCGCCATCAACGACCGGATCAACCTGCTGCAGGGCCTCGCGAACTCGGGCATCTTCACCGGCGGCGTGCTGCTCGGGACGGTCGTGTTCGGCGTCCTCGCCGGGTACGCGCTCGCCGTGCTGCACTGGCGCGGCCGGGGCGTCGCGTTCGGTCTCGTGCTGCTGGTGCAGGTCATCCCGTTCCAGTTGCTGATGATCCCGCTGTACGTCATGATCGCGCGCGACTTCGGGATGGCCGACAGCTACTTCGGCATGATCCTGCCGTTCTTCATCAACTCCACGGCGGTGCTGATCTTCCGGCAGTACTTCCTGCAGCTGCCGAAGGAGATGTTCGACGCGGCCCGCATCGACGGGGCGGGCGAGTTCCGGCTGCTGTGGAGCGTCGCGCTGCCGCTCGTGCGGCCGGCGCTGCTGACCGCGGTGCTGCTGACCTTCATCGGTCCGTGGAACGAGTTCCTCTGGCCGTTCCTCATCACGAAGGAAGCGTCGATGCAGCCCCTGGCGGTGTCGCTCGCGAACTTCATCTCGAACATCGCCGCGTCCACGGCGAACCCGTTCGGCGCCATGATGGCCGGCGCGGTCGTGCTCGCCGTCCCGGCCGTCGTGCTGTTCCTGCTGTCGCAGCGCTACTTCACGTCGAACGACATCGGCTCCGGAGTGAAAGGCTGACATGACCGCGTTCCCCTACCGTCTGTCCCGCGTCGGTGTCGTGATGACGCCGGACCCCGACGACCCGCACGAGGCGGAAGGCGTGCTGAACCCCGGCTCCGGCCGGGGGCCCGACGGCGAGGTGTATCTGCTGCCGCGGCTCGTCGCCGCCGGCAACGTCTCACGGGTGGGGCTCGCCCGCGTCCTCGTCGAGGACGGCGTCCCGGTCGGCGTCGAGCGCCGCGGCGTCGTCCTGGAACCGGATCGCGGATGGGAGCGCGGGGTCGGCAACGCCGGCGTCGAAGACCCCCGGGTGACGTGGATCGAGGCGCTCGGACTCCACGTCATGACCTACGTCGCGTTCGGGCCGCTGGGGCCGCGGACGGCGGTCGCGGTGTCGGAGGACCTCACGCAGTGGCGGCGGCTCGGCCCCGCACTGTTCCGTTTCGACGACGACCTGGACATGGACCTCAACCTGTTCCACAACAAGGACACCGTCTTCTTCCCCGAGCCGGTCACCGCGCCGGACGGCAGGGAGGCGCTCGCCGTGCTGCACCGGCCGATGTGGAACCTCGGCGAGACGAAGCCGGGGGAGGGTGTCCGGGTGCCCGCCGGCGTCACCGACGAGCGGCAGTCGATCTGGATCGCCTACATCCCGCTCGACGCCGTCCGCGCGGACCTCTCCGCACTGGTCCTGTGGGAGCAGAGCCGCATGCTCGCGGGGCCGAAGTACGCGTTCGAGGAGCTCAAGATCGGTGGCGGACCTGCGCCGCTGCGCGTGCCGGAGGGCTGGCTCGTGATCCATCACGGGGTCACGGGCGTCATCGACAACGCCTTCGCGCAGCAGCAGAACGTCAACTACGCCGCCGGCGCGATGATCCTGGATGCCGACGACCCCACCCGCGTCCTGGACCGGACGAGCGAGCCGCTCCTCGCCCCGGAGACCGACGACGAACGCAGCGGCATCGTCCCGAACGTGGTCTTCCCGACCGCCATCGAGGAGATCGACGGCCGCCACTACGTCTTCTACGGCATGGCGGACTCGAAGATCGGCGTCGCCCTGCTGGAGCGGACCGACCAGACCTGAACGGGCGACGACGCCCGGAACCATCGGAGGAATCATGAACCAGCAGCCCCGACGGCGAGGGTGTGTGCTCGGCGCCGTGCTCGCCATCGTCACCGCCACGGCGCTCGCCGTGCCGACGGCGGCAGCCGCGGCACCCGCCCCTGCGGCGGCCCCCGCCGGTTCCGCTCCGGCGGCCACGGCATCCGTGCCCCCGCTGACCAACCTTGCGCACCTGGACTTCCTCCTCGACGAGGCGACCCCGCCGGCGGACGTCCCCGGTCACACGACGTACCGGCTCGCGGAGGAGCCGACGCTCGTGATGCCGTGGACCTACGCCGATGCGCGCGACGGCGGCACCTTCGAACGGGTCGGCGGCGGCCCGCTCGACCCCGCGACAGGCTACTGGGGGCAGGGCGCGTACAACGCGGACGACATCTCCCGCGCGGCCGTCGTGTACCTGCGGCACTGGGAGCTCACGGGGGAGGCGAGCAGCCGCGACAGCGCATACGAGCTGCTGCGCGCCCTCGCCTACCTGCAGACCACCGAGGGTCCGAACGCCGGCAACGTCGTCCTGTGGATGCAGCCGGACGGCACCCTGAACCCCTCGCCCGAACCCGTCGAACTCCCCGACCCGTCCGACTCCGGCCCCAGCTACTGGCTCGCCCGCACGATCTGGGCGTTCGGCGAGGGCTACGCGGCCTTCGCGGGCGCCGATCCCGCGTTCGCGGCCTTCCTGGATGAACGGCTCACCCTCGCGGTGGATGCCGTCACCCGGCAGGAGCTCGTCGACTACGGCGTCTGGACGCAGGCCGACGGCATGCGCGTGCCTGCGTGGCTCATCGTCGACGGCGCCGACGCGTCCGCGGAAGCCGTCCTCGGCCTCGCGGCCCGCGTCGAGGCCGGCGGTGCCGGGGCGCAGGTGCAGGACGCCCTGAGCAAGCTCGCGGAGGGGATCGCGGCGATGGGCGCCGACGATCAGCAGTCCTGGCCGTACGGGGCGGTGCTTCCGTGGGCGCTCTCGCGCAGCATGTGGCACGCGTGGGGTTCGCAGATGCCGGCGGCGCTCGCCGTCGCATCGGAGACGCTGAGCGCCCCGAGTCTCCTGGCTCCGGCCGTCCGCGACGCCGCCAGCTTCACGACGACGCTGCTGACCGCGGGCGGGCCGGACAACGGATGGTTCCCGACGCCCGCCGACCGTGTGCAGATCGCGTACGGCGCGGACTCCCGCGTGCAATCGCTGCTCGCCGTCGCGGACGCCACCGGCTCGACGGGCTTCGATCAGCTGGCCGCCGTGCAGGCAGCCTGGTTCTTCGGCGCGAATCGCGCGGGCGTCGACATGTACATCCCCGCCACCGGCGTCACCTACGACGGGCTGCAGCCCGACGGCTCGGTCAACCGCAACAGCGGCGCGGAGAGCACGATCCACGGCCTCCTCACGATGATCGCGCTGGACGCGCACCCGGCGCTCGCCGCCCGGGCGACATCGGTCACGGACGTCGCCGACCGGGATGGGCTGCGCGTCGTCGAAGCGGAGACCGCGACGACCGACGGCACCGTGATCACCCCGGAGGCGTGGACGGGTGAGTCGCTGTGGTCCGGCGGCGGGCTGGCCCTGGCCACGGGGCAGCACGCCGCCTTCACGATCGGCGTCCACCCGCAGGACCGCATCGTCCAGCCGGTCGTCTGGTCGGCACCGGACCGCGCCAGCAGCTCGACGTGGCGCGCGGAACGGCAGCGGCTCGGCGAGCTGCGCGAGACGGCACCCGCGCAGGGGATCTCCCCGACTCCCGGCGTGCTGCTGCCGCGGAGTCTGGAGCGCACCGTCCGCGGGAAGCAGCCCACCGTGCAGGTCGAGGTCACCAGTGGGACGCTGCAGCTGGACGCCCTGCTCATCCGCCCCGTCGTCTCCCGCCTCGTGCTGACCGGCGAGGGGCGCACGGAGCTCGTGCACTCCGCATCGACGCGCCGGGAGCCGGTCGTCGTGGGGGTGCACGGCGAGCGCGCCGTGGCGTACATCTACGATGCGCAGGGCCGGCTCACGGACACGAAGCAGCTCCGCGGTGACCGCATGATCGTGCTGCCCGCCGGCGGGTTCGCCCTCCTGGAGCGGTGACGCGCGGCCCCGCCCGCCCTTCCTGCGGAGGCCGGGTGGGGCCCGAACAGCCGTGTCCGATTTCCGCGAGACCGGACCCGTCGGGCGTGCCAGAGTAGAGGCATGCCGATGAGCATGACCTTCGACGAGCGGTACCGTGCGATCGACGCGCGGGACACCCGCTTCGACGGCCAGTTCGTGACCGCGGTGCGCACGACCGGCATCTACTGCCGGCCCAGCTGCCCGGCTCGCACCCCGAAGCCCGGCAACGTCACCTTCTACCCGACCTCCGCGGCGGCGCACGAGGCCGGCTACCGCGCGTGCCGTCGCTGTCTCCCCGAGGCGGCGCCGGGTTCGCCGGAGTGGGACGTCCGCGGCGACGTCGCGGCCCGCGCCATGCGCCTCATCGCCGACGGCGTCGTCGAACGCGAGGGGGTGTCCGGTCTCGCCGCGCGCCTCGGCTACTCGCCGCGCCACCTCACACGGATGCTGTCCGCGGAGCTCGGCGCCGGACCGCTCGCGCTGGCCCGCGCACATCGCGCGCACACGGCGCGGATGCTGCTCGTGGGCACCGACCTTCCCGCGTCCGAGGTCGCGTTCTCCGCCGGCTTCGCGAGCGTCCGTCAGTTCAACGACACGGTCCGCGAGGTGTTCGGCATGCCGCCGCTCGCGCTGCGCGCCCGCCGGCACCGCAACGGTGCGGCCGGCGAGCCCGGCACGATCGACCTCGTGCTGCCGCACCGCGCGCCGCTGGACACCGAGGGGCTCTTCGCGTGGATGGCCGCGCGCGCGATCCCGGGCGTCGAGGTCGCCACGGCCACCTCGTTCGCCCGCTCGCTGCGGCTGGACGGCGGTCCGGCCTGGTTCGAGCTCCGCGCGGACGAGGGGGGACGGATGCGGCTCCGCACGCGCCTCACCCAGTTGCGCGACCTGCCGACCGTCGTGGCGCGGGCGCGTCGGCTGTTCGATCTCGACGCCGACCCCGTCGCCGTGGACGCGGCGCTCGGCGGCCGCCCCGAGCTGGCGCCGCTCGTCGCCGCGGTTCCCGGCATCCGCGTGCCCGGCGCCGCCGACCCGCACGAGATGCTCATCCGGGCGATGGTCGGCCAGCAGATCACCGTCGGCGCCGCCCGCACCGCGCTGACCGCGCTGTCCGAGGCGCTCGGCGAGCCCGCGCCCGGCCTCGTGGAGACCCCGCTGCTCTTCCCCACCATGGCCGCGATCGCCGAGCGCGGCCACGAGGTGCTGCGGGGCCCGGGCGCGCGCATCCGCGCGCTGACCGGCGCCGCGGCCGCCCTCGCGGACGGCAGCCTGCCCCTCACCGCCGGCGACGACGGCCCCACCCAGCGGTCGGCCTTGCTCGCGATGCCCGGGATCGGCCCGTGGACGGCGGACTACGTCCGGATGCGCGTGCTCGGCGATCCCGACGTCTCGCTGCCCGGCGACGTCGCCGTCCGCACCGGCGCCGCGGCGGCCGGCATCCCGGCGGACCCCCGCGGGCTCGAGGAGTGGTCCGCGGGTGTCGCCCCGTGGCGCAGCTACCTCACGGCCCACCTCTGGCGCGCCGCATCCACCGCACCACGCCCGCGCCGGACGACACGACCGACCCCGCCGACGCGCACCGACATCAGCCAGGAGCAGACATGACCGCCGTGATCCAGACCCTCGACACTCCGGACGGCCCCTTCACCCTGCTCGCCGACGAGGCGGGACGCGTCCTCGCCTCCGGGTGGACCGCGGACGCCGAGGCGATCCTCGGGCGACTGCGCGTGCTGCCCGACGGCGTGCAGGCGGGGGAGACTGCGGCCGCCGACGCCGTCCGCCGCTACTACGACGGCGACCTCGCGGCGATCGACGCCGTCGAGGTCGTCCAGAGCGGGACGCCGCTGCAGACCGCCGGCTGGGCCGCCCTCCGCCGTATCGCTCCCGGGCGGCCGCTCACCTACACCGAGCTGGCCGCCGTGATCGGGCAGCCCCGCGCGGTGCGCGCGGCCGCCTCGATCTGTGCGCGCAACGCCCCCGCCCTCTTCGTCCCGTGCCACCGCGTCCTCCGCTCCGACGGGTCCCTCGGCGGCTTCGCGTGGGGGACCGACGTCAAGCGCGCGCTCCTCGCCCGCGAGGCCTGAGCACATCGGAGGTTGCGCTCAGCGAACTCCCAGACATAGTCTGGAGGGCTGTCGCGTCGCCTCGGCGCGCGACAGCCCCACTCACCGGACCAGGAGGACGCCATGTATCAGGCCATCGTCACCACGAAGCCCGTGCTCCTCGCCGTCGGTGGGTTCGGGACCTTCGAGGGTTAACGCGGCGATCCGCACCTCCTCGGCGGCATAGACCCGCCGCACCCCGCGTTCACTCCGTCAGGGCATCGCACCTGCCGCGCCGCCGCGCCCTCCCACGACCTGTCGCCTCGCGATCCGCCACCACCCTCCAAGGACCATGACCCCTCCGGAACGTCTCTCCACCCTCCGGGCTCTCGCCCGCATCCTCCCGTTCGCCAAGCCCGTCATGCCGCGACTGTTCGCCGGCGCGCTGAGCGCGCTCGGCGCCGCCGTCGTCTCGCTCATGATCCCGCTCGTCCTGCAAGCGACGGTGGACGGGCCGATCGCCTCCGGCGACCTCGCGATCATCGTCTGGGCCTCGATCGGCGTGCTCGTCCTCGGCTCGCTCGAGGCGCTGTTCGTCTACCTCCGGCGCGCGTTCGTGCTGACGCCCGCGACCGGCGTCGAGTACGAGATCCGCCAGCACTTCTACCGCCGGCTGCAGCGCCTGCCCGTCGCCTTCCACGACCGCTGGCAGTCGGGTCAGCTGCTGAGCCGCATGATGCAGGACATCAACCTCATCCGGCGCTGGCTCGCGTTCGGCTCGATCCTGCTGATCGTCAACATGCTGACGGTCGTCATGGGCGCCGTGCTGCTGTTCCGCTGGCACTGGGCGCTCGGCACGACGTTCCTCATCGTGTCGATCCCGCTGTGGTTCTTCGGCTACCGCTTCGAACGCCACTACAACGTCCTGGCCCGGCAGAGCCAGGACCAGGCCGGTGACCTCGCGACCTCCGTCGAGGAGAGCGTGCACGGCATCCGGGTGCTCAAGGCATTCGGCCGCGGCAAGCACGCGCTGCAGAAGTTCACGCGCCAGGTGGAGAGCCTCCGCCAGACCGAGCTCGGCAAGGCCCGCGAGGTCGGCCTGCTGTGGTTCTGGCTCGAGGTCGTCCCGATGGTCGCGTTCGCGCTGTGCCTGCTCATCGGCATCTGGCTGGCGACGCAGGGCGAGCTCACCGTCGGTGAGATGCTCGGCTTCTTCGCGATGGCGACGGCGCTGCGGTGGCCGTTGGAGTCGCTCGGCTTCCTCTTCTCCTTCCTCGTCGACACCCGCACGGCCATCGACCGCATCTACGAGGTGCTGGACGAGGAGAACGCGATCGTCGACGCGGCGGAGCCGAAGACCATCGCCGAGCCGCGCGGTGAGCTCGCGTTCCGCGGCGTCCACTTCCGGTACCAGGATGCCGCGGCCACCGAGCGCGACCTGCTCGACGGCATCGACCTCGTGCTCGAGCCCGGCGAGACCATGGCCCTCGTCGGCTTGACCGGTTCCGGCAAGACGACCCTGACGACGCTGCCGACCCGGTTGTACGACGTGACGGAGGGCGCCGTCGAACTCGACGGCGTCGACGTGCGGGACCTCACCCTCGACGACCTCCGTCGGCACATCGCGATGGCGTTCGAGGATGCGACGCTCTTCTCCGCGACCGTGCGGGAGAACGTGCTGCTCGGCCGCGACGACCTCGCGCTGGACAGCCCCGAAGCCGACGCCGTGCTGGCCGAGGCGCTGCAGATCGCGCAGGCCCAGTTCGTCCACGACCTGCCGAACGGCGTCGACACGACGGTCGGGGAGGAGGGGCTGAGCCTCTCCGGCGGCCAGCGCCAGCGGCTCGCGCTCGCGCGCGCCGTCGCTGCGCGGCCGACCGTGCTGGTCCTCGACGACCCGCTGTCGGCGCTCGACGTCGACACCGAGGCGCTCGTGGAGGCGGCCCTGCGACGGGTCCTCGCCACCACGACGGCGCTCATCGTCGCGCACCGGCCCTCCACCGTCGCCCTTGCCGACCGGGTCGCCGTGCTCGAAGCCGGCCGCATCACCGCCGTCGGCACGCACGTCGACCTGCTGCGCACGAGCGAGCACTACCGGCACGTCATCTCGAGCCTCGAGGCAGAGGATAACCGTCACCGAGAGATGGAGGTGAACCTGTGAGCGAGGAATCCGTCCAGGGGACCCGCGGCGAAGACCGCAGCGATTACACGAAGAACGAGAGCCGCGCGATCCGCCGCCGGTCGCTCCGCCTGCTGGGCTCCCTCGTCTCCAACATGCGCGGCCTCCTGGCGCTCACCGCCTCGGTGATCGTCGTCTCCACGGCGTTCCGCGTCCTCGGCCCCGCGCTCATCGCGTACGGCATCGACACGGCGCTGCCGCGCGCCGTCGAGCAGATGGACTGGCTGCCGGCCGTCGGCGTCACGGTCATCTACCTCGTCACCGGCATCGCCGGCGCCGGGCTCATCGGCTGGTACGTCGTGCTCTCCGCACGACTGACGCAGGCGATCCTCATGGACCTGCGCACCCGCATCTTCCGGCACACGCAGCGGCTCAGCCTGGAGTTCCACGAGACCTACACGTCGGGGCGCATCATCTCCCGCCAGACGAGCGACCTGGAATCCATCCGGGAGCTCCTCGACGGCGGGCTGAACCAGCTCGTGCAGGGCGCGCTCTACGGCGTCTTCACGCTCGTGGCGCTGTTCCTGCTCGACTGGCAGAGCGGCGTGGTCCTCCTCGTCATGGGCGTCCCGCTCGGGCTGCTCATGCGCTGGTTCTACATCGAGTCGCAGAAGGGCTTCCGCGTCTCGCGGGTCGTGAGCGCGAAGCTCATCGTGCAGTTCGTGGAGACGATGACCGGCATCCGGGCGGTCAAGGCGTTCCGCAAGGAGAAGCGCAACGACGAGGAGTTCGGCGAGATCTCCGCGGAGTACCGCCGTGTGAACCTCAAGCTCGTGAAGCTGTACGGCGTGCTCGACCCGGGCCTCATCCTGCTCGCGAACGTGACGATGGCGATCGTCCTGCTCTGGGGCGCGTTCCGCGTCGTCGACGGCGCCCTCGCGCTCGGCGCGCTGCTGGCGGCGGTCATGTACGTCCGCAACTTCTTCAGCCCGCTCGAAGAGGTGGCGATGTTCCTGAACTCCTACCAGTCGGCCACGGCCGCCCTGGAGAAGGTGTCCGGCGTCCTGGAGGAGGCCCCGACCGTCCCCGACCCCGCGAAGCCGGTGGACCTGTGGGCGGCGAAGGGGCACATCGAGTTCCGGGGCGTGCAGTTCGGCTACGCGAACGACCGCGTCATCCTGCCGGACTTCTCCCTCGACATCCCGGCGGGGGAGACGGTCGCGCTCGTCGGCACGACCGGTGCCGGCAAGTCGACCCTCGCCAAGCTCGTGTCGCGGTTCTACGACCCGTCGCGTGGGGCGGTGACCCTCGACGGCGTCGACCTGCGGTCAATGCATCCGAAGGACCTGCGCCGCGCGATCGTCATGGTGACGCAGGAGGCGTATCTCTTCAGCGGCACCGTCGCCGACAACATCGCGCTCGGCAAGCCCGAGGCGACGCTCGACGAGATCAAGGCGGCCGCACGCGCCGTCGGCGCGGACGAGTTCATCTCGAAGCTGCCGGACGGGTACGCGACCGACGTCAACAAGCGCGGCGGGCGGGTCTCCGCGGGGCAGCGTCAGCTGATCTCGTTCGCGCGCGCGTTCCTCGCCGACCCCGCGGTGCTGATCCTCGACGAGGCGACGGCATCCCTCGACATGCCCAGTGAGCGGCAGATCCAGGATGCCCTGCAGACGCTGCTCGCCGACCGGACGGCGATCATCATCGCGCACCGCCTGTCGACGGTCGCGATCGCCGATCGGGTGCTGGTGATGGAGCACGGCCGCATCATCGAGGACGACGCCCCGGATGCCCTCATCGCGGGCACCGGCAAGTTCGCACAGCTGCATGCGGCCTGGCGGGAATCGCTCGTCTGACGCCTCGGCATCCGCGTCGACGTGACGCTTCGGGAGGACATGGCAGCCGGGGAGGATGGATGCCGGGATGCCGTCCTCCCGAGGCGTCATCTCCTCCCGAGGCGGCGGCCGGCGCGGGTGCGAACCGGGGCTACAGGCGGATCTCGGCGACGACCTCGCCGAACTCGGTCTCATCGACCGGGGTGAAGCCCACGCGGCGGAAGAAGGCCTCCGGGCCGCCGTCACCGGCCTCGTAGATGACGTTGACGTGGTCCATGCCGCGGGCGCGGGCCTCTTCGAGCAGCTGCTTCACCGCGAAGCGCCCGACGCCGCGGCCCTGGTCGTCGGCGTCGACGTTGATGCGCCACAGCACGGAGCGGAAGTGCTCCTGCGGGGCCTCCTGGTCGAAGTTCGCGCTCACGAACCCGACGACCTCGTCGCCGTCCATCACGACGCGCTGCCACGCCGTGGCGGGGTTCACGACGGCGCCGGCGACCGCGTAGCTCGTCGGCGCGAGGTACTGCTCCTGACCGGGTTTGAGGGACATGTTGTTCACCGCGACGATGGTCGATGCGGACAGCTCCACTACTCGCAGCTCAGACATGTCCTCCAGGCTATCGGGCCGACGCAACCCCGGCACATCTGTTTCCGCGTCGTTCACCTGAGGCCTCCGGTATCTTGATATCGAGACAACTCCGCTCGCGAACGAAAGAGACGACACGTGCCCGAGCCCACCATCATCTACACGTACACCGACGAAGCACCGGCACTGGCGACCGCGTCGTTCCTGCCGATCGTGCAGGCCTACACCGGACAGGCAGGGGTGTCCGTGCAGACGCGGGACATCTCGCTGGCCGGTCGCATCCTCGCGGCCTTCCCGCAGCGACTCACCCCCGAGCAGCAGGTCGGCGACGCGCTCGCCGAGCTCGGCGGCCTCGCCACGCTCCCCGAGGCGAACATCATCAAGCTCCCGAACATCTCCGCCTCCATCCCGCAGCTGAAGGCGGCCGTCGCCGAGCTGCAGGCCCAGGGCTATGACATCCCGGACTACCCGGATGACCCCACGACGGTCGAGGAGAAGGACGTCCGCGCCCGCTACGACCGCATCAAGGGGTCGGCGGTGAACCCCGTGCTCCGTGAGGGCAACAGCGACCGCCGCGCGCCGCTGTCGGTGAAGAACTACGCCCGCAAGCACCCGCACCTGAACAAGCCGTTCCCGGCCGGTTCGAAGACCCGCGTCGCCACCATGGGGCACGACGACTTCAAGGCCAACGAGAAGTCCTGGGTCGCCGCCCACGACGACCTGCTCAGCATCCGGCACACGGCGGCCGACGGCACCGTCACGGTGCTGAAGGAGAACCTGAAGGTGCTGCCGCGCGAGGTCATCGACGCGACGTTCCTCTCCGCCGCGGCGCTGGATGCGTTCCTGGCCGAGACCATCGCGCAGGCGAAGGCCGACGACGTCCTGTACTCGGTGCACCTGAAGGCCACGATGATGAAGGTCAGCGACCCCATCATCTTCGGTCATGTCGTGCGCACGTTCTTCGCCGACGTCTTCGCCCGCTACGGCGACGCGCTCGCCGCGGCAGGACTCACCGCCAACGACGGCCTCGGCGCGATCCTCTCCGGGCTCTCCGAGGTCGCCGAGGGCGAGGAGATCGCCGCGGCGTTCACCGCCGCGCTGCAGAACGGCCCCCGCCTGTCGTACACCAACAGCGACAAGGGCATCACGAACCTGCACGTGCCCAGCGACGTCATCGTAGATGCCTCGATGCCCGCGCTCGTCCGCAACGGCGGCAAGCTCTGGGGCGCCGACGGCGGCGAAGACGACACGATCGCGGTCATCCCCGACTCGTCGTACGCCGGCGTGTACCAGGCGGTCATCGACGACGTCATCGCGAACGGTCCGCTCGACCCCACCACGATCGGCACCGTGCCGAACGTCGGTCTGATGGCGCAGGCGGCCGAGGAGTACGGCAGCCACGACAAGACCTTCGAGATCCCGTCCGCGGGCGTCGTGCAGGTGCTCGACGGCGAGGGCACCGTGCTCATCGAGCACGAGGTCGGCGCCGGCGACATCTGGCGTGCCACGCAGACGAAGCACATCGCCGTCATGGACTGGGTGAAGCTCGCCGTCACCCGTGCCCGTGCCACCGGTGCGCCCGCCGTCTTCTGGTTGGACGTCAACCGCGCGCACGACGCGCAGCTGATCGCCAAGGTGCACCAGGGTCTCGCGACCCTCGACACCGCCGGCATCCAGATCACGATCCTGCCCCCGGCAGAGGCGACCCGCTACACCCTGGCGCGCCTGCGTCAGGGCCTGGACACGATCTCGGTCACCGGCAACGTGCTGCGCGACTACCTGACCGACCTGTTCCCGATCCTCGAGGTCGGCACATCGGCGAAGATGCTCTCGATCGTCCCGCTCCTCGCGGGCGGCGGCCTGTTCGAGACCGGAGCCGGCGGCTCTGCCCCCAAGCACGTGCAGCAGCTCGTGGAGGAGGACTACCTGCGGTGGGATTCGCTGGGTGAGTTCTTCGCGATCGCAGCCTCGCTCGAGCACCTGTCGGAGTTCACCGGCAACGCCGGCGCGAAGGTCCTCGCCGACACGTTGGATGCCGCGACGGGGACGTTCCTCGAGAACGACAAGTCGCCGGGGCGCGCGATCGGGACGATCGACAACCGCGGCAGCCACTTCTTCCTGGCGCTCTACTGGGCGCAGGAGCTTGCGGCGCAGACGACCGATCCGGCGCTTGCGGCGGCGTTCGCCCCGGTCACCGAGGCGCTCACCGCGCAGCAGGATGCGATCGTGGCGGAGCTCAATGCCGTGCAGGGTCGGTCGGTCGACATCGGCGGCTACTACCACCCCGACACGGCGAAGGTGGCGGCGGTCATGCGCCCCTCGGCCACGCTCAACTCCGTCATCGACGCCCTGGCCTGACACCCGCACCCGCCGGCCCGCCCGCCGGCGAGACCGCTTGCCCGGCGGCCCACCCGCGGGGGAGGGATGTCGCGGGGGAGGGATGCCGCGGGGCCCAGGTCACGGGTGCGCGAAGGCCAAACGCGAGTAGGCGCCGCCCGCGGCGACCAACTCGTCGTGCGTCCCCGACTCGATGATGCGCCCACGCTGGATCACCACGATCCGGTCCGCGCGGCGGACCGTCGACAGTCGGTGCGCGACGACGAGTGTCGTGCGCCCGCGACGGGCGCGATCGAGCGCTTCGGTCACGCGCGCCTCGGACTCGGAGTCGAGGGCACTCGTGGCCTCGTCGAGAACCAGGATGCGCGGGTCGCGGATCAGCGCCCGAGCGATCGCCAACCGCTGCCGCTGCCCGCCCGACAGGCTCGTGCCGCGCTCACCCACGATGGTGTCCAGCCCCGCGTCGCCCTGGATGATGTCGAGCGCGAACGCCTCGCTGAGCGCCGCGATCACCTGCACGTCGGTGACCCCCGGCGCGCCGTAGGCGACGTTCTCGCGCACACTTCCGGCCAGGAGCACCGTCTCCTGCGGCACGATCGACACGAAGCGGCGGAGTGACCGGAGGTCGAGTGTCGCGGCATCGACACCGTCCAGCAGCACCCGCCCGCCCGTCGGGCGGACGAAGCCCAAGATCGCGTTGAGCAGCGTCGATTTCCCTGAGCCCGACGGCCCCACGAACGCGATCGTCTCTCCCGCCCGGATCTCGAAGTCGATGCCGTCGAGTGCGGGCGGTCCGTCCTCGTACCGCACCTCGAGCGCGTGCAGGGAGATGTCGCCCCGCACCGCGGTGACCGGGCGCTTGCCGGCGTTGTCCTCGACGTCGAGCTCCTCGGCGACGTCGGCGATGGAGCGCATGGCATCCATTCCCCGGGTGAAGATCGGGGCGGCGTTCATCAGCATCACGATCGCATTGGTGAGCATGCCGAAGTAGGTGCTGAGCAGGACGACCTCGCCCGGGGTGATCGGCAGGATGCCGGCGATCGCGACCGACGCGGCACCCACCAGGCACAGCAATCCGAGCAGCTGGTAGGAGATCCATGACAGCGCCCCGAATCGCCCGTTGAGCATGTCCAGCTCGCGCCCGGCCCGGCGCACGGACTCCGCACGCTCCGCGACCCGCGCGATCGCGACGTCCTCCAGCCCGTGGCCGCGCGTGATGGGCAGCAGCGCCGCCATCTCGGACACCTGCGCCGACAGCCGCTCCACCTCGTGGCGGAACTCCTCGTTGCGGGAACTCGCGCGCCTCCGGATGTAGACGATGAGCGCCGCCGCGATCGGGATCGTCACGACGTAGACGGGCACGAACGCGGGCACGACGAACGCCGTCACGACCAGTGCCCCGGTGAGTGTCGCGGTCGCCGACACGATCGTCGGGAACAGCTGCGCGAGCATGAGTTCGAGGTTCTCGACGTCACGGACGATCTTCGTCTGCACGAGTGAGGCGCTCTGTCGGTTGTGGAATCCGAGCGACAGGCGCTGGAGCCGGGCCGCGAGACCCGTGCGCACCGTGTACGCCACCGTGCGGGTGGCGGTGCTGGTGAGCCGCACCACGATCATCTGGAACGGGTAGTTGAGCGCGATCAGCCCGAGGGCGAGCGCGCCCCAGAGCCACACGCGCTCGACCGGTCCGCCCAGCACGACGATGTCGATGATGGCGGCGGTCACCGCGGGGAGGACCCAGCCGGGGCTGTCCTTGATGATGAACGCGAAGACGGCGGTGATCATCCCCGCGCGATGCGGCCGGAGCAGTCGGAACAGCGATCGCAGCGGCTGGGCGCGCCGAACGCTCGACGTCAGCGCGCGTTCGGGGTCTCCGGGGGGAAGCTCGTGACCGGCGTCAGCCATACACGGACGTGTGGGTCGCGAACGGGTGGTCGGCGCTGAGGGTGGCCAGTGCCATCGCGCCGTCGATGCCCTCGCCGTGGGACGGTTCGAGCCGCGCCGCGACGCCCGCATCGCGAAGTGTCGCCGTGAAGGCGGAGCGGAGCGACTCGGAGCGGAAGACCCCGCCGACGATGCAGACGCGCGCGTCGGGATCATCGGACTCGTCGACGCGGGTGAGTGCCGTGATGGCGCTGTGTGCCAATTCGTGCGCCGCCCGGTCCGTGATGCCGGCCGCGACCGCATCGCCCGCCGTCGTGAGGTCGGCGACGGCGGCGGCGAACGCCGCGACGCGCCTCACCCAGTCCGGGTCCGATTGCAGTTCGATGTAGGCGTCGGGCAGAGACGGCCATACGGCGCGCACCGCGTCGGTCAGGGTCGTCTGCGGACCACGACCATCGTGGGCGCGCATGACTGCCGCCAGGGCCTCGCGCCCGATCCAGAAGCCGCTGCCCGCGTCGCCCATCGTGTGGCCCCAGCCGTCGACACGGGCGATCCGCTCCCGGCCGACACCGAGCGTGACCACGCCGGTGCCGGCCGCGACCACCACTCCGCGGGCGGTGCCGAGGGCTCCGAGGAAGGAGGTCGTGGAGTCGTGCGCGAGCACGACGCGCCGCAACGGTGTGCCGTCCAGCAACGCGGCGAGGGCGGAGGCGTCGGCATCCTTCGCCGTCAGCCCCGACACGCCGGCCGTGAGCACATCGGCCGCGACGCCCGACAGGGCGAGGGCGGTGCGGGCGACGTCGGCCAGCTGCGGCAGGAGCGGCTCGTCGGTGCGGATGCCGGGGAGCCGCTCCTCGAACACGCCGTCCGCCGATCGGACCCGTACCTTCATCGCGGTCTGCCCGGCATCCACAGCCAGCACTGCGCTCACTTCGCGCCCTCCGTCATCGCGGCGTACCGCTCGCGCAGCCACGCGCCGGCGGGCTTGCCGTACGGGCAGTAGTCGTCGTTCGTCTCGGCATCGGCGAGACCGTAGAGTTCGGCCGGCCAGTCCCACAGCATGAAGCCGCCCACCCACTCGCGGGCGGCACACGCGTCGAACATCACGCGGTAGTAGGCGAGCTGTTCGGACCCCGACGGTGCGCCCGGAAGGGCCCAGTCGTTGGGGAGCATCGCCGACCCGACGCGCGACGGGCACCCGGCCTCCATGAAGAAGAAGGGCTTGCCCGCGGCCTGCACGACCGGCGCGATGCGGTCGAGCTGCCGCTCCCACTGGTCGACCGGGTAGTAGCCGCTCGAGGAGATGACGTCCACCGCGTCCCACCAGGTCACATGATCTTCCTGGTACTTGTCGCAGTTGTAGGTCACGATCCCGCTGTAGATCTCGCGGACGTCCGCGATGAGCGCACGCCAGTGCGCTTCCTGTCCATCGGCGCGCACCATCTCGCACCCGATGCAGAGCATGGCGCATTGTTCGTCCTGGGCCAGGCGTGCCGCGTCCAGGATGAACGTCCGATAGGAGGCGAACCACTGGGTCCAGGACGGCTCGTTCGGCACATCCCAGTCGAAGAACCCGATGTGTGCGCGCCAGGTGCCGTCGGCCACATTGACCACGGGCTTCAGGCACACCTTCATGCCCAGCCGGTGCGCCTCACGGATCGCCCAGGTGATCTCCTCGTCGGTCACCGTCGGCTGCAGCTCGCGGTCGATGACCGTCGAGAACGCCGTCGCCTGCATCGCGGCGTACGCCAGCGCCGTCCACGTGACGCTGTGCTCGGCCATCGCGGACATCGATGCGGCAGCGGAGGGAGTCGCCCACGTGCCGCGCACACCCACCCACCCCCAGGTCATGCCGCAGATCGGGGCGCCCAGGTCCGCGCCGCCGTTCACGGCGTCACCAGCTGATTCGCGGAACGGAGGACACGGGGGTCGGCCAGCGCGGCGGAGTCGAGGGTGTCGCCGCCGTGGCGCACGAACACCGTGGCGGACTCACCCGCGAGCAGCGTGATGAGCGCGTCCGTGGCTTGCGCGTCCGGGGAGACCTTGTCGACGAGGAGCGTCAGATCGCGGGCGAACGCGTGCGCGGTGAGGGTGACGATGCTCCCGCCTGGGGCGGGTTCGACGGCGACCGACACCTGCTGGGCGGGCAGCGCACTGTCGCGCGGTTCGGCGAAGTACCACGTGCCGCGCGCGTCACCGGTGTCGACGACGACGTACTCGCGGGCGGGCTCCACCGCGGTGAGGAGGTCCGCGGGGAGAGCCACCCGCCGGGTGCCACGGGCACCGACGACGACGTCCGCGTCGAAGGATGCCAGGACGACGCCGTCGTAGCGCACCCGTCGTGCGTGCAGCGCGGTCTGCCAGACGTCGGCGGTGTCGTTGCCGAGAACGGCCACCGGTTCGCCGTGCTCGCCCAGCGGCTGCACGGTGACCACCCGATCCGCGTAGGCGGCGCGGAGGGCGTGGAACAGCGGCTTGACCCGTCCGTCGCCGTCGACGGCGGCCCACGAGGTGACGGGCCAGCAATCGTTGAGCTGCCAGACGACCGCGCCCATCGTGTGGGGCGCCAGCGCGCGGAACCACTCGAGCGCGAAGCGGACGGCGTGGGCCTGGTTGAGCTGCATGGCCCAATGCCAGGTCTCCATGTCCTCGGGCACGCGGAAGTGGGGGACCAGGCCACTGGTCAGCTTGACGTTGCCCTCCATGGC
Source organism: Microbacterium sp. UNCCL10 (assembly GCF_000746195.1). Taxonomy (NCBI): domain Bacteria; kingdom Bacillati; phylum Actinomycetota; class Actinomycetes; order Micrococcales; family Microbacteriaceae; genus Microbacterium; species Microbacterium sp. UNCCL10. The sequence goes on along the minus strand of NZ_JQKT01000010.1, from coordinate 190,747 downwards.
CTTCTGATGGACGATCATGCCGGGGGACTCGGGCGTCAGCGGGTCATCGTCGATCCAGCGGGTCAGCGTGGTCCACGTCGGGGGCCCCTGCCACCCGAACTCCGCGACGAACCGGGGCCGGAAGGTGCGATAGGTGGGGTAGTCCTCGCGGTTCCACTGCTCCCACAGGTGCATGGTCCCGTGCGTCTCGGCGTTCGGGTGAGGACCGGTCTGGCGACCGCCGTCGGGCCCCGTCGAGAACGGTCCCTCCCAGCCGCCGCCGGGGCTGAACGGACTCCCGGGGGAGTAGGGGACGTGCGGCGCGAGCTCGTCGACCAGTCGCGGAAAGAGGTCGTAGTAGTAGTACGCGCCCCAGGTCTTCCCGTCGAGTCGCTCCTTCCATGCCCAGTCCTCGAAGCCCCAGAGGTTCTCGTTGTTGCCGGTGAGGAGCACGAGAGAGGCGTGCGACGCGAGCCGCACGATGTTCTCCCGGGCCTCCGCCTCGATCTCCGATCTCAGCGGCTCCTCCTCGGGGTACGCCGCGCACGCGAACAGGAAGTCCTGCCAGACGAGCAGTCCGCGCTCGTCGCAGAGGTCGTAGAAGTCATCGGACTCGTAGAGTCCCCCACCCCACACGCGGATGAGGTTCAGGTTCGCGGCCAGCGCCTGATCGAGGCGCTGCGCGAGGCGCGCGCGGTCGACGCGGACCGGCAGGGCGTCGTCCGGGATCCAGTTGACGCCCTTGACGAACACCGGCTGATCGTTGACGACGAGCGTGAACGGCGCGCCGATGTCGTCGGGCGCGGTGTCCCAGTGCACGGTGCGGAAGCCCACGGTGTGCCGGCGGGCCTCGAGGGTGTCCGCGCCGCGGAGGGCGATGTCCACCCGGTAAAGATGGGGGTCGCCGTAGCCGACCGGCCACCAGCGGGCGACGTCGTCCAGTGAGAGCGTCAGGCTGACGTGCTCGCCGTCGGCCGGGACGGTGACCGCGGCGAGCGCGCCGGCATCCGTTCCGGGATCGACGACGGTCGCGTGCAGCGAGATCGCGCTCGCGACGTCGGAGCCCGACCGCTCGATGCGGGCATCGACGCGCACCGTGCCGCCGTCGCCGTCAGGCGTCGCGGTGACCCGCACCTCGTCGAGTCGCGCGATCGACCAGGACTCGAGGCGGACGCCCTTCCACAGACCGCTCGTGAACGTCGCGATGCCCCAGTCCCACCCGAAGTTGCAGGCCGACTTGCGGATCGCCTCGTACGGCAGGGGGTAGGGACGCGGGCGCACGCCGAGTTCCAGGCTCTGCGCGTTGGCGTAGGGGACGGGCGCGCGGAAGCGCACCTCGAGTTCGTTCCACCCCTCGCGCAGCACCGCATCGACGGGGATCCGGTAGGAACGGTGCTGGTTGGCGACGGAGGCGAGGACACCGCCGTTGAGCACGATGTCGGCGACCGTGTCGATCCCGTCGAAGACGAGATCGTGACGCTCTTCGGAATCAGGGGACCACACGAACGCGGTGCGGTAGGTCCAATCGACGCGGCCCACCCACGCGATGAGCGCCTCGTTCTCGCCCTGGTACGGCTCGGGGATGAGGCCGTCGCGCAGCAGATCGATGTGCACCGTTCCCGGAACGGTCGCGGAGATCGCGCGTCCGGCGATGTGCGCCGGCGCAGGACCCGCGACAGCCTGAAGGGTCCAGTCGTCGTGGAGGGGGCGGGAGATCACTTGACGGCTCCAGAGGTCATGCCGCGATAGATGAACCGCTGCAACAGGATGAATGCGATGAGCGTGGGGACGATGACCAGGACGGTGCCGGCCGCGATGACTTCCCAGTGTGCGCCGAACGGGCCTTTGAAGCGGAACAGCGAGGTGGAGATCGTCCCCTCCGAGGGCCAGTACAGGAACGGCAGATAGAACTCGTTGTAGATGGCGATGCCCTTGATGATCACCACCGTCGCGATCGCCGGCTTCAGCAGCGGCAGCACGATGCGCCAGTAGATCGTCCACCGGTTCGCGCCGTCGATCATCGCGGCTTCGTCGAGCGAGACCGGGATCGACTGCATGAACTGGATGAAGATGTAGATCGACACGATGTCCGTGCCGAGGAAGAGCAGGATCAGCGCTCCCATCGAGTTGTACAACCCGAGACCGTTGATGATCTGGAACGTCGCCACCTGGCTCGTCACTCCGGGGATCAGGGTGGCGATGAGGAACAGCGCGACCACGACCTTGCGTCCGCGGAACTGGAACCGGTCGATCGCGTAGGCGGCCATCGTGCCGATCAGGATCGTGCCGATCAGCGAGAAGACCAGGATGATCGTGGTGTTGACGAAGCCCTCGACCATTCCCCCCTTGGTGAACGCCTCGACGAAGTTGTCGAAGTTCAGCCAGTCGGCGGGCATGTCGAACGGACCGGTCTGCCCGAACTCCTGCGACGACTTGAAGCTCGCGATGAACAGCACGCTCAGCGGCAGCACGGTGAGGATGACCGCGACGATCAGCGAGACGTACTTCACGGTCACGGCGGAGCGCTGCGTGAGCGCGATCCGCAGGGCGCTGCGCTGACGGCGATCCGTCGGGCGGGGAGCGGGCGCGCCCTCGCGGACGGCGCGCTCGGAGTGTGTCACGGCGCTCATGTCAGATCCACCTTCTCGTCGGGGAAGAGTCGTCGTTGGACCCAGGTCACGGTCAGCACGATGAGCAGGAGGACGACGGCCATCGCGGATGCGAGGCCGACCTGTCGGAACGTGAACGCCGTCTGCAAGGTCTGGATGACGAACGTCGAAGTGCCGTTGGCGCCGCCCGTCATGATGAACGGGATCTCGAAGACGGACAGGCTGCCGGCGATCGCCAGGATGAACGAGAGGCCGATGATGCGGCGGATGCCGGGGAAGGTCAGCGCCCAGAATTGCTGCCACTTCGAGGCGCCGTCGATCTCGGCGGCCTCGTACTGTTCGCTCGGGATCGACTGCATCGCGCCGAGGAACAGGACGAAGTTCAGACCGGTGTACCGCCAGACGCTCGTCCCGGCGAGGGAGAAGTTGGCCACGGTGGGATCGCCCAGCCACTTCGGCGTCTCGACCACGCCGAACCAGCCGAGCACCGTGTCGAGTGTGCCGCCCGGCTGGAAGAGGTAGAGGAACACGAACCCGATCGCGACACCGTTGATCAGGTACGGGAAGAAGAGCACACCGCGGAAGAAGTTCGAGAAGCGGGTCGAGAAGCTCAGCAGGGCCGCGAAGTACAGGGCGATCGCCATCTGGAGGAACGACGCGGCGAAGTAGTAGAGGCTCACGAAGAAGACGCTGAAGATCTGCGGGTTGGTGAAGACCTGCACGTAGTTGTCGACCCCGACGAAGTCGCCGAGCGGGCCGAGGCCCCGCCACTCGTGCAGGCTGTACCAGATCATGTTCGCCGCGGGCAGGTAGGTCAGCAGGAGCAGCAGGGCGACCGCTGCAGCGAGGAAGAGGTAGGGCGTGAGCTTCGACAGGGGACCGCGTCCGGCGGACCGCTTGGGGGAGCGGCGACCGAAGCGCCGCCGCCGGCCCGGGGTGGCTGCGATGAGCGGTGCGGGGATCCCGGTGGCGCTCGCGCCGCTGGTGATGAGGGACATGAGGCTCTCCCGAGCGTGAGGTGATGCGGGGCCTTCTCCGGGGACCGGGGCGAGGAGGAGCTCGCCCCGGTCCCCGGAGGTGGCGGGGGTCAGCCGTTCTGCGCGATCGCGTCGGCCCAGCGCGTGTTCAGGTCGTCGAAGTACGACGCCTTGTCACCGTCCGCCGCGCCCCGTGCGATGTCCACGAGCTTCTGGCGGTAGATCGCGCCCCAGATGTCGATCTGCGCGGTGTTGGCGATGTTGTTGAACAGCGCCTCCTCGCCGGCCGGGGCCGGGTTCATCTCCAGCAGTTCGACGCCTGCGTCGCTCAGGCCGCCGAGGTTCTCGGGAAGCGGGTCGGCGATCAGCGCCGAGACCATGCCCTGCGTCTCGGTGAAGCCGGACTCCTCGAGGAGGAAGTCGATCCACGCCTTCGCCGCTGCCTTGACGTCGGAGTTCTTGTTGATGCCGAGGCTGTAGTCACCGCCGACCGTCGCGAACTGCGACGACCCGGCCGTGGCCGGGAAGGCCATGTAGCCGACGACGGACGGGTCGACGCCGTTGTCCGTGGCAGCGGCCTGCATCTGCGAGATCGCCCACGATCCGAGCGCCATGGTGGCGATCTTGCCGGTCGCGAAGTCGACCTTCGACTGCTCCCAGTTCGTGGTGAGCGGGTCCTCCTCGGTCAGGCCGGCGGCGACGGTCTCGTAGATCAGGGAGTCGATCGCATAGATGTCGGTCCCCTCGGTCCAGGGAGCGTCGTCGGACGTCATGGCGTTCTGCGCGTCCGGGTCACCGGTGATCGCGCCGATGTTGCTCGACCACTGGCTGAGCGGCCATCCGTCCTTGTAGTTGGTGTAGTAGGGGATCGCGTCGGTCTTGTCCTTGATCATGCCGAGCGCATCGAGCCACTCATCCTCGGTCGTCGGCAGCGCGGTGATCCCGGCCGCCTCGAAGACGTCCTTGTTGTACAGCACGCCGTTCGCGTTGCCGCCGAGTGCCAGCCCGTACTGGACGCCCTCGAAGCTCTTCGGCGAGAGGAACCGATACGTGTCGGCCAGGTCGGCCGTCTCGCCGATCGGCTCGAAGTAGTCGGCGAACTGGTCGGGGAAGACACTGTTCGGGATGCCGAGGACATCGCCGTAGTTCGTCGTGCTGAGGCGCGTCGTCATCTCGCCCTCATAGTCCGTGATGCCTTCGAACGTGACGCTCGCGTCCGGGTACATCTCGGTGAACTTCTCCGCGTACGCGTCGAATGTCCCGTCCTGCACGAGGTCGGTGCGCCAGGTCACGAAAGTGACCTCTCCGCTGACCTCTCCCGCCGTGCCGTCGTCGGTGGGCTCCGTCGTGCCGCCGCCGGCACAACCGGCGAGCGTGAGGCCGACCGCGGCGAATGCCGCGATGGCCGCGAATGTGGTGCGTGCCATGTTCTTCTCCTTGTCAGGTTCACCCTTGAAACCGCCACGTCGCTCCATTGCGTGGGGATGCCTGTCCGTTGTCGCTGCAACGGGAGCGCCGCGAGGGCCACAGTAACCCCGGAAATTCAGGTCCACAAGGAAGAAATGTCAGCGCTGTCTTGGCTTGTCCGCTCGCGAAGAATATTCGCGAATATGGCGTTGGTCTGGCAGTTTACTGGGATGAATTCTCTCGAACTGGGACTGAATGTCTCTCACATGTCTATCGTCGTCATTTCGCGTGTCGGTGCTACAGTGACCACGACGGGAGGGCCGATGACGGTTCAACAGCGCGCCACGCTCTCAGACGTGGCCCGGCTGGCAGATGTCAGCTCGAAGACGGTGTCGCGGGTGTTCACCCAGCGAGAGCTCGTGGCGCCGCAGACGGTCGACCGAGTCCTCGCGGCGGCGAAGCGGCTGCGCTTTCGCCCGAACACGCTCGCCCAGGGGCTCCGGCGCGGGGGTGGGACCCGCACGGTCGGCTTCATCATGGGTGAGCTCGGCAACCCGTTCTACTACAAGGTCGCGAGCGGCATCGAGAAGGAGCTCGCGGCCCACGGCTACAGCCTCGTCGTCTCGACGACCGACGACAGTGCCGAGGGTGAGGAGCAGGTGGCCAACGCCCTGCTGTCGCAGCGCATCGGCGCCCTTCTGCTCATCCCGGTCAGCGATGACCAGTCGTACCTCGAGGGAGAACGCCAGCTCGGCACGCCGGTGATCGCGATCGATCGGCCGGCCCGCAACCTCGCTGCGGACGCCATCGTGCTCGACAACCGCACCGCCGTCATCGATGCGACCCGGCGCCTGCTGGAGCGGGGGCATCGGCGCATCGCGTATGCCTGCAACCCCAGCTCGGTCTACACGCAGATGGAACGGCTGGCCGGGTTCCGCCAGACGATGGCCGCAGCGGGTGTCGTCGACACGTCGGCGTGGGAGACGCTGCGCGACGACCCCACCCTGTCGACGACCGACATGATGCGCGAGCTCATGGCCCGTCCGGATCGCCCCACCGCCGTGATCGCGGGCAACAACCGCATGACGATCGGCGCCTTGCGGGTGCTCCGTGAGCGGGAAGACGAGAGCACCGCCCTGATCGGGTTCGACGACTTCGACACCGCCGATGTCCTGGGGGTCTCCGTCGTCAGCTACGATCCTGTCGAGCTCGGACGCCGCGCGGCGCAGCTCGCCCTCGAGCGCATCGCGGACCCGAGCGGCTTCATCCAACAGATCACGCTCCCCACGTGGATCATCGAACGAGGTACGGGCGAGCGCCCGGCATCCATGGAGGCTCCCGCATGACGATCGTCCTCACCCGGGCGCACGGCGTCGCACTCGTGCTCGGCGTCCCCGACGTCGGGCTTCCCCACGTGCTCCACTGGGGCGCCGACCTCGACGCGGTGACCGCGCACGACCTCGACGGTCTGGAAGCGGCGCTCAGTCGCCAGGTCGCGCCCGGCACGCTCGACGCCGCCTGGCAGATGCCCGTCGTCGCGAGCGAGGCGGACGGGTGGACCGGCCGACCGCAGCTCCAGGTGCGCACCGCGGCCGGCATCCATCGCTGCCGGTGGACCGTCGACACGGTGGATGCCGGTGAGGCCGACGTCGCGATCACCGCGCACGACGGCACTTCCGGACTCACTCTGCGCTGGGCGGCGACGATCGAAGCGGGGGGTGTGGTCTGGGTCGATCTCACCGTGCGCAATGACGGCGCGCCGATCGAGATCGAATGGGCGGAGGCGACTCTGCCGGTTCCGACGAGCGTCACCCACCTGACCACCTTCGACGGGCGCTGGACCCGAGAGAAGCGCCCGGTCGTCACCCCGGTACCCGCCGGGGCCGTCGCCCGTCAGTCTCGCCGCGGCCGGCCGGGTCATGATTCACCCGCCGCGGCCCTGCTCACGGTCGGTGAGCCGTCCTGGCAGGGCGGCGAGGTGTGGGCGACCCACGTGGCCTGGTCGTCCGACACGACCTACCGGACGGATCGGATCACCGACGCGGTGACGTTCCTGGGCGGAGGGGAGTACCTGCGCTCCGGCGAAGTGGTGTTGGATGCCGGCGCGTCCTACACCGCGCCACGCGTCGCGTTCACGTGGTCCGACGCAGGACTCGACGGTGTCGCGGAGCGCTTCCACACCTGGATGCGCGCGCGTCCGGGCCACCCTTCGACACCACGGCCGTTGACCCTCAACACGTGGGAGGCGGTCTACTTCGATCACGACCCCGATCACCTGCTGGCGCTCGCCGAGCAGGCCGCGGCGGTCGGGATCGAACGGTTCGTGCTCGACGACGGATGGTTCGCGGGTCGCCGGGACGACACGACCAGCCTGGGCGACTGGGTCGTGGATCGCTCGGTCTGGCCCGACGGGCTGGCGCCGCTCGCGAATCGTGTCCACGAGCTCGGGATGCAGTTCGGGCTGTGGTTCGAGCCGGAGATGATCAGCCTCGACTCCGATGCGGCCCGCGCCCACCCGGACTGGCTGCTGCACGATCCAGGACACCTCGATCACGCCGAGGGGCTCTCCTGGCGTTCGCAGTACGTGCTGGATCTGGCGCACCCCGCAGCGACCGCGCACGTCCGTGACCAGATCTCGGCCCTCGTCACCGAACTCGGCATCGACTTCATCAAGTGGGACCACAACCGCGACCTCGTGGACAGCGCCCATGAGGGTCGCCCCGGCGGCCATGCGCAGATGCACGCGGTCTACGCCCTGCTGGAGGAGCTGCACCGCCGTCACCCGGCCCTCGAGATCGAGTCCTGCTCGAGCGGGGGCGCGCGCACGGATCTCGGCATCCTCGCGGTGACCGATCGCGTCTGGGCGAGCGACTCGAACGACCCCGTCGAGCGGCAGGACATCCAGCTGTGGACGGGTCTGCTGTTGCCGCCGGAGCTCGTCGGCGCACACGTCGGCCCGGCGCACTCGCACAGCTCCGGACGCACGACGGACCTGTCCTACCGTCTCGCGACGAGCCTTCTGGGCTCCGCGGGCTTCGAGTGCGACATCTCGGTGTTCTCGGACGACGAGCGCGCCACGGTGGAGCGCTTTGCCGCGCTGTACCGCGCGCTGCGGCCCGTGCTCCACTCCGGCACGGTCAGCCACCCGTTCCTGCGCGACCCCGCCTGGCGGGTGACGATGACGACCACCGCGGAGGAGGCGGTGGTCGTGGCGGCCACCGTGCGCAGCCTCGAGGATGCACGCGCGGAGCGCCTGCGTCTGCCGGGGCTGGATCCGACGCGCCGGTACCGCGTGCGCGTGTGCACGGAGGTGGGCGAGGCGAAGCACGGCTGGATCACGCCGGAGTGGTTCGCGGCCGGCGAGATCGAACTCCCGGGATCGGTGCTCGGCCGGGTGGGTCTGCAGCTCCCGTGCCTCTGGCCGGTGCAGGCGTTCGTCCTGCACCTCACGGCACTGCCGCGCTGACGCCGCCCCGCGCGGACGCCTGTCCGCGAGACCGCATCGGTGCACCGAGACCGCAGCTACCGGCTGCTGTCTCGGTGCACCGTTGATGTCTCGCGGGGAGTGATGCCGGAAAGCCGGGATGCCGGTCGGGTCAGACGCGCGCGGCGAGGAACTCGGTCTGTGCGAGCCAGTGGAACGACTGCCCGCCCTCGTGCTCGTTGTGCGCGTACACCTCGATGGCCTTGTCGTCCCCGCCGAAGTGGTTGAACGCGGCGTACACCGTCGACGGCGGGCAGATCGGGTCGAGGAGCCCGACGGAGAACAGCGCCGCCGTCCGGGCCCGTGCGCCCAGCGTCACGCCGTCGAAGTACGACAGGGTCTCGAAGACGCGATCCTCGGCGCCGCGATGGGTCGAGAGGTAGCGCACGATCTCCTGGTAGGGGTCGCGGTCGGTGAGGCCGACGGCGCGCTCGAAATGGCACAGGAACGGCACGTCCGGCATGGCCGCGACAAGGCCCTCCGACAGCCCCGCGGCGGCGAGCGCGATGCCGCCGCCCTGACTGCCGCCGGCCACCGCCACCCGGGCGGCGTCCACGGTATCGAGCGAGCGGACGGCGTCGACGGCCAGCACGGCATCCGTGAAGACCCGGCGGTAGTAGTACTCGGCGGGGTCGTCGATCCCGCGGGTCATGAAACCGGATGCCGAGGGGCCGCTGCCGTGCGGGTCGGGGGTCGCGCCACCGGTTCCCCACGTCGATCCCTGGCCGCGGGTGTCCATGAAGAGGTGCGCGTACCCCGATGACGCCCAGCCGATCCGCTCGAACGGGAGGCCCCGCCCGCCGCCGTAGCCGTTGTATTCGACGACAGCCGGCAGGGGACCCTCGATGCCGCGCGGGACGGTCAGCCAGGCGCGGATCGGGTCGCCCGCGAACCCGGAGAACGTGACGTCGAAGACGTCGAGGGTGCGCAGCGGCGAGGGCGCCGCGCTGACGACCGGCGGCCGCGCGACGGCGCGGGAGGCGGCGAGGGTCTCCTGCCAGAACGCGTCGAAGTCCGCGGGCTCGCGGATGTCCGGGAGGTAGGTCTCGAGATCGGCGGGGGAGAGGTCGAAGCGGGGCACGGCCCCAGACTACTGAGCGGCGAGGATCAGGCGTGGATCCACACGTCGACGCCGTTCGGCGCCCAGTTGTAGATCTGCTGGGCGCGCCAGTTCGGCATCCCGACGCAGCCATGGCTCATCTTGTTGCCGAAGTTGTTGTGCCAGTACACGCCGTGGAACGCCTGGTCGCCGTTGAAGTACATGACCCACTCGACGTTCTCGACCTCGTAGTTCCAGTACGGGTTGTCGGGGTTGCTGGCGGTCATGGTCTGCGAACGGACGTGCCAGTTGACCATGTAGCGGCCCTGGTAGGTGGGGGAGACGTCGAGCCCGCTGGAGATCGGCCAGCTCTCGACGACGGCGTCGTTCTCCTTGAGGTAGAGGCGCTGCTGGCTGAGGTCGACCTCGAGCAGGCGCACGATCTCGGTCGTCGTGTGGGGCGCGACCTCGACGGGCAGCGCGTAGACGCCGTCGCCGCCGGCGAGCTGGTCCGCGAAGTCCTTCGCGACGCCGGAGGTGTCGCCGAGGGTGCGCCCGTCCTGGCCTTCGACGGCGGTCCGCAGCACGGTTCCTGCGGAGTTGACGAGCACGGTCGCGTTGGCGGGCGCCTGGTCGACCTGGCTCTTCAGCGTGTCGACGAACGTCTGGATCTTCGCGGGGTCGGCGGTGATCGAGAACGCACCGGTCTCATCGGCCTCGACCGTGAGCCAGTCGGCCGCCGTCGCAGCAGGCACGGGCACCGTGCGCTCCTCGCCGACATAGAAGCCGATCTTCTCGAGCATGGCGTTGAGGGAGGCGGCCGTGCCCTGCGCGATCTCGGTGGTCGTCGCAGCCTCGATGAGGGCGGGCTCCGCGGCGACGGTCACGGTGGACTCGCCGGAGGCGAAGGCATCCTCGAGGGCGCCGCGGATGCTCTCCACATCGATGCCCTCGCCCGGGATGGCAGGCGTCACGGCATACGCGGTGCCGTCGAACGCGATGGTCGCCCCCACCGGGTCGGTGAACATCGTGGGGGCGGCGTCGCGGAGCGCGGCGATCGCCGTGTCGGTGTCGATGGTGAGCGGCACCTCGTAGCCGTCGCCGAACCACTGCGTGACATTCCACATCGGGCGCTCGCCGAACGCCGTCGAGGCGGCGGCCTCCGCGTCGATGGCTGCGCCGAGGTCGGCGCCGGACAGGGTCGGGCCGCCGTCGCCCAGGGTGACGGTGGTCTCCGCGAGGCGGCTCTGGATGGCGTCGGTCGCGGCGCCGGGCGTCAGGAAACCCACCGGGACGCCGGCGACGGCCGTACCCGGGGCGATGAGGACGAGGGAGGCGGCAACGGCGCCGGCCACGACGAGGCCGGCGGGGATGCCGATCCAGAGGCCGAGATGGCGCTTGCGGCGCGCGGGTTCCGGGGTCGCCCACTGTGCGGCGGGAGCCGTCTCGGTCGGGGCCCAGTCCGCGGCGGGGAGAACCGTCGTCGTCTCAGCCGTCGACGGAGAGTCCTCCGCCCCGTTCTTCGTGGCTACATCCGTCACGTGACACCCCGTCATCCCGCGCGCGTTTCGCGTCCTGCCTATGGTACGCGACGGCCCCCATCCACCTCACGTCACACTTCGGACACGAATGCCGGTCATCCTCGTCGGCCCGCGCCGAATGTAACGACTTTGTAAACACGCCTCACAAATTGCTGCTCCTGGGTTGCGCGACCCTAATTCGTAAGCTCTACTAACAAACATGCAACGACGCACGAGCGAGACGATGACCGTCGCCCACCGATCCTTCGGTGGCGGGCGGACGCTGCGCCACGGCGCAAAGGTCCTCCCGGAGCACGCCCGGGCGCACAACCGCTCCCTCGTCCTGCAGACCCTCTTCCACCAGGGTGCCATGAGCCGGGCAGACCTCTCCCGGGAGACCGGACTCACCCGCGTCACCATCTCCGACCTCGTCGCCGAGCTCATCGCCGACGGCTACGTCGCCGAGCGCGGGATGCGGGAGGTCACCGGCCCCGGAAAACCCGCCATCCTCGTCGACCTCGACCGGGAAGGCCACCGGATCGTCGGCCTCGACCTCTCCGGCACGGACACGTTCCTGGGCGCAGTCCTCACGCTCGACGGGGAGATCGTCGCCCGTCACGAGGCCGCCGTGCCGGACGCGCCGGCCGACCTGATCGACGTCGTGACGGCGTTGGCCCGCGCCCTCGTCGCCGACGCGCACGCGCCCGTGCTGGGCGTCGGCGTCGGAACGCCCGGCGTCGTCGACGACCACGGCGTCGTGCTCGCCGCACCGAACTTCGGCTGGGTCGGCCTGGACCTGCAGGGCATCCTGTCCGACGCGCTCGCGCTGCCGGTGCTCGTCGCCAACGACGCCAACGCGGCGGTCCTCGCGGAGTACACGTTCGGTGGCGCCGGCGACGACCTGATGCTCGTCAAGGTCGGCCGCGGTGTGGGTTCCGCCCTCCTCTCCGGCGGACAGCCGATGCGCGGCAGCCGCTTCGCGGCAGGCGAGATCGGCCATGTCACGGTCGGCACCGACGGGGGACCGGTGTGCGTGTGCGGGAAGATCGGCTGCCTCGAGGCGTGGCTCTCCGCGCCCTCCCTGACGGCGCGGCTGCGCGACTCCGGCGCGGACCGCGTCGAGGTGCTCCGCGACGCGGGCGAGCGCCTCGGCATCGCCCTCGCACCGGTCGTCGGCGCGCTCGACCTGTCGGAGATCGTGCTCTCCGGCCCCTCTGATCTTCTCGACGGACCACTCGCGCAGGCGACCGTCGAGACGTTGCGCACCCGGACCCTCGCCGAGTTCCACGACGGCGTCCAGGTGCGGATGACGGAGCAAGGCGAGGACATCGTCCTCCGCGGCGCCGCCGTCATGGTCCTGTCCGGACAGCTCGGGGTGTCCTGACGCCAGCGCTCCCGGGCCGCACGCCCGGAGCATCCCACCGTGAACAGAAGGAAGACACCATGAACACCAAGCTCGGAGCCCTCGCGCTTCTCGGCGCTTCGGCTGTCGTGCTCGCCGGCTGCGCAGCGAGCGGCACCTCCGCTCCGGAGCAGTCGGATGCGGCCACCGGTGAACTCACCGTATGGCTCGTCGGAGCGGACACGCCGCAGACCGCACGCGACTACCTGAAGGAGACGTTCGAGGACGAGAACGAAGGCTGGACCCTGACGATCGAGCAGAAGACGTGGGATGACGTGTCCAACACGTACACCGCCGCACTCTCGTCCAACAGCGCCCCCGACGTCGTCGAGGTGGGCAACACGCAGGCCCTCGGCTTCGCCGACGCCGGCCTGTTCGCCGACCTGAGCGACATCGAGGGCGACCTGGGCGAGATGGTCGCCGGCCTCGTGGATGCCGGCACGCTCGACGGGACGCTCTACGCGGCGCCGTACTACGCGGGCGGACGCGTCGTCTTCTACACGCCCCAGATCGTCGGCGACACCCTGCCCCAGACCCTCGAGCAGTACGTCGAGCGGGGCAAGGAGCTCACGACCGCGACGGTCTCCGGCATCTACGCGCCCGGCAAGGACTGGTACAACGCGTTGCCCTACATCTGGTCGGCCGGCGGCGAGATCGCCGTGCAGGACGGCGACACGTGGGACGCGCAGCTGTCCAGCCCGGAGAGCATCGAGGGCCTCGAGATGCTGCAGGACGTCTACGAGAATGCGACCAACGCTCCCGTGGACGGCAACGAGAAGGCCGCGAACATCGCCTTCTGCGCCGGCGAGGTCGGATTCCTCTCGACCCCCGCCTGGGCCGAGGGCAACCTCAACGGCTCCTGGCCGTGGGAGGTCGAAGGCGAGGAGACCTCCGAGGGCTGCCCCGACACGTTCGCCAAGGACCTCGGCGCCATGCCGCTGCCGGGCGCGACCGCCGGTGAGCCTGCGCCGATCTTCGCCGGCGGCTCGAACATCGCCGTCGCCTTCAAGAGCGACGCGCAGGGCAAGGCCAAGGCGGCCCTGAAGATCATGCTCTCCGCCGGCTACCAGGAGCTCCTCGCCGCGCAGAGCCTCATCCCGGGCCTCGTCGAGGCGGCCTCGGCGCTCCCGGACACCGCGTCCGCGCAGGCGCAGGCAGCCGCGCTCGTCAACTCGAAGGGGACGCCCGCGAGCCCGCAGTGGGGTGAGGTCGAGGCCGCGCAGCTGATCCCGGACGCGCTCGTGAAGATCGCGCAGGGCGGCGACGTCACCGAGATCGCCACCGAGCTGGACACCGCGATCGAGGCGATCCTCAACAAGTGACGGCCCGCGGGGGTTCCGCCCGGCTCCGGGCCGGGACCCCCGCGACGTCGAAGGAGACGAGCATGACCGCGATCACGACGCGAGGTGCGACGGCCCGCCGCACCCCGCCGTCGCCGACGCCGCGGGAGCGGGCCAAACGCCGCCGCGACGCACGCAGCGCCTGGACACTGCTGGCCCCGGCCCTCGTCATCCTCGGGGTGATGGTCGGCTACCCCGCCGTCCTGATGGTGATCCAGTCCTTCACCGACTACACGGTCAAGAACAAGGTCCAGGGCACGGCGCCGAACTTCGTCGGCCTCGACAACTACGTCGGCCTGTTCACGCAGTCCGACTTCCCCGCGGTCCTGGTCCGCAGCCTCGCGCTCATGGTGGTCCTGACGGCGCTCATCGTCGTGATCGGCGTGCTCGTCGCGCTGCTGATGACCCGTCTCACCCGGCCCTGGCGCGTCCTCGTGTCGGTGGGCCTGCTGCTCGCGTGGGCGATGCCGCCGCTGACGGCGACCGTCGTCTGGGGCTGGATCTTCGACACCGAGTACGGCGTCGTGAACTGGCTCCTCAACACGGTCACCGCCTCGGGGGAGTGGTCGAACCACTCCTGGCTCCTCGACCCGCTCTCCTTCGCCCTCGTCCTCACGATCATCGTCGTGTGGCAGGGCATCCCGTTCGTCGCGTTCACGACCTTCGCGGGACTCGGTCAGGTCCCCGCTGAAGTTCTCGAGGCGAGCTCCCTGGACGGCGCGACCGGCTGGAGCCGCTTCCGGCTCGTCGTCTTCCCGTACCTGCGCAGCATCCTGACCGTCGTGCTGGTGCTGCAGATCATCTGGAACCTGCGGATCTTCACGCAGGTGTATGCCCTGCAGAGCCGCGGTGGGATCGCCGCCGACACCAACGTGCTCGGCACCTACCTGTTCCGGCAGGGCGTCGGCGAGTTCGGCGAGACCGCCGCCATCGGCGTGTTCATGGTCATCCTGCTGCTCATCCTCTCCTGGGGGTATGTCCGCACGACGCTGAGGGAGGAGGAGCTGTGAGCACGCAGGTCACGCCCGTCACCCAGCTCGGCACCGTCGGGGTGGACGAGGTCGCCGCCGCCCCGGCCGTGCCGGCCGCGGGCGGCCCGCGCCGGTCCTCCGGCCGGAAGGTCGCCTCGCGCTGGCTGCTGAACGCGGCGGCCCTCCTCGTGTTCGTCTGCTCCGTCTTCCCCGTCTACTGGATGGTCAACCTCGCGTTCACACCCAACGCGAAGATCATCAGCCGCTCGCCGAGCTTCTTCCCCGCCGATTTCACCGTCGCGAACTTCCTCACCGCGTGGAACCGCGAGGCCGCCCCCGGGCAGACGGACTTCCCGCACGCGCTCGGCACGACCCTCACGGTGACCGCCGGCGTCCTCGTGGTGACCCTGCTGTTCGCGTTCCTGGCATCCGTCGCCGTCGCCCGCTTCCACTTCCGGGGGCGGCGGGGGTTCATCGTGTCGGTCCTCATCGTCCAGATGATCCCCGGCGAGGCGATGATGTTCACGATCTACGGGATGATCGACGACTGGCAGCTGATGAACACCGTGCTGGGACTCGGGATCGTCTACACGGCATCCGTCATCCCGTTCACGATCTGGACGCTCCGGGGCTTCGTCGCCGGCGTCCCCGCCGACCTCGAGGAGGCGGCGATGATCGATGGCTGCACGAAGGCGCAGGCGTTCTGGAAGGTCACCTTCCCGCTGCTGGCCCCCGGCCTCGTCTCCACCGGCATCTTCGCCTTCATCCAGGCGTGGAACGAGTTCACGATGGCGCTGCTGCTCATGAGCGGGTACAACCTGACGCTCATGCCGTGGCTCAACGCCTTCCAGGCCTCGTCCGTCGGCGGAGGGGTGAACTGGGGCGCCGTCATGGCCGGCTCGACGATGATCGCCCTTCCCGTCATGATCTTCTTCCTCATCGTCCAGGGGCGGATGACGGGCGGCCTCGTCTCGGGAGCAGTGAAGGGCTGATGCGCGTCGGACTGGACGTCGGCGGATCCAAGACCGACGCGGTGGCCGTCGCGCCGGACGGCGCCATCCTCGCGCGCGTGCGCCGCGCGACCGGGTGGGGTCCGGATGCCGTGACGCAGACGATCGTGGATGCCGTCGCCGAGCTCGCCGCCGCGGCCGGCGCCGCACCGGGGGACGCCGTGTCGATCGGCATCGGGACACCGGGCCAGGTGGTCGACGGGGCGACGGTGACCCACGCCGTGAACCTCGGGGTCGAGCGGCTCGATCTCGCCGCCGCGATCACGTCGGTCTTCGGCGTGCCGGTGCGTGTCGAGAACGACGTCAAGGCCGCCGCGCGCGGCGCGTACGCGCTGCACGGCGGCGACGGGACGGTCGCGTACCTCAATCTGGGCACCGGCGTCGCCGCCGGCTTCGTCCGTGACGGACGGCTGTGGCGCGGGGCACGCGGCACGGCGGGAGAGGTCGGGCACATCTCGATCGACCCCGCCGGACCGCTCTGCCGGTGCGGTCAGCGCGGCTGCATCGAGGTGTTCGCCGGCGGCGGGGCGATCGCCGAGCGCTGGGGCCGGGGCGGTGCGCTGCCGGTGCGGGACGTGTTCGACGCCGCCGACGCCGGCGACGCGGAGGCCACCGGGCTGCGCGCCGGCCTCGCGTTCGGCGTGGCCGCCGCGGTGCGCCTCCTGGTCCTCACCGTCGACGTCGACGCCGTCGTGCTGGGGGGAGGCGTGTCGGCGCTCGGCGACCGTATGCTGAGCCTCGTGGTCGCAGAGTTGGAGGCGGGAGCCGTGGCATCCGCTTTCGTCCGCTCGCTGGCGCTCGCCGAGCGCGTGGAGCTGCTGCCGGCCGGGTCGCCCGCCGCGGCCCTCGGAGCGGCGCTGATCGGCTCCGATGCCGTACCCGTCGAACAGGAGGCCGTCGCGCATGGCTGAAGTGGTCATCGTCCCCACCGCCGCGGATGCCGGCGCGCTCGTCGCCGACGAGATCGCGGCGCTCATCGCCCGGCGCCCCGACGCCGTGCTCGGTCTCGCGACCGGGTCGACGCCCGAGCCCGTGTACGCGGCGCTGCGGTCGCGCCTGTCCGGAGTCGACGTGTCTCAGGTGCGCGGCTTCGCCCTGGACGAGTACGTCGGCATCGATCCGCAGCATCCGGAGAGCTACCGCACCGTCATCACGCGGCAGGTCGTCGAGCCGCTCGGTCTCGACCCGGCGCGCATCCAGACCCCCAACGGGGCGCTGGAGACCATCGAGCACGCCGGCGAGGACTACGAGCGCGCGATCGCCGCGGCCGGCGGCATCGACCTGCAGATCCTCGGCATCGGCACGTCGGGGCACATCGGGTTCAACGAGCCCGGGTCGTCGTTCGCCTCGCGCACCCGCGTGAAGACGCTCATCCAGCAGACCCGGGAGGACAACGCGCGGTTCTTCGACTCCGTGGACGACGTGCCGATGCACTGCATCACGCAGGGCCTCGGGACGATCCTGGATGCCCGGCACCTCTTCCTCCTCGCCTTCGGCGCCGGCAAGGCGCACGCGATCGCCGGGGCCGTGGAGGGCCCCGTGACCTCGTCGCTGCCGGGCTCCGCGATCCAGCTGCACGAGCACGTCACGGTCGTCGTCGACGAGGAAGCGGCATCCGAGCTCACCCACGCCGACTACTACCGCTACGCCTTCGCGAACAAGCCGGCCTGGCAAGGGCTGTAGGCCGCCGGGGGCCTGGGCTCGCGCCTCGCCGGCGCGGGGATTCATCCGCGCCGAAGTGCGGGTGGAGGCGCGGTGCACCCACGTTTCGGCGCGGGCGAACCAGGTGGCAGGGGTTCATCCGCGCCGAACTGCGGGTCGAGGCGGGGTGCACCCACCATTCGGCGCGGGCGAACGAGGTGCCCTCAGGGCATCCGCGCCGAACTGCGGGTGCCGGGGCGGCGCACCCACCATTCGGCGCGAGCGAGCAAGGTGCCCTCGGGGCGAGCCATGTGGCCGGGATTCATCCGCGCCGAAGTGCGGGTCGAGGCGGGGTGCACCCACCTTTTGGCGCGGATGAACAATGTGCCCCTGCGGGGAACGAGGTGGCCCCGGTTCATCCGCG
The DNA here is from genome assembly GCF_000746195.1 of Microbacterium sp. UNCCL10. Lineage (NCBI taxonomy): Bacteria > Bacillati > Actinomycetota > Actinomycetes > Micrococcales > Microbacteriaceae > Microbacterium > Microbacterium sp. UNCCL10. Next base: position 172,944 of record NZ_JQKT01000010.1, on the reverse strand, counting down.
CCGAACTGCGGGTGACGCGGCGGCACACCCACCATTCGGCGCGGGCGAACGAGGTGGCCCCGGTTCATCCGCGCCGAACTGCGGGTCGAGCGGCGACGCACCCACGTGTCGGCGCGGGGGAACGAGGCCGGCGCGGGCGAGCGAGGTCGGCGCGGGTGAGCGAAGCGGGGGGCCCACGCCGAGTCAGGAGTCGAAGACCTTGCCGGGGTTGAGGATGCCGGTCGGGTCGAAGACGCGGGTGATCTGCCGCTGCAGCTCCCACTGGTCCGCACCGAGCTCGTCGGCGAGCCAGCGGCGCTTGAGCACGCCGATGCCGTGCTCGCCGGTGAGCGTGCCGCCGAGGCGGAGCGCCGCGCGGAACAGGTCGTCCGCGGCCGCCCAGATCTCCGGCGGCACCTCGGTGCCCTGGAAGATGAAGTTCGGGTGCAGGTTGCCGTCGCCCGCGTGGCAGACCGTCGGGATCCGCAGACCGTGCTCCCGCTCGACCCGCGCGATCTCGTCGAACATCTCCGGCAGGCGGCTGCGGGGCACCGCGACATCCTCGATGAGCGCCGTGCCGAGGCTCTCCATGGCGGGATGCATCGAGCGGCGCACGGTGAGGAGGTGCTCGGCCTCCCCGTCGTCTGCGGCCAGCCGGACGACGGCGCCCAGTGCGCCGAGCGTTGACGCGATCGACTCCGCCTCGTCGATCGCCGCCGGGCCGTCGGTCTGGATCGTCAGCTGCGCGGCGCCCGGTGCGGGGGCCGGCAGGCCCAGCAGCGCGTGAGCGGCGCCGAGCGACGCGGCATCCATCAGTTCCATGATCGCCGGCTGCACACCGGATGCCGTCACGGCGGCGGCGCCCACCGCGGCGGCGCGCACGTCGGGGAACGTCGCCGTGATGGTGCGGCGGTGCCCGGGGACGAGGCGGCGCAGCTTGAGCGTCGCGCCGACGATCACTCCGAGCGTGCCCTCAGAGCCGATCACGAGCGACGTGAGATCGAGCCCCGTCACGCCCTTCACCGACCGGTGCCCGAGGGTCAGCAGCCGCCCGTCGGCGAGCACCAGATCGACGCCGAGCACCGCGTCGCGGACGACGCCGTACTTCGCGCAGAGGAGGCCCCCGGCGCCCGTGGCGATGTTGCCGCCCACCGTCGAGATCGCCCGGCTCGCCGGGTCCGGCGCCCACCAGAGGCCGTCGGCGGCGAGGGCGTCGTTGAGATCGGCATTGAGGATGCCGGGTTCGACGACGGCGAGGAGGTCATCGGGCCGCACCTCGAGGATGCGGTCCATCCGGCGCACCGACAGCGCGATCTCACCGGGGCCCGCGTTCGCGGCGCCCGCGAGTCCCGTGCCGGCGCCGCGCGTGACGACGGGCGTGCCGGTGCGATGCGCGATCCGGAGGGTCGCCTGCACATCGGCGACGGATGCCGCGTGCACGACGGCGAGCGGCGGCCCCGCGGAGGCGTGCCCGGACTTGTCGCTGCGGGCGTCCTCGAGGGCTGCGCGGGAGAGGTCGACGCGGTCGCCGAGTTCGGCGCGCAGCAGGGCGACGACCTCGGCGGCGGTCATGCGAGCCGGCGACGTCCTGCGACGAGTCCGGCGGCGACGGCGACGACACCGAACGCGAGGCCGATGAGCGCCTGGCCGGCGCTCCACCACACGATGGTCGCGGCGGCGTAGATCAGCAGCTCGACGAGCGCTCGGATGAACGGGTGCACCGTGAGGACGGCGCGCGGTGAGACGAACAGGGCCCAGAGCAGGATGGCGATGACCGGCGCGCCGACGCCCACCAGGATGTTCCACGGGGCGTCCCAGGCCGTGAAGCCCCAGACCGCGAGCGTCCCCACGGCGAACAGGGCGCACAGGTAGGAGACGATGTCGACGACGGAGAGCGCCGGGCGGGTGCCCGCGGCGAGCGGTTCGGCCGGCTTTTCGGGGCGCACAGGGGGCAGTTCGGCCATGCCGTCAGTCTATCCGCCGCCTGCAGCGGCCCCGGTTCACGCGGTCGCGCGGACGCCGCTCACCCAGACCCCGGTGACGGACAGCGCGTCATCGAGCAGCACGGCATCCGCTTCCATGCCGACACGCAGCGACCCGAACCGGCGGCCCAGCCCGAGCGCGCGAGCCGGCACGGTCGAGACGGCGGCGACGGCATCGGGAAGCGAGACGCCGCAGCGGACGGCGAGGCGGAGCGCGGCATCCTGCGTCAGCGTCGACCCGGCGATCGCGCCGTTGGAGTCCAGCCGGGCGACGCCGTCGGTGACGGTGACGGCGAGTCCGCCGAGCTCGTACCGCCCGTCGACGGTCCCGGCCGCCGCCATCGCGTCGGTCACGAGAGCGATGCGGCCGGGCGCGCCGGCGAACGCGAGCGTGATGACGTCGGGATGCACGTGGATGCCGTCGGCGATGAGCTCGAGGGTCACCCGGTCATCGCGCATGGCGGCCACGACGGGTCCCGGTGCGCGGTGATGGATCCCGCGCATCGTGTTGAACGCGTGCGTCAGCAGCGTCGCCCCGGCATCGAAGGCGGCTGCGGCCTGCTCAGCGGTCGCGTCGGTGTGCCCGACGGCGACGGCGATCCCGGCATCGACGAGGCGCGCGACGGCGGCGAGGCCGCCGGGCAGCTCGGGGGCGAGCGTGATCTGGCGGATCGTCCCGCGCCCGGCATCGATGAGCCGGTCGACGGAGGCGGGATCGGGGTCGCGGAGCAGCTCGACCGTGTGGGCGCCCTTGTGCAGGACGCTCAGGAACGGTCCCTCCAGGTGCGAACCGAGGATCGTGGCATCCTGCTCGGCGAGGTCGGCGACCATCGCGGCGCGCGCGGCGAGGTCGTCGACCGACGCGGTCACGAGGGAGATGACGGCGCGGGTCGTGCCGTGCGCGCGATGCACCGCCCGGCCCGTCGCGATCGCGTCGGGCCCGTCGTCGAACGTGGCTCCGCCGGCGCCGTGCCCGTGCAGGTCGATGAACCCGGGGGCGAGGTAGGCGCCCGCGGCATCCACCACGTCACCCGCGGGAAGGTCCCGCCACGTGTCTCCGGCGCCTGCCTGCGTCACGACGCCGTCGCTGAACGCCACCCACGCGTCGTCGGTCACCGCCCCGTCGTCGATGAGCCGGGCGCTGTGCAGGATGGTCGTCATTCGCGGGTCCAATCGACCTCGGGGAGCGGGGTGAAACCGATGCCCTGGCGGGTCCAGAGCGGGGCGAGCTGCGCGACGCGCTCGCGGAAGGATTCCCACGTGCGGCGCTCGTCGGCGCCGGGGGCGGGCGACCACGCGGCTTCGGCCGCCGCCGCGATGCGGGGGAAGGCGAGCGCGTCGAGGTCGGCGAGGTCGCGGACGGTCTCGGTCCACAGCGGCGCTTCGACGCCGAGGATCTCGTCGTCGCCGACCCCGGCGATCACCGCCGCCGGGTCCCAGTCGTAGGCGCGGGGGAGGCTCGTGGGGCCGTTCGCCCAGGTGAGGCCGAGCGGGAAGTCCGCATCCGGCTTCATGTCCAGGTAGACCACATCGGCGGGAGAGAGGATCAGCTGCCCGCCGCCGCGGACGAACGCGCGCGCATGGTCGTCCATGCCGTCCGTGGGAACCCGGAAGCCCCAGTACTGGCCGATCGTGCCCGGCGCGAGGCCGGCGGCTGCACCCGCCTCGTGCCACGCGATCGGCGTCTTGCCGAGATCGGCGACGACGCGGGTGGCGCGCTCCATGAACAGCGCGAGGTCGGCGGGCGGCGTGCCGAGCGCTTCATCGCCGCCGACGTGCAGGTAGGGGCCGGGGGTCATCTCCGCGATGTCGGCGAGCACGTCGCTGAGCAGGGCGTACGTCGCGTCGTCGTGGATGCGCAGCGACGAAAAGCCGACGGCGATGCCCTCGTAGGGGATGCCGCTGGCCGGCAGGTCCTCGCCGCGCTGGCGGGCCTCCTCGCGGAGGTGGTCGGAGATGGTCGGCGCCGCGCACGCCTCGGGGTACGCGAGGGTCACGGCGTGGGTGTGGCCGGGGACGTCGATCTCGGGGACGACCGTCATGTGGTGTGCGGCCGCGTGCACCACGATCGCGCGGTAGTCGGCGCGGCTGAAGAACCCGCCGGGGTCGCCGCCGACCGCGGAGGCCGACGCCCGTGCGGTGAGCTCGGGGCGGGAGGGCACCTCGATGCGCCAGCCCTGGTCGTCCGTGAGGTGCAGGTGCAGGACGTTGAACTTCAATGCCGCCGCGCGCTCGATGTACGCCTTCACGGTCTCGACGCCGTGGAAGTGTCGCGCGACGTCGAGCATGACCCCGCGGTAGGCGAATCGGGGGGCGTCGTCGACGTGCACGGCGGGGAGGACCCAGCCGCTCTCGTCCTGAGCGAGGAGCTGCACGAGCGTGTGCGCCCCGTAGAAGAGTCCTGCGGCGTCGGCCGCGCGGAGCCGGACGGATGCGGCATCCACGTCCAGCACGTACGACTCGGGGGCTCCGGTTTCGGGGTCGATCGCGAGCGTGACGGGCGCGTCCGTCGCTGCGGCGGCGGCAAGGTCGAGGCCCGTGCGGCGTCGCACGGCTTCGCGCAGCGTCCGCACGGCATCCGGCGGGCCGGAGACGGCGGCATCCGGCGTCACGGCGAACGGCGGCGTCGACGCCGCGCGCAGCAGGCGCGCGGCGGGGACGAGGGAGGGTTCGGACACGGTGCCCCTATTGTGCGTGGATCGGCCCATGTTAGGAGTCCTAACAAATAGACGGGGCCAGCCTATCAGCGCGGCATCCGTTATGCTCAGACAGTCGCGACTGGCGTTGAGGTGGGCCACCACCGGGGAGCGACCGATACGGCATTCGACCGCACGCCTGGGCCGATGCGAGATTCCATCCGCCGCCGTCCCAGGAGATCGCCATGACCGATTCTGTCTTCAATGCCCCCCTTTCCGAGGTCGATCCCGAGATCGCCCAGGTGCTCGAGCGGGAGCTCGACCGCCAGCGCGGCTTCCTCGAGATGATCGCCTCGGAGAACTTCGTCCCCGTCTCCGTGCTGCAGTCGCAGGGCTCCGTGCTCACGAACAAGTACGCCGAGGGTTACCCGGGCCGCCGCTACTACGGCGGCTGCGAGGAAGTCGACGTCGCGGAGGAGCTCGCGATCCAGCGGGCGAAGGATCTCTTCGGCGCCGAGTTCGCCAACGTCCAGCCGCACTCCGGCGCATCCGCGAATGCCGCCGTGCTGCACGCCATCGCGCGTCCGGGCGACACCCTGCTCGGTCTCTCGCTCGACCAGGGCGGTCACCTCACGCACGGCATGAAGATCAACTTCTCCGGCCGCCTGTACAACATCGTCGCCTACGGCGTCGACCCGGAGACGTCGATCATCGACATGGATGAGGTCCGCCGCCTCGCCGTCGAGCACAAGCCGAAGGTCATCATCGCCGGGTGGTCGGCGTACCCCCGCCAGCTCGACTTCGCGGCGTTCCGCGCCATCGCCGACGAGGTCGGTGCCCTCCTGTGGGTCGATATGGCGCACTTCGCCGGTCTCGTCGCGGCCGGGCTGCACCCCTCGCCGGTGCCGTACGCGCACGTCGTCTCCTCCACCGTGCACAAGACCATCGGCGGCCCGCGCTCCGGGTTCATCCTCAGCAACGACCCCGAGATCGCGAAGAAGATCAACTCCGCCGTCTTCCCGGGCCAGCAGGGCGGCCCGCTCATGCACGTCATCGCCGCGAAGGCCACGGCGTTCAAGCTCGCGGCGACGCCGGAGTTCAAGGAGCGCCAGGAGCGCGTGCTCCGCGGCGCGTCGATCCTCGCCGAGCGCCTGACGCAGCAGGACGTGAAGGATGCCGGCATCGCGGTGCGCTCCGGCGGCACCGACGTGCACCTCGTCCTCGTCGACCTCCGGGACGCGGCGATCGACGGCAAGCAGGCCGAAGACCTGCTGCACGAGATCCGCATCACGGTGAACCGCAACGCCGTCCCGAACGACCCGCGCCCGCCGATGGTGACCTCGGGCCTCCGCATCGGCACGCCCGCTCTCGCGACGCGGGGGTTCGGCGACGCCGAGTTCACCGAGGTCGCCGACATCATCGCCCTCGCGCTGCAGCCCGGCGCCGACGTCGAGGCGCTGCGCGCCCGCGTCGCCGTGCTCACTGAGGCGTTCCCGCTCTACCCGGGCCTGCAGCAGTGACGGCGCTCCGGCTCGACGGCAAGGCCGCCGCGGCGGAGATCAAGGCCGAGCTGGCGGAGCGGGTCGCGGCGCTGAAGGCACGCGGCATCACGCCCGGCATCGCGACGGTGCTGGTCGGGGCCGACCCGGCATCCCAGCTGTACGTCGGGATGAAGCACCGCCAGTCCGAGGCCATCGGGATGAACTCGATCCAGCGCGAGCTGCCCGCCGGCGCGACGCAGGCCGAGGTCGAGGCACTGATCGACGAGCTCAACGCCGACCCGGCCTGCCACGGGTACATCGTGCAGCTGCCGCTGCCGAAGCACCTCGACACCGACGCGATCCTCGAGCGCATCGACCCCGCGAAGGATGCCGACGGCCTGCACCCGACGAACCTCGGCCGGCTCGTGCTCAACGTCAACGCCCCGATCACGACCCCGCTGCCGTGCACGCCGCGCGGCGTCATCGAGCTGCTGCTGCGCAACGACTACGACCTCCAGGGCAAGCACGTCGTGGTCGTCGGACGCGGCGTCACGATCGGCCGCTCCATCGGGCTGCTGCTGACGCGCCGCGAGATCAACGCGACCGTGACCCTCACCCACACCGGGACCGTCGACCTGGCAGAGCACCTGCGCCGGGCCGACGTCATCGTCGCGGCGGCGGGCGTCAAGCACATCGTCCGCGCCGAGCACGTGAAGCCCGGCGCCGCCGTGCTGGACGTGGGCGTGACGCGCGAGACCGACCCGGAGACCGGCAAGAGCACGGTCTTCGGCGACGTGCACCCGGATGTGGTCGAGGTCGCCGGCTACGTGTCACCGAACCCCGGCGGCGTCGGCCCGATGACCGTCGCGCTCCTGATGACGAACGTGATCGAGGCGGCCGAGCGCCAGCTCGCCTGACCTCGCCTGACCCCGCCCTGGCTCAGGCAGTGAAGCGCGCCAGGAAGGCGCGGGTGCGGGCCTCGCGCGCGGCGCCGAAGAGCTGCGACGGCGGACCCTGCTCGATGATCGTGCCGGCGTCGAGGAACACGACGCGGTGCGCGACGTCACGGGCGAACGCCATCTCGTGCGTGGCCATGAGGATCGTCGCGCCGTCCTGGGCGAGCTGCCGGACGAGCTCGAGCACCTCGCCGACGAGCTCGGGGTCGAGGGCCGAGGTGATCTCGTCGAGGAGCAGCACCTCGGGGTCCGTCGCGATGGCGCGGACGATCGCGGCGCGCTGCTGCTGCCCACCGGAGAGCCGGTCGGGGTGGTCCTTCGCCTTGTCCGCCAGGCCGATGCGCTCCAGCAGCGCCATGGCGCGTTCCTCGGCCGCGTGCCGCGGCATCCGGTGCACGATGCGGGAGGACAGCGTCACGTTGTCGAGCACGGACAGGTGCGGGAACAGGTTGTAGCTCTGGAAGACGGCCCCGAACCGGGCGCGCACACGGTTCGCGTCGATGCGCGGGTCGGAGATGTCCTCCTCGCCGAGGAAGATCTGCCCGTCGTCGATGGGCTCCAGGAGGTTCAGGCAGCGCAGCAGCGTGGACTTTCCCGACCCGCTCGCGCCGATGAGGGCGACGACCTCGTGCCGGTCGAGCGTGAGATCGATGCCCCGGAGCACCTCCTTGTCCCCGAACGCCTTCCACACGCCGTCCGCGCGGAGCACCGTGCTCATACGATCGACCCCATCTGCTCGCGTTCCCGCAGCCGCGCGGTGTACCAGTCGGCGAGGCGGATCGTGGGGATCGCCAGCAGCACGAACAGCACGGCCGCGACGACATACGGCGTGAAGTTGTAGGTCAGCGACGTCTCGATCTGCGCGGCGCGTACGGCATCCACCGCGCCGAGGATCGAGATGAGGCCCACGTCCTTCTGCATCGACACGAAGTCGTTCATGAGCGGCGGGGTCATCTTCCGCAGGGCCTGCGGCAGCACGACGCGGCGCAGCGTCTGCGCGTAGCCGAGGCCGAGCGCGCGGGCGGCGAGGCGCTGCGACGGGTGCACGGCCTCGATGCCGGCGCGGATCACCTCGCTGACGTACGCCGAATACGTCAGGGTGATCGCGACCGTCCCGAGCAGCACGACGGAGATGCGCTGGTCCAGCAGGGCCGGCACGCCGAGCCCGATGAGGTACAGCACGATGATGAGGGGGATGCCGCGGAAGATGTCGGTGTACCCGGCGGCGAGGGCGCGGAGCGGGAAGAACACCGGGCCGCGGAGCGTCCGCAGCAGCGCGATCAGCAGGGCGACGACCGATACGGTCACGACCGACAGAGCGAGCACCTGCAGGTTCAGCAGGAACCCATCCCAGACGCGCGGCAGTGACGCGGCGAATGTGGCCGGGTCGAAGAAGCGCTGCTGCACCTGAGCCCAGCCGGGCGTGCCCAGGACCGTGACCCAGACGATCCCGGCGAACGCGAGCGTCGACGCGATCGCGACCAGCACCGACTGCCGCGAGCGGCGGGCGCGGTACGCGCGACGCTCGAGCTCGAGTTCGCTCGGCCGGAAGGACGGGTCGGTCACGACACGACGCTACCGGACAGCGTCACTTCAGCTGGGTGGCGCCCGCGCTGAGCACCGATAGCCACTCCTCCTCGAGGGCGTCGAGCGTGCCGTCCTCGCGCAGGGCGTCGACGGCAGCGGTCACGCGCTCGGTGAGCGGCGACTCGTTCGCGAGGAGGAGGCCCCACTGGTCGGGCACGCCGGCGGCGGGCAGCTCGCCGACGAGGAACGCGTTCTCGATGTAGAAGTTGGCCGCGACGTACGCGGTGGGCAGGTCGAGGACGAGGCCGTCGATCTGACCGGCCTCGAGCGCGGCGCGCGCATCCTCGTTGCTGTTGAAGAGCAGCTGCGGGGTGTTCGGCTCGATCGCCTCGTCGACGGTCGTCGCGCTCGTCGACCCCGCCATGGCGCCGAGCAGCAGCTCCTTCGCGCTCGCGAGGTCGGTCACGCCGTCGGCCTTGCCGCCCTTGATCGCGACGATGGCCTGGCTGGCCTCGTAGTACGGCGAGGAGAAGTCGACGGCCTTCTCGCGGTCCTCGGTGATGGTGTACTGCTGGATGTTGAAGTCGAAGTCCTTCGGGCCCGGTGCGATGGCCGACTCGAAGGTCGTGCGCACCCACACGACGTCCTCCTTCGCGAAGCCGAGCTCCTCCGCGACGGCGTAGGCGACCGCGGACTCGAAGCCCTCACCGGACTCCGGAGCGTTGTCGAAGACGTACGGCTCGTAGGCGGGCTCGCCCGTGCCGATCGTCAGCTTGCCGGGCGTGATGTAGCCCTCCTCGGCGGCGGGCGCGTCGGATGCCGTCGGCTCGGCGCCGCCGGAGGCGCAGCCGGAGACGAGCAGGGCGACGGCCGCGACGGACGCGACGAGGGCGGAACGCAGGACGGTGCGCGACATGGATGCCTCCGGGGATTCGGGTGCGGCCTCGCGCGTGCTGTGCTGCGACGACCGCCTGCATCCATCTTCGTCGCCCGTCGAGGATCCCGGGTCGCCGAGCGACGCTTTGTTACAGCAACTTCATGCGGTCAGCTCTTGCCGAGGTCGTCCAGCATCCGCCGCTGCTCGGGGGTGAGGCCGTCGCGCAGCTCCTCCCGCCCGATCGCCTCCTCGCGCGACGGCGCGGCCGGGGTCGCGGACGTCGCAGGACCGCGGATGCCCGCATGCGCGCGGTCGTACAGGCGGCCCGTGCGCGCTTCGAGGGCATCGTCGACGCGGTCGTAGACGATCCACGCGACGAGCAGCAACAGCGGCGGCACGAGCCAGCCCCAGAAGAAGCCGCCCACTTCGACGCCGGACGCGAGCACCACGAGGGCCCAGACGAGGAGCTCGACGACGAAGACGATGCCGTACTGCACGAGCTTCTCGCCGGTCCGCGTCCGCTGCCCGGCGGACTTCGCCGCAGAGCGCGTGAAGAACCGCGTGACGAGGGGCTTCAGCCAGATGGTCGCAGCCGTCAGGACGACGGCGGCCCACAGGGCCGCCCAGCCGACCTGCACCGACGGCAGCAGGAATCCGATCAGCAGCAGGACGAGCACGTTGAACACGTAGAGCGAGGCGAACCGCACGATCCAGGACTTCATGCCCCCAGCGTGCCACGCCGCGCCGGCCGGGACCACCGGCCCCCGCCGATCAGGCGAGGGAGACGAGCCGCGTCAGGTCGTCGTCCGGCAGCACGTCGGCGACGGCGCCCACCTGCATGGAGGCGATGTCGGCGCGGCCGGAGAGGACGTTGAGGAACGCCGTGTCCGAGGCGTCCCGCCCCGTCGCGATCCGGACGAGCGTCGACCGCGGCGCGAGGGTCGTCGCATCCACGGCGCGCCACGCCCCGTCGACCCAGCCCTCCGCGACGGCGTGGAAGTCCATCGGCGAGAGCCCGGGCGCGTAGACGGCGACCACGCGGGCGGGGATGCCGGAGGCGCGCAGCAGCGCGACGCACAGGTGAGCGTAGTCCCGGCAGACGCCCTGGCGGTTCAGCAGCGTCCGGATCGCGCCGTCGGTCGGGAGCGAGGAGCCGGACACGTAGGCGAGCTGTGTGCCGACCCACGCCGCGACCGACGTCAGAACGGATGCCGCGTCGGGCGCCGCGCTGAACTCCGCCGCCGCGGTGGGGGCGAGGGAGTCGGACTCGGCGTACCGGCTCGGCCGGCGGTAGATCAGCAGCTCCGTCTCGCCTGTCTGCAGCGGCGCGGCTTCCCCGTCGATCGACGCCGTGTAGCTCACGACGAGTTCGCCGGGGCCGCTGCGGATGCGGTGCAGGCGACCGCCGTGCGCGTCGGGGAGCTCGGACACGTCCACCGGCACCCCGTCCAGCGTCGCGGTGAACGACTCCGTCGCGCGGTACAGGCTGCTCACCGCGATGGCGAACACGAGGTCGGCCGTCTCGGTGACGGTCAGGACGATGCGGCTGGAGACATCCCTCTTCATCGGCCCAGCCTGACAGACGGATGCGTCACGCGGGTGACGCGCCGATGACGCTCATGCGGCGGGGCAGGGGTCAGTAGGACGCGCGCTCGTCGGTCGCGCCCGCGGAGCCGACCCACCGGGCCGCGAGCGCCTCGGATCCCCGTGCCAGCAGGGCGACGTCCGCTCCGACCAGGACGAAGGACGCGCCCGCGTCGAGGTAGCCCTGGGCGACGGCGGGATCGAAGGCGTTGACGCCGACCGGCTTCCCGGCCGCGCGTACGGCGTCGAACGTGCGGATGACCGCGGCGGTGACCTCCGGATGGGACTGCTGCCCGAGGAGCCCCATGGATGCGGCGAGGTCGGACGGTCCGACGAACACCCCATCGACGCCGTCCACGGCGGCGATCTCCCCGGCGGCCTCGACGGCCGCGGCGGTCTCGACCTGGACGAACAGCGACACGTAGGCGTCGGCGTTCTGCAGGTAGTCCTCGACACGGTTCCACCGCGCCGAGCGCGCGAGCGCCGAGCCGACGCCGCGGCGACCGCGTGGCGGATACCGGACGGCCGCGACCACGGCCTCGGCCTCGGCGGCCGAGGAGATCATCGGCACCAGGAGGTTCTGCGCACCGAGGTCGAGCACCTGCTTGATCGTGACGGTGTCGCCGGACGGCACGCGCACGAGGGGTGTCGTGGCGGAGGCGGCGATGGCCTGCAGCTGCGCGAGCGTGGACTCCAGCGCGTTGGGGGAGTGCTCCATGTCGATGAGCATCCAGTCCATCCCGGCGCCTGCGAGGATCTCGGCGACGAGCGGGGATCCCGAGCACGCCCATACCCCCGCGAGGGGGCGGGATGCCGTGGCGAGCGCGTCGCGGAAGGTCAGGGGAAGCGGCATGTGATGGTTCCCATCGGTCCGTAATCGCACAGCACGGTGTCGCCCGGGGAGACCCACATGGGCCGCGTGAACGACCCGGCGAGGATGATCTCCCCGGCCTCGAGCCGGTCGCCGTGCTGGTGCATCTTGTTGGCGAGCCACGCGACGCCGGTCGCGGGGTGGTTGAGCACGCCCGCGGCGACGCCGGTCTCCTCGATCGTCTCGTTGCGGTAGAGCAGGGCCGACACCCAGCGCAGGTCGATCTGGTCGGGGCGCATCGGGATGCCGCCGAGCACCATCCCGCCGTACGCGGCGTTGTCGCTGATCGTGTCGACGATCGTCCGGCCCTCGAGCTCGATGTGCGAGTTCAGCACCTCGAGCGCGGGGGTGACGTACTCCGTGGCGCGCAGCACGTCGAACACGGAGCAGTGCGGCCCCTCCAACGGCGCGTTCAGGACGAAGGCGAGCTCGACCTCGATGCGCACGTTCGAGAACGCGGAGTGCGGGATGACGGCGCCGCTCTGCCAGACCGTGTCGTCGAACATGACGCCGTAGTCGGGCTCGGTGATGCCGGTCGCCTGCTGCATGGCCTTGGAGGTCAGCCCGATCTTCCGGCCCACGAGGCGCCGGCCGTCGGCGATCATTCGGTCGCGCCAGACGCCCTGGATGGCGTACGAGTCCTCCACCGTGGCATCCGGGTACCGGGCAGTGATCCTCGGGATCACGCCGTGCGTGCGGTCGGCTTCGGCGAGCTCGTCGGCGATCGCCGCGATCGTGGCGGCATCCAGCATCCGTCCTCCTTCGTCGTGTCCAGGCTAGGGGTGGGGCGGGGTCAGAGCTGGTTGCCGAGCTTGTACTCGCCCTGCTTCCACTCCGGCATCGACGCCTCGCCCTCTTCGGGGCGCGTGTAGGAGAAGCCGTCGGCGCCGATCGTGACCGCCATCTCGGACGCGTCGGTGCGGGCGACGACCTCCTTCGGGTTGCCGTCGAGGTCCAGGACGAGCGAGGCCTCGGTGTACCAGGACGGCACGACGGGCGTGCCCCACCAGTCGCGGCGCTGGTTGTCGTGCACGTCCCACGTGACGACCGGGTTGTCCGGGTCGCCGGTGTAGTAGTCCTGCGTGTAGATCTCCACGCGGTGGCCGTCGGGGTCGCGCAGGTACAGGTAGAACGCGTTCGACACGCCGTGCCGGCCGGGGCCGCGCTCGATGCGGTCCGACATCCGGAGCGCGCCGAGCTTGTCGCAGATCGCGAGGATGTTGTGCTTCTCGTGGGTGGCGAATGCGACGTGGTGCATGCGGGGCCCGTCGCCGCCGGTCATGGCGGTGTCGTGCACGGTGGGCTTGCGGCGCATCCAGGCGGCGTAGACCGTGCCGCCCTCGTCCTGGATGTCCTCCGTCACGCGGAAGCCGAGGCTCTGCATGAAGTTGACGGCGCGGGGCACGTCCGGGGTCACCTGGTTGAAGTGGTCCAGGCGCACGAGCTCGCCGGGAGTGTGCAGGTCGTAGCGCCAGGACAGGCGCTCGACGTGCTCGGTCTGGAAGAAGAACTCGTACGGGAAGCCCAGCGGGTCCTCGACGCGCACGGAGTCGCCGATCCCCTTGGTGAAGCCGTCCGCACGGCGTTCGACGCGGCAGCCGAGCTCGGTGTAGAACGCGACCGCCTTGTCGAGGTCCTCCGGCGTGCGGACGCGGTACGAGAACGCGGCGACGGCGGCGACGGGGCCGGCGCGCAGCACGAGGTTGTGGTGGATGAACTCCTCCGTCGAGCGGAGGTAGACGGCATCCGCGTCCTCCTCGGTCACGTGCAGCCCCAGCACGTCGACGTAGAACGCACGGGAGACCGCGAGGTCGGTGACGACGAGCTCCATGTACGCGCAGCGCAGGATGTCCGGAGCCGGCGCGGTGGGCGTGGGGATGGGGTTGTCGCTGTGGATCGGCGCCTCCTGCGAGACGTAGAAGCCGGAGGAGGTCAGGGTGCGGTCATCGATGTGGGTCATGTCAGCGTCCTTGCTTGTGGGTCTGTCGTGGGGTGCGGGTCAGCGCGGGTCCGGGTCGTCGAGGTCCGGCTCGGCGGGAGCCGCCTGCTTGCCGAAGGTCGGGTTGTGCACGGCCCCGAGGGTGATGTGCACGGCCTGCTGGTCGGTGTAGAAGTCGATCGACCGGTAGCCGCCTTCGTGGCCGAGGCCGGAGGCCTTCACACCGCCGAAGGGGGTGCGGAGGTCGCGCACGTTGTTGGAGTTCAGCCACACCATCCCGGCCTCGATGTTCTGCGCGAAGTTGTGGGCGCGCTTGAGGTCGTTCGTCCAGACGTAGGCGGCGAGCCCGTACTTCGTGTTGTTCGCGAGTGCGAGGGCCTCCTCGTCGGTGTCGAACGGCGTGATCGCGACGACGGGGCCGAAGATCTCCTCCTGGAAGATGCGGGCATCGGGGGAGACGTCGGCGAACGCCGTCGGGGCGACGAAGTTGCCGAACTCGAAGCCCTCCGGCTGCCCGCCTCCGGCGATGAGCCGGCCCTCGGTCTTGCCGATCTCGACGTAGCCCATGACCTTCTCGAAGTGCTCCGGGTGCACGAGCGCACCGACCTCGGTCGCCGGGTCGTGGGGGTAGCCGACCTTGACGCGCTTCGCCTGCGCGCCATAGCGCTCGACGAACTCGTCGTACACGTCGCGCTGGACGAGGATGCGGCTGCCCGCCGTGCAGCGCTCGCCGTTGAGGGAGAAGACGCCGAAGATCGTGGCGTCCACGGCGGCGTCGAGGTCGGCGTCGGCGAAGACGATCGCCGGCGACTTCCCGCCGAGCTCCATCGACAGCCCCTTCAGGAACGGGGCGGCGTTGCCGAAGATGATCTGGCCGGTGCGGCTCTCGCCCGTGAAGGAGATGAGCGGCACGTCGGGGTGCTTCACGAGCGCGTCGCCGGCATCCTCGCCGAGACCGTGCACGAGGTTGAACACGCCCTGCGGGAGGCCCGCCTCCTCGAAGATCTCCGCCCACAGGGATGCCGACAGCGGCGTGAACTCGGCGGGCTTGAGGACGACGGTGTTCCCGGTCGCGAGTGCGGGGCCGAGCTTCCACGACTCCAGCATGAACGGGGTGTTCCACGGCGTGATGAGGCCCGCGACGCCGATCGGCTTGCGGTTGACGTAGTTGATCTGACGCCCGGGGACCTTGAACGTGTCGTCGGCCTGCGCGACGATCAGGTCGGCGAAGAAGCGGAAGTTCTCCGCCGCGCGCCGCGCCTGTCCGAGGGCCTGCGTGATGGGGAGGCCGGAGTCGAAGGACTCGAGCTCGGCGAGCCGCGCGTCGCGCGACTCGACGATGTCGGCGATCCGGTGCAGGATGCGGGAGCGTTCGCGGGGGAGCATCTTCGGCCACGGGCCGTCGGTGAAGGCGCGTCGGGCGGCGGCGACGGCGAGCTCGATGTCGGCCTTCTTGCCGGCCGCGGCCTGCACGTACACCTCGTTGGACACGGGCTCGAGCACGTCGAACGTGTCGCCGTCCACGGAGTCGACGAACTGCCCGTCGATGTAGTGCTGGATGCGCGCGGGCAGGTCGGCCGGGACGTGACGCCGGTCGAGGGCGGGGGCGGTGGTGTCGGTCATGGGGTTCCTCCAGGGACGGGGTCAGACGGCCGGGAGACCGAGGGTCTCGTCGGGGTGCTCGTGGATGAGGTAGGCGTCGAGGGTCGCCGAGCGGTGCCGGCGGGCGGCCTTCTCGATGTCGCCGAGGGGTGCGCCGTTCTCGATGAGCTGCAGGATGTTCTCGTGCTCGCGGACCGACTCCTGGGCGCGGCCGGGGACGAAGCTGAACGTGGAGTCGCGCAGGTGACCGAGGCGCGCCCACTCCGCCTCGACGAGCTCGAGCATGCGCGGGTTCGCGCACTTGGCGAACAGGACGGCGTGGAACTGCTGGTTCAGGGCGGTGAACGCGCGCGGATCGAAGTGCTCGAGCCGCTCGATCATGAGCTCGTTGATCTGCCGGGCGTTGCGGACGTCGTCGGAGGTCAGGCGACGCGACGCCAGCGCCGTCGCCGCGCCCTCCAGGATCGACAGGGCCTGCATGCTGAAGCGGTACTGCGAATCGTCCACCATCGACACGTGCGCGCCGACGTTCCGCTCGAAGGTCACGAGCCCCTCGGCCTCGAGCTGGCGGATCGCCTCCCGGACGGGCACGACGCTCATGCCGAGCTCGTTCGCGATCGTGCCGAGCACGAGACGGTAGCCGGGCGTGAACTCCTGTCCCGAGATGCGGGCACGGATCCAGTCGTAAGCGCGCTGCGACTTGCTCTGCGACGCCTGCGCCGTGTCGGTCATCGGGTCTGCTCCCGAGCCTCGAAGCGGGCCCGCCACTCCGCGTTCATCGGGAAGAGCCCGTTCACGGGGTGGCCGGCTGCGACCTGCTCCGCGATCCACGCGTCCTCCTCCTCCTGGGCGAGGGCCGCGTCGGCGACCTCCTCGGCCAGCGCGGGCGGGATGACGATGACGCCGTCGGCGTCGCCGACGATGATGTCGCCGGGCTGCACCGTCGTGCCGCCGCACGCGATCGTGACGTCGAGGTCCCACGGCACGTGCTTGCGTCCGAGGACCGCGGGGTGCGCACCGGCGGAGTACACCGGGATGCCGACGGCCGCGACGGCGTCGGCGTCGCGCACCCCGCCGTCGGTGACGATGCCGGCGGCGCGCTGCGCGTGCGCGCGGATCGCCAGGACGTCGCCGAGCGTGCCGGAGCCGGACTCGCCGCGCGCTTCGATGACGATGACCTCGCCCTCCTGCACGGCGTCGAACGCGCGCTTCTGCGCGTTGTAGCCGCCGCCGTGGCTGTCGAAGAGGTCTTCGCGGTTCGGGACGAACCGCAGGGTCTTCGCCGTGCCGACGATCTTCCGGTCGGGGTGGTTGCCGCGGACGCCGTCGATCGTGACGTTGTTCAGGCCCCGCTTGCGGAGCTGCTGCGACAGTCCTGCGACGGGCGTGCGCTCCAGCTTGTCCCGCAGTTCGGGGGAGAGGGCGGGCGCGGCCGCGGGCAGTCCCGCGGCGACGCGCGATCCCCACGCCTCTTCGCGCTGCGTGTCGTCGACGGCGGGGAGCGAGCCGAGGGCGGCGTCGAACGCGGCGCCCTCGCCCTGCGTCACGGTCGTCACGAGCCGCCCCGAGGTCGCGCCGGTCGCGGGGGAGTCCACCTCCACCTCGACGACGTCGCCCGGCACGATGACCGAGGACCCGGCCGGGGTGCCGGTGAGGATGACGTCGCCGGTCTCGAGCGTGAAGTGCTGGGAGAGGTCGGCGACGAACTGCGCGAGGGGGAAGATGAGCCCCGCCGTGTCGTCGTCCTGGACGAGGCGTCCGTTGACCCACGTGCGCACGCGGAGGCCGGCGGGATCGACGGTGCGCGCGTCGATGAGATCGGGACCGATCGGGGTGAACCCGTCGCCGCCCTTCGACCGCACGTTGGAGCCCTTGTCGTTCGCGCGCAGGTCGTACAGGCCCAGGTCGTTCGCGGCCGTGACCCAGGCCACGTGGTCCCACGCGTCGGCGAGCGACACCTGCCGGGCGGGTGCACCGATGACGAGCGCGATCTCGCCCTCGAAGGCGAGGAGCTCCGTTCCGGCGGGCCGCTCGATGGTCCCGCCGGTCGCGGCGACGGAGCTGGAGGCCTTGAAGAAATAGGACGGCGCCGCCGGGCGGCGACCGCGCTGGTCGGCGCGCGAGCTGTAGCTCAGGTGCACCGCGACGATCTTGCCCGGGCGGGCGGGGAGAGCGGCGAAACGGGGGTCCGCGGCATCCGTGCGGGTGTCGTTCTCGGTGGTCATGAGCTCCCTCGCTCTTGCGTCGTATCCGAAATCGTATATGATCGACACCATCGAGGCAAGCACGACTCGATCGCCCACACCAGACAACGTCGTCGACACTGACACAGGAGTCACCCGAAATGAGCGCAACCCCGTCCGTCCCCCGATCCGAGGGATTCACCCCGACCGGCACGATCGCCAGTCACGGCGACCGCCGTCGCGTCGTCTTCGCGACCGTCGTCGGCACGACCGTCGAGTGGTACGACTTCTTCCTGTACGCCTCCGCCGCGGGCCTCGTCTTCGGGGCGCTGTTCTTCGAGCCGGCCGGCAAGGAGTTCGGCCAGATCCTGTCGTTCCTCACGGTCGGCATCAGCTTCCTGTTCCGGCCGCTCGGCGCGTTCCTGGCCGGCCACCTCGGCGACCGCTACGGCCGCCGCCTCGTCCTCATGCTGACGCTCATCCTCATGGGCGTCGCGACGACCCTCGTGGGCCTCCTGCCCACGTATGCCGCGATCGGCATCGCCGCGCCGATCCTCCTCGTCTTCCTGCGCATCCTGCAGGGCATCTCGGCCGGTGGCGAGTGGGGCGGCGCCGTCCTGATGGCCGTCGAACACGCCCCGAAGAACAAGCGCAGCCTCTTCGGTGCGTCGCCGCAGCTCGGCGTGCCCCTCGGTCTGCTCCTCGCCAGCGGAATGCTCGGCCTCATGGCCCTCATCGCCCCGGGCGACGCCTTCCTCGAGTGGGGCTGGCGCGTGCCGTTCCTGCTGAGCTTCGTCCTCATCATCATCGGCTACTACGTGCGCCGGAAGGTCGAGGAGAGCCCCGTCTTCCTCGAGCTCGCCGAGCGCAAGGAGAAGAGCCGGATGCCGATCGTGCAGCTCTTCCGCAAGCACGCGCTGCTCGTGATCATCGCCGCCTTCGTCTTCGCGGGCAACAACGCCGCCGGCTACATGACGACCGGCGGATACATCCAGCGCTACTCCACCGACCCCGAGGGTCCGGTGGGCCTCGCGACCGCCGACGTCCTCGGCGCCGTGACCATCTCCGCGGTGTCGTGGCTCGTCTTCACGTGGCTCGCGGGCTGGATCGGCGACAAGATCGGCCGGCGCAACACGTACATCATCGGCTGGGTCCTGCAGCTCGTCGGCGTCATCGCGCTGTTCCCGCTCGTGAACACCGGCAGCATCGTCCTGCTCGCACTGGGCCTGGTCATCCTCACGGCCGGCCTCGGCTTCACCTACGGGCCGCAGGCGGCGCTGTACGCGGAGCTCTTCCCCGCCAGCATCCGCTTCTCCGGCGTCTCGATCTCGTACGCGATCGGCGCGATCCTCGGTGGCGCGTTCGCCCCCACGATCGCGACGGCGCTCGTGCAGGCGACCGGGACGACCACCTCGGTCACCTGGTACCTGGTCGGCATGACGCTGCTCGGGCTCATCGCGACGCTGCTGCTGCGGGACCGCAGCGGCATCCCGCTCGGCCCGGACCACGAGGAGGAGCAGGCGAAGAGCCCCATCTACGGGGTTTCCCACGCCTGATCCGCGGACGGATCGGAAGGACCGCGACGCGACCGGCGTCGCGGTCCTTCCGCGTCTCAGCCCTCGAGGGCCTCACGGATGGCGGCGGCCGAGCGGTGCAGGCGTGCCGCGATGTCGGCGGAGGCCGGAGCGCCGCCGACATGCACGACGGCGATCGCGGCGGGCCGGCTGCCGCCGCGCAGGCGCAGCGGCACCGAGACGGCCTGCACGGTCGGGATGACCTCGTCGTGACTCGTCGCGTAGCCGCGGATCGCAGCCTCCGCGATCTCGTCGCGCAGAGCGTCGCCCACCGCCACGACCGGCCAGTCGCGCGGCGGCAGGGCCGACAGGATCGCCTTGCTGGGGGCGCCGACGGTGATGGGATGCCGTGCGCCGGGGCGCTGCGCGACGGAGGCCACCGCGTGCCGCGGCTCGACGCTCGCAAGGGTGATGCACTCGTCGCGGTCGAGGATGGCGAGGAAGCACGTCATGCCGAGCTCGTTCGCGACGGCGGTGAGCTCGGGGAGGGCCTCGGACTGCAGGTCGGGCGCGACGCCGGCCGCGAGGGCCGCCATCCGCGCGCCGAGCGCGAGTCGTCCCGCGGAGTCGCGGGATACGAGGGCATGACCTTCGAGCGTCCGCACGAGGCGGTAGGCGATGGAGCGGTGGACGCCCATGAGCCGGGCGACCTCGTCGATCGTGAGCGGCTCGCGGGCGTCGGCGAGGATCTCCAGGATCCGGATGCCGCGGCTGAGGGTCTGGGACGCCGGGGCCTCGGTCGGCGGGCGGCGGTCGTCGGCCATCGGCATCCCTTCGCTCCCGCTCACCCTTGCGGGCGGGGAGGCGGTCGTATACGATCTGTTCAATAGTAGAACGGTGCGTTCGAATATAGAACACGCCGATCGAAACCACAACCCTCGACGACGCAGTCCGAGGAAAGGATCGACGACGATGCAGTTCCACCACCACGGGTACATCTCCGCGGACCCCCGCCACCTCCCCGCAGCCGGCACCGGCATCGACCGTCCCGCCGACCTGCCCGACGAGATCGACGTGCTCATCGTCGGTTCGGGCCCCGCCGGCATGCTCCTGGCAGCCCAGATGTCGCAGTACCCGACGGTCACCACGCGGCTCATCGAGCGCCGGGAGGGACGTCTCGCGATCGGCCAGGCCGACGGCATCCAGGCGCGGAGCGTCGAGACCTTCCAGGCGTTCGGGTTCGCCGAGCGGATCATCGCCGAGGCGTACCGGATCACCGAGATGAACTTCTGGGCGCCCGACGCCGCCGACCCGTCGAAGATCGTCCGTACGGCGCGCGCCGACGACGACCCGGCCGGCATCAGCGAGTTCCCCCACCTCATCGTCAACCAGGCGCGCGTGCTCGACTACTTCGCCGAGGTCGCCGTCGACTCCCCGGGACGCATCACGCCCGACTACGGCATCGAGTTCGTCGGTCTCACGGTCGGCGAGGGGGAGTTCCCCGTCGAGGTCGTCGTCCGCTACGTCGCCGGCGATCGGGCCGGCCAGGAGCGGACGGTCCGCGCCAAGTACGTCGTCGGCTGCGACGGCGCCCGCAGCCGGGTGCGCGAGGCGATCGGCCGCAAGCACATCGGCGGACAGTCGCAGCACGCGTGGGGCGTCATGGACGTCCTCGCCGTCACCGACTTCCCCGACATCCGCACGAAGTGCGCGATCACCTCACAGGCGGGCAGCATCCTGCACATCCCGCGCGAGGGCGGCTATCTCTTCCGCATGTACGTCGACCTGGGCGAGGTGCCGGAGGGGGACAACGGGCGCGTGCGCGCGACCCCGCTGGACACGATCATCGCGAAGGCGAACGACATCCTCTCGCCGTACACGCTCGACGTGAAGGACGTCGCGTGGTGGTCGGTGTACGAGGTCGGCCACCGCGTGACGGACAAGTTCGACGACGTCGAGCCCGGCGCCGACCACGCGCCGCACGTCTTCATCTGCGGCGACGCCTGCCACACCCACTCGGCCAAGGCGGGTCAGGGCATGAACGTGTCGATGCAGGACGGCTTCAACCTCGGCTGGAAGCTCGGCGCGGTGCTCACCGGCCGGGCGCCGGAGAAGCTGCTGGAGACGTACTCCGCCGAGCGGCAGGTCATCGCGCAGAACCTCATCGACTTCGACAAGGAGTGGTCGACCCTCATGGCCAAGAAGCCGGAGGAGTTCTCCAGCCCCGAGGAGCTCGCGGAGTTCTACACCTCCACCGCGGAGTTCCCCGCGGGTTTCATGACGCAGTACACGCCGTCGATGATCATCGGCGAGGCGTCGCAGCAGGACCTCGCGACCGGGTACCCGGTGGGCAAGCGGTTCAAGTCGCACGCCGTGGTCCGCATCGCCGACACCGTCCCGGCCCAGCTCGGGCACCATGCCCGCGCCGACGGGCGCTGGCGCATCTACGCCTTCGCCGACCGCGACGCCACCGCGCTGCGCTCATGGGCGGAGTGGATGGGCACGGCACCGGACTCGCCGCTGCAGACCTTCACGCCCGCCGGCACCGACCCGGACAGCGTGTTCGACGTGAAGGCGATCTACCAGCAGGACCACGCCGAGGTCGAGATGGGCGACATCCCGGCCGTCTTCCTGCCGCGGGTGGGGCCCTTCGAGCTCATCGACTACGAGAAGATCTACGCCGCAGACCCCCGCGACGACATCTTCGAGGCCCGCGGCATCGACCGGGGCGGGGCCGTGGTCGTCGTCCGCCCGGACCAGTATGTGGCGCACGTGCTGCCGCTGTCGGCGACGCAGGACCTGGCCGCGTTCTTCGCGCAGAACATGCTCCCCGCGCACGCTCCCGCGACGGTCTGACACCGCGCGCGCCGCGCTCGGCGGCGCGCGCCGGCGTCCCCGGTCAGGAGTTCACACGGATGATCTCCTGCTGGTACGGCGCGACGACCGACGTCGAGACGCGGCAGTCCAGCAGCAGGAACGGGCGGTCGGATGCCGGCTGCTCCGCCCACCGCGCGAGCGCATCGAGGTCGTCGAGCGTCCGCACGACGACACCCTCGGCCCCGACCGCCTGGGCGAGCCCGGCGAAGTCGACCTCGGGGATGAGCATCGGCTCGCGCGCCAGACCCTGCAACCCGTACAGGTTCACCTCGGCGCCGTAGGCGGCGTCGTTCCAGACGACCGCGACCCCCCGGCCGCCCGCGACGCGGACGGCCGACTCGAGGTCGGCGAGGGCCATGAGCCCGCCGCCGTCGCCCGTCGTCAGGACGACGGTCGACGCCGGCTTGGCGAGCGCGGCGCCGGGCACCGACGGGAATCCCAGTCCGATGGACTGGTACGCCGTGCCGACCATGAGCATCCGGTCCGGCGACGCGACGGGCCAGTACATGTTCGCCCAGCCGATGAAGTGCCCGCCGTCCGAGACGACGACGCGGTCCTCGGGGAGGAGCTCGCCGATCCGGGCGGCGACGGCGCGCGGGTCGAGGCGACCGTCGGCGGCGAGCTCGTCGCCGCGCTCCTGCGCCCGCAGCGGACCGAGGTCGACGCTCTCCCGCCAGCCGCTGGGCTGCGCGTCCAGATCGCCCAGGGCGTCGACGAGGGCGCGGGCTGCGACGGCGGCATCGGCGCGGAGGAACCGTCCGACGTGCGCGTGCGTCGCCGCGGGGGCGGTGTCGATCTGCACGACGAGCGTGCCCGGGGCGAAGAGGTCGCCGAAGCGCATCGTGAACTGGTTCAGCGAGGCCCCGAAGACCACCGCGACGTCCGCCTCGCGGACCAGCTCCATCGCCCCCTCGGCGCCGAACCCGCCCGTGACCCCGAGGTCGAACTCGGTGCGCGGGAAGACGCCGCGTCCGAGCGCCGTCGACGCCGTCACGGCGCCCGTCAGGTCGGCGAGTGCGCCGAGCGCCTCGCCGGCGCCCGAGATCCAGGCGCCGTGCCCGGCGAGCAGGAACGGGCGTCGCGCGCCGGCGAGCGCGCGTGCGAGGTCGGCGACGGCGGCACGCGCGAACGGGGTCGTCGGGGCGAGCGGCGCGGGCCGCTGCGGCTCCGGGGCGGGGGGCACCGGCCCGGCGTCGAGCTTCGCGACGTCGTACGGGATCGCGAGGACGGTCGGCACGCGGTAGCTCAGCGCGTGCTCGATCGCGATGACCGTGGTGGCCGCGGCATCCGCCCGCCCCACCGTGTAGGTGCGCGCGCCGACGGCCGACGCGAGCGCGATCTGGTCGACGTCCCACGGGCGGGGGCCCGAGGTCGGCTCGTCGCCGACCACGAGGATGAGCGGCACGTGCGCCTGCACCGCCTCGGCGAGCGCCGTGAGCGTGTTCGTGAAGCCGGCGCCGTACGTCGCGGTCGCGGCGGCGAGCCCGCCGCCGGCGCGGTGATACGCGTCCGCCGCGACGACACCGCCGGCCTCGTGGCGCATCGCGGTGAAGGAGACGTCGGTGGAGCGCTCGAGCGCATCGAGGAGATACGCGTTGCCGTTGCCCATCACGCCGAACACGTGATCGATGTGGCGGGCGAGGGTGTGGGCGACGTGCGCGGAGACGGTGGGCACGGAAGGACCTCCGGAAGACGGGACGGATGCGGGGGAGCCGTATGTGTCTCGCGCGCCCGGTCCCGTGCGGATGCGGCGTCGCATCGCGCGAGCCGGGACGGCTGCGTGCCCATTTTTCGAGCACCGGCGGGCAGAAGCGCCGCCGGACGGTCCGAGTATACGGGCGGGCCGGGGGACTCCCCGCTCGGGGGTCCGGGCCGTGCGCCCGCTCGACGGACGCGCCCGGGGCGGCTAGGATCGTATACGATCTACGTGGATGCGGAACGGCATCCCATCGACGAGGGAGTCACCGTGAGCGAGAACCGCGAGACCGCACTGCTGGCGAACGTGCCGGACGGACTGTTCATCGGAGGCCAGTGGCGTCCGGCCGAAGGCGGCGCGACGCTGTCCGTGTCCGACCCCGCCACCGGCGCCGTTGTCAAGGAGATCGCGAGCGCCTCCGTCGCCGACGGGAAGGCGGCGCTCGATGCCGCCGTCGCGGCCCAGGACGCGTGGGCGGCCACGCCCGCCCGCCAGCGCGGCGAGCTGCTGCGTCGGGCGTTCGACCTCCTGCAGGAGCGCAAGGAGGACTTCGCTCTCCTGATGACGATCGAGATGGGCAAGCCGCTCGCCGAGGCGCGCGGCGAGGTCGCCTACGGCGGCGAGTTCCTCCGCTGGTTCGGCGAGGAGGCGCCCCGCATCCAGGGCCGGTACGGCGCCAACCCCGAGGGCACCGGCCGCATGATCGTCACGCAGCACCCGGTCGGGCCGTGCTTCCTCATCACCCCGTGGAACTTCCCGCTCGCGATGGCCACCCGCAAGATCGCGCCCGCGCTCGCAGCCGGGTGCACCGTCGTGATCAAGCCGGCCGCCCTGACCCCGCTCACGACCCTCGCGTTCGTCCAGCTGCTGGAGGATGCCGGGCTTCCGGCCGGCGTCGTCAACGTCGTCACGACGGCCGCCTCGGGACCCATGTCCGAGGCGATCATCCGCGACCCGCGGCTGCGCAAGCTCTCCTTCACCGGCTCGACCCCCGTCGGGCAGAAGCTTCTCGAGCAGGCCGCCCACGGCGTGCTCCGCACCTCGATGGAACTCGGCGGCAACGCCCCGTTCGTCGTGTTCGAGGACGCCGATCTCGAGAAGGCCGTCGACGGCGCGATCGCGGCGAAGTTCCGCAACATCGGGCAGGCCTGCACGGCGGCGAACCGGTTCATCGTGCACCGCTCCGTCGCCGACGAGTTCGCCCGCCGCGTCACGGAGCGGGTGCAGGGCTTCCGCTCGGGCCGCGGCACGGAGGACGGCGTCGTGATCGGCCCCCTCATCGACGACAAGGCGGTCGCGAAGGCCGACCAGCTCGTCCAGGATGCCGTCCAGCGCGGCGCGACCCTCCGCACCGGGGGCGCCGAGATCCCCGGCGACGGCTCGTTCTACCAGGCCACGGTGCTCTCCGACGTGCGGCCGGGCAGCGACATCCTGCGCGAGGAGATCTTCGGACCCGTGCTCGCCATCATCCCGTTCGACGACGAGGACGAGGGCGTCCGCATCGCCAACGACACCGAGTACGGCCTCGTCTCGTACGTCTACACCGAGAGTCTCACGCGCGGTCAGCGCATGATCGAGCGCCTCGCGACCGGGATGATGGGCCTGAACGTCGGCGTCGTCTCGAACGCGGCCGCACCGTTCGGCGGCTGGAAGTTCTCCGGTCTCGGCCGCGAGGGCGGCGCGGAGGGCATCCACGAGTACCTGCAGACGAAGTACACGCTGACGCCTGACCCGTTCGCCTGAGTCGCCCGGCGACGGCGACGGCGCCGGCGACGAGACGGATGCCGGATGTCCGCGCCACGGGGCAGGATGGCGGCATGGACGTCGTCCGCATCCGGGCCGAGCGGCTGCGCTCGCACCGCCTGAGCGCTCCGGTGGCCTCCGTTTCGGAGGCCGCCTGTCACATGCTGGCGACGCAGGCGCAGGAGTTCTGGGGCGGGCGGTGGGCGCTGGCCGCCCGCACGCGCGGGCAGCCGCGACTGTCCGACGTGGATGCCGCCTTCGACCGCGGCGAGATCGTCCGGTCGTGGACCATGCGCGGCACGATCCACGTCATCCCGGGCCGCGACCTCGGCTGGGTCCTGTCGCTCACCGCCGAGCGGCAGCGCCGCCAGGCGGCGGCCGTGCACCGCCGCGAGGGGATCGACCTCGACGAGCGAGGACGGGCGGAGGTCGCGGCGCGCGCGGCGCTCCGCGGCGGAAACCGTCTGACCCGCAGGGAGCTGTTCGCGATCTGGGACGCGGCCGGCGTCTCGACGGCCGGGCAGCGCGGGTACCACCTCCTCGTCGCGCTGTCGCTCAGCGGCATCCTGTGTCAGGGTCCGGTCGTCCCGCGCGACACCGCTCCGACACGGGAGCAGTACTTCGTCCTCGTCGATGACTGGGTGACGGATGCCGTGACGCCCGCGGACCCGCTCGCCGAGTTCTTCGTGCGGTTCATCGCCTCGCACGGGCCGGCCGGCCCGCGCGATTTCGCGTGGTGGTCGGCGCTGCCCCTCGGTGACGCACGTCACGCGGCCGAAGCGGCCGGCGACCGCCTCCGCGTCGTGGCCGACGAGCCGGAGCCGCAGTACGTCGTCGCCGCACCCGCCCCGCGGCGGGGGACGGGCATGCCGGAAGTCATCGCCCTGCCGCCGTTCGAGGAGTACTACCTGTCCTACGTCGACCGCACGGTCCCGTGCGCGCCGGAGTTCCTCGCGGCGATCGGGCCGAGCATGAACGGCATCGTCCGGCCGATCCTCGTCGCAGGTGGCGAGGTCGTCGGCGTCTGGACCCATTCGGTCGCCGTCGGCCGGCACACCGACGACCCGGTGCCGGAACTGTTCGTCCCGGGTGCCGCGAGCGCGGCGCAGGTCGCGGCGGCGCTGGACCGCTACCGTCGGTTCATCACCGGCTGACCGCGCGGCCGGCGGCTCACCCCTCGGCGTGACGGTCGAGGAACGCGTAGACCTCGCCGTCATCCACCCCCGGGAAGGCGCCGCGCGGCAGCGGCGAGAACATCTGCATGTGCACGCGGGCGCTCGGCCACGCCTTGTCCTCCCAGCGCGCCGTGAGGTCGGCGGGGGGACGTCGGCAGCAGGCCTCGTCGGGGCAGGTCGAGACGGCGCGCTTCGGGGTCTCGCGGCCGCGGAACCAGCGCGCGTCGTCGAACGGCACGCCGACCGTGATGGAGTACTCGCCCTCCGCCGTCGAACCCGTCTGGCTCGAGCACCAGAACGTGCCCGCAGGGGTGTCGGTGTACTGGTAGTGCTCCGTCGTCCGGTTCTGCTCGCCGAAGGCCGAGCGGGCGGCGAACTTGCGGCACACGATCTGGCCCTCCACGGCGCCGGTGACGTCCATCGGCAGCGGGAGTTCGTCGTTCTCGTAGACGCGGTTGATCGCGCCGGCGCCGTCGACGCGGAGGAAGTGCAGCTTGATGTCGAAGTGCTCCGTCAGGAGGTTCGTCATCCGCATGCCCGCCGCCTCGTGCGTGACGCCGAACGCGTCCCGGAAGTCCTCGACGGCCAGGTCGCGGTCCTTCTTCGCCTGGCTGAGGAACGCGACCGACGCCGTCTCGGGCATGAGGCAGCACGCCGCGTAGTAGTTGATCTCGAGCCGCTGCTGCAGGAAGTCGGCGTAGTCGGTCGGGGGCGTGTGCCCCAGCAGTCGGTGCGCCATCGCCTGCAGCGCCATCGAGCGCAGGCCGTGCCCGCCGGGGATCGATGCGGGCGGCAGGTAGATGCGCCCGTTCGCCATGTCGGTGACCGAGCGGGCCGAATGCGGCAGGTCGCTCGCGTAGATGAGCTCGAAGCCGAGCTGCTCGGCCATGATGCTGACGCTGCGGTGGGTGAGGGCGCCGGAGACGTGGCCCGCCGCCCGCAGCTGCTTCTCGGCGAGCTTCTCGATGTCGCCGAGGTAGTTGTTCCGCTCCCGCATCCGCAGCCGGAGCTCGGTGTTGGCGCGGCGCGCCTCCTCCGGCGTCGCGATGGCCTCGCGCTCCCGGCGCTGCAGTTCGCGGTGCAGGCCCAGGATCGTCTCGATCGTGTCGTCGGACATCGTCTTCGTCACGCGCACCGGCGGGATGCCGAGGCGCCGGAAGACGGGGCTGGACTGCGCGCGGTCGAGCTCGAGCTCCAGCGCTGCACGCCGGTTCGGCGGCTCTGTCGAGAGCAGGTCGGAGACCTCGGTGCCGGTCGCGCGGGCGATCGCCTGCAGCAGCGACAGCTTGGGTTCGCGCTTGCCGTTCTCGATGAGGCTCAGCTGACTCCCCGCGACGCCGACGATCGCCCCGAGCTCGTCCAGCGTGAAGCCGTGCGAGACCCGGTGATGACGGATGCGGTGGCCCAGGGTGGACAGCTCGAAGGAGGAGGGCATTCCTTGAATATATCGAAAGAATGCGGATTCTTGATCCCCGCTCGGGCGGTAAGACGCCCGGGGCCGACGGCACAGTGGAAGAGGAACGACGATCTCGTCCCTCGAACTCGAAGGAGACCGCCATGGCCCTCGCCGATATCTTCACCCGCCCGACTCCGACCCAGCGGCCGACCGCGCCGGCCGCAGCCTTCGGGGCACGCCCGCAGCTGGCGGGCGAGGGGATGGCGAAGCTCTATGCGTGGGTCGAGGAGATCGCCGCGTTGACCGAGCCCGCCCGCATCCACTGGGTCGACGGCTCCCGCGGCGAGAACGAAGCGCTGCTGCGCGAGATGGTCGACGAGGGCAAGCTCATCAAGCTCAACCCGGAGTGGCGGCCCGGGTCGTACCTTGCCCGCTCGCACCCGAGCGACGTCGCCCGCACCGAGGCTCGCACCTTCATCGCCTCCGAGCGCGAAGAGGACGCCGGCCCCACGAACAACTGGGTCGCCCCGGATGAGATCCGCGCGACCATCACGCCCCTCTTCAAGGGCTCGATGCGCGGCCGCACGATGTACGTCGTCCCGTTCTCGATGGGCGCCGTCGGCGGCCCGCTGTCGCACATCGGCGTGCAGGTGACCGACAGCGCGTACGCGGTCGCCTCCATCGGCATCATGACCCGTGTCGGCGCGAGCGTCGTGGAGCAGATCGCCGACGGCAAGCCGTGGGTCAAGACGGTGCACTCCGTCGGCGCCCCGCTGGCGCCCGGCCAGGAGGACGTCGCCTGGCCCTGCAATGACGAGAAGTACATCGTCCACTTCCCCGAGACGCTCGAGGTGTGGTCGTACGGCTCCGGCTACGGCGGCAACGCGATCCTCGCGAAGAAGTGCTTCGCGCTGCGCATCGCCTCGGTGATCGGCCGCGACGAGGGCTGGCTCGCCGAGCACATGCTGCTGATCCGGGTCATCGACCCGCAGGGCAAGGCCTACCACGTGGCCGCGGCCTTCCCGTCGGCGTGCGGCAAGACGAACCTCGCGATGCTCCGCCCCACGATCCCGGGCTGGCGCGTCGAGACGCTCGGCGACGACATCGCCTGGATCCGCCCCGGCGAGGACGGGCGCCTGTGGGCCATCAACCCGGAGGCCGGGTTCTTCGGCGTCGCGCCGGGCACCGGCGAATCGACGAACGTCACGGCCGTCGAGACGCTCTGGGGCAACACGATCTTCACGAATGTCGCCCTCCGCCCCGACGGCGACGTCTGGTGGGAGGGTCTCACGGATGAGGCTCCCGACGAGCTGACCGACTGGGAGGGCAAGCCCTGGACCCCGGCATCCGGACGGCCGGCGGCGCACCCGAATTCGCGGTTCACCGTGAGCGCAGGGCAGTGCCCGCAGATCGCGCAGGACTGGGAGACCCCCGAGGGTGTCCCGCTGGATGCCATCCTCTTCGGCGGCCGGCGCGCCACCAACGTCCCCCTCGTCGTCGAGGCCACCGACTGGACGCACGGCGTCTTCCTCGGCTCGAACATCTCCTCCGAGCGCACCGCCGCCGCCGAGGGCACCGTCGGCGAGCTGCGCCGCGACCCGTTCGCGATGCTGCCGTTCTGCGGCTACAACATGGCCGACTACTTCGGTCACTGGCTCAAGGTCGGCCAGTCGCTGCGCTTCGACCGCGCCCCCCGGATCTTCCAGGTCAACTGGTTCCGCAAGGGCTCGGACGGCCGGTTCCTGTGGCCGGGCTTCGGCGACAACTCGCGCGTGATCGACTGGATCATCCGTCGTGTCGACGGCACCGTCGGCGCGGTGGACAGCCCGATCGGACGTCTCCCGAAGATCGAGGACCTGAACCTCGACGGCATCCACGTGCCGCAGGAGGACCTCGACGAGCTGTTCGCCGTCGACCCGAACCTGTGGCTGCAGGAGACCGACCTCACCGAGGAGTTCTACAGCACGTTCGGCGGGAAGGTGCCCGCGCCCCTCTACGCCGAGCTCGCGGCGCTGCGGTACCGCCTGAAGCGCGCGCAGCTCGCCTGACCCGCGTCGACGATGCCCCGGCCCCGGCGGGCCGGGGCATTCGACTTGCCCCGGCTGCGTGGCATCCGCGGCCGAATCTGCGGCCGGGTTTCGCCCGCGCCGAAGTGCGGGTCGCGCCGCCTTGCACCCACCATTCGGCGCGGGCGAATCTGCGGCCCGGGTTTTGCTCGCGCCAAAGTGCGGGTCGCGCGGCCTCGCACCCGCCATTCGGCGCGGATCAGCGGTGAGCGTGCGCCGCGGCGCGGCTCTCTGTGCGGCGAGTGGATGCTGCTGCCCACGCCGCGTGTTGATCCGCGCCGAAGTGCGGGTCCCGCGGCTTTGCACCCGCCATTCGGCGCGGACGAATCCGCGGCCCGGCTTTCGCCCGCGCCAAAGTGCGGGTCCCGCGGGCAGCACCCGCCACTTGGCGCCGATCAGCGCGCCCGCCCCCCCGGGAGCCCCCGGGACCCGCCCGCCCGGAGCCCCGAAAACCCGCGCCCGGAGCCCCCGAGCCAAGCCCGCCCGCCCGCGGGCGCAGCTCAGGCGAGCAGTTGGCGCTGCGCGAGCTCGCGGTACAGGGGCACCGTCGCGACGAGCTCGTCGTGCGTGCCCTGACCGACCACGCGACCGCGGTCCAGGACCACGATGAGGTCGCTGTCGATCACCGTCGACAGGCGGTGCGCGATGACGACGAGCGTGCGGCCGGTGGCGACCGCGTCGATGGCCTCCCGCATCCGCTGCTCGTTGAGGCCGTCCAGGGACGACGTCGACTCGTCCAGCAGCAGGATCGGGGGCGCCGCCAGCAGGGCGCGCGCGATCGCGAGGCGCTGGCGCTCGCCGCCGGAGAGCATCACGCCCGCCTCGCCGACCGGCGCCTCCAGCCCCAGCGGGCTCCGCTCCAGCACGTCGCCGAGATTGACGGCGCGGAGCACCTCTTCGCACTCCGCGTCCGATGCGTGCGGCGAGGCGAGGCGCAGGTTGTCGCCGATCGTCCCGGCGAGGGTCGGCGCATCCTGCTCGACGTATCCGAGCTGCGCGCGCAGGGCGCGGCGGTCGAGGCTCCGGACATCCGCCCCGCCGAGCAGGACGATGCCGGAGGTCGGGTCGTAGAACCGCTCGATGAGGGCGAGGGTCGTGGACTTCCCGGCGCCGGAGGGTCCGACGAGGGCGACCCGCGCCCCCCGCGGCACCCGGAACGACACGCCCCTCAGAACGTCGCCCTCCCGCACGTCCTCGGCGAGCCCCGAGCGGTCGGCGCGCACTTCGGTCAGGGTCTTCAGCGCCTCCGACTCCGCCGACCGGCGCGCCGACACGACGGCATCCGGGTAGGAGAAGTGCACGTCGCGGAACTCGATCGCCGTCTCGGCGGCGGTGACATCGGGGGCGGATGCCGCGGCCATGACGTCGTCGGCGGTCTCGGTGGGGAGGTCGAGCACCTCCTGGATGCGTCCGAGCGCGCCGAGCGCCTGGTTCACCGACGTGATCGCGCCGAAGAACGACCCGAGCGGTGCGATGAGGAAGAAGAGGAACATGACGAAGGTCACGAGGGCGGCGATCGAGATCGCGCCGGATGCCACGCGGAAACCGCCCACGCCGAGGACGACGAGCAGCGACAGCTGCAGCGCGACGCCGGCGATCGGGACGACGAGCGCCGATGCCTTCGCGACGTTCACGCCGGCGTCGTAGGCGTCGGCCGCGGTCGCGGAGATCGACTCCTGCTCACGGTCGGCGGCACCGGCCGCGCGGATGGTCCGGATCGAGCCGATGGCGCGCTCGACGCCGGAGGCGAGCTCGCCCACCTTCTCCTGCTGCACCTGGGTGGAGCGGCGGATGCGGCCGCTCAGCACTCCCACGACCCCGACCGAGACGCCGACGACCACGAGGATCAGCAGCAGCAGGACCGGATCGATCACGAGCATCGCGATGATCGCGCCGAGGAAGATGAGGGCGTTGCCCACCGAGTCGGCGAGCCCCTGTGTGAGGACGGCGTACAACAGGGTCGTGTCGGTGCCGACCCGGGAGACGAGGTCGCCCGTGCGGCGCGCGTCGTACTCCTGCACCGGCAGGTGCAGGAGGCGCGCGATGAGGCGGCGGCGGCTGGAGAGCACGACGGCGGTGCCGGTGCGCTGCAGGAGGTAGTGCTGGAAGCCGCTGATGAGGGAGGACACGATCACGAGTGCGACGAGCGCCCAGACGAGGATGCCGAGGGCCTCGCCGGACTGGACGCGCTCGATGAGCTGGCCGACGACGAGCGGCTGCCCGAGTGTCGTGACGGCGGCGAGGATGCTGAGCACGGTGACCAGGACGAGGACGCCCTTGTGCTCGAAGAGGAACGGCAGCAGTTGGCGAAGGCTCGCGCGGGGGCCGTCGTCCTTCGCGGGGCGGCGCGGTCCGCGGGTGCGGCGGGCGGTGTCGGAAGACATGACGGGGCGTCCTCGGTTCTGGGGTGGCGATGCGTGGGGTGGATGCCGGTGGGCGGCGCAGTCCGCGCGGCACGGGCGGTGCTTCTATCTTCGTCCGTACTTCTTGTGCACGGCCTGGCGGGTCACGCCCAGGGCGTCGGCGATCGCGACCCAGGAGTAGCCCTGCCCGCGGGCGCGGCGGACCTGCTCGGCTTCGGCGCGGGCGAGCTCGGCGTGCAGCGCGTGCAGGCGCCGCAGTTCGGGGAGCGGGTCACCGCCCTCGGCGGCGCCGATCGCGGTGCGCAGCTGGTCGCTCACAAGCCCTCCCGAGTGTCGGAGGGATGCCGCGGGTGCGGCATCCGCCGTCAACCATAGTTGACGGTCGCACGCGCTGTCAACCAGGGTTGACGCGCTCGCCGCACTGTCCGCCGCCTTCGCTACTGTGGTCCGGTGCCTGAACCCGTCATCTCCGCCCAGAACCTCGTGAAGGCCTACAAGGTCAAGGGCAAGCCCGACTTCCTCGCCGTGGACGGGCTGTCGTTCGAGGTCGCTCCGGGGGAGTCCTTCGGGCTCCTCGGCCCCAACGGCGCGGGCAAGTCCACGACGATGAAGATGATCGGCGCGGTGTCCACGCGCACGAGCGGCGACCTGTCGATCCTCGGCCTCGACCCCGACCAGTACGGTCCGGAGATCCGGTCGCGCCTGGGCGTCGTCCCCCAGCAGGACAACCTCGACGGCGAGCTCAACGCCCGCGAGAACCTGTACATCTACGGGCGCTACTTCGGCCTGCCGGGCAAGGTCTGCCAGGAGAAGGCCGACGAACTGCTCGCGTTCGCGCAGCTCGAGGACAAGGCCAAGAGCAAGGTCGACCAGCTCTCCGGCGGCATGAAGCGGCGCCTCACGATCGCGCGCGGGCTCATCAACGACCCGCGCATCCTCCTGCTCGACGAACCGACGACCGGCCTCGACCCGCAGGCCCGGCACGTCCTGTGGGATCGTCTGTTCCGTCTCAAGGAGCGCGGCACGACCCTCGTCCTGACGACGCACTACATGGACGAGGCCGAGCAGCTGTGCGACCGCCTCATCGTCGTGGACAAGGGACGCATCATGGCCGAGGGCACCCCGGCATCCCTCATCCGCGAGCACTCCAGCCGGGAGGTGCTCGAGGTGCGCTTCGGCTCCGACCGCAACGCCCAGGTCGCCGGCCAGCTGGGGGCGGTCGGCGACCGCGTCGAGGTGCTGCCGGACCGCATCCTCATCTACACGGAGAACGGCGAGGCGGCGCTCGAACGCGTCACCGCCGCCGGCCTCACCCCGATCACGAGCCTCGTGCGCCGGTCGAGCCTGGAGGACGTGTTCCTGCGCCTCACTGGAAGGTCGCTGATCGAATGAGCGCGACCTCGACGCACCCGACGCTCGACGAGCTGCGCGCGGAAGCGCTCGAGTGGGGCCGGAAGCCGCGCCGGCGCGGCAGCTGGTACGTGACCGAGCACATGGTGCGCGCGATGCGCGCGTACGGCTGGACGATCATCGTCGGCGCCCTAGGGCAGCCGATCATGTACCTCCTGGGCCTGGCGGTGGGGCTCGCCGCCCTCATCCAGGCGCCGATCGTCGACCACGGGCAGGAGGTCAGCTATCTCGTCTTCGTCGCCCCCGCGCTGCTCGTGACGGCCGCGATCGCCGTGGCATCCGAGGAGATGACCTACCCCGTCATGGCGGGCTTCAAGTGGCGCCGCTACTTCTACGGCTTCAACGCGTCACCGCTCGGCAGTCCGCAGATCGCGAACGGCGTGATCGCCGGCGCGGCGGCCCGTATGTTCGTCGCCGTCGCCGCCTACTACCTCTTCATCTGGATGTTCGGCGCGGTGCCCAGCCCCTCGACCGGCTGGATCGCCATCTTCGCCGGTGTCGCCGCAGGACTCGCCTTCGGCATTCCCCTCATGGCATACGCCGGTTCCATCGAGGACGACAAGGGGCAGTTCGCCCTCGTGCAGCGGTTCCTCTTCATGCCGATGTTCCTCTTCTCCGGCACCTTCTACCCGCTCGAGACCCTGCCGGGGTGGCTGCAGTGGATCGGGTGGATCTCGCCGCTGTGGCACGGCGCGCAGATCGGCCGGGTGGCCACGTACGGCGCCGACGTGGATGCCGGCATGCTCACGGTGCACGTCGCCTACCTGCTCGTCCTCTGCGTCGTCGGCTACCTGTGGGGCCGCCGCGTGTTCACCGAAAGGCTCGCGAAATGACCGCCGTCGCCGAGGCGCCGACCCGCCGCGGCGGGGTGCGTGCGCTGTGGGCCGGGAACCCCGGCGCCGTCGTGCAGCGCGGCCTCCTCGCCGCCCGCTCGTCGAGCTGGATCGTCGTGCTGTCGGGCTTCTTCGAGCCCGTGTTCTATCTGGCATCCATGGGGATCGGGCTGGGCTCGCTCGTCGGCGACCTGCAGACCTCGCAGGGCGTGGAGGTCAGCTACGCCGCGTTCATCGCCCCGGCGCTGCTGGCGGTCTCGGCCATGAACGGCGCGATCTACGACTCGACCTGGAACGTCTTCTTCAAGCTCAACTACGGCAAGCTCTACGAGGGGATGCTGTCCACCTCGCTCGGACCGCTCGATGTCGCCTTCGGAGAGATCCTCTACGCCCTCCTGCGCGGCCTGCTGTACGCGTCGGGCTTCATGATCATCATGCAGATCCTCGGGCTGAACCTCGCCCCGACGGCGATCCTCGCGATCCCCGCCGTGCTGCTGATCGCGTTCGGCTTCGCGAGCCTCGGGATGGCGGTCACGAGCTACATGAAGACGTTCCAGCAGATGGACTGGATCAACTTCGTGCTCCTGCCGATGTTCCTCTTCTCGGCGACGTTCTACCCGATCACGGTTTACCCGGAGTTCGTGCAGGGGATCGTCATGGCCTTCCCGCTGTGGCACGGCGTGGAGCTCGTCCGGGGGCTCACGACGGGCGTCCTGTCCGGCGACATGCTGTGGCATGTCCTCTACTACGTCGTCATGATCGCGGTGGGCCTCGTCTTCACGACCAAGCGCCTGCGCGTCCTCTTCCTCGACTGACCCCGGCGCGCTCGCGGGTCGGGACGGGGCGGGGCTGCGCGTGCGCGTCGCCGCGGCCCGGGCGGGGGATCTTCGCCCGCGCCGAAGTGCGGGTCCCGAGCGGGCGCACCCACCATTCGGCGCGGGTGAAGGAGCGGCCCCGGTCTGAACCGCGCCGAAGTGCGGGTCCCGAGCGGGCGCACCCGCCATTCGGCGCGGGTGAAGGCCCGGCCCCGGTTTGGCCGCCGCCGAAGTGCGGGTCCCGGCCGGAGGAAAGACGGATGCCGCGAGGCCGGGGCCCCGCGGCATCCGCGCATCGTCACCGGGTTCAGAGCGACGCGGTCTCGCCCAGGCCGATGTTGGTGTCGTAGTCGACGTCCTTGGTCTCCTTCGACAGCACGAGCGCGATGAACGTCAGGACGCTCGCTCCCGTGAGGTAGACCCCGACGAGCCACGGCTGACCATCCGCCGCGGCCCACAGGGCGACGGCCACGATCGGGGCGAGCGCGGCACCGAGGATCGACGACACGTTGTACGCGATCGCCGAGCCGGTGTACCGCACGTTCGTCGGGAAGAGCTCCGGCAGGATGGCGCCCATCGGCCCGAACGTCGCCCCCATGAGCATGAAGCCGAGGATGAGGAACGCCTGCACGAGTGCGCCGGTGAACTTCGGGTCGAGCTGCGGCATGAGGAACACGTTGAACAGCAAACCGAACACGCCGATCCCGGCCGTGACCCACAGCAGCAGCTTGCGACGGCCGATCGCGTCGGCCACCGGGCCGGAGAGCAGCGTGAAGATGCCGAAGAACACGACGCCGATGATCTGCATGATCACGAAGTCGGTGTACCCGAACCCGAGCCCGGGGACGTAGGCCGCCGCATCGAACGGCGTCCCGGCGGCGTCCGCCGCCTCCCGGGCCGTCTCGAGGCCGGCCTTCGTGCCGTAGGAGAGCGTGAAGCTCGTCATGAGGTAGAACAGCACGTAGGTCGCGAGCATGATGAACGTGCCGAGGATCAGCTGCCACCAGTGCCGGCGGATGACCTCGCCGAGCGGGAACTTCCGGATCGCCCCGGACTTCTCCGCCTTCGAGAAGGTCTCGGACTCCACGAGCTTGAGGCGCACCCACAGGCCGATGATGACCATCACGGCCGAGAACAGGAACGGCACGCGCCAGCCCCACGTGAGGAAGGCCTCCGAGCGCTGCGCCGGCCCGTCGGGGTGGGGCAGGGCGAAGTTGATGATCAGGAAGACCGTGTTCGCGATGATGAAGCCGATGGGCGCGCCCAGTTGCGGGAACGTGCCGTACCAGGCACGTTTGCCCGCGGGGGCGTTCTCGGTCGCCACCAGCGCCGCGCCGGACCACTCGCCGCCGAGCGCGAAGCCCTGGAAGAGGCGCAGGACCAGCAGCAGGAGGGCGGCCCACCAGCCGATCTCGTTGTAGGTGGGGAGCAGGCCGATGAGGAAGGTCGCGATGCCCATCGTGAGCAGGGATGCCACGAGGGTCGCCTTGCGGCCGAATTTGTCGCCGAAGTGGCCGAAGATGACCGCACCGATGGGACGGGCGACCATGGCGGCGCCGAAGACGGCGAACGAGGACAGCAGGGCCGTCGTCTCGTCGCCGGTGGGGAAGAAGAGGACGGGGAAGACCAGGACGGCGGCGGTCGCGTAGACGTAGAAGTCGTAGAACTCGATCGTCGTGCCGACGAGGCTCGCCGTGATGACGCGGGAGCGGGGGTTGGCGGGGGCGGTTGTCGTAGCTGCAGACATGCGGGGAGGAGGACCTGTCGGTGGAAGGGGGAAGTCCTCGTGGGACGCACCGGTGGCGGGCGTCCGTGGCAGGGGTGGCGCGGCGGACGCGGCGACGTGGGGACACCGGGGCGTCGGCGTTGTCGCCGGCGCACGAGGGTCGAGTTTACCCCTCGTGCGCGGAAGCGGCCGGGCTCAGCGCCAGAGCACCGCGAGCGCGGCGTTGGTGAAGGTGAGGATGCCGATGAGCCAGAACACGACCGGCGGCACCCCGCCCGCCTTGCGTTCGCGGGCGGCGCCGACACCCAGCAGCGCGCCGATCACGAGCAGGATGACGAGCTTCGTGCCGATCTTGACGTAGTTCAGGTCGTACTCGATGCCCCACGGTGCGGCGAGGGCGAAGCCCGCGACGCCCGCGATGGCGAGACCCCAGTGCATGAGGCGCGTGATGCGATGCTGTCCGACGGCCTCGACGGCCCAGGCGCCGAAGAGCACGGCGAACCCGACGAGGTGGACGAGGACGACGGCGTGCCGCAGGATCTCCATGCCGTCAGTCTAGCTGAAGGTTCGCGCCCGGACGAGGTGCGCCCCGCGGCGGTTCAGAACCGCCGTCCCCCGGACCGCCGGCTCGAGCTGCCCGACCCGCCCGACCGGCGGGAGGAGCTCGACGAGCTGCGGGAGGATGACCGGCTCGAGGACGAACTGCGCGACGATGAGCTGCGCCAGCTGCTCCGCGAGGAGCTGCTCCAGCCGCTTCGCGAACCTCCGCCGGACGAGCCCGATCCCCATCCGCTGAACAGGCCGTCCAGGATGCCGCCGGAGAACGCCGCACGTTCGCCGGCGTCGTCGTACGACGGGGGGAGGGGATCGTCGCGTCGCACGTCGTCGCGGGCGATGTCCAGCGCGCGACCGGCTTGCGCCGCCGCCTGCCGGGCGGCGGTCGTGGCCGCGAGCGGGTCGTCCACAGCCGCATGCGCGAGCGCAGCGCCGTACCGGCTCTCCGCCGCGGTGAGGCGGGTGCGGGCGCGCGGTCCGATGATGCCGCGTCTCGTGTCGATGAACCCCCGTGTACGCAGGATCGCCTCCCGCGCGGTGGCGATGGCGCGTTCCCACTCCGCGAGCGCACGGTCCCGATCCGCCGACCGGCCGAGGACACGGCTCGATACGGCGGTCAGTTCCGCGTCGGCGGCGTCGACGGCCGTGAGGGCGTCAGGCGGCGGCAGTTGCTCCGCGTCGCCGATGGCGCGCTCCGCGGCATCCGCGGCCGCGTCGAGCTCGGCCGCGTCGGCGGTGTCGTCCAGGACGGCCTCCCGGGCCGCAGCGAGGTCGGCCCGCGTGTCGGCGACGGCGGCGGCGAGCCGTACCGCCGCGGCTGACAGCGACTCCGTCAGGCTCACGACCCCCGTGAGGAGTTCGTCGATCTGTCCGAGAGCTTGCTGCGCGCTGCGGATCCGCACGGCCGCGACCCCCGGCTGCCCGTCTCGCAGGCTCTGCTCCGCGCGGCCGAGTTCGACGGCGGCGAACGCGTCGAGGCGGGCGGCCTGTTCGACCGAACCTTCGACGGAGGCCAGGGCGGCGTCTCCGTACCGGGTGCGGATGTCCGCTTCGATGGCGCGGGCCGCCCCGATGCGAGCGGAGACGTCGGGCTGGGCGGCGGCGAGCTCTTCCCGCAGCCGCGGTGCCTCCCGCTCGAGTGCGCGCAGGTCGTCGAACGCGTCCGCCTGCGCATCGAGTGCGGCATCCGCCTGCGTGCACAGCGCGATGATCGATTCCAGCAGGGCGCGACGCTCCGCGGGTGTCTCGGCCTCCTCATCGTCGACGAGGCGCATCTGCTCGAACGCCTGCGTGACGAGATCCCGGGCACCGGTCAGGGCGGACTGGAACGGCGCGGTCGCGTCGTCGCCGAACTGGGCGGCGGCGAAGCCCAGCTCCTGCGTGCTGGTGCGCACCGAGTCGTCGAGCTCGACCAGGAGGGCGTCGGCGCGGGAATCCAGCCGGTCGAGCTCCGCCTCGTCGGCACGCGCGGCGCGGCGCGCGCGGGCGGCGCGGATGCCGGCGCGCACGCCGAATCCCGCGAGAACGGCGACGACCACCGCGACGCCGATCAGGAGCAGCCACGGCGGACCCGGGTCGAGCGCCTCGTCGAGGCCGTCCGCGAACGCCACGACCCCGCCGGCCCAGTCGTCGTCGCGCAGGGCGGGGATCAGGGTGTCGTCGATCACGTCGTCGATGCGGTCGTTCGACAGCGGGAAGTCCTCGTCCACGGAGTAGGCGAGCTCGCGGTCGCCGACCGCGACGGCGAGCAGGATGTCGTCCCCGCCGAGGCCGCTGAGCTCCGCGGACCGGTTCGCCCAGGACGGGCCGTCGGAGGGGCCGGTGAACCGGTCGACCACGACCAGGAACAGAGCGGTGCCGTGCGCGTCGAAGAGGGCGTCGGCGGCGTCCTCGATGCGCGTCAGGTCGCTCGCGGACAGCGTCGCGGTGGTGTCGACGAGGTAGGCGCCGTCGAAGTCGACGGGGTCCTCCGCCGGCGCGAGCGCCTGTGCGGCGGCCGGGGCTGCGGTGGTGAGGGTCAGGGCGAGCAGCATCCGGAACCACAGTCTGCGCACGTGGCCGTCCTTCCGTCGGT
Organism: Microbacterium sp. UNCCL10; assembly: GCF_000746195.1. Lineage (NCBI taxonomy): Bacteria > Bacillati > Actinomycetota > Actinomycetes > Micrococcales > Microbacteriaceae > Microbacterium > Microbacterium sp. UNCCL10. The sequence goes on along the minus strand of NZ_JQKT01000010.1, from coordinate 133,084 downwards.
CTGCTCCCGACCCTATCGAGAAGAACCCCTGATCAGCCTCGCAGCTCGCGCAGCAGCAGCGCGGTGCGCAGCGCCGCGTCCGCCGCCTCGGCGCCCTTGTCCTCCTTCGAGCCCTCCAGGCCCGCACGGTCGAGGCCCTGCTGCTCGTCATCCAGCGTCAGCACACCGAAGCCGACGGGCTTGCCGGTGTCCAGCGCGACCCGGGTCAGGCCGTCCGTGGCGGCGGCCGAGACGAAGTCGAAGTGCGGCGTTCCGCCGCGGATGATGACGCCGAGGGCGACGACGGCGTCGGCGCCGGCGTCCAGGGCCGTCTTGCTCGCGACCGGCAGCTCGAACGATCCGGGCACGCGCACGAGCCGCCAGGACGCGCCGGACGCGTCGAGCACACGGCGCGCGCCGGCGATGAGCCCGTCGGTGATGACGTCGTGCCACTGGCCGGCCACGACGACGACGTTCACGCCCGTCGCGTCGATGGGCTGCGTCTCGGGGGCGCCGTGTCCGCTCATGCCTTCCGCTCCTCGCTGCGCGCCAGCGCGCTGTCCAGGTCGATCGAGTCGATGATGTGGCCCATCCGGTCGCGCTTGGTGGCCAGGTACTGGTGGTTGTTGGCGCCGACGCCCACGAGCAGCGGCACCTGCTCGACGATGTCCAGTCCGAGCTCGCGCAGCTGGTTGACCTTGTCGCTGTTGTTGGTCAGCAGCCGGATCTTCGAGATGCCGAGGTCGCCGAGGATGCCGGCCGCGGCGGCGTAGTCGCGCGCGTCGGCGGGGAGGCCGAGCGCGAGGTTCGCGTCGACCGTGTCGAGACCCTGCTCCTGGAGGCTGTACGCGCGCAGCTTGTTGATGAGGCCGATGCCGCGTCCCTCGTGGCCGCGCATGTAGATGACGACGCCCCCGTCCTGCTCGATCGCGTCGAGCGCGGCATCCAGCTGCGGGCCGCACTCGCACTTCAGGGAGCCGAACGCCTCGCCGGTCAGGCACTCGGAGTGCACCCGGACGAGCGGCGCGTCGTCGGTGAGCTCTCCGGAGACGATGGCGATGTGGTCGGTCCCGGTGATGCGGTCCTTGTAGGCGAGGAAGCGGAACGCGCCGTGCGAGGTCGGCACCTGGGCCTCGGCGCGCAGGCTGACCCGGCGCTTGTGACCGTGCTCGACGTGCGTGTGCTCGGCGCTCGTGCCGTCGAGGTGCGCGATGAGCTGCTCGATCGTGATGACCGGAATGCCCTCCCGCTCGCCCATCTCGATGAGGCCCGGCAGGCGCATCATGCTGCCGTCCTCGGCGACGACCTCGCCGATCGCGCCGACCGGCTGCAGTCCGGCGAGCTTCATGAGGTCGACGGCCGCTTCGGTGTGGCCCGCGCGCTCGCGCACGCCGCCGTCGACGGCGCGGAGCGGGAGGACGTGGCCGGGGCGGATCACCGAGGTCGGCGTGGACGCCGGGTCGGCGAGCACATTGAGGGTGTGCGAGCGGTCGGCGGCGCTGATGCCGGTCGAGACGCGGTCGGCCGCATCGACGCTCACGGTGTACGCGGTGCCGCGGCTGTCCTCGTTGACCGCGACCATGGGCGGCAGGTCGAGCCGGTCGGCCCAGTCCGCGGGCATCGGCGCGCACAGGAAGCCGCTGGACCAGCGGATCGTCCAGGCGAGCCACTCGGGGGTCGCCAGTTCGGCGGAGAGGATGATGTCCCCTTCGTTCTCGCGGTTCTCGTCGTCTGCGACGATCACCGGCTTGCCGGCGCGCAGGGCCTCGAGGGCTTCGGGGATGGTGGAAAGGCTCATCGGGAGCCTCCTTCGGTGAGGGGGGTGAATGCGAGAAGGCGCTGCACGTGCCGCGCCAGGATGTCGGTCTCGAGATTGACGTGGTCGCCGGCGGTGCGCCCGCCGAGGGTCGTGACGTCGAGGGTCTCCGGGATGAGGGACACCTCGAACCAGTGCGCGTCGGCGTCGGCCGGCGAGGTCGCGCTGACGGTGAGGGAGACGCCGTCGACGGTGATGGAGCCCTTGTCGACGACGAGCGGGGCGAGGGATGCCGGCAGGCCGATGCGGAGGACCCGCCACTGCTCGCCGGGACGCACCTCGAGCAGTTCGCCCGTGCCGTCGACGTGGCCCTGCACGATGTGACCGCCGAGGCGACCGTGCGCGACCATGGCGCGCTCGACGTTGACGGGCGTTCCGGTCGCGACGCCGCCGAGCGTGGACATGTCGAGGGTCTGCTTCATGACGTCGGCGGTGAACCAGTCGGGGCCCTGATCGACGACGGTGAGGCACACGCCGCTGATCGCGATCGAGTCGCCCTGGTGCGCGTCCGAGACGGCGAGCGGGGCGCGCACGGTGACGCGGACCCCGTCCCCGGAGGGCGCGACCGCCGTGACGGTGCCCTGCTCTTCGATGATGCCGGTGAACATCAGGCGGTCTCCTTCGGGTGGGCGACGATCAGCAGGTCGTCGCCGAGTCGTTCGATGGCTGTGACGGTCAGGCGCCGCTGCGCGGCGATCGTGTCGACGCCGAGCACGCGCAGCGCGGGACGATCGGTCCCGTCCGCCCCTGCTCCGAGCAGGGTGGGGGCGAGGTAGGCGAGGATCTCGTCGGCCAGGCCCGCCCGCAGGAACGCGCTCGCGATCGTGGGCCCGCCTTCGACGAACACGCGGTGCACGCCGGCGTCGCGGAGTTCGGCCATCAGCGACGGACCGTTCTCGCTCTCGCCGCCGAGGTTCTCCCCGTCGCGGTGCAGCAGGGGGCGCGGGTGCCGGCGCACGGCGGCGTCGTCCGGCACGGACCGCGCGCCGAGGATCACGGGCTGCGGCTGGTGCGGGTACAGCGTGCCTTCGGGCCGACGCGCGGTGAGGGCGGGGTCGTCGGCGAGCAGCGTGCCGGTGCCGACGACGATGGCATCCGCCTCGGCGCGGCGCCGATGCACGTCGGCGCGGGCCTCGGGGCCGGTGATCCACTGACTCGTGCCGTCGGCCGCGGCGGCGCGGCCGTCGAGGGACTGCGCCCACTTCACGGTCACGTGCGGGCGACCGAGGCGCTGGACCGTCAGCCAGGAGTCGAGGAGCTGTCGTGACTCGTCGGCGAGGACGCCGGACACGACGTCGACTCCGGCTGCGCGCAGGCGGCCGGCGCCCCCGGCGGACGCCTCGCCCGGGTCATCGAGCGCGTAGACGACGCGCGCGACGCCCGCCTCGATGAGGGCGACAGCGCACGGGCCGGTACGGCCGGTGTGGTTGCAGGGCTCGAGGGTGACGACGGCGGTGGCGCCGCGTGCGCCCCCGGCCGGGAGCTTGGCGAGGGCGTCGACTTCGGCGTGCGCCGTCCCGGCGCCGCGGTGCCAGCCCTCCGCGAGGACCTCGCCGGAGGCCGAGAGAAGGACCGCGCCGACCTGCGGGTTGACCCCGCGGGGTCCCTGGAGGGCGAGGTCGAGCGCGCGGCGCATGGCGCCCTGTTCGCGGTCCGTCGCGCTCATCCTGGTCCTTGCGTTCAGGCTCCGGGGGCGCAGGTGTACGGCGCAGGCCGCCGGGCGTGCGCCGCGGCGTCCTCGTGCTGCCTCCCATCCGGACTAGCGACTCTCGTCGCATCACCGTCGGTCCCGGATTTCCACCGGATCAACCCCTCGCAGGACGAGAGGTTCGCGGACTGTCACCGCCGGTTCGGATTCCCACCGACCCCGGAGCACGTGTTGTTGCTCACGAGCATACTCAACGTGCTGTCCCGGCGTTCATTCCCGTCATGCCCCGTCTTGCCCGCGCGCCGCGTCTCGCCCGGCGACGAGCACGTAGCCTGGAGGAGGGAGGCGCGACTCATGGACACACCCATCTCCGGCCCGGCGCGGCTGCGCGAGCGGCCGTATGCGGACGTGCTGGTCATCGGCGGCGGCATCAACGGTCTGGCCACGTTCCGCGACCTGGCGATGCAGGGCGTCGACGTCGCGCTCGTCGAGCAGGGCGATTTCGTCTCCGGCGCGTCGGCCGCGTCGAGCCACATGATCCACGGCGGCATCCGGTACCTCGAGAACGGCGAGTTCCGGCTCGTCCACGAAGCCGTGACGGAGCGCAACGCGCTGCTGCGGATAGCGCCGCACTACGTGCAGCCGCTGCAGACGACGATCCCCATCTACTCCACGTTCTCCGGCATCCTCTCCGCGCCGCTGCGGTTCCTCCGCCACCGCGCAGGCAAGCCGCGGGAGCGCGGGGCCGCGCTCATCAAGATCGGGCTCGTCATCTACGACTCGTTCTCGCGCGGGGGCGGACGCGTGCCGCGGCACGAGTTCCACGGTCGCAAGCGCTCCCTCGCGCAGCTGCCGCAGCTGAACCCCGCCGTGAAGTACACCGCGACGTACTGGGACGCCTCCCTCCGCGATCCCGAGCGGCTCGCCCTCGACGTGCTGCGCGACGGACTCGCCGCCGGCGGCGACCGCGCCCGCGCGGCGAACTACACGGCCGCGGTGGACGCCGACGGCGGAAAGGTCGTGCTGCGCGACGAGGCGGGCGAGGATTTCGCCTTCACGGCATCCGTCGTCGTCAACGCGTCCGGCCCGTGGACCGACCTCACCAACCGCGCGCTCGGCGACCCGACCACGTACATGGGCGGGACGAAGGGGTCGCACATCGTGCTCGACCACGAGGAGCTCCTCACCGCCACCGGCGGACGAGAGCTGTTCTTCGAACACTCCGACGGGCGCATCGTGCTGATCTACCCGCTGCACGGTCGGGTGCTCGTGGGCACGACGGACATCGAGCACGACATGGCCGAACCGATCGTGTGCACCGAGGAGGAGGTCGACTACTTCTTCGAGCTCATCGCGCAGGTGTTCCCCACCATCCCCGTGGACCGCTCGCACATCGTCCACCGCTTCGCGGGCGTCCGGCCGCTGCCGGGGCACGGAGACGTCGCACCCGGCTTCGTCTCGCGCGACTACCGCATCGAGGCCACGACGCTGCCCGGACCCGTCGGTGCGACGGTGCTGAGCCTCGTGGGGGGCAAGTGGACGACGTTCCGCGCGTCCGCCGCCCATCTGGCGGACCGGGCGCTCGAGCTGCTCGCGCAGCCGCGCCGGCGCAGCACGAAAGGCGTGCCGATCGGCGGCGGCGCGGGCTACCCGCAGTCCGAGCGCGCGCGCCGGCAGTGGCTCGCCCCGTACGCCGAGACGCTCGGGTTCGAGCGCGCCGCCGCACTCCTCGACCGGTACGGCACGGTCGCGGCCGCGGTGGCGGATGCCATCGCCGCGGACCCGGACGACGCACCGCTGAAGACCGTTCCCGACTACACCACGGGGGAGCTCCGCCACCTCGCGCGCGCCGAATGGGTCGCCCATCTCGACGATCTCCTGCTGCGGCGCACGGGCATCGCGTTCCGCGGTGCGGCGACGCCGGAGGCGGCCGCCGAGATCGCCGCCGCCGTGGCGGAGGTGCTCGGCTGGGATGAGGCGACGAGGGACGCCGAGGTCGCGCGGGCGCTGGCATCGGTGCGCGCGGCGGAGCCGGCGACGCTCCGGGACTGACGCGCGGTAGCGTGACAGGGCGACCTGCCCGCAGGTCACGACTCGACCCGACTCGACGAGGAGGCCGTGTGGCAGACCATGTGATCGCGATCGACCAGGGGACGACGTCGACCCGAGCGATCGTCTTCGATGCGCACGGGCTGCCGGTTGCGACCGCGCAGCGCGAGCACGAGCAGATCTTCCCGCGCGCCGGCCGTGTCGAGCACGACCCCGTCGAGATCTGGACGAACACCCAGTGGGTGCTGGCGCGCGCGCTCAACCAGGCCGGTCTCAACGCCGCCGATGTCGCCGCGATCGGCGTGACGAACCAGCGTGAGACCGCCGTCGTCTGGGACCGCCGCACCGGGCGGCCCGTGCACAACGCCATCGTCTGGCAGGACACCCGCACGCAGCCGCGCATCGACGAGCTCATCGCCGCGCACGGCGTCGACGCTTTCGCCGAGCAGACGGGGCTGCCGCTTGCCACCTACTTCTCCGCGTCAAAGGTGGGCTGGATCCTCGACAACGTCGACGGCGCCCGCGCCGCCGCGGAGGCCGGCGATCTCCTGTTCGGCACGACCGACACGTGGGTCGTCTGGAACCTCACGGGCGGCCGGGACGGCGGCATCCACGTCACCGACGTCAGCAACGCGAGCCGCACCCTCCTGATGGAGCTGCGGACCCTGGCCTGGTCGGAGGAGCTGCTCGGCGTGTGGGGGATCCCGCGGGCGATGATGCCGGAGATCCGGTCGTCCTCCGAGGTGGTCGGCGAGGTGCAGCTGCCGGGCGTGCTGCGGGGCGTGCCGATCGCCGGCATCCTCGGCGACCAGCAGGCCGCGACGTTCGGGCAGGCCGCGTTCGAGGCCGGGGAGTCGAAGAACACCTACGGGACCGGCAACTTCCTGCTCGTCGGCACCGGCACCGAGATCGTCCGTTCCGGAGCGGGTCTCATCACGACCGTCGCCTACCGGCTCGGTGACCAGCCGGCGCGCTACGCGCTGGAGGGGTCGATCGCCGTCACGGGGTCGCTCGTGCAGTGGCTGCGCGACAACCTCGGGATCATCCGCCGTTCCGAGGAGGTGGAGACCCTCGCGGCGTCGGTGGCCGACAACGGCGGCGCGTACTTCGTGCCGGCGTTCTCCGGCCTGTTCGCGCCGTACTGGCGGCCCGACGCGCGCGGGGCGCTCGTGGGACTCACCCGCTACGTGACGAAGGCGCACATCGCGCGTGCGGCGCTGGAGTCGACGGCGTTCCAGACCCGGGACGTCATCGAGGCCGTCGTCGCCGACACCGGGCAGGGGCTCGCCGAGCTGCGTGTGGACGGCGGGATGACGCGCAACGACGCCCTCATGCAGTTCCAGGCCGACATCCTCGGGCTGCCGGTCGTCCGGCCGGAGATCGTCGAGACGACGGCGCTCGGCGCCGCGTACGCCGCCGGGCTCGCGGTCGGCGTCTGGCCGGGCCTCGACGCGCTGCGCGCCCAGTGGCGGGAGGACGTCCGCTTCGAGCCGCGGATGGCGGAGGAGGAGCGCGAGCGGCGCTACCGGCTGTGGAAGAAGGCGGTGTCGAAGTCGCTCGACTGGGTCGACGACGACGCCCGCATCATGATGGGCACGACCGGGCGCTGAGGCGGCGCCCCCGCAGCCCGGATCACTTCAGCAGGCGCGACAGGCGACGGTCGGCGAGGATCTTTCCGCCGGTCTGGCACGTCGCGCAGTACTCCAGGCTGTTGTCGGCGAAGAACACCGAGCGCACCGTGTCGCCGCACACCGGGCACGTCTCCCCGCGCCGGCCGTGCACCGCCATCCCGCGCCGCTTGGCGTCCTTGAGGTCGGCGGGCGGCTTGCCCGACGCCGTGGCGACGGCATCGGCGACCGTGTCGCGCAGGGCCGCGTACAGGCGGTCGATCTCGGCATCCGTCAGCGTCGCGGCCAGCGCGTACGGCGACATCTTCGCCACGTGCAGGATCTCGTCGGAGTAGGCGTTGCCGATGCCGGCGATGATCGACTGGTCGCGCAGCACACCCTTGATCTGCGTGCGGCGGCCGGCCAGCATCCCGGCGAACACGTCGCGGGTGAACGTCTCGTCGAGTGGATCCGGGCCGAGCCGCGCGATGCCGGGGACATCCCGCGGGTCGCGGGCTGCGTAGACGGCGAGCGACTTCTTCGTGCCGGCCTCGGTGAGGTCGAAGCCGGAGCCGTCGTCGAAGGCGACCCGCAGCGCGATGGGCGTCTTCCCGGGGCGGATGAGGGTGGGGGCCAGCTGGTCGTACCAGCGCAGCCATCCGGCCTTGGCGAGATGGAAGACGAGGTGGATGCCGGCATCCGTGGCGAGGTCGATGAACTTGCCGTGCCGCGCGGCGCCCGTGACGGTCGCGCCCTGGAGCGCGTCGATCGGCGGATCGTAGGTCTTCAGGGCGGCGATGTTCGCGACCGAGACCTTCGTGACGGTCAGTCCCGTCACGCGCCCGCCGAGGTAGTCGACGAGACCCTGCACTTCCGGCATCTCGGGCATGCCGTCATCCTGCCACGGCCTGCCGCCCCCGGGTCAGTCCCCGAGGACCTCCCAGGGTTGCGGCTCGCGGTCGTCGCGGGGGAGGAGCCCGGCGATCCACCCGTCGTCGCGGCGCCCGCCGCCGTTGGTCATCGCGGAGCGGAGGAGGCCCTCGTACCGAAAGCCGAGGGCGCGCGCGGCGCGCGCGGACTTCTTGTTGCCGGCGACCGCGCGCCACTCGATGCGCGCGAGGCCGAGGCCGTCGGGGGCGAACCCCCAGTCGATGACGGCGCGGCACGCCTCGGTGAGGATGCCCTTCTTGCGGTAGGCCGGCACGACCCAGTACCCGATCTCGCCGGAGCCGCCGCCGAGCCGGTGCAACCCCACCACGCCGGTCAGCGCGCCGTTCAGCCGGATCGCCCAGATCGTCTCCGAGCCGGACTCCCACCCCTGCGCGCTCTTCGCGACGAACCCGACGGCATGCTCGCGCTCGTACGGCTGGGGGACCGTCGTGTACCGCTGGATGTCGCGGTCCTGGCAGGCGCCGAAGACGGCATCGATGTCCGCGTCGGTGGGCGGGGAGAGTACGAGTCGCGCCGTGGTCAGCGTCACCGGTTCCATCCCGTCACCCTATCGGCGCCGCCGGCGTTCCCCCGCGAGGCGGCGCGGATGCCGGGTGCCGGGGCTTCACTCGCGCCGAACTGCGGGTGTCGGCGGCCCCGACCCGCACGATGGCACGGGCGAACGCGGCAGGCGCCATCCACTCGCGCCGAACTGCGGGTGTCGGCGGCCCCGACCCGCACGATGGCGCGGGCGAACGCGGGGCGCCGGGCCGCGGCATCCCTGTGCCGCGCGCGGCATCCCCGCCCGTGAGGTCACACGCGGCGGAGGAGGCCCATCTTGTCGTACACGTCGGCGAGCGTCGCGTCGGCGACCTCGTCGGCGCGAGCGGCGTTGGCGGCGAGGACGCGGTCGAGCTCGGCGGGGTCGTCGAGCAGTTCGAGGGCCCGCTGCCGCACCGGCCCGAACTCCTCCACGACGACCTCGGCGAGACCCTTCTTGAAGTCGCCGTAGCCGCGGCCCGCGTACTCGTCCTCGATCGCCGGGATCTGGCGGCCGGTGAGGGCGGCATAGATGACGAGCAGGTTCGACACGCCGGGCTTGGCCTCGCGGTCGTAGCGCACCGAGCCCTCGGAGTCGGTCACGGCCCGCATGATCTTCTTCGCCGACGCGGCCGGGTCATCCAGCAGCCACAGGACGCCGGCATCCGACTCGGCGGACTTCGACATCTTCGCCGTCGGCATCTGCAGGTCGTAGATGCGGGCGGTGTCCTGCTGGATGACGGGGATCGGCACGCGGAACGCGTTGCCGTAGCGGGCGTTGAACCGCTCCGCGAGGTCGCGGGTCAGCTCGACGTGCTGTTTCTGGTCGTCGCCGACCGGCACGATGTCGGTCTGGTAGAGCAGGATGTCGGCGGCCATGAGCACGGGGTAGGTGAACAGGCCGACGTTCGTCGCGTCGGCGCCGTAGCGCTGCGACTTGTCCTTGAACTGCGTCATCCGCGACGCCTCGCCGAAGCCGGTGATGGTGGAGAGGATCCAGGCGAGCTCGGCGTGCGCGCGCACGTGGGACTGCACGTACAGGGTCGACTTCGACGGTTCGATGCCCGCGGCGATGTACTGCGCGGCGGTGCGGCGGGTCTTCTCGCGCAGCTCCGACGGGTCGTTCGGCTGGGTGAGGGCGTGCAGGTCGACGACCGAGAAGTACGCGTCGTAGGTCTCCTGCAGGTCCCGCCATTGCATGAGCGCCCCGATGTAGTTGCCGATCTGGAGGGAATCGGCGGAGGGCTGCATTCCGGAGTACAGGCGGGGTTTGCTCACCGGACAATCCTACGGGCGCGGATGCCGGCGCCCGCGCCGTCGGGAGGCCCCAGGCCGTCCGGTGGAGGGGGTCCCGGGTTTTGCACGGCGCGAGGACGGCGCGCCCCGACGCCCCGGGAGTACGGTGAAGAGTGCGGCAAGGACTGCCGCACCGAGCGGAAGTCGGACGATGATCGACTCCAGGGCGCCTCTGGGCAGCGGCACGTCGCCGGCTGCTCCACCGCGCCGTGCGGCGTTCTTCGTCTCCGACAGCACCGGCATCACGGCCGAGACGCTCGGCAGCGCGCTGCTGGTGAACTTCCCCGGCATCGCGTTCGACCATCACACGATCCCGTTCGTGGACACCCCGTCGCGCGCCGCCGCCGTCGTCGCCGAGGTCGAGCGGGCCGCCGCGGCCGGGCAGGGCCCGATCATCTTCACGACCGTGAAGCAGGCGTCGCTGCGCGCCCTGCTGGCAGCATCCCCGGCGGTCACGATCGACCTGCTCGCCGGTCACCTCGTCGAACTCGAGCGGGCCCTCGGCACGACGGCGTCCGAACAGCTCGGCCAGTACCACGGCGTCGGCGACCTGGAGAAGTACCACGCGCGCATGCGTGCCGTGGAGTACGCGATCGAGCACGACGACGGGCAGAGCGCCCGCGCCCTCGATCTCGCCGATGTCATCGTCATCGCCCCGAGCCGGTGCGGGAAGACGCCGACGACGATGTACCTGGCGCTGCAGTACGGGCTGCTGGTCGCGAACTACCCGCTCACCGACGACGACTTCCCGACGGAGGGGCTCCCGCGCACCGTCGCGCCGTATGCGGCGCGCTGCTTCGGGCTCACCACGACGCCGCTCCGGCTGAGCCAGGTGCGGCATGAGCGCCGCCCCCGCTCGCAGTATGCGAGCCTCGCCCAGTGCACGCTCGAGCTGCGTCGCGCCGAGGACCTGTACCGGCGCCACCGCATCCCGTTCCTGAATTCCTCGACGAAGAGCGTCGAGGAGATGTCGGCCGTCATCATGCAGACGATGAAGCTGCGGGCGTGACGGTCCTGATTCGAGGAGACAGTGACATGACCAACATCCTGTGGTTCCACGAGATCGGCATGGCCGACCTGCCCCAGGTGGGCGGGAAGAACGCATCGCTCGGCGAGATGGTGTCCGAGCTCGCCGGTACCGGCGTCCGCGTGCCCGGCGGGTTCGCGACGACGGCCGACGCGTACCGCGCGTTCCTGGAGACCGATGACCTCGCCGGCCGCATCCAGGCCGCGGTCGCCACGCTCGACATCGAGGATGTCGCGGAGCTCGCCCGCGTGGGTGCGCAGGTGCGGCAGTGGATCGAGGAGCAGCCCTTCCCGCCGGCGCTGGACCGCGACATCCGGGAGGCGTACGAGCAGCTCATCGCCGCAGACCCCGATCCGGATGCCGTCACCTGGGCGGTCCGCTCCAGCGCGACGGCCGAAGACCTCCCCGACGCCTCGTTCGCCGGGCAGCAGGAGACGTTCCTCAACATCGGCGGCGTCGACAACATCGTGCAGGCGGTGCACCACGTCTTCGCCTCGCTGTACAACGACCGCGCCATCGCCTACCGCGTGCACCACGGCTTCGACCACTTCGACGTCGCCCTCTCCGCCGGCATCCAGCGGATGGTGCGCGCCGACATCGGCGCCTCCGGCGTCATGTTCACGGTCGACACCGAGTCGGGCTTCGACCGGGCCGTGTTCATCACGAGCGCGTACGGACTCGGCGAAGCCGTGGTGCAGGGGGCCGTCAACCCCGACGAGTTCTACGTCTACAAGCCGAGCCTCCGGGAGGGCCGCCCCGCGATCCTCAAGCGGCAGGTCGGCGAGAAGGCGATCGCGATGCGCTACACCGCGGGGACGGCGGCCGGCTCGTCGACGGAGTTCGTCGACGTGCCGGAGGCGGATCGGGTGCACTTCAGCATCACGGATGCCGAGGTGCACGAGCTCGCCCGGCATGCGCTCGTGATCGAGGAGCACTACGGCCGCGCGATGGACATCGAGTGGGCCCGCGACGGCGTCGACGGCAAGCTGTACATCCTGCAGGCGCGGCCGGAGACGGTCGTGTCGCGGGACGACGGGGCGATCCTCCGCCGCTTCGTGCTGAAGGAGCGCGGCACGGTGCTCGTCACCGGGCGGGCGATCGGCCAGCGGGTCGGCGCCGGCCCCGTGCGGGTGCTGGAGAACATCGCGCACATGGACCGCTTCCAGCCCGGGGACGTGCTCGTCGCCGACATGACCGACCCCGACTGGGAGCCCATCATGAAGCGGGCCTCCGCGATCGTCACGAACCGCGGCGGACGCACGTGCCACGCCGCGATCATCGCGCGGGAGCTCGGCATCCCTGCCGTCGTCGGCACCGGCTACGCCACCCGCACCCTCCGCGACGGCACCGATGTGACCGTCTCGTGCGCGGAGGGCGACGACGGCTTCGTCTACGACGGGCTCCTGGACGTCTCCGAGGAGGAGACGCACCTGGACGCCATGCCGGAGATCCCGGTCAAGATCATGATGAACGTCGGCACCCCCGACCAGGCGTTCAGCTTCTCGAAGCTGCCGCACCGCGGGGTGGGCCTCGCGCGCCTGGAATTCATCATCAACCGCCAGATCGGCGTGCACCCGCGGGCGCTGCTCGAACGGGACAGCCTGCCGGCGGACGTCCGTGAGGAGGTGGACCGGCTGACGGCCGCCTACGCGAGCCCGCGGGACTACTTCGTGCAGCGGATCGCCGAGGGCGTGTCGATGATCGCCGCCGCCTTCGCGCCGTGGCCCGTCATCGTGCGGATGAGCGACTTCAAGACCAACGAGTACGCGAACCTGCTGGGCGGTGACCGGTACGAGCCGCACGAGGAGAACCCGATGATGGGCTGGCGCGGCGCGTCCCGCTACGTCTCGCCGGACTTCCGGGAGTGCTTCGACATGGAATGCGAGGCGCTGCGGTTCGTCCGCGACGAGATGGGCCTGACGAACCTGAAGATCATGATCCCCTTCGTGCGCACGGTCGCCGAGGGCGCCGCCGTCGTGGAGCTGCTCGCCGAGAACGGGCTGCGCCGCGGGGAGAACGGTCTCGAAGTCGTCATGATGTGCGAGGTGCCCTCCAACGCCCTCCTGGCCGACGAGTTCCTCGACGTGTTCGACGGCTTCTCGATCGGCTCCAACGACATGACCCAGCTCGTCCTCGGTCTCGACCGCGACTCCGCGCTCGTCGCGGCGACGTTCGACGAACGCGACGCCGCCGTGCTGCGGGTGCTGGAGATGGCGATCGAGGCGTGCCGGCGCCGCGGGAAGTACATCGGCATCTGCGGGCAGGGGCCGTCGGACCACCCGGACCTCGCGGAGTGGCTCGTGGACCAGCAGATCGAGTCGATGTCGCTGAACCCCGACACGGTTGTGCAGACGTGGCTGCGGATCGCGGCGAAGATCGCGGAGAAGGATGCGGCGAAGGAGGTGCAGCCCGCAGGCTGACGGCCGCCCGGCTCAGTCGGCGACGGGCAGGCCGACGGCGTAGTCGGCGACGACGGGGGCGTGATCGCTCCACCGGGTGTCCCACGAGGGGGCGCGGACCACGGTGTACGCGGTCACGCGCTCCGCAAGGGCGGGGGAGGCCAGCTGGTAGTCGATGCGCCACCCGGTGTCGTTGTCGAACGCCTTGCCGCGGTTCGACCACCACGTGTACGGGCCGTCGACCTCGCCGTGGAACGTACGGCCGATGTCGACCCAGCCGAGGCCCGTGCCCTCCGACCCGTCGACCCCCGTCACGGTCTGGCCGGCAGGGCCCAAGAACCGGTCGAAGTACGCGCGCTCGCGCGGCAGGAAGCCGGCCTTCTTGACATTGCCCTTCCAATTGCGGATGTCGAGTTCCCGGTGCCCGACGTTGAGGTCGCCGGTGATGAGCGCGAGGCCGTCGCCGAGCTGCGGCATCCGCGCCTCCATCGCATCCAGGAACGCGTACTTCGCCACCTGCCGCTCGGTGTCGGCCTCGCCCGTGAAGACGTAGGCGCTGACGACGGTCACGGTCTCGCCGTCCACGTCGATGTCCGCCTCGACCCACCGGCCCTTCGAGTCGAGGGTCTCGTCGCCGAGGTCGGTCCGCCAGATCTCCAGCGGTTCGCGCGCCGCGATGGCGACGCCGGCACGTCCCTTCGCGAGCGCCTCGTCGTTGACGAAGTGCCAGCCCGGGAGGGCGGCAGCGAGGTCGGATGCCTCCGCGCGCACCTCCTGCAGCGTGAGGACATCGACGGCGGCGGCCTCCAGCCAGGGCATCATCCCCTTGCGGGCGGCGGCGCGGATGCCGTTGACGTTGACGGTGGCGATGCGGAGCGTGCGGGTCACCGGTCAAGCCTAACCAGCGCGCCCGACACGCTCACTCGAGCAGGGAGCCCCGGCGGCGGGGTGCCGGCGGCGCCGCGGCGACCACGTCGGCGAGCTCGTCGACCGCCTGGCGGACCGCCCGGTCCGCCCGCCAGCGCCGGTACCACGGGGCGGCGGCGCGCGCCTCCTCCGCCGTCCGGAGCCGCACGTGCGCGGCCAGCAGCAGCGCCTCGTGCTCCTCCCGCAGGCGGTCGGCCTCGGATCTCTCCATCAGCGGCACGTTCTCATCCTTGGCGGTGACCGCGATCCACGCCGCGGAGAGGAGGGTCGCCATGCCCATCACGCGGAACCACACCAGCAGCCCGACGAAGATCGCGAAGGTGGCCAGCAGCGGATTCGACGGGGTGTAGGCGAGCAGGAGGCCCGCCGCGAGCTGCAGCAGCGTGATCGCGATGCCGCCCACGAGCGCGCCGGGCCAGATCGTCCGCCACCGCCGCGATGTGCCGGTGAGGAACCAGAACAGGGCTGCGAGGGCCGCGGCGTTGATGAGGAGCGACACGAGGACCGACAGCACCTGGACGGTCCCGTCGTAGAGGAAGGACCCGGTCCCGAAGCCGAACAGCGCCAGCACGGCGCGCAGGGACCACGTGCCGAGGGCGCTGAGGACCGATCCCACGATGAGCGCGGACCCGAACGCGACGGCGGCGAGGAGGTCCCGCGCCTTCAGGAGGAGGTAGGAGCGGTCGTCGTAGGGGAGGCCGAAGATGTCGCGCACGGCCCGCCGTGCGAAGGTCACGAACCCGATGGCGGTCCAGGCCGCCGCGAGCAGCGCGATGCCACCGGTCACGGCCAGCACCCCCGAATTGCCGCTCGTGATCTGCTCGACCTGCGCGTGCGAGATGAGACCGTCGTCGGCGTCGCCGATGAGCCCCGGGATATAGGAGTTGATGACCTCGATGAGACCCTGGATCGCGGCCGGGCTGCCGCCGAGCCACAGGCCCACGGCGGCGAACGCCACGTAGATGGCGGCGAAGAACGCGAAGAGCGCCTGGTAGCTCACTCCCGCCGACAGGAGGAAGCCGTTGTTCTGCAGGAAGTGCCGCCAGACGCGGATCGGGAACCAGCCCAGGGTGCGCTGCGTGATCTCGGTCGCCCGGTTGATCGGCGCGTCGAACCGCTGCCGCAGCGCGATCTGGTGGGCCTCCCACCGGACCCGGAGACTCTCCTCCTCGGCGCGCGCGGCCTCGGCGACCCGGTGAGGGGCGTGGCGCGACACGGGGTCGCCGGATGCGGGGTCGGGCACGCTCACACCCTAGCCAGCCGGAGCCGGTGCGGGCACGCGGACCGGCTCAGCGGCGCAGGACCGCCTGCTTGACCTCGGCGATCGCCTTGGTGACCTCGATGCCGCGGGGGCACGCCTCGGTGCAGTTGAAGGTCGTGCGGCAGCGCCACACACCCTCCTTGTCGTTGAGGATGTCGAGGCGCACATCGCCCGCGTCGTCGCGCGAGTCGAAGATGAAGCGGTGTGCGTTGACGATCGCGGCGGGGCCGAAGTACTGCCCGTCGGTCCAGAACACGGGGCAGGACGAGGTGCACGCGGCGCACAGGATGCACTTCGTGGTGTCGTCGAAGATCGCGCGGTCGGCGATGGTCTGCACGCGCTCCTTGCCGGGCTCCGGCGTCGAGTTCGCGATGAGGAACGGCTGCACTTCGCGGTAGGAGGCGAAGAACGGCTCCATGTCGACGATGAGGTCCTTCTCCAGCGGCAGGCCCTTGATCGCCTCGACGTAGATCGGCTGCGAGATGTCGAGGTCCTTGATGAGCGTCTTGCACGCCAGCCGGTTGCGTCCGTTGATGCGCATCGCGTCGGAGCCGCAGATGCCGTGCGCACAGGAGCGGCGGAACGACAGCGAGCCGTCGACCTCCCACTTGATCTTGTGCAGCGCGTCCAGCACACGGTCGGTCGCGTACAGCTCGACGTCGTAGTCCACCCAGCGCGGCTCGGCGTCGATCTCCGGGTCGAACCGGCGGACGATGAACGTGACGAGGAACGACTGGATGCCGGTGTCGTTGGTCTGCTCGGCGGGCGCGGCCGTGTCGGGGGCGACGATCGTCATCAGTACTTCCTCTCCATCGGCTGGTAGCGCGTGATCACGACGGGCTTCCAGTCCAGGCGGATGTGGTCCTCCGGGTGCGAGGAGCCCGCATCCCCGGAGAGGTAGGCCATCGTGTGCTTCATGTAGTTCTCGTCGTCGCGCGTCGGGTAGTCGTCGCGCATGTGGCCGCCGCGGCTCTCCTTGCGGTTGCGCGCGGTGACGACGACGACCTCGGCGATGTCGAGCAGGAAGCCGAGCTCGACGGCTTCGAGCAGGTCGGTGTTGAAGCGCTTGCCCTTGTCGTCGACGTGGACGTTGCGGTAGCGCTCGCGGAGGTCCGCGATGACATCCATGACCTCGGACAGCGACTCGTCGGTGCGGAACACCTGGGCCTTGCGGTCCATCTCGTCCTGCAGCGTCTTGCGGAGCACGGCGATGCGCTCGGTGCCCGCGTTGTTGCGGAGGCCCTCGAGAAGATCGCGCACCTCGCGGGCCGGGTCCTCGGGGAGCGGGACGAAGTCGGCCGTCTTGACGTACTCGACCGCGTTGCGGCCGGCGCGCTTGCCGAAGACGTTGATGTCGAGGAGCGAGTTGGTGCCCAGGCGGTTCGAGCCGTGCACCGACACGCACGCGCACTCGCCGGCGGCGTACAGGCCGGGGACCACGGTCGTGTTGTCGCTCAGCACCTGTGCGTCGTTGTTGGTCGGGATGCCGCCCATCGCGTAATGCGCGGTCGGCATCACCGGGACCGGCTCGACGACCGGGTCGACGCCCAGGTAGGTGCGGGCGAACTCGGTGATGTCCGGGAGCTTGGTCTCCAGGACCTCGGCGCCCAGGTGCGTGCAGTCCAGGTACACGTAGTCCTTGTGGGGGCCCGCGCCGCGGCCCTCCGCGACCTCCTGCACCATGCAGCGCGAGACGATGTCGCGCGGCGCGAGGTCCTTGATGGTGGGGGCGTAGCGCTCCATGAAGCGTTCACCGGAGGCGTTGCGGAGGATCGCGCCTTCGCCGCGGGCGCCTTCGGTCAGCAGGATGCCGAGCCCGGCGAGGCCGGTCGGGTGGAACTGGAAGAACTCCATGTCCTCCAGCGGCAGGCCCTTGCGCCACACGACACCGACGCCGTCGCCGGTGAGGGTGTGCGCGTTGGAGGTCGTCTTGAAGATCTTGCCGAACCCGCCGGTGGCGAAGATGACGGCCTTCGAGTGGAAGACGTGCAGGTCGCCGGTGGACAGCTCGTAGGCGACGACGCCCGCGACCTGCGTGGCGCCGGCCTCATCCTTCACGGTGATGAGGTCGAGCACGTAGAACTCGTTGAAGAAGTTGATGCCGAGCTTGACGCAGTTCTGGAACAGCGTCTGCAGGATCATGTGACCGGTGCGGTCGGCGGCGTAGCACGCGCGACGCACGGGGGTCTTGCCGTGGTCGGCGGTGTGCCCGCCGAAGCGGCGCTGGTCGATCTTGCCCTCGGGGGTGCGGTTGAACGGCAGCCCCATGTTCTCGAGGTCGATGACGGCGTCGATGGCCTCCTTGGCGAGGATCTCCGCAGCATCCTGGTCGACGAGGTAGTCGCCGCCCTTGACGGTGTCGAAGGTGTGCCACTCCCAGGAGTCCTCTTCGACATTGGCGAGGGCCGCCGCCATGCCGCCCTGCGCCGCGCCGGTGTGCGAGCGCGTCGGGTACAGCTTGGAGATCACGGCGGTCTTGGCGCCGGGGCCGGCCTCGATCGCCGCACGCATCCCGGCGCCGCCGGCGCCGACGATGACGATGTCGAACTCGTGGTAGTGGACGCCGTCCTTGACGACGGTGTCTGCGGTCTGGGTGCTCACGTGTGGGATGCCTTCGTCTTCTGCTTCGTCGTCGTCAGTGCCGCGGCCCTCACTGGGCGGCGCACATCTCGATCAGCCAGTCGGTCGTGCTGTTCTCGATGCCGAGGCACGGGTCGAACGTGAACACCACGAGGGTGCCCAGGAGGATCAGGAAGCCGGCGGCGAGCCACAGCGCCCAGACCAGGACCGTGCGGGTGCGCGCACCATGCACGTAGTCGTTCACGATCGTCCGCATGCCGTTGGCGCCGTGGATGAGGGCGAGCCACAGCATCAGCACGTCCCACCACTGCCAGAACGGGGTGGCGAACTTGCCGGCCACGAACGCGAAGTCGATGCCGTGGATGCCGTCGCCGAGCATGAGGTTGACGAACAGGTGCCCGAAGATGAGGACGATCAGCAGCACGCCGGAGGCGCGCATGTAGATCCAGCCCCACTTCTCCAGGTTCGGTCCGCTCTTGCGCGCCTTCGGGGTGCGGGGGGCGGCCAGGGTGTCGGCGGTCATCAGTGTCCCCCTCCGAGCTGCGAGAAGACGATCGGGATGTGGCGCACGGCGAAGCCGAGCGTCGTGACGGCCCAGAGGCCCAGGACGCCCCACCACAGCTGCCGCTGGTGGCGTGTGGCCCACGGCCACAGGTCGACGGCGATGATGCGCAGCCCGTTGAACGCGTGGTAGACGATCGCGGCGACGAGGGCGACCTCGCCGAGGCCCATGATCGGGTTCTTGTAGGTCCCGATGACAGCGTCGTAGGCCTCGGGGGACAGGCGGATCAGCGCCGTGTCGAGGATGTGGACGAGCAGGAAGAAGAAGATGGCGACGCCGGTGACGCGGTGCAGTACCCACGACCACATGCCCTCCCGGCCGCGGTAGAGCGTGCCGCGCGGCGTTCGGGACGTGGTCTGGCTTACCGACGGTGTGACGCGTGCTGGTGCAGACACGGTCGTCCTCCCTTGGTGTGAACGGGCGCCTCGGTCCGACGAGGGCGCCGTCCTCCCCGGGGGGCTTCGGGCCTCATCGCCGCACACGGGCGCTCCGATCATCCTATTCCCGTCCTCGCGGGTGAGGCGACGAAGGTGCACCTAAGTTCTCTCGACGTCGAGAGATCTCGGCCGCCGGTCGGGGAGGGCCCGCCAGATAGGCTCAGGGGCATGGTGGACAAGATCGAAGACTTCTACGCGGTCATCCCGGCCGGCGGCGTCGGCAGCCGGCTGTGGCCGCTGTCGCGTGCCGACGCGCCGAAGTTCCTCCATGACCTCACCGGCTCCGGCCGGTCGCTCCTCCGGGACACCTGGGACCGCCTCGAGCCCCTCGCCGGCGCCGACCGGATCGCCGTCGTCACGGGTCGCGCACACCGTGCCGCCGTGGAGGACCAGCTGCCCGGCATCCCCGACGCGAACGTGTTCCTCGAGTCCGAGCCGCGCGACTCCGCGGCCGCGATCGGCCTGGCTGCGGCGATCCTGCACCGCCGGGAACCCGACGTGATCATCGGGTCGTTCGCCGCCGACCACGTCATCCGCGTGCTGCCCGTCTTCCACTGGGCCGTCCAGCAGGCCGTCGCCGTCGCCCGCGAAGGCTATATCTGCACGATCGGCATCACCCCCACGGAGCCCTCGGTCGGATTCGGGTACATCAAGAAGGCCGACATGCTCTCCGTCGAGGGGGCGCCGGAGGCGGCGCTCGTCGAGCGCTTCGTCGAGAAGCCCGACCTCGACACGGCGAAGGAGTACGTCGCGTCCCGCGACTACCTCTGGAACGCCGGCATGTTCATCTCCCGCGCCGATGTGCTGCTCGCCGAGATCGAGGCGAACAACCCGGCCCTGCACGCGGGGCTCATGGAACTCGCCGAGGCCTGGGACGACCGCGAGCGGCGCGGCCCGGTCGTGGACCGGGTGTGGCCGAAGCTCGAGAAGATCGCCATCGACTACGCCGTCGCGGAGCCCGCCGCGCTGAAGGGCCGCCTGGCGGTCGTGCCCGGGCACTTCGACTGGGACGACGTGGGCGACTTCGCGAGCCTCGCGAAGCTGAACTCGGGCGGGCGGAAGAACGACCTCGCCATCCTGGGGGAGAACGCGCGGATCCTCTCCGACGCCGCGAGCGGCATCGTCATCAGCCACACGCAGCGGGTCATCAGCCTCATCGGCGTGAAGGACATCGTCGTCGTGGACACCCCGGACGCGCTCCTGGTCACCACGAGCGAGCACGCGCAGCGTGTCAAGGGCGTCGTGGACGCGCTGAAGCTCACCGGTCGAGGCGACGTCCTCTGACCTGTGCGGGTGCGCAGGGTGCCACGCGCGTGACGGGATCATTGCGTCTTTGTAACCATTCCGCCCCGCAGGGCTGATCAGCGTGGGGAGCGGCGAAACAATCGGTAACTTCGAGTCGTTCCCCGCGAAATCCGCGGGTCCATCAATGTGGAGGCTGCATTGACCATCTCGACCACCAAGAAGCTCGCCGGCATCGCCGGCGCGGCGCTTCTGATCACGGCGCTCGCCGGCTGTGGCACCGCACCGGAGGCGAACCCGACGTCGGCTCCCAGCGGCGACGCACCCACCGTCGTGGAGGGCTTCCTGCCCTGCCTGATCTCCGACGCCGGCGGCTGGAACGACAAGTCGTTCAACGAGTCCGCCAAGAACGGCATGGACCAGGCCGCCGAGGAGCTCGGCGTCGAGCCGCTCGAGTTCGAGTCGGCCAACGACAACGACTACGCGCCGAACATGGAGACCGCGATCTCCGAGGGCTGCACGTTCATCGTCGCCGTCGGCTTCAAGCTGGCCGCCGCGACGGCCGCTGCCGCCACCGCGAACCCCGACCTGCAGTTCGCGATCATCGACGACTACGCCGACACCGACTTCAACGGTGAGACCGACGCGCCGAACATCAAGCCCCTCGTCTTCAACACGGCTGAGGCCGCGTACCTCGGCGGCTACGCCGCTGCCGCATGGTCGGCCGAGTCCGGCGTGAACAAGGTCGGCACCTTCGGCGGCATGCAGATCCCGTCGGTCGCCGTGTTCATGGACGGCTACCAGCTCGGCGTCGAGAAGTACAACGAGGACAAGGGTGCCTCGGTCGAGCTCTTCGGCTGGGACATGGCGACGCAGAAGGGCTCCTTCACGGGCGGCTTCGACGCGAACGACACGGCTAAGCAGACGGCCCAGGGCGTCCTCGACCAGGGTGTGGACGTCATCCTGCCCGTCGGCGGCCCGGTCTACCAGAGCGCTGCCGCGGCCATCGCCGACAGCGGTGAGCAGACCCTCATGCTCGGTGTCGACAGCGACCTCGCTGTCGCCGACACGAGCGTCACCGACATCACGCTGGTGTCGATCATGAAGGCGATCGACGTGGCCGTCCACGACGCCACCATCGCCGCCGCCGCGGGCGACTTCGACCCGGCTCCCTACATCGGCACCCTGGAGAACGAGGGCGTCAAGCTCTCGAGCTTCCACGATTTCGAGTCGCAGCTGCCTGACGGCCTGCTCGACGAGATCGCCGCCCTCCAGGAGTCGATCATCGCCGGTGACATCACGGTGGAGTCGCCGAACTCCCCGTGATCTGACTGATCACCACTCGGGGCGGGCCAGCGCAAGCGGCCCGCCCCGAGTGCCGTCCGGCAGACACAGCGATGGCGCCCTCCCGCGTGGGAGCGGGCGCCGGATAAGGTGCTGATATGAAGCTCGAACTCCGCGGAATCACGAAAAGATTCGGCAGTCTCGTCGCCAACGACCACATCGATCTCGTGGTCTGGCCGGGCGAGATCCACGCTCTCCTCGGTGAGAACGGCGCAGGCAAGTCCACCCTCATGAACGTGCTGTACGGCCTGTACAGCGCCGAGGAGGGGGAGATCCTTCTGGACGATGTCGTCCAGCACTTCCGCGGACCGGGTGACGCGATGGCGGCCGGCATCGGCATGGTCCATCAGCACTTCATGCTGATCCCCGTCTTCACCGTGGCCGAGAACGTCATGCTCGGTCACGAGGACACCAAGGCCCTCGGCCGCCTCGACCTCGACGGGGCACGGCAGCACGTGCGCGCCGTCGCCGACCGCTTCGGGTTCCAGATCGACCCCGACGCGCTCGTCGGCGACCTCCCGGTCGGCGTGCAGCAGCGCGTCGAGATCATCAAGGCGCTCTCGCGCGACGCGAAGGTCCTCGTCTTCGACGAGCCGACCGCCGTGCTCACCCCGCAGGAGACCGACGAGCTCATGGCGATCATGCGCCAGCTCCGCGACGACGGCACCTCCATCGTCTTCATCACCCACAAGCTCCGCGAGGTCCGCGAGGTCGCCGACCGGATCACCGTCATCCGCCTCGGGAAGGTCGTCGGCGAAGCCGCCCCCACCGCCACCAACGCCGAGCTCGCCTCGCTCATGGTCGGCCGCGCCGTCGAGCTGACGGTGCACAAGGCGCCGCCGCAGACCCGCGAGGGCGGGCTCGAGGTCCGCGACCTCCGCGTCCTCACCGCCACCGGGGCGATCGTCGTCGACGACGTGAGCTTCGACGTCCGGCCCGGCGAGGTCCTCGCCGTCGCGGGCGTCCAGGGCAACGGCCAGACCGAACTCGTCGAGGCCATCGTCGGCCTCGCAGCCCGCACCGAGGGCTCCATCCGCCTGAACGGCGAGCAGCTCGCCGGCAAGAGCGTCCGCGCCATCCTCGAGGCGGGCGTCGGATTCGTCCCCGAGGATCGCACGGAGGACGGGCTCGTCGGCGGGTTCACCGTCGCCGAGAACCTCATCCTCGACCGCTCGACCGACCCGGCCTTCTCGACCTTCGGCACCATCCGGCGGGGCGTGCTCGACGACTTCGCCCGCGACCGCATCACCGAGTACGACATCCGCACGCAGGGCCCGCAGACCCCGGCCGGAACGCTCTCCGGCGGAAACCAGCAGAAGGTCGTCATCGCGCGCGAGATGAGCCGCGATCTGAAGCTGCTCGTCGCCGCCCAGCCGACCCGCGGCGTCGACGTCGGCTCCATCGAATTCATCCACAAGCGCATCATCGAGACGCGGGATGCCGGCATCCCCGTCGTCGTGGTCTCCACCGAGCTGGACGAGGTCACGGCACTCGCCGACCGCATCGCCGTCATGTACCGCGGCACGATCGTGGGGATCGTTCCCGGTGACACCCCGCGCGAGGCCCTCGGCCTCATGATGGCCGGCGCAACCGACCCGGAGGTGGCCGCATGAGCGGTTCGACGCCCAACGCCGCGGACGCGGCGCGCCCCAGTGAGCAGCTGCCGCCCGCCGGCGGTCCGCTGACCGGGGAGCAGGTTCCCGCCCCGCCGCGCGCGAACGTGTTCCTCCGCGACCTCATGCGCGGCAGCGCCGTGACGACGCTGCTCGCGATCGTGCTGGCGATGATCGTCGGCGGTGTGCTCATCGCCGTGACCAACGAGGACGTGCAGGCCGCCGCCGGCTACTTCTTCTCCCGTCCGGGCGACACCCTCGTGGCGATCTGGACCGCCGTGTACAACGGGTATGAGGCGCTCTTCCGCGGCGCCGTGTTCAACCCGCGGGGGGCGAGCTTCGAGGCGCAGATCCGCCCCATCACGAACTCGCTCGGCTTCGCGGCCCCGCTGATCGCGGCCGGTCTCGGCGTCGCCCTCGCGTTCCGCGTGGGCCTGTTCAACATCGGCGCCCGCGGCCAGATGCTGATCGGCGCCCTGTTCGCCGGGCTCTTCGCGTTCAACCTCGACCTGCCGATGTGGATCCACCTTCCGCTCACGCTCATCGCCGGCATCGTCGGCGGCGCGCTGTGGGGCGGGCTCGTCGGTCTGCTGAAGGCGAAGACGGGCGCGCACGAGGTGATCCTCACGATCATGCTCAACTACGTCGCGTTCTACCTGCTGCTGTGGATGCTGCGCAGCCCCGGGCTGCTGCAGATGACCGGCACCAACCAGCCGCAGACGCGGCCGACGCCGGCCTCCGCGCAGTTCCCCGACCTGCTCGGCCCGCTGTTCCCCGCCCTCGACTGGGGCTTCGTGGTCGTGCTGCTGGCGACCGTGGTCGTCTGGTGGCTGATCGAGCGGTCCAGCCTCGGGCTCCGCATGCGTGCCGTCGGCGAGAACCCGCACGCCGCGCGCGCCGCGGGCATCAACGTGGAACGCCTCTATGTCTACGCGATGCTGTTCGCGGGGGGCCTCGCCGGTCTTGCCGCGATGAACCAGATCCAGGGCACCGTGGTGACCGGCTTCGGGGCGACGATCGACGCCGGGATCGGGTTCGACGCCATCACCGTCGCCCTCCTCGGCCGGAGCCGGGCGTGGGGCACGTTCGCCGCCGGCATCCTGTTCGGCGCGCTCAAGGCGGGGTCGTTCTCGATGCAGGCGCAGGGGATCCCGGTCGACATCGTGCTCGTCGTGCAGTCCCTCATCGTGCTCTTCATCGCCGCGCCGCCGCTGCTGCGCGCCGTGTTCTTCCTCCCCAAGACCGATGTCGAGAAGGCGGCCAAGGCGCGAGCCAAGGCCGCGAAGAAGGCGGTGGCGGCATGAGCGCGCCCACATCCACGCGCGAGGCCGGTGACGGCACCATCCAGCTCGCCGTCGTCAAGGCACGCAAGTTCAAGGTGCCGATCGTCTTCGGCGTCGTCATCGTGCTGCTCGCCGCGCTGTTCGCCTTCGCGCCCCGCGACGGTGTCTCGACCTTCCGCCTCGGCGACCCGTCGTCCGCGATCGCGCTGCCCGAGGTGGGGCTGCCGACCGCACCGACCAGCTGGATCCTCCTGGTGGTGCTCGTCCTCCTCGCCCTCTGGGCCGCCTGGGAGGCCTGGTCGTACCGGCGCACCCCGCTGTGGCTCACCGCGGTGTTCGGCGTGCTGGGCGTCTTCGCCTTCCTCGTGTGGGCGGCCGCCGGCGGGCTGGTGCCCGTGACGAGCCTGCTGTTCGGGGCGGTGTCGCTGTCCGTGCCGCTCGTGTTCGGCGCGCTCGGCGGGGTCATCGGCGAGCGGGTCGGCGTCGTCAACGTCGCCATCGAGGGTCAGCTGCTGCTGGGCGCCTTCTCGGCCGCCCTGCTCTCCAGCATCACCGGCAACCCGTTCGTCGGCCTCATCGGCGCGATGATCGGCGGCGTGCTCGTCTCCCTCGTTCTGGCGGCGTTCGCGATCAAGTACTTCGTCGACCAGGTCATCGTCGGTGTCGTGCTCAACGTCCTCGTGACCGGTCTCACCGGCTTCCTCTACGGCGCGCTCCTCGTGCCGAACGAGACCGAGCTCAACCGGCCCGAGCGGTTCGGGCGCATCGAGATTCCGATCCTCAGCGACATCCCGATCATCGGGCCGGTGCTGTTCAACCAGACCTTCATCGTGTACCTCATGTACATCACGGTGGCGCTCGTCGCGTGGGGCCTGTACCGCACGCGTTGGGGTCTGCGGCTCCGCGCCGTGGGCGAGCACCCGCAGGCCGCCGACACGGTCGGCATCAAGGTCAACGCGACCCGGTTCTGGAACGTGACGCTCGCCGGCGCGATCGCCGGTATCGGCGGCGCGTACTTCACGCTCGTGTCGGTGCCGCAGTTCGGCAAGGAGATGACCGCCGGTCTCGGCTTCATCGCCCTCGCCGCCGTCATCTTCGGCCGCTGGGACCCGATCCGGGCGACCCTCGCGGCGCTGCTGTTCGGCTTCGCCACGAACCTGCAGAACCTGCTGACGATCCTGAAGACCCCGATCCCCAGCGAGTTCATGCTCATGCTGCCCTACGTCGTGACGATCCTCGCCGTCGCGGGATTCGCCGGGCAGATCCGCGGGCCGGCGGCATCCGGCAAGCCGTACATCAAGGGATGACATGACCGACATCGACTGGGATCAGCTGCGCCATGTGGCCACCGACGCCATGCAGCGCGCGTACGCCCCGTACTCGCGGTACAAGGTGGGCGCCGCGGCGCTCGTGAGCGACGGGCGCATCGTGTCCGGCTGCAACGTGGAGAACGCCTCGTACGGCGTCGGGCTGTGTGCGGAGTGCGCCCTCGTCGGCGACCTGCACATGTCCGGCGGCGGTGAGCTCGTCGCGTTCGTGTGCGTCAACAACGACGGCGAGACGATCATGCCGTGCGGGCGCTGCCGGCAGCTGCTGTACGAATTCGCGCTGCCCGGGATGCTGCTGGAGACGGTGTCCGGCATCCGCACGATCGACGAGGTCCTCCCGGACGCGTTCGGTCCCCGCGACCTGGAGGCCGCCCGATGAGCATCGAGCCGTTCGACGCCGTCGACGTCATCAGCATCAAGCGCGACGGGGGAGCCGTCCCCGAGGACGCCCTCCGCTGGATGGTCGACGCCTACACCCGCGGCTACGTCGCCGACGCGCAGATGGCCTCGTTCGCGATGGCCATCCTCCTCAACGGGATGCAGCGCGACGAGATCCGCGTCATGACCGAGGCGATGATCGCCTCGGGCGAGCGGATGAGCTTCGCGGGCCTCGGCAAGAAGACGGTGGACAAGCACTCCACCGGCGGCGTCGGCGACAAGATCACCCTGCCGCTGGCCCCTCTCGTCGCCTCGTTCGGCGTCGCGGTGCCGCAGCTGTCCGGCCGCGGCCTCGGCCACACGGGCGGCACGCTGGACAAGCTGGAGTCGATCCCGGGCTGGCGGGCCGCGCTCACCAACGACGAGCTCGTCGCGCAGCTGCGGGGCGTCGGCGCCGTCATCTGCGCCGCCGGCTCCGGCCTCGCCCCGGCCGACAAGAAGCTCTACGCGCTCCGGGACGTCACCGGCACGGTCGAGGCGATCCCGCTCATCGCATCCAGCATCATGAGCAAGAAGATCGCCGAAGGCACCGACTCGCTCGTGCTCGACGTGAAGTTCGGGTCCGGGGCGTTCATGAAGGACGTCGACCGTGCCCGCGAACTCGCCCGCACGATGGTCGCGCTCGGCACCGACTCCGGCGTGGCCACGACCGCCCTGCTGACCGACATGAACACGCCGCTCGGCCTCGCGATCGGCAACGCCAACGAGGTGCGCGAGTCCGTCGAGGTCCTCGCCGGCGGCGGCCCCGCTGACGTCGTGGAACTCACCGTCGCGCTCGCGCGGGAGATGCTCGCCCTCGCCGGCCAGCCCGATGCCGACGTCGAGGCCGCCCTCCGCGACGGCCGCGCCATGGACGCGTGGCGCGAGATGATCCGCGCGCAGGACGGCGACCCCGACGCGGCGCTGCCCGCGCCCCTCGAGACGCACACAGTCATGGCCGACGCCGACGGCGTCGTCACCCGCCTGGAGGCGCTGCCGTTCGGCGTCGCGGCCTGGCGGCTCGGCGCCGGACGCGCCCGCGCCCAGGATCCCGTCATCCACGCGGCGGGCATCGACCTGCACGTCAAGCCCGGCGACCGCGTCGTCGCGGGGCAGGCGCTGTTCACCCTGCTCGCCGACGACGAGACGCGCTTCGCGCGCGCCCTCGACGCCCTCGACGACGCCTGGACGATCGGCGCGGAAGCTCCGCCGTCCTCCCCGCTCATCCTCGAGCGCATCACCGCCTGAGCACCACCGCCCGACAGCACCACCGTCGAAGAAGGAGCACCACCCCATGGCCACCGACACGCACGCCGACGCGACCCTGCAGGGCGTCCGCATCCAGAGCCTGCCGAAGGTGTCGCTCCACGACCACCTCGACGGCGCGCTGCGGCCGCAGACGATCATCGAGCTGGCGTCCGAGATCGGTCTGGACGTGCCGAGCACGGATGCCGACGATCTCGCGGACTGGTTCGAGGACCAGAGCGACTCGGGCTCGCTCGTGGAGTACCTCAAGACCTTCGACCTCACCACGGCGGTCATGCAGACGCGTGACGGGCTCCGCCGCGTCGCGCGCGAGTTCGTCGAGGACCTCGCCGCGGACGGCGTGATCTACGGCGAGGTGCGCTGGGCGCCCGAGCAGCACCTCGCGGGCGGGCTCACGCTCGATGAGGCCGTGGAAGCGGTTCAGGAGGGCATCGAAGAGGGCGAGGATGCCGTCGACGCGAACGGCAGCGCCATCCGCGTCGGGCAGCTCATCACCGCCATGCGGCACGCCGACCGGTCGCTGGAGATCGCGAAGCTCGCCGTCGCGCACCGCAGCCGCGGCGCCGTGGGATTCGACATCGCCGGCGCCGAGGACGGCTTCCCCGCCTCGAACCACCGCGCCGCATTCGACTACCTCGCCTCGGAGTTCTTCCCCGTCACGGTGCACGCCGGCGAGGCTGCGGGCCTGGACTCCATCCGCTCGGCGCTCATCGACGGGCGCGCGCTGCGCCTGGGTCACGGCGTGCGGATCGCGGAGGACCTCGACGTCGTGCAGGAGAAGGGCGAAGAGGTCTTCGTCCAGTTCGGCGACCTCGCGCGCTGGGTGCGCGACCGGGAGATCCCGCTCGAGCTGTCGCCGTCGTCGAACCTGCAGACCGGCGCGATCGCACGCTGGGGCACGCAGCTGGAGGACCACCCGTTCGACCTGCTGTACCAGCTGGGCTTCTCGGTGACCGTGAACGTCGACAACCGCACGATGAGCCGCACGTCGCTCACACGCGAGCTGAAGCTCCTCGCCGACGCGTTCGAGTACACGCTCGACGACCTCGAGGCCTTCCAGCTGAACGCCGCGGCGGCCGCGTTCCTCTCCGTCGAAGAGCGGGAGGAGCTCATCGAGCTCATCGCGGAGGGCTTCGACCGCTGAGTCCGGCGGCCCCGCGCCGAACTCCTGCGTCCGCCCCTCGCGGGCGGCACCCGCGCGCCCTATCCTGAGCGATATCCGAACGGTCTCGCAGGGCAGGGGGGAGCGGTCATGGCAGTGTTCTCGCGCGGTTTCGGCGGTCGGCGACGGGAGGCCGATCCCGCTCTGCCGCCCGGCCAGTACCTGACGAAGGACTTCCCGGTCCTCTCCGCAGGGCCGACGCCGCGCATTCCGACCGACGAGTGGACGTTCCGGATCGTCACCGAGAAGGCGACGACGACGACGTGGACGTGGGACGAGTTCCTGGCGCTGCCCGTCGAGGACATCGACACCGACATCCACTGCGTCACGCGCTGGTCCAAGCTCGGCACGTCGTGGCGGGGCGTGTCGATCGACACGCTCATGGCGGAGGTCGACACCGACGCGCAGTTCGCGATGGCGCACTGCTACGGCGGGTACACGACGAACGTCCCGATGGCGGACCTCCTCGGCGGCAAGGCCTGGGTCGCGTTCGAGTTCGACGGCGCCCCGCTCGCGCCCGAGCACGGCGGACCGGCCCGGCTGCTGGTGCCGCACCTGTATTTCTGGAAGAGCGCGAAGTGGGTCAACGCGCTGGTCATGCAGGACCGCGACCGGCCCGGCTTCTGGGAGCAGAACGGCTACCACCTGCACGGCGACCCGTGGACCGAGGAGCGCTATTGGTGACGGTCGGCGGGTGGCGGCCTGCGACGGTCGCCGCCGCGCGCCCCGCGACCGCGCACGCGCGCATCCTGACCCTGCACGTGCCGGGCTGGCCGGGGAACCTGCCGGGGCAGCACCTCGACATCCGCCTCACGGCGGAGGACGGCTACCAGGCCGAGCGGTCGTACTCGATCGCCTCCTCCGGACCGGGGGAGAGCGTCGAGCTGGGTATCGACCGCATCGACGACGGCGAGGTCTCGCCCTACCTCGTCGACGTCATCGAGCCCGGCGACATGGTCGAGGTGAAGGGGCCACTGGGCGCCTACTTCGTGTGGGATGCCGGCGACCCCGCCCCCGTGCAGCTCATCGCCGGGGGCTCCGGGATCGTCCCGCTCCTCGCGATGGCCCGCGCCCGGTCGGCGGCGCTCGGTGGGGAGGCGCCGTTCCGGCTGCTGTACTCCGTGCGCTCACCCGCCGACGCCATGTACCGTGCCGAGGTCGACGCTCTCACGGCGGCCGGGATCGCGGTGGACTGGCGGTACACGCGCGAGGCGCCGGGGGAGTGGGACGGCGAGGTCGGCCGGCTCACCGCAGAGACGCTCGCCGCCGGCACCTGGCCGCCCGACGCGCGGCCGCTCGTGTTCGTCTGCGGCCCCACCCGGTTCGTGGAGGCGACCGCCGACCTGCTGGTCGCCGCGGGGCACCCGCCGGAGCGGGTGCGGACCGAGAGATTCGGAGGAGCCTGATGGACGACTCTCCCCACCACGGAGCCCCGCCGGACGAGCCGCACGGCCCGGTCCGCCACGTCGACGGCAACGCCCTCGCGGGCCTGCTCGCCGACGTCTTCGCGGCCGACATGACGATGGCCCTGCTCGCCTGCGGGCACTGCGGGCAGGCCGGTCCGCTCGCCGCCGCCGTCGTCGAGGACGACGGGGCCGCAGCCATCCTCCGCTGCCGTTCCTGCACGCGGACGCTCCTCACGGTCCTCCGCGCGGACGGCCGCCTCTCCCTGCGCATTGGCGCCCTCGCGCGCCTCGACGTCGCGGTGTAGCGCAGGACGGATGCGGCGCGCCGGTCACCGGCGCGCGACTCCCGGGTGGGACGCGAGATATGCCTCGAACGCCTCGGCGCTCGTCTTCTGCGGCGTGTAGCCGAAGTCGCGCTTGAGGGCGTCGTTGGCGAGCACCGGCCGGTACCGGAGGAAGCCCACCTGCTCCGGTCCGTGGACCGTCAGGCGCAGGGCGCGGCCGACCCGCAGCGCGAACGCCAGCACCCCCGCGGGGACCGTCAGCAGCGGCTTGCCGAGCCGGTCGGCGATCTCCGCGACCGTGAGGCGTCCGTCGCCGGCGACGTTGTACACCCCGGGCGGGCCGTCGGTCGCCGCGCGGGCCATCGCGGCGGCCACGTCATCCACCCAGGCGAAGACGAACGGCGACGCCGACCCGCGGACGGCGAGGATGCGGCGGCCGTCCCAGAGCCGCGTGATCTGGTTCCGCACGGTCGGGCCGAGGATCGTGCCGATCCGGAACACCACCTGCTCGAGTTCGGGATGCGCGGTGCGTGCGGCCCCCAGCAGCTGCTCGACGAGGCGCTTGTGCTTCGCGTACGGGAACTCGTCGTTGCCGCGGGCGGGGTCGCTTTCGCGGAGCCATTCCGGATTGTCGGCGTGGTACCCGTACGCGGCGCCGGAGGAGGACACGACGATTCGGCGCACCCCGGCGTCCAGGCACGCCGCGAGCACGTTGCGCGTGCCGTCCACGTCGACGCGGTACTCGAGGTCGTGGTCGCGCCCGGGGTTCACGATGGCGGCCAGGTGAACGACGACGTCGATGCCGTGCCGGCGCAGGAGCGGGGCGAGGGTGCCCGGGCGCGTCACGTCGCACTCCTCGAACACCACCCCGTCCGCGGGGTCCGCGTGCGGGCGGACGTCGCCGGCGACGACGAGCTCGACGTCGGGGTGTGCGCGGAGGGCCGATGCGACGTGGGTGCCGAGGAAGCCGGCGCCGCCGGTGATGAGGACGCGGGTCACGACGCCGCCGCCTCCGGGACGGCGTGGCGCGTGGCATCCCCCTTGGCGGACCCGGTGCGTGCCCGCGTGTGTCGCGCCCACAGCGTTGCGACGACGAGGCCGGCGATGATGTCCCAAATGCCCCACCATCCCGCGACGATGGCCATGCCGCCGAGGCCGCCGAAGAAGGTGAAGACGAGACCGAGCCCGAGTCCGGCATTGCGGATGCCGACCTCGAAGGTCATCGCCTTGCGCTCCCGGGTGCCGAGGCCGCCGACCGCGGCGGTGGACCAGCCGATCGCGAGCGCGACGGCGTCGTGGATCGTGACGGCGAGCAGGATGACGCCGAGGAACGCGACGAAGTAGGTCCAGTTGCCGGCGAGGGCGGCCGCGATGAACCCGAGCAGCGCGAGGAGCGAGAACCACTTCACGAACGGCTGCACCTTCACGGCGAGCCCGGGCAGCCGGTGGCGGAGGGTCAGGCCGACGGCGAAGGGCAGGCCGATGATGAGGAGGATCTCCAGCAGCATCTGCCAGCCGTTGAGGGAGACGGCCGTCAGGAGCTCCCGCGTGTCGGCGCGCAGCGACCCCCAGAACGCGATCGAGAACGGCAGCGCGACGATGTACAGCAGGTTCGACACCGCCGTCATCGACACCGACAGCGCGACGTTGCCGCCGGAGCGGTGCGTGAGCACCTGCGAGATGTTGCCGGGCGGGCAGCAGGCGACGAGGATCATGCCGAGCGCCATCGACGCGGTCACCGGCAGCAGGAAGGTCAGGCCGAAGGTCACGGCGGGCAGCACGAGGAGCTGCGCGATGATTGCGATGATCATGGGCTTCGGCTTGCGGGCCACGACCTTGAAGTCGTCCACCGTCGTGTCCAGGGCCACCCCCAGCATGATGAGCGCGAGCACGACGTTCAGGATGACGAGGGTGCCGGGGGTGAAGTTCAGGACGACGTCGTCCGGGTTCATGCGCGGGTTCTCCTTCGACGGGGAAGCGGGGGACGAGCCGGCGCGCGGAGGGACCGGGTCATGTCGCGGACCGTGCCGCGGTAGGCGTCCTTGTTGACGTAGTAGGCCATCCGCTCCAGGCCGAGGTAGCGGTAGCCGCCGGTCAGGTCGGGCCACGGCACGTTCACGCGGCGCCGGAACAGCGACGCGCGCTCCGGCGCGTCCAGCTCGGCCCGGAGGTACGCGGCGATCAGCTCGGCCTGCTCGTAGCGGCCCTGCCAGCCGAGCCCGGATGCCTCGACCATCCCCATCACGAAGAGGCCGTTGAAGGACGGCGGGAAGATGTTGAGGAAGAGCCGCGGCGCCATCCCGGTCCAGTGGAGGTCGGCGCGGTCGACGAACGGGTAGTCCAGGCGGTAGCCGGTCGCCAGCAGCACGGTGTCGTACTCGCCCTGGGTCCCGTCGCGGAAGTGGACCGTGTCGCCGTCGAAGCGCGCCACGTCCGCGCGGATGCGCAGGTCGCCCTGACCGAGATGGTTGAGGATCAGCGTGTTCACGATCGGGTGCGACTCGTAGATCCGGTAGTCCGGCTCCGGGAAGCCGAACCGGACGGGGTCGCCCGTGAAGGCGCGCAGCACGCGGGTGTCGACGAACTGCTTGATGCGTGCGGGGAGGGGCCGGCCCTGGTTCAGCGTGTCCGCGGGGCGGCCGAACAGGTAGCGAGGCACGAAGTAATAGCCGCGGCGCACGCTCATCTCGACGGATGCCGCCGAGTGGACGGCATCCACCGCGATGTCGCAGCCGGAGTTGCCGGCCCCGACGATGAGCACCCGCCTGCCGTCCAGCTGCCGGGCGCTCTTGTACCCGCTCGTGTGCAGGATCTCGCCCGTGAACGTGCCCGGGAACTGGGGGACCTGCGGTTCGGCGAGCGTGCCGTTCGCGATGATCACGCCGGCATAGCGCGCGGTGCGCTCGCCGTCCGGACCGGAGGCCGTGATCGTCCAGGCGCCGTCGTCGTCACGGCGCACCGCGGTGACGGTCGAGTCGAACCGATAGTGCGCGGTCAGGCCGAAGTGCTCGGCGTACTCCCGGAAGTAGGCGATGAGTTCGCGGTGGCTCGGGTAGTCCGCGCTCGAGCGCATGGGGAACTCGGTGAACTCCGTCGTGGTCCGCGAGGAGATGAGGTGCGCGGAGTCGTACATCGTCGACCGCGGGTTGTCGATGTCCCACAGCCCCCCGACGCCGTGCCCGGCCTCGTAGCCGTCGAAGGCGAGGCCTTCGCGCTGCAGGGCGCGCGCCGTGGCGAGCCCGGACGGACCCGCGCCGATGATGGCGTAGCGACGCTCCCGCATTCCCCAGACACTCCCTCGTGACCTGCGTCGCGCACGCGACGTCTCGATGCTATCGGGAAGACGGGATGCCGCCGGTCGGCGGGTCGGTCAGGCGCCGAGCTCCTTCTGTCGCCGGCCGACGAGCGCCTCGACGCGCGCGAAGAGTGGGTGCTCCGGCTCCAGCCCGGTCACCGACGCCGTGAAGGCCGCCGGCGTCTCGTCGCGGAGCCGCCGCTGCAGCTCGACCGCCTGTTCGTCCTCGGGGTCGTCGAAGCGGAGCGCCGCCCCGACGGCGGCGAGCAGGCCGTCGACGGGCAGGCCGCGCTCGGCGGCCTCGGCCGCCGGTGCGATGAACCGTTCGTGCCGGGAGAGCTTCCGCAGCGGCTGTCGACCCACCCGGCCCACGGTGTCGGGGAGCGCCGGGTTGGCGAAACGGCGCAGGATCGTCGCGCGGTACTCCGCGAGCTCACCGGCGTCGAGCCCGTGCTTGGCGACGAGGAGCGCGGAGGTCTCCTCCAGGGCGGCCGCCACGCTCGCGGCGATCTCGGGGTCGGCCAGCGCGTCGGAGATCTTCTCCACGCCGGCCTGAGCCCCGAAGTACGCCGTCGTCGCGTGCCCCGTGTTGACGGTGAAGAGCTTCCGCTCGATGTAGGGCGCCAGGTCGTCGACGAAGTGCGCGCCGGGGATCGTGGGCGGCTGGTCGCCGAACGGCGGCCGCTCGATCGCCCACTCGTAGAACGGCTCCACCGTCACGTCCACGCCGGAGCCGGCCGGCTGCGCCGGGACGATGCGGTCCACGGCCGTG
The DNA here is from genome assembly GCF_000746195.1 of Microbacterium sp. UNCCL10. Classification (NCBI taxonomy): domain Bacteria; kingdom Bacillati; phylum Actinomycetota; class Actinomycetes; order Micrococcales; family Microbacteriaceae; genus Microbacterium; species Microbacterium sp. UNCCL10. The sequence goes on along the minus strand of NZ_JQKT01000010.1, from coordinate 98,614 downwards.
TTGGCGAACACGGCCCGGGCGGACAGCCCGTCCCACGCGTCGCCGGCCTGCGCGCGGATCTCGTCGCGCAGCTGGTCGGTCGCGTTGATGGCGTTCTCGCACGCCATGATCTGCAGGGGCGGGGCGGCGGGGTCGCGGAGGGCGAGGGCGGCGAGGATGTGCGGGGCGACGAACTTCAGGATCGTCGGGCCGACGGCGGTCGTCACGACATTCGCCGTCGCGACCTCGTCGACGACCGCCTGCGGGTCGGTGGCGCTGTTGAGGGCGCGGAATCCGGTGACGACCTTGTCCGTGCCGCCGTCGCCCACCTCGTGCACGGTGTACTCGGACACCGCGTTGATGGCGTCGACGAGCGGCGCGGCGACATCGGAGAAGACGAGGTCGTACCCGCCCTCGTGCAGCAGCAGGCCGACGAATCCCCGGCCGATGTTGCCTGCGCCGAAGTGGACGGCCTTCATGAGTCGTTCACCGACGAGAGCATGCCGAACAGCTCTTCGGGTGTCTGCGCCTGCTTGAGCCGGGCGACCTCGTCGTCGTCGGAGAAGATGAGGGCGATCTGCGACAGGATCTCGAGGTGCTCGTCGCCCTTGCCGGCGATGCCTACCACGAAGGTCACCGGCTCGCCGCCCCAGTCGACGCCGCCGTCGTAGCGGACGAACGACAGTGCGGAGTCGAGGATCGTGTCCTTCGTCTCGTTCGTGCCGTGCGGGATCGCGAGCTCGTTGCCCATGTAGGTGGACACCGTCATCTCGCGCTGCTGCATCGCGTCGAAGTAGGCGTTCGTGACGGCGCCCGCCGCCTCGAGGATGTCGGCGGCCTCCTTCATCGCGGTCTCCTTGCTCACCGAGCCGGAGTGGATGCGGACCTGTCCGACGTTGAGAACCTCGCGTGCCATGTCTGTCTCTCTTCCTTGGGGTCGTTCGGACTCGGAAGGCCACGAGGCCGGGTGCGTCGCGCTGCCCGGCCCCGCGGCGGTCTTCCGAGATTACGCGCGGCTCTGGTGCTGATCCACGACCATCTTCACGACCTCGTCGTACTTCGGCGAGTTCATGAAGTTGTCCACCGAGACGTGCATGGCATCCGGTGTCTGCTTGCGCGCACGGTCGGTCAGCTGCTGCTGGGTGATGACCAGGTCGGCGGAGGAGTCGAGGTTCGCGATCGCCTTGTTGACGACCGTGACGTCCTCGACGCCCGCCTTCTTGATCTTGCTGCGCAGCACGCTCGCACCCATGGCGGAGGAGCCCATGCCCGCGTCGCACGCGAACACGATGTTCCGCACCTGCCGGTCGGTCGCCACCGCGGTCGCGCCGGCGCCCGCCGCGGCCGCCTCGTCGCCGCGCAGGCCGCCGAGGTACTCGGACTTCTTGCCCTTGTTGGCCTCGGTGCGGTCCACCGCGGAGGTGAAGCTGTCGGTGCCGGCCGCCTCTGCCGCGAGATCCTTCTTGCGCGAGGCACGGAGGATCACCGACGCGACGACGAAGGTCACCGCCGCGGACAGGATGACGGAGAGGATGACCCCGACGTAGCTGTCGTTCGCGGTCTGCAGCATGACGGCGATGATGCTTCCCGGCGCCGCCGGTGCCCGCAAGCCCGTGTCGAGGAGCATGTTCGTCGTGACACCGGTCATGCCGCCGGCGATGAGCGCGACGATGAGGACCGGCTTCATGAGCGCGTACGGGAAGTACACCTCGTGGATGCCGCCGAAGAACTGGATGATCGCCGCGCCCGGAGCCGACGCGCGTGCCGCGCCGATGCCGAAGAACGTGAACGCCAGCAGCAGACCCACACCGGGACCGGGGTTGGCCTCGAGGAGGAACAGGATGGACTTGCCCTGCTCGTCCGCCTGCGCGATGCCGAGCGGGGTGAGCACGCCGTGGTTGATGGCGTTGTTCAGGAAGAACACCTTCGCGGGCTCGATGAGGATGCTCGTCAGCGGCAGCAGGTTGTTCTCCACCAGCCAGCTCACCGCGTTGCCGAGGACGGACATGATGCCGTTCACGAGCCACGCGATCGGGTAGAACCCGACGATGGCCATGATGAAGCCCCAGATGCCCGCCGAGAACATGTTCACCAGCATCTCGAAGCCGGCGCGGACCTTGCCTTCCCAGAGGCTGTCCAGCCACTTCATGGTGTACGCGGCGAGCGGGCCCATGATCATCGCGCCGATGAACATGTGGATCTGGCCCAGCTGCGGCTCGCCCTCGGCGAGCGTGGCGTTGAACTGCGCGATCAGCAGGTCGGAGCCGGCGATCGCGCCCATCGTGGCGATGGTCGCCACGACGCCGCCGCGCTGCTTGTAGACCATGTAGCCCGCCGTGTAGGCGATGATCAGCGGCAGCAGGTAGTGGATGAAGGGGCCGACGATCGTCGCCAGGTCGGCATTGGGCGTCCACCCCACGTCGATGAAGAACGCGGTGAAGATGCCCCAGGCGATGAGGGCGGGGATGTTCGGCATGATCATGCCGGAGAGGAACGTGCCGAATCGCTGTACGCCGACCCGGACACCTCCACGCGTAGTGGGAGTGGACGCCGTTGTCATTGCTGGTTCTCCTTCTGGTGAGCCGTGGCTAGGCCACGGTGTCGGCTGCGGCCTGCGCCGCAGCTCGGGCTGAAGCCGCCCCGTCGGCGGCGAGGGCGGCCGCGGCGATGCGTTCGGCATCCGCGCGGGTGTACTGCAGGAGCGTCGCGCGGACATCCGCGATCGCGGTCGGCGCCATCGACAGGGTCGTGGCGCCGAGGCCGACGAGTACGACCGCGAGCAGCGGGTCCGCCGCAGCCTCGCCGCAGATGCCGACCGGCTTGCCGGTCGCCTTGCCGGCGGCGCCGGTCATGCCGATGAGCTGGAGGACGGCGGGATGCCACGGGTCCTGGAACGAGGAGACCGAGCCGAGGAGCCGGTCGGCGGCCATCGTGTACTGCGTCAGGTCGTTCGTGCCGATCGAGGCGAAGTCGGCGATGGCGAGCACCTTCTCGGCCATGAGCGCCGCCGACGGGACCTCGACCATGACGCCCGCCGTCTTGATGCCGTAGTCGCGGCAGAGGCCGGTGAAGTACTCCGTCTCCTCGACGGTGCCGACCATGGGCGCCATGACCCACAGGTCCGCCTCGGTCGCCGCCTGCGCCTGCTGCAGCGCCGTCAGCTGCTCGCGGAGGATGTCCTCGCTGGCGCGCAGCGCGCGGATGCCGCGGAGGCCCAGCGCCGGGTTCTCCTCGTGTGCGTCGTTGAGGAACGCCAGCGGCTTGTCCGCACCGGCATCCAGTGCCCGAACGACGACCTTCTTGCCGGGGAAGGCGGTGAGCAGCTCCGTGTAGGCCTTGGCCTGCTGCTCGACGGTCGGGGCGTTCGTGGAGCTCAGGAAGAGGAACTCGGTGCGGAACAGTCCGACACCCTCGGCCCCCAGTTCGACGGCTTCGGCGGCGCCGCCCGGCTTGCCGAGGTTCGCCAGCAGCGGGATGGGGGTGCCGTCCGCGAGGGCGCCGGGCGTGATCGGCGCGGAGGCGGCGGTGCGCCGCGCGTCGGCCCGGTGCTGCGCCTGGCTCAGCTCGTCCTCGGTCGGTTCGGTCGTGACGACGCCCTTGGCGGCGTCGACGATGACCGTCTCGCCGTCGGTGAGATCCTTCGCGGCGGCGGCGCCCACGACGGCGACGATGGACTTCTCCCGGGCCAGGATCGCGGTGTGCGAGGTCGGTCCGCCGTCGGTCGTGACGAGCGCGAGGACCTTGTCGAGGTCCAGCAGCGCGGTATCGGCGGGCGCCAGGTCCTTCGCGACGAGGACGAACGGGTGCCCGGGGTCGGGGACGCCGGGCGCCGGAAGCCCGCGGAGGCGCGCGATGACCCGCTGGGCGACGTCGTCCAGGTCGGCGGCGCGCTCGCCGAGATAGCCGCCCATCGCGGCGAGGGTGTCGCGGAACGTCGCGAACGCGTCGTGGACGGCGAACTCCCCGGTCTTTCCGGCGGTCGTGCGGGTGAGGACCTCCTGGTCGAGGGTGGGGTCCTCGGCCATCATGGCCTGCGCCTCCAGGACCTCGCGGGCGAGGCCTCCGGCCTGCGAACCGCGCGTTTCGAGCTCCCGGGCGACGACGGCGACGGCCTCCCGGACGCGCGCGATCTCCTCCTCCGGCGAGAGCGTGCTGGGCACGTCTTCGGGGGCGGGCAGGGGTTCGGCCATCCGGGCCACCGGCCCCTGGGCGACACCCAGGCCGATGCCGACTCCGCGCAGTTCGCTCATGCTCTTGTCCTCGTTCCGTTCGTCGTCTTCACTCGTCGTGATCGGTCGTCAGCAGCTCGGCCAGCCGGTCGAGCACGTCGTCGGCGTTGTCGCCGTCGGCGACCAGCGTCACGTAGTCGCCCTTCTCCGCCCCCAGCGAGATGACCCCGAGGATGCTGGCGGCGTTGACCGGCCCGCCGGAACCCTTCGAGATCGTCACGGGGATGCCGGCATCCTTCACCGCCTGCGCGAACAGCTTCGCGGGGCGGGCGTGCAAGCCGTTGGAGGATCCGATGCGGATCGTGCGGGTCGCCTGCGGCGTGGACTCGTCCGTCATGGGGTGTTCCTCTCGGTGGCGTCTTCGTCCGCGGGTGCGGCCAGTGCGGTGTCGACGAGGGCCAGCGTGCGCGTGCCGTCGATGTCGGCGAACACGTCGTCCGGCAGCAGCACGACGCGGGCGCCGCGGTAGGCGGCATCCCGTCGGATGTTCTCGAGGGAGCGCCGCAGGTGGGGGCCCACGAGCACGACGTCCGCGGCGTCCAGGTCGATGGCGAGGGACTGCTCGGTGCCGGCGACGGCACTGAGGTCCCGTCCGGCCGCCTGGGCCGCATGGCGCACTCGCTGCGCGACGAACGTGCTCGACGCTCCCGCGCCGCACACCACGAGGATCCTCATCGACCCGCCTCCTTCCTCGCCATTCTTGTGAAAGCGCTGGGAGCGGACAACCACGTTCGCTTCCGCGGGGGAGGAAACTCCGTTCGGGTGTCGTGGTTGACTGTCCTGCGTGAGCAGAGCCAGGCAGGACCGCGTCGTCGCCCTGCTCACGCGTCGCGGCGAGTGGACGACGGCCGCCGAGCTCGCCGACGCGATCGGCGTGACGCCGCGCAGCATCCGGAGCTACGTCACCGCGCTGAACGCGCGCGTCCCCGACGGCGTCGTGGTGGAGTCGGGCCCGCAGGGCTACCGGCTCGGGCCGGACGCGGGAGCCGCGCTGCGCACCACGGGCCCGGATGCCTCCGCGCCGCGCGAGCGGCTGCACCGCCTCGTGCGGGCGATCCTCGCCGCCCCGGACGGCGTCGACGTGTTCGAGATCGCCGACACGTTCCACGTGAGCCCCGCGACCGTGGAGGCGGACCTCGGCCGGGTCCGGGCGCTGCTGGGCGGCACGGAGCTGACGCTCGAGCGCGCCGCCTCCCGCGCGCGCCTGCGCGGCACGGAGATGGCGCAGCGGCGACTGCTCAGCCGGCTCGCGCACGAGGAGACCGAGGACGGCGCCTTCGATCTGGAGGCGCTGCGCCGCACGCTCGGGGAGGGGTCGATCGGCGCCCGCGCGTTCGGCCCGTTCAAGGCCGAGCTCGTCGCCGGGCTCGGGAGCCTCGGCTACTTCGTCAACGAGTTCGGGATCGGCGACGTCATGATGCACATCGCGATCGCCGCCGACCGCGTCGCCGGCGACCACGCCCTCGACGACGGCGGCGAGGACTCCTCGCCCGCGCAGATCGCCGATCTCATCGACCGCCTCAGCGCGCAGCACCTCGGCGTGCGCCTCGGCAGCGGGGACCTCCGCCACCTCGCCGCCATCGTGCAGAGCCGCGTCGTCGCCCCGGGCGCGGCCGCCCCCGCGGAGGTCATCCGCGAGCGCGTCGACCCGGAGGTGGAGGCGGCCGTCCGCGACGTCGTCGCGCGCGCCGCGGCGGAGTTCCTCGTCGACATCGACCACGACGACTTCGTCATGCGCCTGTCGCTGCACGTGCAGAACCTCCGGGAGCGCGCCCGCGAGCAGGCCTGGTCACGGAACCCCTTGACCCGGTCACTGAAGACCACGTACCCCATGATCTTCGAGGTCGCGGTGTTCATCGCCGACGGGCTGCGCGGGCTCCTCGGCATCCCCCTGCTCGACGGCGAGATCGCCTACATCGCGATGCACGTCGGCGGCCGGCTGGAGCGCAGCCGCCGCGCGGGAGCCCTGCTGACGGCGACGATCGTCTGCCCCGGCTACTACGAGCTGCACGAGCTGCTGCGCTCGAGCGTCGACCGCTCCCTCGGCGGGGCCATCGAGGTCGTCGATGTCGAGACGCGGGTCGACCCCGACTGGGCATCCATCGACACCGACCTGATCCTCAGCACGATCGAGCCGCCGGTCGTCTCCGACCGGATCGTCCGCATCCAGCCGTTCCTCACCGAGGCCGATGTCGAGCGCGTGCAGGCCGCCGCCGGGCGGGTGCGGCGCGCACGCCGCCTCACGCGGCTGCGCGCCGAGCTCGAGCGCTACTTCTCGCCGGACGCGTTCGTGCACGGGCTGGGCGCCGGCGTCGACGAGGAAGGCGTCATCCGCCGCCTCGGCCGCCTGCTCGTCGCGCAGGGGGTCATCGGCGAGGACTACGTCGAGCGGACGCTGGAGCGCGAGCGGCTGTCATCCACCGCGTTCACCGACGCGCTCGCCGTTCCGCACGCGATCGGGATGACCGCGACCCGCACCTCCATCGCCGTCGGCATCGCCGACCCGTCGATCCCGTGGGGCGATGCGCGCGTGCAGGTCGTCGCGATGGTGGCGTTCTCGGAGTCCGACCGCGCCGCGTTCCAGACCGTGTTCGAGCAGCTCGTCGAGGTCTTCAGCGAACGGGAGAGCGTGCAGCGCATCCTCCGGCGCGGCACGACCTTCACGGCGTTCCTTGACGAGCTCGTGGCCGTCGTCGACGGCTGACGGCCCGCGCCGCCCGGCGCGCGCCACGGCGCTGAGAAACCACATCCGGCGTGAGAAACCACGCCGGAACGTGTTTCTCATGCCGATCGTGGTTTCTCGGCACCGCGAGCCGGCGGCCGCCGACGCTCAGGGGCGGGCGAGCCGGGTCTGCAGGCCGAGCCGGACGGCGGGCCACTCGTGCGGGAGGATCGAGTACACGACGGTGTCGCGCAGGGTTCCGTCGGGGCCGAGCCGGGCGTTGCGGAGCACGCCGTCCTGCTTCGCGCCGAGTCGTTCGATCGCGGCGCGCGACTGCCGGTTGTGCCAGTGCGTGCGGAACTCCACGGCGATCGCGTCGCACGCGTCGAACGCGTGACCGAGGAGCAGGAGCTTCGCGGCGGTGTTCACCGCCGTGCGCTGCACGCGCGGCGCGAGCCAGGTGTAGCCGATCTCCACGTGCCGGTTCGGCTGGTCGATGCTGCAGAAGGTCGTCATGCCGACCGCCCGGCCCTCGTGGATCACGGCCCACGGGTTCATCCGGCCGGCATCCCGCTCGGCGAGGCGGAACGCGATCTCCTCGGCCGGCGACGCCGGGACGGAGGTGTACCAGGCGTACGCCAGGCCGGTCGCGGCCTCCGCGAGGTCGTCGGCGTGACCCGGGTCGAGCGGCTCGAGCCGCACATGGTCGTTCTCCAGGACGCGGGGCTCCGTCAGCAGCACCGGCTCAGCCTAGCGGCCCGGTTTCGCCGCCGGGGCAGGCGCTCGGCGCAGCGCCCCGCACGCAACGCCGCCCCCCAACGCGGCGCCCCCAACGCGACGCCGAGAAACCACATCCCGCACGAAAAACCACGCCGGAACGTGTTTCTCATGCTGATCGTGGTTTCTCGGCGGTACCGGGCGCCGCCGGGCGGGGTCAGGCCGAGGCGGCGGCGACGAGCTCGCGGGCGCCCGCGTCCAGCGCGGCGAGGCGTGCCGCGGCGTCGTCGGCGGAGGTTCCGCGCACGTCGAGGTACACCTTGAGCTTGGGCTCGGTGCCGCTCGGGCGCACGATCACGCGTGACCCGTCGTCGAGCCAGAGCCGGAGCACGTCGCCGGCGGGCTCGTCGCCCGTCGCCTCCAGCAGGTCCTCGACCCGCTCGACGCGCACACCGCCGATGGCGGTCGGATGCTGCGCCCGCAGTGCCGCCATGATGCGGCCGATGATCGACACGTCCTCGACGCGCACCGAGACCTGGCCGCTGTCGAAGAAGCCGAACGTCTGCTGGAACTGGGCCAGGAGGTCGGCGACCGTGGCGCCCTGCTCGCGCGCCTCGGCGATCATCCCGAGCATCGCGACCGCGGCGGAGATGCCGTCCTTGTCGCGGACCGTGTCGGGGTTCACGAGGTACCCGAGCGCCTCCTCGAACCCGAAGACGATCCCGGGCGCGCGGGAGATCCACTTGAACCCGGTGAGCGTCGCGTGGAAGTCGAGCCCGTAGTGCTCGGCGACCGTCTGCAGGCCGGGGGAGGAGACCAGCGAGCAGGCGAGCGACCCCGCCGTCGCCGTGCGCGCGGCGCGCCACCCGAGGAGGAGCCCCACCTCGTTGCCGGTGAGCCGGCGCCAGCCGCCCTCGGCGCGGGCGTCGGGGATCGCGACGGCGAGCCGGTCGGCGTCCGGGTCGTTCGCGAGGATGAACTCCGCGCCCGCCGCCCGCGCGGTCTCGTAGGAGAGGTCCATCGCCCCCGGCTCCTCCGGGTTGGGGAAGGCGACCGTGGGGAATGCGCCGTCCGGCGCGATCTGCGCCTCGACGACGACCGGCTGCGGGTAGCCGGCGAGCGTGAGGATCCGGGCGAGGGTCTCGTGGCCGACGCCGTGCATGGCTGTGTAGACCCACGGCATCCCGGCCGCACCGGCCGGTGCCGGCGCGACGAGGGCGGTGGCCGCGACGTACGCCTCGACGACCGCCTCGTCGGCGATCTCGTAGTCCGTCGAGCGGGGCAGGGTGCGGATGTCGCCGGCATCGGCGACGCGCTGGATCTGGGCGGCGATCTCGGCGTCGGCGGGTGCGACGATCTGCGAGCCGGCATCCTCCCCGCCGAGGTAGACCTTGTAGCCGTTGTCGTCGGGTGGGTTGTGGGATGCCGTCACCATGACGCCGGCGGCGGCGTCGAGGTGCCGCACCGCGAACGCGAGGACCGGGGTGGGCAGCAGGCGCGGCAGCAGGACGGCCCGCAGTCCCGCCCCGGCGAAGATCTCCGCGCTGTCGCGCGCGAAGACGTCGGAGTTGCGGCGCCCGTCGTACCCGATGACGACCGTGGCGCCCGCGCCCGCACGCTCTCGCACGTAGGCGGCGAGGCCGGCGGCGGCCTGCGTCACGAGCACGCGGTTCATGCGGTTGCTGCCGGCGCCGAGCCGGCCGCGCAGACCGGCCGTGCCGAAGGCGAGCCGTCCCGCGAAGCGGTCGGCGAGGTCGGCGGACGCGGCGGCGTCGCCGTCCTCGGCCTGCCGGATCAGCGCGTCCAGTTCGGCGCGCGTCACGTCATCCGGGTCCTGCGCGAGCCAGGCCCGCGCGGCCTCGACGGCGCTCACAGCTCGCCGATCACACGGGCCAGGAGTGCGGAGATCACCGGCTCGGCCTCCCGGCCGGCTTCGATCACCTCGTGGTGGCTGAGCGGCGTCGTCTGGATGCCGGCGGCCATGTTCGTGATGAGGGAGAAGCCGAGGATCTCCATGCCCGCCTGGCGCGCCGCGATGGCCTCGAGCGCGGTGGACATGCCGACGATGCTGCCGCCGATGGTCTTCGCCATGCGCACTTCGGCGGGGGTCTCGTACTGCGGTCCGCGGAACTGGCAGTAGACCCCCTCGTCGAGGGTCGGGTCGATGCGTCGGGCGAGGTCGCGCAGGCGCACCGAGTACAGATCGGTGAGGTCGATGAACGTCGCGCCCTCGAGCGGGGAGTCGCCGGTCAGGTTGATGTGGTCGCTGATGAGCACGGGCTGGCCGGGCTTCCAGCCCGCCTTGATGCCGCCGGCGCCGTTGGTGAGCACCATCGTGCGGGCGCCGGTCGCGGCGGCGGTGCGCACGCTGTGCACGACACGGCGCACGCCGTGACCCTCGTAGTAGTGGGTGCGTGCACCGATGACGAGCACGCGCCGGCCGGTGGGGGTCAGGATGCTGCGCAGCGACCCGACGTGACCTGCCAGGGCCGGCTTGCTGAAGCCGGTCACCTCGGTCGCCGGGATCGTGGCGGTCGTCTCGCCGATGAGGTCGGCGGCCTTCCCCCACCCGCTCCCGAGCGTCAGGGCGATGTCGTGGCGGTCGACGCCGGTGAGCCGTGCGATGTCGGCGGCGGCGTCTGCGGCGAGCTCGAACGGGTCGCTGGTGGGATCGTCGAGCGGGTTGGAGATGTCGGACATGGGTCCACTCTAGGAACCCGGACCGGTCGGGGGCCACACGACGCGACACGGACGCACGCCCAGGACTGAGACAATGGAGGAATGACCTTGAGCTTCGAGAGCACGCAGAGCGTCATCGTCCTCGGTGGCGGTCCCGGCGGGTACGAGGCGGCGCTGGCCGCCGCGCAGCTCGGAGCAGAGGTCACCCTCGTCGAGCGCGCGGGTGTCGGCGGGTCGGCCGTCATCACGGATGTCGTGCCGTCGAAGAGCCTCATCGCGACGGCGGATGCCGCCGTCGCGATCTCGGAGGCCTCCGACCTGGGCGTGCAGCTGTTCGCGACGTCCGAGCGCGGCAAGCCGCTGAAGCCCCAGGTCGCGATCAACCTCGCCGCCGTCAACAAGCGGCTGATGTCGCTGGCGCGTCAGCAGTCCGACGACATGCGCGCGACGCTCGTGGAGGCCGGTGTCCGCCTCATCTCCGGGCACGGCCGTCTCGACGGCACGCACGCGGTCGTGGTCTCGACGAGTCAGGGCGGCACCGACTTCGACCGCATCGAGGCCGACACCATCGTCGTGTCGGTCGGGGCCTCGCCGCGCGAGCTGCCCACGGCGATGCCGGACGGGGAGCGCATCCTCACCTGGACGCAGCTGTACGACATGAAGACCCTCCCCGAGCACCTCATCGTCGTCGGCTCCGGTGTCACGGGCGCGGAGTTCGCGTCCGCGTACATGAACCTCGGCGCGAAGGTCACGCTCATCTCCAGCCGCGACCAGGTGCTCCCCGGCGAGGACACCGACGCCGCCGCGGTCATCGAGAAGGTCTTCAAGCGCGGCGGGATGACGGTGCTCGCGAAGTCGCGTGCGGAGAAGGTCGAGCGGGTCGGCGACGGCGTCGTCGTGACGCTCGGCGACGGCCGCACCGTCGAGGGCAGCCACTGCCTCATGGCCGTCGGCTCCATCCCGAACACGAAGGAAATCGGCCTCGAGGACGCCGGCGTGCAGCTGGCGGAGTCCGGGCACATCCAGGTGAACCGCGTCGCGCGGACCTCGGTGCCGAACATCTACGCCGCGGGCGACTGCACGACGTTCGTGCCGCTGGCATCCGTCGCCTCCATGCAGGGGCGCATGGCCGTCTTCCACGCCCTCGGCGACGCCGTCATCCCGCTGGATCGCCGCCGCATCGCGGCGAACATCTTCACGGCCCCCGAGATCGCCACCGTCGGGTACCAGGTGAAGGACATCGAGGCGGGCCGCATCGACGGGTACGTGCACAAGCTGCCGCTGGCGGCCAACGCCCGCGCGAAGATGATGGGCGTCAAGGACGGGTTCGTGAAGCTCATCGCGCACACCGGCTCGGGGATCGTGCTCGGCGGCGTGATCGTGGCGCCCCGCGCGTCGGAGCTGATCTACCCGATCGCGATCGCCGCAGAGCGGCGCCTCACGGTGGACCAGCTCTCCCGGGTCTTCGCCGTGTACCCCTCGCTGTCCGGCAGCATCACGGATGCCGTGCGCGCGATGCACCCCATCGACCGGAGCAACACCGAGGTCAGCTGACCGCCGCCCCCGCGCACCCCCGGGGACCCGGTCAGGAGATCGTCAGGAGCTGGTGACCGGCGGACACCGTGGTGCCCGGGTCGGCGTTGACGGCGCCGACGACGCCGTCCTTGTGCGCCTGGATCGGCTGCTCCATCTTCATGGCCTCGAGGACCACCACGAGGTCGCCCTTGACGACCTGCTGCCCTTCCTCGACGGCGACCTTGACGATCGTGGCCTGCATGGGCGACTTCACGGCGTCGCCGGAGGCGCCCGCCGTCACCGTCGCGGCGTGCGAACGGCGCGACGGCGGCACCGCTGCGGGGCGGCCGATCCGCGTCGGCGCCTGCACGATGCGGTCGGGCAGGCTCACCTCGAGGCGCTTGCCGGAGACCTCGACGACGACGCTGTGGCGCGGTTCGCCGGTCGACGGCGAGTCGAGCTCCCCGTCCCACGGCGGGATGTCGTTGACGAACTCGGTCTCGATCCAGCGGGTGTACACGCCGAACCGGCCGTCCTCCGCCGTGAACGCGGGGTCGCGGACGACCTTGCGGTGGAACGGGAGGACCGTCGGCATGCCGGCGACCTCGAACTCGTCCAGGGCCCGGCGCGAGCGCTCGAGCGCCTCGGCGCGGTCGCGGCCCGTGACGATGATCTTGCCGAGCAGCGAGTCGAACGCGCCGCTCACGCTGTCGTTCGCGGTGACACCGGAGTCCAGGCGGATGCCGGGACCGCCGAACGTCTTGAACTGGTGGATGCGGCCGGGCTGGGGGAGGAAGTTCCGGCCCGGGTCCTCGCCGTTGATCCGGAACTCGATCGAGTGGCCGACCGGCTCCGGGTCGCCGTAGTCCAGGACGCCGCCCTCGGCGAGCCGGAACTGCTCGCGGACGAGGTCGATGCCGGTGACCTCCTCGGAGACCGGGTGCTCGACCTGGAGGCGCGTGTTCACCTCGAGGAAGGAGATGGTCCCGTCGCCGCCGATGAGGAACTCGCACGTGCCCGCGCCGACGTAGCCGACCTCCTTGAGGATCGCCTTGGACGATTCGTACAGGATGCGGTTCTGCTCGTCGCTGAGGAACGGCGCCGGCGCCTCCTCGACGAGCTTCTGGTGGCGGCGCTGCAGCGAGCAGTCGCGGGTCGAGATCACCACGACGTTTCCGGCTGCGTCGGCGAGGCACTGCGTCTCGACGTGGCGCGGCTTGTCGAGGTACTTCTCCACGAAGCACTCGCCGCGGCCGAACGCCGTGATGGCCTCGCGGGTGGCGGACTCGAACTGCTCGGCGACCTCGCTGAGCTCACGCGCGACCTTCAGGCCCCGGCCGCCGCCGCCATAGGCCGCCTTGATCGCGATGGGGAGGCCGTACTGCTCGGCGAACGCGATGACCTCGTCCGCCCCTGCGACGGGCCCGGGGGTCCCCGGGGCGAGCGGCGCGCCGACCTTCTCCGCGACGTGGCGGGCCGTCACCTTGTCGCCGAGCGCCTCGATGGCCTCGGGGGACGGGCCGATCCACACGAGACCGGCCGCGATGACGGCGCGGGCGAACTCCGCGTTCTCGGCCAGGAAGCCGTAGCCCGGGTGCACGGCATCGGCGCCGGACCGGCGGGCGACCGAGAGGATCTTCTCGATGGACAGGTAGGTCTCGCTGCTCGTCGCTCCCTCGAGGGCGTAGGCCTCGTCGGCGAGCTTGGCGTGCATGGCGTCGCGGTCCTGGTCCGCGTACACGGCGACCGACGCCTTCCCGCTGTCGCGGGCGGCGCGGATGACACGGACGGCGATCTCGCCGCGGTTCGCGATGAGCACCTTGGCGATGTGAGGCATGGATGCCAGCCTACCCAGCACGCAGGGGTCCTCTTTGGATCCCCCGCACAAGATCATCGCGAAAACGTGGGCGGAACCCTACGACTGGGCGGGTGTGCTCCACAGGCTCGTCCACGTCACCCCGAGATCGGCGGCGAGCCGGCGGACCGTGGACAGCGACATGCCGACGACCGTGGAGGGGTCGCCCTCGACCCGCTCGATGAACGCACCGCCGAGGCTGTCGACAGTGAAGGCGCCGGCCACCTGCAGCGGCTCGCCGGAGGCGACGTAGGCGTCGATCTCGGCATCCGTGATGTCGCCGGCGAAGGTGACGGATGCCGCGGCGACGGCGTGCGCCTCGCGGGGCTCGGCGCCGGGGGCGAGGCGGAAGACGCTGTGCCCGGAATGCAGCACACCGGTGCGTCCCCGCATCCGGTGCCAGCGCGCGGTCGCCACGTCGGCCGTGTACGGCTTGCCGAGCACTTCGCCGTCCAGCTCGAACATCGAGTCGCCGCCGATCACGAGGCCGTCGAACTCCGGGTCCTCCGCGGCGAGCGTCGCGGCGACGTCGGCGGCCTTCCGCCGAGCGAGGAGCAGGACATGCTCATCCGGCGGCAGGACACGGCCCTCGTGGGCCTCGACGGCGGCGATGACCGCCTCCTCATCGACCTGCGGCGCCTGCGTGCGGGGCTCGATCCCGGCCTGCCGCAGCAGCATGAGGCGGGCGGGGGAGGTGGAGGCCAGGCACACGCGCATTCCCCCACGGTAGCGGCGCCGTGGGATGCTCGAAGGATGGATGCCGGAGACCTCATCGACCTGGACGTGACCGATGTCGCCCATGGCGGTGTGTTCGTGGGGCGGCATGAGGGCCGTGTGGTCTTCGTGCCGGATGCCATTCCCGGCGAACGCGTCCGGGTGCGGCTGACCGACACCGGCAAGTCCGCGTTCTGGCGCGGCGAGACCCTCGAGGTGCTCGACGCGTCCGCGCACCGCCGCCCGCACGTGTGGCGCGACGCGGACGTCGACGTCGCCCCGCAGTACCGTCCCGGCGGGGCGGACTTCGGCCACATCGACCTCGCCCACCAGCGCGAGCTGAAGAGCCGCGTGCTGGGCGATGCCCTCCGCCGCATGGCCGGCCTCGACGTCCCGACGACGATGGAGGCGGCGGGGACCGGCGGCAGCGACGGCGAGGAATCCGCCGACGGCACCGGATGGCGCACCCGCGTGAGCCTGCACGTCGACGCGGAGGGACGCGTCGGGCCGTTCGCGGCGCGCAGCCACCGCGTCATCGAGGTGGACGAGCATCCCCTGGCGGTCCCCGCCATCGCGGAGGCGGCCCGCACCGTCCGCGGCCTCCCGGCCGGCCGCATCGACCTCGTCGTGCCCGCCGACGGGCGGGTCCGCCTCCTCTCCCGCCCCGAGACGCCGCCCCGCACGCCGCGCGCGCGGCGCGGCGCGCGCCGTCCGCCCGCCGACCCCGCGATCCGCGAGGTCGTCGTCGAGACCGTCGGCGGACGCGATTTCCGGGTGGATGCCGGCGGGTTCTGGCAGGTGCACCGCCTGGCCGCCGCGACCCTGACGGAGGCCGTCGCGACGGCGCTGCGCGAGGACGGGTCGCTCGATCCGGACGCCACCAACCTCGACCTGTACGGGGGTGTCGGGCTCCTCGCCGCCGCCGTCGCGGGCGTCGGGGGCGCGGGCACCCGCATCACGAGCGTCGAGTCGGATGCGCGCGCCACCGAGCACGCCGGCGAGAACCTCGCCGAGTGGGTCGGCGCCCGCGCCGAGACCGGGCGCGTGGACCGCTGGCTCGCCGACGTCGCCCGGACCGCCTCCGCGGAGCAGCGCGCGCGGCTCGCCCGCGGCGTCGTGGTGCTCGACCCGCCCCGGGCCGGCGCCGGCCGGGAGGTCGTCGACCTCCTCGCCGACCTCGATCCGGCGCGCATCGTCTACGTCGCCTGCGATCCCGTGGCGCTGGCGCGCGACCTCGCCACCTTCCGTGCGCACGGCTACGACACCCGCAGCGTGCGCGCGTTCGATCTCTTCCCGCACTCGCATCACGTCGAGGCCGTCGCCGTCCTGTCGCGGTGAATCGGTCGATAGGCTGAGCCCATGACGAGAGTCGCACTGATCGACGACCACGAGTCCGTGCGCCTCGGACTCGAGGCCGCGTGTGCGCGCGCGGGCACGAAGGAAGTCGTCTTCTCCGGCAGCAGCGTGCGGCAGTACCTCGACTGGCGCACCTTCTCGGCGTCCGCACCGGCCGATGTGGTGGTGCTCGACCTCACTCTCGGTGACGGCACGACCGTCACCGAGAACGTCTCCCGCCTCGTGGGAGACGGCTCGTCGGTGATCATCCACAGCGTCGCCGACCGGCCGGCCGCCGTGCGCGAGGCCCTCGCGGCCGGCGCGGCGGGCATCATCAGCAAGTCGTCCCGCATCGACGACGTCATCGACGCCATTCGCACGGTCGCGCGCGGCGAGCCGCTCGACAACGTCGAGTGGGCGAGCGCCGTCGAGGGCGACCGCGCGTTCGCCGACGCGCAGCTGTCCGCGCGCGAGCGTGACGTGCTGCGCCTGTACGCGGCGGGCCTCCCGCTCAAGGTCGTCGCCGAGCGCCTCGGGATCGCCTACTCGACCGCGAAGGAGAACATCACGCGGGTGCGGGTGAAGTACGTCGAGGTGGGACGCCCCGCGCCGACGAAGGTGGACCTGCTCCGCCGTGCCATGGAAGACGGACTGGTTGCCGAGGGCTCCGGTGACGGCTGACCGCATCGCGATCGACCCGGCCACCCGGCGGCCGCTCGGCGACATCTCGGTCGGCGTCGAGAAGTTCACGCAGGCACGCGTCGAGCGCATCATCGTCGTCGCGATCGGGTTCGGATCGACCCTCCTCGGAACCCAGGGGTTCCTGAACGCCCTCGCCCCGCCGCAGGAGGATCCGGCGTGGCGCACGGGCCTCGTCATCGCGATCTTCGTGCCGCTCGCGCTCATGGTCATCGCGTGCTTCACCGGCTTCGCGGTGCGCAGCCTCGCCGGCACCTTCGCCGTCGTGTTCCCGCTCGCCATGCTGACCTGGCCGATCGCGACGGCGGGGCGGCCCGCCGACCCCGCCGAGCCGTGGATCTGGTATCTGCTGAACGTGGCGACGTCGGCGGCCGTGGTCGCCTTCCGGATCCCGCTCCAGGTCGTGTGGGCGGTGCTCGTGCCGGTGCTCTTCGGCGTCGTGCGGATCGCGCAGGTCGGCACCGCCCAGGGCAGCGTCGTCGTCGTCGTGCTCGACGTCGTCTACGCGCTGATCCTCGCCGGCGTCGTCATCACCCTCGGGTGGATGCTGCGCTCCGTCGCCGCCGGGATCGATGAGACGCGGGGGAGCGCGGTCGCCTCCTACGCGGCAGCGGCCGCCGCCGACGCCGCCGAGAAGGAGCGCGTCGCCGTCGCCGCACTCATGCACGACAGCGTCCTGGCGGCGCTGATCGCCGCCGAACGGGCGACCACGGACCGCGAGCGCACCCTCGCCGTGTCCATGGCCCGCGAGGCTCTCACGCGCCTCGCGAACGCCGACCAGAGCGCCGGCGAAGGCCCCGACGAGCCCGTGGACGGGGCGATGATCGCCGCCCAGCTGGAGGCCGCCGCCCGGGACCACGGACATCCGCTGACGGTAGCGCGGGACCTCGATCCATCCGCCCCGGCGATCCCCGGACGCGTGGCACGCGCCCTCATCCTCGCTGCCGCGCAGGCCATCGCCAATGCCATCCAGCACGCCCACGGCGCGGGGCTCACCGTGGCCGTGGCCGCGGACCGCGTCGGTGTCCGCATCCGGGTCGGCGACACGGGACCGGGGTTCGACCCGGCCGCCATCCCGGATGACCGCCTCGGCATCCGCGCCTCCATCATCGCCCGCGTCGCCGCGGCGGCCGGCCGCGCCACCGTCGACAGCAGCGAGGCGGGCACCGTCGTCACGCTCACCTGGGAGCACCCGCGATGACCTTCTCCGTCCGTGTCGTCCTCTCGGCGCTCGGCGCCGCGTTCACGGCGTACCTCGCCGTGGGCGGCCTGCTGTGGACGACCGCAGTCGAGTTGCCGCTCATGCTGGCGGCATCCGTCGTCCTCTTCCTCGCGACGACCTGGCTCTGCATCTTCTGGAACGTCCGGCCCGCCGATGCCCCGTCGGACCCGGCCATCACCGCGGGCCTCGGCGGACGCGCCGTGCTTCCCGCGTGGGCCGGCGTCCTCGCGCTGGCGAACGTCGCCATCGTCCCGTCGGCGACCTGGTACGCCGCGGGAGAGGCCGCCCGCCTGGAATCCTTCGCCACCTGGAGTCTCGGCGGCATCGGCGCGCTCATGGCGATCGTCATGGTGCGCCGCCGGCCGTGGGTCGCATGGATCGGGGTGGCCCTCCTGGCGGTGGAGGCCACGCTCTGGATCGGGATCGTCAACGCCCTCGCGCTCGGCGTCGTCGGCGCCGTCACGTGGGTGGGCCTCGCGCAGCTGATCACGCGGCTGCTCGACAGCGCCGCGCGCGACACGGCGGATCTCACCGAGCTGCAACGGGCGTCGTCGGAGTGGCTCGCCTCGCAGGAGGGGCGCCGCCGGGAGCGCCGCGAACAGGTGCAGCGGGCGCTGTCCGTCGCCGGCCCGGTGCTCGCCCGCACGGTGGAGACCGGCGGCGTGCTCGACGACGAGGAGCGCATGGAGGCCCGCCTGGCCGAGGGACGCCTGCGCGACGACATGCGCGGTCCCCGGCTGCTGGATGACCGCGTCCGCGCCCGGCTCGAAGCCGCTCGCCGCCGCGGCGCGAGTGTCACCGTGCTCGACGAGGGCGGCCTGGAAGGGCTCGACGACGATGCCCTCACGGCGATCCGCGGCGAGCTCGCGCAGGCACTGGACGACGCGCACTCGGACCGGCTCTACATCCGCACGTCCCCGCACGAGAAGACCGCGGTGACGGTGGTGGGCCGCTCGCGTCTGGACGACGATCCGGACGGCGAGGAGCACGTCGACCTGTGGCACGAGATCTCGCGGCCGACCTCCGACGGGACGAGCCCCGTGCGGGACGGCGCCGACGCCTGACAGGCCCGCCTCGATCGCGCCGGTTCGAAGACCGAGGAAGAGGAGAGGCGAGGGGCGGCGAAGCCGCCCGCCCCTCGCCATGCGAGCGGTTACCCGAAAACCGACTCGCGGGCCGGACCACTGAGGCGGTCCAGCCGAACGCAGAAGCGTTCCAGCGGTTCTATTCTGCGGGAGGGGCCCAGGTCCCGTCTGTAGGTATTTCGGGGGACATTTCGGCGAGGTTTCCCGTCAGCCCCGGAAACGACCCCAGCCGACATCGCGGCGCAGCGGCTCACGCAGCGCCCGCGCGGAGATCGACCATGCCGACACGGCGACCTCGTCCTCCTCGATGACGGTCGCCGCCGCCTCCCGCTCGTACGTCTCCGTCACGACGGCCAGGACCGCCGCGAGCTCCTCCGGCGTGGGATCGCCGCGGCGCACCTCGATCGGCAGGAGGCGAGGTTCCGCCTCCGCCGCGCCGCCGGCATCCACGTCGCTCACAGCGGGATGTTCCCGTGCTTCTTCGCCGGCAGGCTCGCGCGCTTGCCGCGCAGCGCCCGCAGCGCCTTCGCGACGGCGACGCGGGTCTGGGCCGGTTCGATGATCCCGTCCAGCTCCCCGCGCTCGGCGGCGAGGAAGGGGGAGGCGACGTTGTAGGTGTACTCGTTGGCGAGGCGGGTGCGGACGGCGGCGACGTCCTCGCCGGCCTCCTCCGCCTTCTTGATCTCGCCCCGGTAGAGGATGTTCACGGCGCCCTGACCGCCCATGACGGCGATCTCGGCGGTCGGCCAGGCGAGGTTGATGTCGGCGCCGAGCTGCTTGGAGCCCATCACGATGTAGGCGCCGCCGTAGGCCTTGCGCAGGATGACGGTCACGAGCGGCACGGTGGCCTCCGCGTAGGCGTACAGCAGCTTCGCTCCGCGGCGGATGACGCCGGTCCACTCCTGGTCGGTGCCCGGCAGGTAGCCCGGCACGTCCACGAGGGTGAGGATCGGCACCGAGAACGCGTCGCAGAACCGGACGAACCGGCTGGCCTTCTCGCCGGCTTCGATGTTCAGGGTCCCCGCCATCTGCGACGGCTGGTTCGCGATGATCCCGACCGTGCGGCCCTCGATGCGGCCGAAGCCGATGACGATGTTCGGCGCGAACAGCGGCTGGACCTCGAGGAAGTCGCCCGCGTCCACGATGTGCCCGATGACCTGGTGGATGTCGTAGGGCTGGTTGGCGGAGTCGGGGATGATCGTGTTGAGCACCCGGTCGGAGTCCGTCGTCTCCCACTCGAACTCGTGCTCGTACGCGGGCTGCTCGGACATGTTGTTGTCCGGGAGGAAGCCGAGCATCGTGCGGACGTAGTCGATCGCGTCGTCCTCGTCCTCGGCGAGGTAGTGGGCCACACCGGAGCGGGTGTTGTGCGTGTACGCGCCGCCGAGCTCCTCCATGCCGACGTCCTCGCCGGTGACCGTCTTGATGACGTCCGGGCCGGTGACGAACATCTGGCTCGTCTTGTCGACCATGACGACGAAGTCGGTGAGCGCGGGGGAGTACACGGCGCCGCCGGCAGCGGGGCCCATGATGATCGAGATCTGCGGGATGACGCCGGAGGCCGCCGTGTTCAGGCGGAAGATCTCGCCGTACTTGCCGAGGGCGACGACGCCCTCCTGGATGCGGGCCCCGCCGGAGTCGAGGATGCCGACGATCGGCATGCCGCCGCGGAGCGCGAACTCCATGACCTTGATGATCTTCTCGCCGGCGACCTCGCCGAGGGAGCCGCCGAACGTCGTGAAGTCCTGTGCGTACACGGCGACCGTGCGACCGTGGATCGTGCCGGTCCCCGTCACGACGGAATCGCCGTACGGGCGGGAGCGGTCCATGCCGAACGCCGTCGTGCGGTGCCGGACGTATTCGTCGAGCTCGACGAAGGAGCCCGGGTCGACCAGCAGCTCGATGCGCTCCCGGGCGGTGAGCTTGCCCTTCGCGTGCTGCTTCTGGATCGCGACGGCTTCGGCGTCGACGACCGCCTCCTGATAGCGCGCGCGGAGGTCGGCGATCTTGCCGGCGGTCGTGGAGAGGTCGGGCTGATCGGTCACGCGTTCCACACTAGCGAGCGGGTTCGGCGCTCGGTTGGAGTGAGGCGACAACGAGGGGGCGGATCCGCTGTGGATTCCGGCAGGCCTGGGGCGTGGCGGGGTGCCGCGCGTAGGGTGGCGGCATGGCGCTCTCTCCGCATGGCTATCCGCTCGCCGCCGCCGTCAGCCCGCGCGTGCACGTCGTCGAGACGGTCGACTCCACCAACGCGAAGCTCCTCGCCGACGCCGCGGCGGACCCCGACGGCCATCCGCACCTGTCCCTCGTCGTGACTCGCGACCAGCGCGCCGGACGCGGACGGCTGGATCGCACGTGGACGACCCCGCCGGGGACGGCGCTGGCGATCTCGGTGCTCCTGCGGGTGGGGGCGGTGCCCGCCGCGATGCGCGGCTGGATCCCCCTCATCGCGGGGGCCGCCATGACGAAGGCCGTCGCCGCACAGCTGAACGGCCACGACGTCGCGCTGAAATGGCCCAACGACGTGCTCGTGGACGGGCGCAAGATCTGCGGCATCCTCGCCGAAGTCCTCCCGTCGGACCCGTTCGCCGTCGTCGTCGGCGCGGGGGTCAACACCGCCATGCCCGATGCCGACCTGCCCATCACGACGGCGACGTCGTTCCTCGCGCTCGGCCGTGAGGCGGACGAGGACCGGCTCCTCGCCGACTACCTGACGGGACTCCGCGACCGGATCGCCGCGCTCGCCGTGACGGGGACCGGCGCCGTGCACGATGACATCGAGGCCCTCTGCGCCACCGTCGGCGCGGACGTCCGCGTGTCGCTGCCGGACGGGACGACCCTCACCGGCACGGCTACCGGACTGGACGCCGAGGGGCGGCTGCTCGTGCGGACCGAGGCCGGCGAGACCGCCGTCGCGGCCGGCGACGTCGTCCACGTGCGCTGATCCGGGCGCGCCGCCCGCCGAGCGTCGGGAGCGCGCCGCACAATGGGGATGTGACCCAGCCGACCGCGTATCCCGGGCGCCCGCTCACGCCGGTGCCGGCCGCGTCGAGCCCGGAACTGCGCCTCGCCCGCGTGCGTGCGCACGGGCGGTCGCTGCTGTGGCCCGTGCTGATCCTCCTCGCCGTCGCCGGGGCCGTCGGCTACTTCCTGGGCAACCTCCCCGCCCCGTTCGAGGACTGGATGCTGTGGGCGGCGGCCGGGCTCGTCATCCTTCTCCTCGTCGTGCTGCCGTATCTGTCCTGGCTCTCCCGCACCTACACCGTGACGACGCGCCGCGTGATCGCGCAGTCCGGGCTGATCGGGCGTCGCCGCACGGAGCTCAGCCACGCCCGCGGGTACACGATCGCCGAACGGCGCGGTCCCATCCAGCGCATCTGGGGCGCGGGCACCCTGACGCTCTCCAACGGCGTCGACGCCCCGCTGCGGCTCGCGAACATCCCGTCCGTGCGTCTCGTGCACGAGGTGCTCGCCGACCAGGTCGAGGTCAGCCAGATCCTCGCCCACCGCGACTCGCACAGCATCCCCGTGGTCGCGCCCGACGCCTGAGACCCGCCGCATCCCCGCGCCGCGATGCGCGAAGATGGGGGAGAGCTAAGGAGCAGGCATGGCACTTCGGGTCGGAATCATCGGCGGCGGGCAGCTGGCGCGGATGATGATCGCGCCGGCCGTCGAGCTCGGCATCGACGTGCGCGTCCTCGCCGAGGAGCCCGGCATGGCCGCGCAGCTGGCCGCCACGGCCGTCGGCGACTACCGCGACGCCGACACGGTGCTCGCCTTCGCGCGCGAGGTCGACGTCGTGACCTTCGACCACGAGCACGTCCCGCAGGACGTGCTCACGGCCCTCGTCGACGCCGGTGTCGCGGTGCACCCGGGCCCGCACGCCCTGTGGTTCGCGCAGGACAAGCTCCGCATGCGCGCGCGCCTCGCCGAACTCGGCCTGCCGCAGCCGGACTGGGCCGCCTTCTCCGACGCCGCCGGGCTGCAGGACTTCCTCGACGCGCACGGCGGGCGCGCCGTCGTGAAGACGCCGCGCGGCGGATACGACGGCAAGGGCGTGCGTGTCGTTTCGGCGCCGGACGAGGTCGCGGACTGGCTCGCGGCGCTCGCGGACGGCGGCGAGCTGCTCGTGGAGGAGCTCGTCGACTTCACGCGCGAGCTCGCGCAGCAGGTCGCCCGGCGCCCCTCCGGTCAGCTCGTCGCCTACCCCGTCGTGGAGACGGTGCAGCGGGACGGCGTGTGCGCCGAGGTCCTCGCGCCCGCGCCGCACGCCTCGGCGCGGCTCAGCGACGTGGCCGCCTCGATCGGCGCGCGGATCGCCGAAGGACTCGACGTCGCCGGCATGCTCGCGGTCGAGCTCTTCGAGACCAGCGACGACCGGCTGCTCATCAACGAGCTCGCGATGCGTCCGCACAACAGCGGGCACTGGAGCCAGGACGGCGCCGTCACCGGCCAGTTCGAGCAGCACCTGCGCGCCGTCCTCGATCTGCCGCTCGGCGACCCGTCGCCCCGCCGGGCCTGGTCGGTCATGGTCAACATCCTCGGCGGCCCCGTCAGCGACGGTCTCGACAGCCGGCTGCCCGCCGCGCTCGAAGCGCATCCGGCCGTGAAGGTGCACACCTACGGGAAGGACCCGCGGCCCGGCCGGAAGGTCGGTCATGTGACCGCGGTGGGCGACGAGCTGGACGCCGTCGCGTACGAGGCGCGCGCCGCGGCGGTGTTCTTCTCGGACTGAACAGCCGCGCCGTTGCGGGGATCTTCCAGCCGGGACGCCTACCCTGGTCGAGTGAACCGGCCGCTGCACTCGTCAGGAACCCCGCTCGTGGGCGTCGTCATGGGATCCGACTCCGACTGGCGGGTCATGAGCGACGCGTCGCAGATGCTGTCGGACTTCGCGATCCCGCACGAGGTGGAGGTCGTCTCGGCCCACCGCACCCCGGACAAGCTCCTGAGCTACGGGCGGGAAGCCCGCGGCCGCGGCTTGAAGGTCATCATCGCCGGGGCCGGCGGTGCCGCGCACCTGCCCGGGATGCTGGCATCGCTCACACCCCTGCCCGTCATCGGCGTGCCCGTCCAGCTCGCGACGCTCGAAGGGCTCGACTCCCTGCTCAGCATCGTCCAGATGCCGGCCGGCATCCCGGTGGCCACCGTGTCGATCAACGGGGCGAAGAACGCGGGCATCCTCGCCGCGCGCATCCTCGGGGCGGACGACCGCCGCCTCGGCGACCGCCTCGAGCAGTACGCCCGCTCCCTCGAGGAGCAGGTGGAGGAGAAGAACCGCCGGCTGAAGGACGCTCTGTGACCCTGCTCAGTCCGCCGCGCTCCGCACCGGCGCCGGCGGCGTCGGCCGGTGTGCTGCAGGAGCGACCGCTGCGGCATCCGGATGCCGGCTCGCCGGCCGTCATGACGCGCCGCGCCTGGTGGCTCGTGGCGCTCAACTTCCTCATCCCGGGGTCGGCGCAGATCGTGGCCGGCAACCGGCGCCTCGGCCGGGTCGGCATCGTCGCGACTCTCGCGCTGTGGGTGGTCGCGGTCCTCGGCCTCCTGACGGCCCTCCTCTGGCCGTCCCTCTTCTACTCGCTCGCCAACGGCGCGGCGCTCCTCCTGGTCCAGGTCGTGCTGCTGGCCTACGCCGCGCTCTGGCTCGTCCTGACGATCGACACGCTCCGGCTCGTGCGCTTCGTGAAGGTCGCCGGATGGTCGCGGGCCGGTGCCGCCGTCGTCGCCATCGTCGGCCTGCTGATCTCCAGCGGCGGCGCGGTCTCCGCGGCGCAGACCCTCATCGGGCCGGCGCGTGAGGCGCTGGCGACGATCTTCGGCAACAGCGGACCGTCCGTTCCCCCGTCGGACGGCTACTACAACATCCTCCTCCTCGGCGCCGACAGCGGCCTCGGCCGCGACTCGATGCGGTTCGACAGCATCTCGGTCGTCTCCATCAACGCCGACACCGGCGGGGTGACGATCACCGGCATTCCACGCGATCTGCAGAACGCACCGTTCGCGGAGGGGCCGATGCTGGAGCTCTACCCGGACGGGTTCCAGGGGCACATGTCGCAGACCTGCGGCTGGTCGGCCGGGGTCAACCAGCTGACCAACGCCGTCGAGGTGTGTCAGAGCGACCGGGGGGAGAGCATCTATCCGGATGCCGCCGACCAGGGCTCGTCACCGGCCATCGAGGCGACGAAGGACATCGCCGCGGGGGTACTCGGCATCGAGATCCCGTACTACGTCTTCGTCGACATGAAGGGTTTCGCCGACATCGTGGACGCGCTCGGCGGCGTCGACATCACCGTCACCGAGCGCCTGCCGGAAGGCGGCGGGCCCCGCTACGACGGGCAGCCTGCCGAGGACTGGGCGACCGGGTGGATCGAAGCCGGTGCGCAGCACATGGACGGCGACACCGCGCAGTGGTACGCCCGCTCCCGCTACACCACGAGCGACTGGGACCGCATGCGCCGCCAACGCGAACTGCAGCAGGCGATCCTCGCCCAGGCGACACCGGCGAATGTGCTGTTGCGCTTCCAGGAGGTCGCCGCCGCGGGGGAGGACCTCGTCCAGACCGACATCCCGGAGTCGCTGCTGCCGTTCCTCACGAGCCTGGCGGTCAAGGCGAAGGAGCAGCCGGTCACGACCATCGAGCTCACCCCGGAAGGCGCGGGGATCGATCCGGAGGCGCCGTCCGCCGAGGACTGGGCGCACATCCGCGACCTGATCCAGACCACGCTGAACCCGCCCACCCCGACTCCGTCCCCGGAGGGCTGACGCGTGACAGCGACGCTGCATGTCGTGCTCGATCAGGTCACCGCGCCGACCGAGCCGGATCTCGCGACCGCGTCTCGCGAGATCGCCCGTGAGCTCGTGCGCACCGCGCCCGCCGGCTGCGAGGTCGTCGCCGTCGTACCGGCCGGGACAGATGTCGCCGCCGTCCTGGAGCGCGAGGTGCCCGGCGTCGCCGACATCATCCGCACCGCCCTGCCCCGCCGAGAGCTCGCCGCCGCCTGGCAGCTCGGCGTCTCCTCGGGTGCTCCCGGCGGCATGGTCCATTCGCCCACGAGCATGGCGCCCCTCGTGAAGCACGACCGCGTGCACGACCACGACCAGACGGTGCTCACCCTGTGGGACCTCGCGGCGTGGGAGCAGCCCCACGAACTGCCGAAGATGACGGTCGCGTGGCACCGGGGCATGCTCCGGCGAGCCGTGAAGCACGCGGATGCCGTCGTCGTTCCGACGCATGCGCTCGGCGAGCGCCTCGCGGAGATCGCCCGACTGGGCGACCGCATCCGGGTGATCCCCGGCGCCGCCCCGGTCGGCTTCTCCGCCCCGATCGACGACGTGGGGCGACGTCGATCCCTCGGCCTGCCCGGCGGCAGCCTCGTCGTCGCAGGCGGGGCGGCCCCGTCCGCGCGCCTCGACACCGCGTTCTCGGCCATCGCGGAGGCGGGCTCCGATCTGCCCGTGGTCGTGCTGGATGTCCCCGTCGGCGACGAGCCGGCCGTCGCAGACCTGGCCGCGGCGGCAGGTCTGCAGCCGGGCCGCGTCGTGGTGCTCGGGCCGCTCGAGACGGCCGATCGCGCCGCCGTGCTCGCCGGCGCCGTCGCCCTGCTCGCACCGCGAACCGACAGTGCTTTCCCGTGGCGCGTCATGGAGGCCCTCGCGCTCGGCGTGCCCCTCGTCGCCGCCGACAGCGCAGTGCACCGCGAGATCGTGCTCGACGGCGGGCTGCTCGCCGCCGCAGGCGGGCTCAGCGCGTCGCTGGCGGCCGCGCTCGCGTCCACCGATGCCGTGGAGCGCCTCGCGATCCTCTCCGGCGACCGTGGGCGCGCCTTCTCCTGGACCGGTGCGGCGGAGCGCGTCTGGCAGCTGCATGCCGATCTCTGAGGCTGCCGAGAGCGGCGTGTCTATGGCGTGTCGCGCGCTCCACGGTGGTATCAGCGCTTTACTTCAGTAACAATGGTCCCATGATCCCCCCCGTCATCGCCCGTTCGTCCGGTCGCGCCTGGCCGGCGTCCCGCCTTGCGGGGGCGGTGATCGCGATGGTCGCCCTGCTGGGGTCGCTCCTCGTCGCGAGCCCCGCGAACGCCGCGGGCGGCGTCGGCTCCGCCCCTGCCGTCGACGCGGCGGCGGAGATGGTGGGTTCCGGCATCGTGAAGGCCGCCGCCGGGCCGGTGGTCGGCTTCAATGCGGAGAACATCATCTCCGACACGCTGTTCTACGACGGTGCCGCCATGAGCGCCGCCGAGATCCAGGCCTTCCTGGATGCGAAGATCGGCACCTGCAGCAACGGCAAATGCCTGAACGTCCTGTCGGTGGGAATCTCCTCACGCGCCGCGGTGTCGTCGCAGTCGACCGGCAACCTCATCTGTGCCGCGATCCAGGGCGGCACGATGAAGGTGTCCGAGGTGATCTACCGCGCCCAGGTCGCGTGCGGCATCTCGGCGAAGGTCATCCTCGTGACGCTGCAGAAGGAGCAGGGGCTCACGACGAGCAAGGCCCCGTCCGACCGCGCCCTCTCCGCGGCCATGGGGGCCTCCTGCCCCGACACCGCCCCGTGCGACCCGGCCTTCGCCGGACTCGGCCCGCAGATCATCAAGGGCACGCAGCAGCTCAAGACGTATAAGGCGGCGAGGTTCGCCAAGCAGCCCGGCGTCAACTACATCGGATACAACCCCAGCGAGTCCTGCGGAGGCACGTACCTCAACATCCAGAACTACGCGACGGCGGCGCTCTACTCCTACACGCCCTATCAGCCCAACGCCGCCGCGCTCGCGGCCGGATACGGACTCGGCAATGCCTGCTCGTCCTACGGCAACCGGAACTTCTACAACTACTACACCGACTGGTTCGGCTCGACGCAGGGCGAGGCGCTGCAGATCCTGCAGGTGGCGGGGACGTCGGATCGCTACATCGTCAGCGGCGGCTCGAAGTGGCGACTGGCGACCGCGGAGCTCGCCGCGCAGTACACCTGGATCGCGTCTCCCCGGCAGGCCGACGCGTCCGAGCTCGCTTCGTACACCGACAAGGGCGACGCGAAGCGCGGCGTCAAGACACGCAGCGGCATCGTCTACGTCCTGGACAGCGGGCAGCGCCTGCGCGTGCACGACATCGGTCAGCTCGGCGACCTCGGATGGGACTACAACGCGCTTCCGGTCGCGGATGACGCGCAGGTCGCGCGCTACCCGGATGCCGGCTACCTCGCACGCGTGATCACCGCAGACGGACCCACCTGGCTCGTGCAGAGCGGATCTCGTCGCGAAGTGGTCGACCTGAGCCTCCTGCCGCGGTACGGCATCCCCGCGACGACCTCACGGGTCTCGGCGGGCATGCTCGCCGATTACAAGGTGGCCGCACCCGTCACCGCGGTCGGGGTCTACCGGGACGCGACACTGCCCTACCGGCTGCAGACGGACGGCGGTGTCTACGGTGTGCCGGATGCCGCGAGCGGGACGGCGATCGCCCGCAGCGCGCGGGAACTGACGGCGGAGTCGTTCGCACTGCTCCCGGCCGCATCGACGATGCCGACCCGCATCACGTCGGGGGAGCGCTCGTACATCATGGTGGACGACGGCTGGCTCGAAGTGAACGCGGCGGACTACCCGTCGACCCTGCCGTTCACGACCCTGCCCGCAGGGGCGGCGGCAGGCCTCCCGATCGTCGGTCGCGTCGCCGGGCCGCACTTCGTCCGGGAGCGTTCGGACGATCAGACCTACCTCGTGTCCTGGGGGACGCTCCAGGCCGTCTCCGCAGCGGACCAGGCATGGGTCACCGGTACCTACGGCGTGAGCTCGCGGGTGTGGCCCGTGCTCGACGGCGCCATCGGAGACACGGCCTCCGCCGAGGGCGTCGTGCGTACCGCGGACGGCGCGGCCTACCTGCTCGACGGGTCTCGGGCCTATCGTCTGCGGGACTGCACCCAGGTCGCGGATTGGGGCGGCGACTGCGCCACGGCGCGGACGGTCACCGGGACGGAGCTCGCGAAGTACGCCATCGCCGGCACGCTGTCCTACCTGGTCCGCACCCCCGCCGGCACGATCTGGCTCCCCCAGAGCGGGCAGATGCGTCAGGTGCTCGACCCGTCGATCCTCTCGATCTACGGCATCCCGTCGACGACGAGCGCGGTGTCGGCGGCGACGGCAGCCCGTCTGCCCGTGGGGCTGCCGGTTCTGGCCGCCGGTGTCTACTCCGACGGTGGGTCCGGGCGTGTCCTCGCGACCGCGGGCGGGCAGTACTCCCTGACTGCCGAGCAATCCACCGGCGTCATCGCGAGCAAGGTGCGGAAGCTGACTCCGCAGAGCTTCAAGATGCTGCCGATCACGGCACCCCTCGCCTCTCGCATGAAGAGCGACGGGCGGTCGTTCGTGCTGACGCAGGAGGGATGGCTCGAGGTGCCGTCGGCGACATACGGCGGTGATGCCGTGTTCACCACGCTGGGATCCGGCGCGTACGCCGGGATTCCACTGGCCGGCAACGAGCCGCGTCCGCACTACGTCCGCGATGCCGGCAGCGGCCAGGAGTTCCTCGTCTCCGGAGGCTTCGCCCAGATCGTCAGCGGGGCCGCCGAGCGGGCTGCCATCTCGGCGCGCTACGGCGTCCCCCCGAAGGTGTGGGTCGTCGTGGCAGGAGCGCTCTCCGGGGTCACGATCTCCTACGACCTCTTGATCAAGAGCGAGAGCGGTGAGGTCTTCCTCATGGACGGCGGGACGCGCTACCGGACGGCGGGCTGCGGGGTCGCGGCCGACTTCGGCAAGGACTGCGCATCGCTCCGGGTCGTCATGACGGCGCAGCTCGCGACGACACGCGACGGGGGCGCGCTCGCGGGCCTGCTCCGCTCACCCGACGGGTACGCGTGGCTGATCCAGAGCGGCACGAGGCGCGAGGTTCCCGATCCCCGCGTGCTCGCCCCGTACGGGATCGGGACGGCGACGACGTCCGTCTCCGCGAACGTGCTCGCGCAGGTGTCTCTCGCCGCACCGGTCGTCGGCGTCGGCATGTACGACGACAAGGCGGGCGACGTGCGCGTGATCACCGGGGCGGGCCGCACGTTCACGGTTCCGGCGGCGTCGCGGATCGGCACCGTGACGGCGACCGCCTGGAAGATCTCGCCGGCGTCGATCGACCTGATCGCGACGGAGGGCGACCTGCCGACGCGGATCGACACGGGAGCGGGGGCGTTCGTCCTCACCGCCGAGGGGTGGCTGTCGGTGAACAAGGCGGACTACGCGCCGCTCACCTTCGCCGCGCTGGGTGCCCGGGGTTCGGAAGGGGTCCCCTCGGCCGGCGCCGAACTGCGGGCGCACTTCGTCCGCGAGCAGCCGGGAGACCCCGTGTACCTGGCGTCGGGAGGGCTCATGAACGCCGGCGACAGTGCCGCGCGGGCGTGGATCTCCGCGACCTACGGCGTCCCTGCGAAGGTGTGGATCGTCCCGGCCGGAACGCTGAGGTGAGCCGGCCGGGCGCAGCTCACTTGAGGAGCTTGCGCTCGGCCATCTCCGCCAGCGAACGCTCGTACCCGTCCGTCTCCAGCGGCTGGGTGAGCACCCACTCCGCGAATCGACGGATCCCCGCGTCGAACGGCACGGCTGCGGTGAAGCCCAGGGTCTCGTGGATGCGCGACGTGTCGGCGACGTTGTGCCGGATGTCCCCGAGCCGGAAGTTGCCGGAGATCGTCACCGGAACCTCGGTCCCGAAGGCGCGGAACAGCGCGTCCACGACATCGCGCACCGTCGTCTTCACCCCGGAACCGACGTTGAACGTGTGCCCCGCGGCACGCGGGTCCACGCACGCGCGGAAGGTCGCTTCCACGACGTCGTCGATGTAGACGAAGTCGCGGCTCTCCAACCCGTCCTCGAAGATGTTGATGCTCTTGCCCTGCCGGATGAGGGTCGAGAAGATCGACAGGATGCCGGTGTACGGATTCTTGAGGGACTGCCCGGGGCCGTACACGTTCTGGTAGCGCAGCGCGACGGATTCCACTCCGATGGAGGGAGCCGCGGTCATGATGAGCGCCTCCTGCGACTGCTTCGTGATCCCGTACACGGAGGACGGGTGCAGGAGCGCCGTCTCCGGAGTCGGGATGAGCGTGAGAGCGTCACCCTCCGTCATGTGGACGTCGAAGTCGCCCGCCTCCATCGCCGCGGAGGAGCGGTGCGGAGGGAAGACGGTGGTGCCGTCCGCGGTCAGGTAGGCGCCCTCGCCGTACACCGACCGCGACGATGCGATGACGATGCGCCGGACGGTGTGCGGCTCGTTCGCCAGCAGGTCGAGGAGCTTCCCGGTGCCTCCGACGTTCGTCTCGACGTACCGGTCGATCTCGTACATCGACTGTCCGGTGCCGGTCTCGGCAGCCAGGTGCACGACGACGGTCGCGTCGACCAGCGCGGCGCGGAGGTCGTCCGTCGACGTCACGGTGCCGACGTGGACGTCGGCGATGCCCGACACGGATTTCAGGAGCGGGGAGGTCTCACTCGGCTCGTCTCCGTGCACCTGGGCGACGAGCGAGTCCAGAATGGTCACCCGGTGCCCGGCGTCGACGAGGCGCCGCGTCAGCGACGATCCGATGAAGCCGGCGCCGCCGGTGATGAGCACGTTCTCGGGCATGCGGAACTCCTGTGGCGTGGGGTGGGGAAGAGGCGTCAGAGGGCGATCGGGGTCACCGCGTCGAGGCGCGGGTGGTTGCGATCCTTCTCCGACACCTCGGCCCGGTCGAGCGCGATCGGCCACGGGACCGCGGTGGTCTCGTCGGCGAGGTTCAAGAAGGTGTACTCCGCCTGGGGGGTCCAGTGGTCGTTGACCAGGTAGGTGTAGGCGGTGTCCGGTTCGAGCGTCTGGAACGCGTTGCCGACGCCCTTCGGGACGAAGATCGCCGTCGACGGGTCGATCGTCGCGGTGAAGAGGCGCCCGAATCCCTCGCCGGCGCGCAGGTCGACCCAGGCGCCGAAGACGCTGCCGGTGGCGACGGAGATGAACTTGTCCCACGGTTCCGCATGGATTCCGCGGGTGGTCCCGGCGTTCCGGTTGAAGGAGATGTTGTTCTGCACGGGGCCCAGATCGGGCAGCCCCAGAGCCATCATCTTCTCGCGCTGCCAGTTCTCCTTGAACCAGCCGCGGTTGTCACCGTGCACCGGGATGTCGAAGAGGGTCAGCCCGGGGATGGAGGTGTCGTGTGCGGCGAGCGTCTTGCCGTACTCCACGTCCGTCACTGCCCCACGGTCGCGTACTTGGCCTCGGCCTCGGCCTTCTGCGGCCGCCACCACTCCTCGTTCTCCTGGTACCACGCGACCGTCGCCGCGATGCCGGCGCCGAAGTCGCGATACGTCGGCTCCCAGTCGAGTTCGTCGCGCAGCTTGGACCAGTCGATCGCGTAGCGGAGGTCGTGCCCCGGACGATCGGTGACGAGATCGTAGTCGTCCGCGGGGCGTCCCATCGCCTGCAGGATGATCTCCACGACGTCGCGGTTCGACTTCTCGCCATCGGCGCCGATGAGGTACGTCTCACCGATGCGGCCGCGCTCCAGGATGCGCAGGACCGCCGAGGAGTGGTCGTCGGCATGGATCCAGTCACGGACGTTGCGGCCGTCGCCGTACAGGCGCGGACGCACTCCGTCGATGAGGTTGGTGATCTGGCGCGGGATGAACTTCTCGACGTGCTGCCGCGGCCCGTAGTTGTTGGAGCAGTTGCTGATCGTGGCGGCGACGCCGAACGACCGCACCCATGCGCGGACGAGGAGGTCGGAGCCGGCCTTCGTCGACGAGTAGGGGCTGGAGGGGTTGTACGGTGTGTGCTCCGTGAAGCGCTCCGGGTCATCCAGTTCGAGGTCGCCGTAGACCTCGTCTGTCGAGATGTGGTGGAAGCGGACACCGGTGGCGCGGGCGGCCTCGAGCAACGTGAAGGTGCCGACGAGGTTCGTCTGGACGAAGGGGGCCGGTCCGCTCAGGGAGTTGTCGTTATGGGACTCCGCCGCGTAGTGGACGACGGCGTCGTGCTCGGCGAACAGGCCCGTGACGAGTTCCGCGTCGCAGATGTCGCCCTGCACGAACCGGAAGCGGTCGGCGGGCAGGTCCTTCAGCGAGGCGAGGGAGCCGGCGTAGGTGAGCTTGTCGAGCACGGTGACCGACTTGTCGGTGTTCTCGAGGATGTAATGAACGAAATCGGAGCCGATGAAGCCGGCGCCGCCGGTCACGAGGAGTTTATCCATGGGGCGAGTTTACCGGTCGAGGCGCCGGGCGCCCGGTCGGCGTGCGGGCGGTGGGCGGCGCCGCCCGCCGTGCCCCGCGGACAAGGTGTGAGAAACTGGACACATGCGCGGCATTGTTCTGGCAGGTGGCACGGGATCCCGGTTGCACCCGATCACTCTCGGGATCTCCAAGCAGCTCGTACCCGTCTACGACAAGCCGATGATCTACTACCCGTTGTCGACTCTGATGCTGGCCGGCATCCGCGACATCCTGGTGATCACGACGCCCCACGACGCCGAGCAGTTCGAGCGTCTCCTCGGCGACGGATCGCAGTTCGGCATCTCGCTCACGTATGCCCAGCAGCCGTCCCCGGACGGACTCGCGCAGGCGTTCGTGATCGGGGAGGAGCACATCGGCTCCGACACGGCCGCGCTCGTCCTGGGTGACAACATCTTCTACGGCCCCGGCATGGGAACGCGCCTGCGTCGTCACGAGTCGCTCAGCGGTGCGGCGGTCTTCGGATACTGGGTGGCCGACCCGAGTGCGTACGGCGTGGTCGAGTTCGATGCCACCGGTCGTGCGCTCACGCTGGAGGAGAAACCCGCGCAGCCGCGGAGCCACTTCGCGATCCCCGGCCTCTACTTCTACGACAACAATGTCGTCGAGATCGCGAAGGACCTCAAGCCCTCCGCCCGCGGGGAGCTCGAGATCACCGACCTCAACCGCGTCTACCTCGAGCGAGGCGAGCTGCAGGTCGAGGTCCTCCCGCGCGGCACCGCCTGGCTGGACACCGGGACGTTCGATTCGCTCAGCGAGGCCACCGAGTTCATCCGCACCGTGCAGAAGCGCCAGGGCCTGTCGATCGGCAGCCCCGAAGAGGTCGCGTGGCGACTCGGTTTCCTCACCGACGACGAACTGCGCGTCCGGGCGGAGCCCCTGGTCAAGAGTGGATACGGCGCCTACCTGCTGTCGATCCTCGCCCAGGGACGCGACGCGTAGGCCAGGTAGAATCCGTATGGTCTGCGGCCCGCCGCCGCAGCGAGTCGGTCTGTGAGCGCGTGCTCAGCCGACGAACCGAGGAGTGAGTTCTTGCAGACCGATCAACGCCCCGACACCGTCGCGCCCGCGCCCTTCCCCGCCGACGGGCGGCGGATCGTCTTCTACCTGCTGCATGACAGTCGCGGTGATGTGGACGACTACATCGTGTACAAGCTCGCCGCGCTGCGCCCCTTCGCCGACCACATCTTCGTCGTCGTCAACGGCGAGCTGACGGAGGAGGGTCACCGCCGCCTCGATCCCGTGGCCGACACGGTCTGGACCCGCGAGAACGTCGGCTTCGACGTCTGGGGCTACAAGACCGCCATGGAGCATTTCGGGGCGGAGCGTCTCGCGGAGTTCGACGAAGTCATCCTCATGAACTACACGTGGTTCGGACCCGTGCGCCCGTTCGAGGACCTCTTCGATCGCATGAACGCCGAGCCCGCGGACTTCTGGGGGATGACGGATCACGCCGAGATCGTCCCCAACCCGTTCACGAAGGACGGCATCCTGCGCCGGCACATCCAGTCCCACTGGATCGCCGTCCGCAAGCCGATGTTCACCAGCGCCGCGTGGCGCGAGTACTGGTCGTCGATGCCGATGATCGAGAACTACACCGATTCGATCCTGCGGCACGAGTCGAAGTTCACGCATCATTTCGAGCAGCGGGGCTTCACCTCCGCCGTCGCCTTCTCCGTGGCGGACTATCCGGCGGAGCACCCCGCCCTCATCAACGCGGACATCCTGCTCGACGACGGCTGCCCCGTGCTCAAGCGCCGCGGGTTCTTCCACTACCCGCCCTACCTCGACCAGCACGCGGTCATCGGGCGCTGGACGATCGAACGCGCCGAGCATTACGGCTACCCGGTCCGGATGATCTATCAGAACATCGTCCGCAACTCCCAGCCGCGCGCGCTCTACACGGACGCGGCGATGCACGAGATCCTCCCGGACGTCGACGTCGCCTTCGACGCGGAGAATCCTCCGACGCTCGCCGCGGTCGTCCACATCTACTACGAGGAGATGACGGACGAACTGATGGACCGGCTGGTGATGCTGCCGGTGCCGATGGACCTGTTCATCACGACCACGAGCAGCGAGAAGGCCGACACGATCCGGTCGGTCCTCGAAAGGCGCGCGGACCCGAACTTCTCCCACGTCGACATCCGGATCCTCCCGTCGAATCGGGGACGCGACCTCAGTGCGTTCTTCATCGCGTGCCGGGATGTGCTCGAACCCGGCCGCTACGACCTCGTCGTCAAGATCCACTCGAAGCAGACCGTGCAGGGGTCGTTCAACTCGGGGCGGTACTTCAAGCTCCAGCAACTGGACAACGTGCTCAACTCCCCGGGCTATGCGGCCAACGCGCTCGCGCTGTTCCAGAAGGAGCCGGGCCTCGGCATGGTGTTCCCGCCGATGATCCACATCGGCTTCCCGACGATGGGGCGTGGCTGGTACGCGAACAAGGCGCCCGCCGAAGCCCTCGCCGAAGAGCTGGGGATCCGTGTGCCGTTCGACGACATCTCGCCGCTCGCGCCCTACGGGTGCATGTGGATCGCCCGCCCGGAAGCGCTGCGCCTCATGGTGGAGCGGGAGTGGAAGTACAAGGAGTACGCCGCCCCGAACAAGCACTTCGATGGCAGCCTCGCGCACGTGCAGGAGCGGATCGTCGGGTATGCGGCCGCCGAGCTCGGCTACCACGTCCGGACGATCTCCACCGCCGAGCACGCGAGCATCAGCCACACGGCGCTCGAGTTCAAGCTCGATCAGATGGGCGCCACCATGCCCGGATACGCGATCGACCAGATCCAGTTCCTCCATCGCGCCGGTTGGCTGGGGCACGGCGGGATCGTCGCGCTCACGCGGGTGTACCTGAAGCTCAACCACCCGCGGGTGGCGAAGGTCCTCCGGCCACTCGACCGCCCGGCACGCGTCGTCCACCACCAGCTCTGGAAGCTCCGCCACCCCGAGACGTGGAAGCGGAACAACCCGGAGGAGGTGGAGGGTGATATCGCTGAAGGAGAGCTTCGACCCGCGGAATAACAGCATCGGGTTCCTCCGGTGGCTGATGGCCTTCATGGTCATCTTCTCGCACGCGGGTCCGCTGGCCGGGTTCTACGGTGGCCACGATCTCGGCACGCAGATCAGCGACGAGCAGTCGCTGGGCGGCGTCGCGGTCGCGGGGTTCTTCTTCCTCTCCGGCTTCCTCATCACCAAGAGCAAGATGGGCCGTGCGTCGACGCCCAGGTTCTTCTGGCGTCGCATCATGCGCATCTTCCCGGCGTGGCTCCTCGTGCTGATCGTGACGGCCTACGCTCTGGCACCCATCGCCTACTACCGCGAGAGCGGCACGATGGACGGGTTCTGGAATGCCACGACCGACTCGCCCTTCACGTACTTCTCCAACAACATGTGGCTTCCGCTCGCGCAGCACAACATCGCCGGGATGGGGGAGAGCCTGCCCTTCTTCCAGCTCCACGGCGGCTTCGAATGGAACGGCTCCGCCTGGACTCTCGCCTTCGAGTTCGGCGCGTACATCCTCGTCGGCGTGCTGGGGGTCGCCGGAGCGCTCGCGCACCGCATGATCGGCGGGATCGTCGCGTCCGCCATCATCCTCCTGGCCATGATGCAGTGGCTGGGATTCGGCAACCTCGGCCTGTTCGGCATCGTGTTCGCGGACTTCCGCCAGCTCCTGCTCCTCGCGCCGTTCGCCTTCGGCATCCTCTTCGCGCTGTTCGGCGACCGCATCCCGATCGACAACCGCCTCGCCATCCTGTGCATCTTCATCGCCGGATGGACCTATGCCAAGGGGGGATGGCTCCCCTTCGGGCAGTACGCGTTCTGCTACGCGCTGATCTGGTTCGCCATCCGTGCCCAGTTCCTCAAGAACTGGGACAAGCACGGCGACTTCTCCTACGGGATCTACATCATCGCGTGGCCGCTCATGCAGTTCGCCGCCTACTTCCAGCTGCAGGACGCCGGCTGGCTCGTCTATCACGTCGTCATCGTGGCGGGATGCCACGCGTACGCGTACCTGAGCTGGCACCTGATCGAGCGGCCTGCGCTGCAGCTGAAGGACTGGACCCCGGGGTGGCTCCAGCGCCTGCTGGACAGAACGGCGCCCACGCGTGTTCGCGTCATCTCCGCCGTCGACCCGACGTACCCGGCGCGGCTCGCCCGGCGGACGCCCCAGACGACGGGAGCCCCCACGTGAGCGCCTCCGGCGGCGGCGACATCGTCCACGGCGCGGGCGTACCCTCCCCGCCCTGGTGGCGTCCGTACCGCGATGCGCCGCTGATCATCCTGGCGATCGCCTCGCTCGTCGCCGCCATCGTCGGCTGGACCGTCCAGGCCAACCTGGATCGCGCGGCGGACGAGATCGCGCCCGTGACCCCCGCGCCGTCGGCCACCCCGGCCGCCGCCGCGGACGCCTGCCGGCCCACGGCGGCCCGTGCGACGGGGGAGCCCTGGGTCGAGGACGCGTCCGCGGCTCAGCAGGCCTGGGCTGCCCACGCGGATGAGCTCGCCGGTCCGGTCGTGCTCGGCCAGGAGGGGTGGGCCTTCTACAACGACCAGATCGAGGAGAACTTCTCCCAGTCGGTCGGTCGCCGCCTGCTGACGGTGTCCGAGGTAGCGGCCTGGCGCGACTACTTCACCCCCCTGTCGGTCGCGCTGGCCGAGCAGGGGATCGAGCTCACGATCCAGATCACCCCCTCGGCAGCGAGCGTCTACCCCGAGCAGCTCCCGGAATGGGTCGTTCCCCTGCGCGGGTCCACCCCCCTCGACCAGCTGCTGTCCGCGTCCCCTGACCTGCCGATCATCGACTTCCGCGCCGACCTGCGCGAGGCTGCCGCCGAGGACGCGGTCTTCACCCCGGTCAACAGCCACTGGACCGATTGGGGCGGCTACATCGGCTGGCAGTCCTTCGCGCGGTGTCAGGCGGCGATGTATCCGGATGCCCCCGCTGTCGCGGTGCCCGCCGTCGATCGGGTGACCAGCGAAGGCGTCTTCAACGAGTACGCCGCGTACGGTGTCGCCGATGCCACCCCGGAGTGGACCGCGCCCGTGTTCGCCGAGGAGATGGCGCCCGTCGAGGTGACCGACGGGGCATCGAACACCCTCACCAGCGACGGGGGACAGGTGATCGATCTGTCCCGTCTCCCCGCGTCGACCGTGACCGACGGAGCGTGGAGCGGACAGAGCGCGCTCATCCTGCGCGACTCGATGGGCAACGCCCTCTCCGGACTCTGGGCCCAGCAGTACGCGCAGACCTGGCAGATCCAGCACCGGTACGACGACTGGTCCGACCCGCCGAACTACCGGTCGCTCGTCGAGCAGTACGAACCGGATGTCGTGATCATCCAGCTCGCCGAGCGACACCTGGTCAACGCGCCCGCGAAGGGTGTGACGACCGGTTACTGAGCCGGCGCCGCGTCGCGGGCCATCACGGACCGGATGACCGTGGCGTCCCCCCAGACGCCGGGCGAGTCGTACGCACGGTCCGGGAACGCGCCGTACTGCAGAGACACACCGAGGTCGTTCTCGGCGATGAACTCCTCCACCTTCTGGGCCAGCGACATCGGTTCTCCGGAGCTGCAGTTCACGGTGCCGGTGACGTCGACGGCGTCGGTCAGCGCCGCGATCTGACGCCCCAGTTCTTCCACCCGGATGAAGTCGTAGAGGTTCTTGCCCGTCGTGAACGGGAACTCGGTGCGGCCCGCGTCGGCGGCATCCAGGAGCTTCCGGAAGATGGACTCGCTGCGGCGGTCATCGCCGTAGATGTAGTAGGCGCGGGCCCACGCCAGCGAGGTCTCCGGCACCGCGAGGGGGAGGGCGCGACGCAGGGCGTCCTTGGCGATGCCGTACTGCGAGAGCGGCGCCGTGGGGGTGCCGGCCTCGATGGCGCCCTCCCAGTACCCGACCTCGTGCATCGTGCCGAGGGCAACGATGCGGGCCACCCCGCGTTCGGCCAGGCGGGTCAGCAGGTCGAAGTGCGCCGACAGCTGGGACATGTGCGCGGGCGAGTTGTGCCGGAACCCGTCCTTCCACGCAAGGTGGACCACCGCATCGGGCTGGGCGCCCCACACGGCCGGATCGAAGTCGGGGGCGAGGATGTCCGCCTCCACCACCACGGCGCGAGGGTCCAGACCTTCTCCGCGACCGGGCCGGACGGCGGCGACGACCTCGTGGCCCCGGTCGAGCACCGCGCGCACGACGTGGTGGCCGAGGTACCCGGCGGCTCCCGTGACGACGACTGTGGACATCGCTTCGTTCCTTTCGCACGCAGTCGTCCGACGGGCACCGTGATCGGGCGGTCTCCGACTGCAGAGGTTGCTCTCCCGAGGGTAGCGAGCCATGCCGCCCCGCCGAAATCGCCCAGGTTCGACCCGGTATAGTGTTCCAGTTGGCTGAACGTAGGTGGAGTAATTGGACACGACTGAGCGGTTCGCCCGACTTGCTGAGACCCCATTCATCACGACGAACGCCCGAGGCCTTGATCTTCCCGTCCGGGGCGGCAAGCTCCGGGAGATCTGGGACCGGCGCGATCTCCTCGGCCTCCTCGTCCGGCGCGATCTGCAGGCGCGGTACCGCGACAGCGTCCTGGGCTTCCTGTGGACGCTCATCCGCCCGATCGTCCAGTTCCTCATGTACTTCCTCGTGCTGGGGCAGTTCCTCCGCGCCGCCGAGGGCATTCCGCAGTTCGCGATCTTCCTCTTCGCCGGGCTCACGATGTACAGCTTCTTCGCGGAGGCCGTCCAG
Source organism: Microbacterium sp. UNCCL10 (assembly GCF_000746195.1). NCBI lineage: Bacteria > Bacillati > Actinomycetota > Actinomycetes > Micrococcales > Microbacteriaceae > Microbacterium > Microbacterium sp. UNCCL10. The sequence goes on along the minus strand of NZ_JQKT01000010.1, from coordinate 58,954 downwards.
GGCTCGACCTCCTCGATCCTCGCGAACGCCGGGCTCGTGAAGAAGATCTACCTCCCGCGCGAGATCTTCCCGCTGGCCAGCGTCGGCGCAGCAGGGTTCATGTTCCTGGTGCAGTGCCTCGTCCTGCTGGGCGGGGCGATCATCTTCCAGGCGCTGCCGGCTCCCGTCGAGATGCTGTGGTTCTTCCCCGCTGTCCTGCTGATCCTCGTCTACGGGCTGGCTTTCGGCATCCTGCTCTCGGCGCTCAACGTGTATCTGCGGGACGTCCAGTACGTGACCGACGTCGTCATGATGCTCGCCATGTGGGGGTCTCCCATCGTCTACGCCTGGACGATGGTCAGCGACGCGTTCCGCACCCTCGGCCTGCCGTCCTGGGCGCTCGAGGTGTACACGAACAACCCGATCACCCTCGGCGTCCTCGCGTTCCGGAAAGCCTTCTGGGGCGCCGGCACCGCCGCCGACTACCCCGACAACCTCCTCATGCGGATGCTGATCGCCGGTCTCGTCGGCCTCGTGCTGCTGGCCGTCTCGCACCGCGTGTTCACCCGCCTGCAGGGCAACTTCGCGCAGGAGATGTGATGGTCGTTTCACGCAAGCCCGGTCCCGTCGTCGTGCGCGCCGAAGGCGTCACGAAGCAGTTCGTCGTCCGCAAGGACAACACGCTCAAGGAACGGATCGTGCACGCCGGACGGCGTGGACGCACCCACAAGCAGGAGTACGTCGCCGTCGCCGGCGTCGACCTCGAGATCCTTGCGGGGACGACCGTCGGGCTCCTCGGCCCCAACGGCTCGGGCAAGAGCACGCTCCTCAAGCTCATCGGCGGGATCGTCTCGCCGACGGAGGGCAGCATCCTCACCCGCGGGCGCATGGCGGCGCTGCTCGAACTCGGCGCCGGCTTCCACCCCGACCTGAGCGGCCGCGAGAACGTCTACCTCAACGCCTCCATCATGGGGATGACGCGAGCCGAGACGGCCGAGCGGTTCGACGAGATCCTCGAGTTCAGCGGCATCGGCGACTTCATCGACACGCAGGTCAAGTTCTACTCGTCCGGCATGTTCGTCCGCCTCGCCTTCGCGGTGGCGGTGCACACCGACCCCGATGTCCTCCTCGTCGACGAGGTGCTGGCCGTGGGCGACGAAGCCTTCCAGCGCAAGTGCATGGAGCGCATCGCCCGCTTCCGGAAGGAGGGCCGGACGATCATCCTCGTCTCGCACTCGGCCGCCCAGGTGCAGGAGCTGTGCGACCGTGGCATCGTCCTCAAGGACGGGAAGATGGTGTTCGACGGCGAGGTGAACGAGGCCGTCTCGGCGCTGCGCGATGTGCTCGAAGGTCGCCGCGTCGGACAGAAGCCGCCGCCGGAACCGGTCAAGCCGATCGAGGTCACCCGCATCGAGGTGCTCGACGAGGACGGCAAGCGCCAGAACATCGTGCAGGTCGGCGCGCGCATGTGCATCCGGGTGCACGTGCGGGCGAAGCAGGCGATGCCGACCTGGGCGACCGGGTTCAGCATCGACACGCCGATGGGTCAGATGGTGCTCGCCTCGAACACCGAGCGCCTCGGCATCGACCTTCCCGCCATCCCCGCAGGGGACTCCTCGATGGACTTCGTCATCGAATCGGCCCACTTCGGCGCCGGGCAGTACTTCGTCAACGCGAACGTGTCCGAGATCATCGACATCGACACGCACGTCCTCATGCAGGGCGCGCGCTTCACGATGAAGGGCAACGACCGCAACCTCGGCACCGTCGCGGCGTCGATAGCCGCGGTCTGAAGGGCGACGTCGTGACGGTCCAGCCGTCGATGCCGACAGTGTCGATCATCGTCCCGGTCCACAACTCGGAACGGTATCTCGGTGCCTGCGTCGCGTCGATCCTCGAGCAGGAGTATCGGCATCTCGAGGTGATCCTCGTCGACGACGGCTCGACCGACGATTCCGGTCGGATCTGCGATCGCTTCGCCGCCGAGGATGACCGCGTGGTCGTCGTCCATCGCGAGAACGGCGGCATCGCCGCGGCGCAGAACAGCGGACTCGATGCGGCCACCGGCGACCTCATCACGTTCTGCGACAACGACGACCTCATGAGTCCGCGGATGATCGGGCGCCTCGTCGAGATCCTGGAGGAAGCCGGCGCCGACATGAGCTGCTGCCGGTGGTACAACGTGGGAGCCAGCGTGGCGGCATCCGTCCGCGATGCGCACGCGGGGGAGCAGCCGGGCCGGCACATCTCGTTCGACCAGCCGGGCCGGTACTACCAGGGCGTCTTCAGCATCCTCCTGCGCAAGCTCACGCGTCGCGAGCTGTACTACTTCAGCGAGGCGAACTGGGGCAAGCTGTACCGGCGGGCACTGTTCGACGGCATCCGATTCCCGGAGGGACGCTACGCGCAGGACGTCGCCGTCGCCATGGACCTCTACCGGCGGATGGATCGGGTCGCCTCATGCGAGGACCGGCTCTACTACTGGCTCCAGCGCACCGACAGCGTTTCCCACAATCTGCGCTCGACGCGCTACTACCACGACATCGTCCGCGCGCACGGGCGCTGCTTCGAATTGGCCAGGGAAGACGGCATCCTCCCCGCCCGCGCGTACTTCGGTCTCCACGCCGTCAGGTTCGAGAAGCGCAGCGTCCGGTCTCCGGAGGATCGGGAGATGTACGAGGAGGACCGGCGCTACGTCTCCGGCCTCCTTTCGACGCTGTCACCGTGGCAGCGCCTCCGATGCGCGGCCCTGCACGGCCTGCGGTTCCTCGAGGTGCAGGTCTACAACCGCACGATCCACCGTCGCACGTGAGCGGCGACCGAACACCTAGGATTCTGTGATGGCTACACGCGGAGGATGCTGATGGATCTTCTCATCGTCGGATCGGGGCTGTTCGGGCTCACGATCGCCGAACGGGCCGCGGCATCCGGACGCCGGGTGACCGTCATTGACCGGCGCTCCCACATCGGGGGCAACGCGTACAGCGAGGCGGACCCCGAGACGGGCATCGAGGTGCACCGGTACGGGGCGCATCTGTTCCACACCTCGAACCCCGCCGTCTGGGAGTACGTGAACCGCTTCACCACGTTCACCGACTACGTCCACCGCGTCTACACGACGCACCGGGGCGTCGTGTATCCGCTGCCGATCAACCTCGGGACGATCAACCAGTTCTTCCAGGCCTCCTACTCGCCGACGCAGGCCCGCGCCCTGATCCACGAGCAGGCGGGCGAGTTCGAGTCGCACGAGGCCGTGAGCCTCGAGGAGAAGGCCATCGCCCTCATCGGCCGGCCCCTCTACGAAGCCTTCATCCGCGACTACACGGCGAAGCAGTGGCAGACGGACCCGCGCGAGCTCCCCGCGGAGATCATCAGCCGCCTCCCGGTGCGGTACACCTACGACAACCGCTACTTCAACGACACGTGGGAGGGGCTGCCCACCGACGGGTACACGGCATGGCTGGAGCGGATGGCCGACCACCCGAACATCGACGTGCGGCTCGACACCGACTTCTTCGACGACTCCCAGCCGCTCCACAAGGCGGCCACGGTCGGCCAGGTGCCGATCGTCTACACCGGCCCGGTGGACCGCTACTTCGACGACGCGGAGGGCGCGCTCTCCTGGCGCACGCTCGACTTCGAGCGCGAGGTCGTGCCGGTCGGCGATTTCCAGGGGACCTCGGTCATGAACTACGCGGATGCCGACGCACCCCACACGCGCATCCTCGAGTTCCGGCACTTCCACCCGGAGCGCGCCGACCGGTATCCCACCGACAAGACCGTGATCGTGCGCGAGTACTCGCGCTTCGCGACCCCCCAGGACGAGCCGTACTATCCGGTCAACACGCCGGCGGACCGCGCAGGGCTCCTCGCCTACCGCGAGCTCGCCAAGGGCGAGAAGGACGTGCACTTCGGCGGGCGGCTGGGCACGTACCAGTACCTCGATATGCACATGGCGATCGGGTCGGCGCTGTCGATGTGGAACAACCGGCTGTCCTGAGAGCCTCTCACGGAGGCCTCGACACGGGTCGGGTAGACTTCATCGGGCGCGAGAAGACGCCCGAATCACCGAGGAGTGCTCGCTTGTCAAGACGGACCATCAGCGTCGTCATCCCCAGCTACAACGAAGAGCGCAGTGTTCAGGAGATGGTCGACCGGCTCACCGCGGTCTTCCGCAACGAGCTGCCGCAGTACGACTACGAGATCATCTTCGTCGACGATTTCTCGACCGACGGCACGCGTGCCGAGATCCGTCGGATCGCCGCGGAGGACGCGCGGGTCAAAGCCGTCTTCAACGCGCGCAACTTCGGCTTCCACCGCAACGTGTTCTCCGCCCTGACCTACGGCAGCGGTGACGCGACCTTCATGCTGTTCGGCGACCTCCAGGATCCGCCGGAGAACCTCCCGGAATTCGTCCGCGCCTGGGAGACGGGCAAGCAGGTCGTGATCGGCCAGCGTCGCAGCAGCGACGAGGGCTTCGTGATGACGGGACTCCGGCACCTCTACTACGCGGTCATCCGCTGGTTCTCCGACACGACGCAGATCCCCCGCTTCACCGGGTACGGCCTGTACGACCGCGAGTTCGTGCGCGTCCTCGAGGGCATTGACGACATCCAGCCGTTCTTCAAGGCCGTCGTCGCCGAGTACGGACTGAACGTCCACATCATCCAGTACGACCAGGGCAAGAGCGCGCGAGGAAAGTCCAACTTCAACTTCCTGCGCAACTACGACTTCGCGATGCAGGGCATCACGTCGTCGACGAAGCTCCTCATGCGTCTGGCGACGTTCATCGCCGCTGTGATCGCGTTCGTGTGTCTCGGGCTCGCCGTCTTCGTGCTCATCAACAAGCTCGTCGATTGGGACAGCTATCAGGCGGGTGAGGCCTCGACGACCGTCGGCATCTTCTTCCTCGGTGCCGTGCAGCTGTTCTTCATCGGCGTCCTCGGCGAGTACATCCTCAGCATCAACAGCAGGGTCACTGCGAAGCCCCGGGTCGTGGTCGGAGAGCGGGTCAACTTCGGCCCGCCCGCGCCGGCGGCGCCCGTCCTCACCGAGGAGCGGAACGTCGTCGCGGAGGCCGTGACGGACGACCCCCTCGAGAACGCGCAATGACGGCGCGCTCCGGCAGCAGGCTTCCGAGAGACGGACGTCTGCGCCGTCTGCTCGGGCAGTTCGCCCGGTTCCTCGTGGTGGGACTCGTCTCGTTCGCCTTCGACTACGGGCTCTTCTTCGTCCTCTTCCAGTACTTCGGGGTGCAGTACATCCTCGCCAGCACGATCTCCTTCTCGCTGTCGCTCATCTTGAACTACGTCCTCACGCTGAAGTTCGTCTTCGAAGCCCAGCCCGGCCGCAGCATCGTGAAGGAATTCGCGATCTACATCGGACTCAACATCATCGCGCTCGGTCTCAATCAGCTCATCCTGTTCGTAACGGTGGACGGGGTGGGCATCGACCCCCTGATCGGCAAGCTCATCGCGACAGCCGTCGTCCTGGTGTACAACTTCACCTCCCGCAAGCTTCTCATCGAGCGCTCGAGCGGCCCACGCCCCGCCGTGGCGCAGCGCGATGGGATCGGAACCTCGGAAACAGGCGGTATCACGTCATGACGCAGCAGGAAATCGGAGCCGAGACGACCGCGCCTCAGGGCGGGCGGGTGAGCCGTGCCCTCGATCGCGGGTGGGAGCGCGTGGACGGCGCCTGGATCTCGATGAGCGACAGCGTCCGCGAGAGCACCCTCGGACGCTGGTTCAAGGGTGTGGAACAGCCCAACATCGCCGACTGGGCACTGCTCGGCGCGATCTGCGCGCTTGCGTTCGTCACGTTCCTCTACGGTGACGTCAAGGCGACCTTCGAGCACTCGTTCAACTTCCTCGACGCCGTGCTCGCCGGGCGTCCGCAGGACTTCTACCAGATCGCCATCGAACGATCGACCTTCGGCCACCCGGCCGTGTACGACGTCCCGATCTACGCGGTGTTCGGCATCTGGAACCTGCCCGCGTACCTCCTGTACCGGTACGGCGACTTCGACTACCTGAACTCCACGCCTGCTCAGCTCTGGCTGAAGCTCATGATGGTGGTCTTCACCCTGGTGGCCACGAGGCTCGTCATGGCGATCGCCAAGACGATCGGCGTGAGCGCGCAGCGCTCCAAGTGGGTGGCCTTCTACTTCCTGTCGTCGATGGCCCTGTTCGTCCCGGTCCTCGTGATCGTCCAGTACGACATCATCTCGATCACCTTCATGCTGGCCGGCCTGCTCGCCTATATGAGGGGCAGAACGCGCTCGTTCCTGCTGTGGTTCCTGCTCGCGATCACCTTCAAGCTGTTCGCGCTGTTCATCTTCATCCCGCTGGTGCTGCTGCGTGAGAAGCGGCTCCTCCGCGCGGTCGGTCAGCTCGTGGTGGGTGTCCTCGGCCTCCTGCTGTGCCGGCTGATGTACCGGGGGGACCTGGCGTTCGAGGCGTCCACCGGCGGCTTCACCGATCTCATGCTCGACCGGCTGCGCACGTCGGGATTCACCTGGCAGTCCAGCATCCCCGTTCCCCTGTTCGTCGTCTTCATCGTCGGACTCGCGATCTTCGCCTACGCCAAGCGCACCTCGAGCACGCGCGAGCTCCAGGCATTCGCGATCTACCTCTCGCTCGCGGCGTTCCTGGTGTTCTGCGCGATCGTGCCGCTGAACCCCTACTGGATCAACCTGGTCGCGCCGTTCTCGATCCTGATCATCTTCGCGAATCCGCGCTATCTCACGCTGAACTCGCTCCTCGAGATGGCGATCGGCACGACCCTGTTCCTCATCTACATGCTGGTCGGGTACTCCATGTACAACTCCGGCATCTTCAGGGATCTGCTGTTCGGCCAGTTCATCCCGCCGGCCGACCCGCAGCGCTTCGCCACACCCGGTGACATCCTGCGCGGACTCGGACTGGGCGGCAACAACGTCATCTTCATGGTCGGGTTCATGATCGCCTGCGTGCTCGCGGTCCTGATCATCAACTACCCGCGTCCCGCGTTCATCGCGGGGATGCCGAACGCGCAGACGATCAAGCGCAGTGTCGTGTGGATCCGCGTGGCCGCGCTCTTCGGGTTCTCGGCCCTGCTGTTCGGGATGTACCTGATCCCGGCCACGCCCACCGTGTACTCATCGGTCAGCTCGGTCCCCGGCCTCACCGAGGTGGACGTCCTGGCGCCGGACTCGGTCATCGCGGAGGAGCTGGACTTCGACACGACTCTCTCCGTCAGCCAGCTGCAGATCGGGATGGACGCCTCGGCGGTCACGTGGATCAACTCGGCCATCATCAACGTGAGCATCGTCGACGAGCAGGGGGAGTCCGTGTTCGCGGGATCCACCCCGGCGAACGCCGTCGGCGTGGGCCTGGCCTCCTTCCGCACGGATGATCTCGTGCTGAAGGCTGGAGAGACGTACACGATCAGCCTCACGGGGGTCCAGTCCGAGGGCGAGCCGGCCTACGTGCAGCTCAACCCGGATCAGGACCGCTTCCCGACGACCGAGAACGGCAAGCCCGTCGACGGCGACCTCGTCCTGGTGCTCAAGGGCACGGAGACGGAGTAGCTCCAGCGCTCCGCCATAGACTCGTGAGTGTGACTACAGCCGCCGTCGGCGCCCCCGGATCTCCGCGCCGCCACCTGCACGCGCTGTGGCTCCTGACAGCCCGTGATCTGCGGGTCCGCTACGCCACGAGCGCGCTGGGGTATCTCTGGTCGGTGCTCGACCCGCTGGTCATGAGCCTCATCTACTGGTTCGTCTTCACGCAGGTCTTCGAGCGGACGGTCGGCGCGCAGCCGTACATCGTGTTTTTGATCACGGCGCTGCTCCCGTGGGTATGGTTCAACAGTGCCGTGTCGGACTTCACGCGCGCGTTCAACAAGGACGCCCGGCTCGTGCGATCGACCGCGATCCCGCGTTCCATCTGGGTGAACCGGATCGTGCTCGGCAAAGGCATCGAGTTCCTCTTCTCGTTGCCCGTCCTGGTCCTCTTCGCCGTCTTCGCCGGCGCGCAGGTGGGCTGGGGCATCCTGTGGTTCCCGGTCGCGGTGGTTCTGCAGCTGACGCTCCTCGTCGGGCTCGGGCTGCTGGTCGCCCCGCTGTGCGTGCTGTACTCCGATCTCGAGCGGACGACCAAGCTGATCCTCCGCGCGCTGTTCTACGCGTCGCCCATCATCTACGGCGTCGTCGACCTGCCGGCGCCCTTCCCGCAGATCGCCGCCTTCAACCCGCTCTCCGGGATCTTCACGCTGTACCGGATGGGCTTCTTCCCCGATCAGTGGGACACGCTCAGCGTGCTGGTGGGCGCGGGCATGAGCGTCGCCTTCCTGCTGCTGGGTCTCCTCGTCTTCCGTCGCCTCGAGCGCCCCGTGCTGAAGGAACTGTGATGCCCGGCCCCGCCATCGAAGTCCAGGAGCTCGGCGTGCGCTTCCGTCGCAATCGGCGGGGGCGCCGGAGCTTCAAGGACCTGTTCGCCGACTCGTCCCGGCGGTCGAAGCCGGGGGAGTTCTGGGCACTGCGCGGCGTCTCGTTCACGGTGCAGCCGGGCGAGTCCATCGGGGTGGTGGGGCGGAACGGCCAGGGCAAGTCGACCCTGCTCAAGCTCGTCGCCGGCGTCCTGCTCGCGGATGAGGGACGCGTCACCGTGCACGGCGGCGTGGCTCCGCTCATCGAGATCACGGGCGGATTCGTCGGTGACCTGACGGTGCGTGAGAACGTCCGCCTGACGGCGGGACTGCACGGAATGTCACGCGCGGAGGTCGCACGGCGGTTCGACGGGATCATCGACTTCGCCGAGCTCCGCGAGTCGATCGACACGCCGTACAAGCACCTGTCGAACGGCATGAAGGTGCGGCTCGCGTTCGCGGTGGTCTCGCAGCTGGAGGAGCCCATCCTGCTCGTGGACGAGGTCCTCGCCGTGGGCGACAGGGCCTTCCGGGAGAAGTGCTACAAGCGGATCGACGAGCTGCTCGCGGAGGGGCGCACGCTCTTCTTCGTCAGTCACAACGAGAAGGACCTGCGCCGGTTCTGCACGCGCGGCCTCTATCTCGACAAGGGCGTCCTGGCGATGGATGCGCCGATCGCCGAGGTGCTGGATCGCTACAACGCCGATCACAACGCGGGCTGAGCCGGGTCACTCCAGCGCGGCCAGCAGGCGGTCGCCCAGGATCGGCGCCAGGCTGCGCGCGTACGTCCCGCTGACGTGGTTGCTGTCCGCGTAGGCGACGACCCCTCCGATGTACGACATGCAGGTGCCGTCCGTGCAGAACAGATCGGTGATGTCGATCATCGGGACGTCGACCCCGGCAGCGGCGGTGATCGGATCGTCGAGGACCGCGGTGCTCACCGGCTGCGAGCATGGCGCGGTCGCCGGAACGGTGATCTGCGACAGGCAGGTCGGGATGTCGACGTCTCCGGTCACGGGGATGTCGCGCAGCAGCAGGACCTGCTTGCCGGTGGCTTCGATCGAGGACCAGACCTCCCGCATCGCGTCCCTCTGCTGCAGCTGGAGCGCGTCATCGCCGGGGATGAAGACGCGGCTGTCGAACACGTGGTAGACGACGACGCTGATGTCGGTACGGTCGCGCAGTTCCTGTTGCACGCGGGCGCCCCAGTTCGCGCACCCGACGCGGAAGCCCTCGTCCCAGTGGGAGACCGTTGCCGGGTCGGAGTGCACGGCGGAGCAGGCGAATCTCGTGAAGGTGTCCACCCGCCAGCCGGCCTTCGCGAAGTACTCGTGGAACGCCGGGATCATCGCGGCCGCGTGCGAGTCGCCGACCAGCGCGAGCGTTCCCGCGGGTCCCTCCGGATCGCCGTACGTGCAGGTGCGCCACTCCTCGTGGAGCTGCGTGAGGCACCAGTTCGGATCGAGGTCTGTGGCCGCGAAGGCGGTGTCGATGGCCGTCTGCGCGGTGAACGGATCGATGCAGAGCTCCGGCTCGAGCATGGCTGCGACTCCGTAGCAGACCCGCGGTTCCGCCGCGGTGGCGTTCTCCGCGCTCTCCGCCGCTTCCCGTTCCGCGGCGACGCGGGCGGCTTCGGCCCGTTCGGCCGCCGCGGCGATGGAGGCCGTCATGGCGGTGACCTGAAGTGCGGCGACGAGGACGATCACCAACGGCACGACGACGGCGAACGCAAACTCGCGCCACGGGCGACGGCCCCACCTGCGTGAGCGGGCCGGGTCTTCGATGAACCGGCTGGAGAGCGCGCCGAGCAGGACGGCCAGCGCCACGATGATCCAGCGGTCGAGGTCCCCGAGGGCCCGCTGCAGTGCGAAGGGCGCGAGCACGATGATCGGCCAGTGCCACAGATAGATGGAGTACGACCATGTGCCGATGCTGGCGATGGGCCGCCAGGTGGAGATCCCGCTGAGCGTCACGGGACCGCGCTGCGCGCCGGCCATGATCGCGATGAGGGTGCCCGCCACCGGAAGGAGGGCCATGGTGCCCGGGAACGGTGACGCATCGGTGTAGGTGAAGCTCGCGACGAGGATCATCGCGACGCCCGTCCAGGTGAGGAGGGTGGCCGCGACGGCCCGCTTTCCGGAGGACGACTCCTGCATCGTGGGGAACCGGGACACGAGCAGCGCGAGGAGGGCGCCGCCGGCGAACTCCCACGCGCGGACGAAGGTGTTGAAGTAGGCCTCGCCGGGGGAGGTGGCGGTCAGGGTGGCCGAGAAGACGAGCGACGCGGCGAAGACCACGCCGAGGGCGATCGTGAGTGCCCGACGCTGCCCGCTCCACGCGAATGCTCTCCCGCGGCGCCGCAGGACCGCGCCGACGACGAGGGTGATACCGACGATCAGGATCGGCCAGATGACGTAGAGCTGCTCTTCGACGGCGAGCGACCAATAGTGCTGGACGACCGAGGGTGCGTCGTCCTGGGCGAGGTAATCGACCGATCCGCGCGCGAACACCCAGTTCACGGCATAGACGGCGCTGGCGCCGATGTCGGTGAACGCACGTATCCGTTCGCTCGCCGGCATCCACAGGGCGGTTCCGGCCAGCGTCGCGATCAGGACGAGGAGCGATGCCGGGAGGAGGCGGCGGATCCGCCGGGCCCAGAACGCCGGCACGGCGACGCGCCCGGTCTGGGACAGTTCGCGGAACAGGTGCTGCGAGATCAGGAAGCCGGAGATGACGAAGAAGACATCGACGCCGATGTACCCGCCCGGCAGTGCGTCCGGCCAGAGGTGGTAGAGCAGGACGAGTGTCACGGCGAGCGCGCGCAGCCCCTGGATGTCGGGTCGGAAGCCCGACGCGCCCCCGCCTCGGGGCGTACGGCGGCGGGTGCGGAGATCGGCCCGCGACGCTGCGGGCGCGGGGGTGTCGGTGGTCACTGCAGGGCCGGCCATGAGATCACCTTATTTCAGGGTGATGGAGTCGCATTTGAGGATCGAGTTGCGATTCGTGACCGCGGAGACGCCCACCGCGCAGACCGAATGCGTGCCTCTTCCGACCTGTGCGCCCTGGAAGAAGGCGTGGTTCCCGGGAACACCGTAGGGCCGCAGGTAGGCGCTGGGCAGGGATGCGGTGAGCCCCGCGTGCCAACGGCCGTCGATGATGATCCCCACCGGGATGGATGCGTACAGGTCGGCGTGGTCGAAGCCCCAGCCGACGATCGCCATGGTCCCGCCGCCCGCGTCGATGAGGGACATGTCTCCCTGAGGCAGGAGGGTGGGGAGCGCGACCGTCACGCAGGGCGGGTACGCGTTGGCACCGGCGCCGATGCCGACGCCGACGATGCAGATCTTGTACGTCCTGCCGTCCGCGAGGGTCTTCGACCAGCGGAACCCGTGGCCTCCCGGTACGCCGAAGCCGGCGAGCTCCGGCGAGGGGCCGTCGGCGAAGGTCGCGAGCATCCACTGGTCGTCGACGGTGATCCCGACCGGGATGCGATCGTAGAGGTCGCTGCGGTCGAAGGCCCATCCGCGCACCGTGATCGTCGCTCCGTGGACGTCGACCTGGAACGCCGCTTCCGCGGCGAAGAGCGCTCTCTGCTGCGCGCGCGTCGTCCCGCCCTGAACGAACCGTGCGGCGAAGCGCGCGATCGCGTCCTGCCCGGCCCGGTTGAAGTGGACCCAGTCGGCCGCGGAGTGGAACGACGGCGGGTTGAGCCCCGACCTGATCCAGGAACGGTCGCTCGATGTCGGCATGATCCCCGCGTCGGTGAGCGCTCCGTTCGCGATGTATTCGTCGACGGGTATGTAGTGGTCGCCGTAGCGCTGCTCCAGCTGCGCGTTCAACGCAGTGCGCGCGACGCCGTACACGGACGTCGCATTGCCCCAGGCGGGTGTGATCGACGCGACCCAGAACGGCTGGTCGGAGATGCTGCGGTGCAGCTGCACCATCGCATCCACGTCGGCGAGGATCTGCGCGGTCGCGGTCAGGTTGTTCGTACCGGCCCAGATGATCGTCGATGCGCCGGGCATCATCGCGCCGAGCGACACGATCGGCGTTCCGGGCGCGACGGCGATCGGGTCGCCGGGCGCCGCCCGCGTGAAACGCCAGGAGATGCCGAGGTCGACGCGGTGCACGAGGACGCCCTCGACACCTGCGATGGACACCCGCATCGTCACGCCGCCCATGGCGTCGGCGGGAACCTCGAACAGGAAGGGTGTCGGCAGGGCCGTGTCCCCTGACGCGGCGATCGTGACGGGGTCGACGAGCTGCATCCGGTAGGCGCCCGCGTTCACGGCGATGGACGTCGACCAGTGACCCCCGAGAGACCGATCCACGGTGGTCCAGCCGGGCAGCGCGGAGTTCAGCGGAGTTCCGGCGTTCGATCCGCAGACACCCCCGAGGATGCTGTCGCCGTAGCACTGCACGGTCTGCGGAGCGGCAGCGTCCCCCGGCACGAAGGGGACCTCCTGAGGCTGGAACGCGCCGGGCGTGCGGTCCAGTTCGCGGACCTCGGCCTCGAGTTCCTCGATGGCGTCCTCCACCTGCTCGCCGAGATCGACGGGCGGCGGGGAGGGGTCGGGGGCGGGAGGCACGGAGGGACCGGGATCCGGCGTCGCATCGACAGGAGGGACGTCCGGCGCCGCAGGCGGCGCAGGTGTTTCGGGGGTGCAGGGGTCGCGGAAGGCGTCGGCGCCTCGGTCGGTGCGGGGGCGGGTGTGTCGGAGGGCGTGGGTGCGGGCGACGTCACGCTGCCCGGTGAGAACGAGGAGGCCGGCAGCCAGCCGGTCGGTGCGAGGCTCGTCGCCAGCAAGACAGAAGCGAGCGCGCATTTCGCGATCATCCCGTGCAAGAGTGCTCCCCAGCTGTGACGGCGCCGTCGGCGTGCGGGTTCGTCGCCCACGGTGAAGACGTTCCGTCATCGATCGGGGTGGGTCGCGCGCCGCTCGACCCAGACGTATGCGCATCCTCTCATATCTTCGCGCCGACTCCGACCAGCGCCTGGCCGAGGCGCCGTCAGCCGAGCGGGGGGTCTGCGCTGAGGTGATAGCCGGCGACGTCCGCGATGAGGTGGACCGTGCCGGCCGAGCTGTTGGTGAGACTCACCTTGCCGCCGTCGCCCACCTTCACGGTCACGAGGTTCGGGAGCGTCTGACCCGCCGTGAAGTTGAGATTCGACGCGGTCGGGCGGGATGTGCCGGACGGATAGGCGGTGAGGAAACCGTTGGCGGTCGGTCCTGTGACCGTGAGATTCATCACGACGGAGGAGACGTCCGACGCCGGCACGCCGCCGCGGCCCGTCACCTGCAGATCGATGGTCTGGTTCGCCCCCACTGCGACCCGGGACGCGCCGTTGCCCACCCGCGTGTCGAGCACACGCGTGGGTTCGAGTGCGGCGAAAGCGCCCTTCGTGGCGGGTTCGCCGTCGAGGTAGTACCCGGCGACGTCGGCCAGCATGTGCACGGACCCCGCGGAGTTGTTCGTGAGCGTCACCCGTCCGCCTTCGCCGAGCTTCGCGGTCACGAGGTTGGGGACCGTCTGCCCCCGCTCGAAGTTGAGGTTGGATGCCGCAGGCTGCGCTGTTCCGGTGGGATACACCGTGAGAAAGCCGGCCGCCGTCGGGCTGACGGCGGTCACGTTGAGGACGACCGCGGAGACACCGGACCACGCGACCGCCCCGCGGCCGGTGACCTGGAGATCGACGCTCCCGTGGGCGGGGACGGGCACCCAGTCGGCGCCGATGCCTTCCCGGGTGTCGAGGATGCGCTTCGGCCGCAGCGTCTCGAACGTCCCGGGCGCCGAGGGCACGCCGCTCGGGTGGTAGCCCGCGATGTCCGCGATGACGTGGAGGGTGCCCGCCGAGTTGTTCGTCAGCGTGATCTTGCCCTCTGCGCCGACCTTCACGCTGGAGAGGTTGGCGACCGTCTGCCCGGCGCCGAAGTTCAGGTTCGATGCGTTCGGCTGGGGCTGTCCCGTCGGGCCGGCCGTCAGGAACCCGCCGGCGGTCGCGCCGGTGACCGTGAGGTTGACGACGGCGGCTCCCACGCCCGAGCCTGGCACCCCGCCGCGTCCGGTCACCTGCACATCGACGCTCTTTCCGGGCCCCACGGCGATCGCCGGGGCACCGGTGCCCACCCGCGTGTCGAGCAGTCGCGCAGGAGCGAGGCTGAGGAAGGAGCCGGCATCGCGGGGGAGCGCTTCCGGATCCGGAGGATGCACCGGGTCGTAGTAGTCGGTGGTCAAGGTCACCGCACCGATCGTCGTGGTCGACCCCGCGGTCACCGAGATGTCGGAGACGGTGGCGGTGTAGGGGACGATGACCGTCGCCCAGTCGAAGAACGCGCCGATGTAGTCGTTCGCGTACGCGGTGACGCGGTAGGTGCCCGGCGTGAACGGGCCGTACGCGGTGAGCGGGGAATCGATCGATCCGCGCCCGCCGGGGGGGTCGACGAGGGTGTAGCGCCCGGTGGTCTCGTCCAGACGCGCGAACTCGATGTGGGACGTATCGGCGTACACCGGGGGTCTGCCGGGTCGCGACGCGAGCGTGGTACGCAGTGCGATGCGCCCCCCGATGTCGAGGGTGGCCTCGATCCCGTCGACGATCTCGTTGTCGCGCACCGTCACGACCTGAGCGTCCTCCTCCGTGCGGGAACCACCGGAGTACTCCGGCAGCGTCTCGTCGGCGGAGTACGACAGGACGTACTGCCCATTCACCCCCCGGATCGCGTATTCGCCGTTCTCGTCGGTGACGATGCTGCCCCACCGGTTGTTGTAGTCGGCGAGGTTGGTCCACCCGACCCGCGCGCCGGCGGCGGGGCTCCGGGTGCCGTCGCGGTTGTCGATGTACACGGTGCCCGAGATCTGGCCGGCCGGGTCGAGTTCGATCGCCACGGAGGTCGTCGCGCCGCGCTCGACGACGATCGCCGGTTCGGTGGGCGTCGTGGTCTTGACGCCGTTGTGATCCTCGGTGAGCCAGCCGCCCGCGGCGGCGATGATGCCGTACCGTCCCGGCGGGAGCGGATCGGTCGACAGCCCGTCGGGACCCACCCAGGCCCGGCGTTCCAACCCCGGAATGATCGGCTCCAGCGGCACGAGCGTCATCGTCGCGTGGACGTTCTTGCCTGCCCCCGTCACCGTCCCGGTGATGTAGCCGCCGGCATCCAGCACGATGTCGAGCGTGTTCTGCCCCTCGGCGAGAACCGTCGGGGCGAGCTGGGTCGCGCCGTGCGTGTCGTCACCCCATTCACTGATGTACGCCTTCGCGGAGCAGCAGTAAGTGGTCAGGATGTCGTACTCACCGGGGGCGAGGCCGGCGATGGTGTACGCACCCCTGTGGTCAGAGTTCGTGTTGGTGACGAATGCGCCGTCGCGGTAGACCCAGACCGTCGCGTTGGACACTCCGTACGCGGGGCTGTCGTACCCGTCCACCGTCCCCGACAGGCTCGCGGTGCCGTCTGCCGCCGACGCATGAGAGGCCGGGACGGCGATCGCCGCCGACAACAGCGACGCGATGACCGTCACCGTCGCGAGAAGGCGGCCGCGGCCCCGTGTGCGCACCATCGACATTCCGCTCCCCGGCGTCAGACCACGCCTCGGCGAACGGCCGCGACCCGCCGAATCTAACAGAGGATGAGAAGCCGCTCAGATCGCGGTGGCGCCTACCAGCGGGGGCATGGGCTTCCACGAGGCGTCGCGGGCGATCCTGCCGCCGTCGCGGAGCCCGCGGAAGAGGTTGGACGTGCCGCGGACCTTGCGCTCGACGAACAGCAGGCGGATGAGTTCCTTCACGAAGGTCAAGGCGGTCCCCGCGCCGAAGAGCACCGGGTTGTAGACACCCAGCGACCGGTAGTAGCGCTTGATGTGCGCGCGGTTGCGCATGATGTAGTAGCGGTAGGCGTCACTGGAGGCGTTCATGTGGCGGATGCCCATGTCCCACTGCTTGATCTCGCGCGTGCGGCGCAGGACGAACTCGTCCACGATGACCGAGGTCGTCTGGCGGGAGGCGAGCCAGCCGTAGGTCTGGTCGTCCCAGTAGATGAAGAACCGGGGGTCGGGCAGGCCGATCTTCTCGACGATGTCGCGGTGGATGAACATCCCCTCGAAGCATCCGGAGTTCATCTCCTTGTACCCGGACTCGTCGAACCCGGACGGCGCGAACGGGATCGGGATGCCCATCCGCTCGGCGACGCGGTACTGCCAGTAGAACTCGCTGCCGTCGTAGTCGTACCGGCGGCCCTGGATGCTCTTGAAGCGGGGGGCCCACTTGCCCATCTTCGCGAGTCCGTCGGGCAGGACCTCGACGTCGTCGTCCATGAGCCAGATCCAGGTGGACCCCAGCTCGTAGGCGACGCGCATGCCTTCGCTGAAGCCGCCCGAGCCGCCGGTGTTGGTGTCGAGGCGGCGGTAGACGAGATTCGTGCCGAGCCCGTCGCGGAAGGACTCCACGACGGCCGTCGTGTCGTCGGTGGAGGCGTTGTCGATGATGACCACGTTGCCGGGCTTGGGGTCCATGGCGGTGATGCTCGTCAGGAGACGCGTCAGCAGTCCCGACCGGTTGAACGTCACCACCGCGATGGTGGCGGTCGCGGGATCGAAGGCCGGGGCGGCGGCACTCACTTGCGAACCTCCCACGCGCGGGCACGGTCGGCGGGATCGGCGAACACGACGTTCTGAAGGACGTAGGTCACAAATCATCTCCGGGGCAGAGCGAGGGCGCCGCGCGTCGGGCCGAGGATCAGCTTACCCGGCCGATCCTGACGTCTCCTGTGACCGGGGGAGGTCCTGGTCCGGCTCCGGCACCCGGATGCTGCGCCGCCACGAGCGGGACTGTCCGGCCCGTACGGTGGCCAGCACGAGCAGCAGCCAGCCCGCACCGAACAGCGCGAAGCTCTCGAACAGCGACACCGTGGCGAGGGCGACCAGGAGCAGCGGCGTCCAGCCGTAGACCGGGGAGCGCCGCTGGCTCGCGTCGAGCCAGGACCGCACCAGGGCGATGCCGCCGAAGGCGATCAGGATCACGAAGCCCGCCCACCCCACCTGCAGCAGGACGTCCATGTAGGCGTTCAGCGCGGTCGTGTGCCGCTGGCCGAGGAGCAGGTTGAGAGTCAGGAAAGGCTGCTCGTCGGGGGCCCACGCCCCGAACCAGCCCCATCCCTGGACCGGCCGCCGGCGCGCGTAGAACTGCAGGAGGTCCCACAGCGTCGTGCGCATCGACAGGTCGTCCGCCGCGCCGAGGGCCGCGACGATGCGGCCTCGCAGCGCGTACAGCACGATGCCGCCCGTGGCCACCAGAGCAGCGAGCCCCCATTGCAGTGCCGCGCGGCGCGCGGGATCCGCCGTGCGGACGAGCTGCAGCGCTCCGGCCGCCACGGCGACCGCCGCGGCGACGACGAACACCGTCGGCGACGCTGACAGGAGGGCCATCGCGGTCCCCAGGAGGATCGACGCGAGCGACACCTCGGGGCGCACCGAATGCGTGCGCCACTCGATGACGAACGTGATGACCGCGATGACGGCGACGAACCCGAGCATGTTGCGCGTGCCGAAGATGCCCTGGATGGGGCCGAGCTGGGCGATGTTGCCCTGGATTGCGAGGAACTCGAAGGCGGTGTCGAACAGGATGCCGGCGAGCACCTCGAGTGCCAGCGACAGCACGAGCAGCACACGCGCGACATCACCGAGGGCGCGGACGGTCTGCAGCGTGTCACGGATATGGCCGATCGTGACGGCGAGGAACGCGATCGCGAGGGTCGAGAGCCAGCGCCAGAAGCTCATGCCGGCATCCGTACTCCACGCGACGCTCGTCAACGCCCAGACGAGGAAGATGAGCAGCGTCGTGGGCACCAGACGCAGCCAGGAGATCTCGGCGCGCCGCGAGAACAGCACGCCGGCGCCGATGCCGCAGAGCCCGACGACCGCGGTCACGAGCGGGACGTACCCGGCGACGGCCTCGATGAAGGGCGACCCGATGATGGTCGCGAAGACCGTGAGCGTGTAGACGCGGGCGAAGTCGGCAGAGCGCAGGAGCGCCCCGAGTCGGCGACGCGCGTTCTCGGACGTCGTGCTCATCGCGTGGACAGCCGCTCGCCCTGCTCGCCGGTGAGGCGGCTCTCGCTCGGCCCGCGGCCGATCAGGGGCGCCTGCTTGATCTTGAAGGCGAACGTCACGACGATGAACCAGCCCCACGCGAGCAGGGGGCCGGACTCGGCGAGCCCCCGCACGAGCAGGATGGCGCCGATCAGGGTCGGGACGAGCGTCGCCGCGGAGTACGGGCGGTCCGCGACGAGGTCCCAGCGCGGACGGTCCACGGCGAAGAACCACGCCCGCCAGACGTAGGCGAGGAACGTCAGGGCGATGAGGACCAGCCCGACCGCGCCGAGCTGGAAGAACACGTCGATCCACATGTTGTGCGCCTGCATGACCGTCTGTCCGTGGTCGATGATCCAGCCGTCGAAGCCGGGGTCGGTCGGCACCCACGGTGTGGAGAAGCCCCACCCGAGCACGGGGCGCTCTGCGGCGCGCTCCATGACGGCTGCCCAGATGTCCTCCCGGCCGGTCAGGTCGGCGGATCGGCCGAGGAGGGCGAAGACCGCGTCGCGGCTGAACCAGAGCGCAGTGAGGCCGCCCGCCGCGACGACGAAATAAGCCAGGTAGAAGCGGGTCCGGCCGCCGGGGCGGTCGGAGGTGCGCATGAGCAGCGCGGTCAGCAGGACGACGACGACGGCCGCCGCCGCCAAGGAGGCGGTCGCCGAGCCGGCGCGGACGAACAGGTACGCGGCGAGCAGCATCCACCCGACCAGGAGCACACGCCGCGGCGCGCCGGAGGCGAGGCGCACGCCGAACACGACGAGGGCGAGGAGGGCGACGTAGGCGAGATCGTTCGCGTTGCCGAACAGACCCTGGATGCGTCCGCCGTCGAACAGGTTGTCGCGCGACCACAGGACGATCGGATCGTCCACCGGGCCGTCGGGACGCACGAAGCCGGGGAGGATCGGCCCCTGCCAGACGAGCGAGACCCACAGCTCGAACAGGAGCGACAGCCCCAGCATCCACTTCAGTGCCGACGCGAGCGCGCGGATGAGCTCGCGCCACGTGAGCACGGCCCCCACGAACATCGCCTGCACCGAGGTCGTGAGCAGCAGCAGGAGGGTCATCGCGGTGGCGGTGGGCCACGCGGTCCACAGCAGCGAGGACACCGCGCACGTGATGTAGCCGACGGCGAACCAGGGGAGCCGGCGCCACTGCACGGCGGGCCGGAGGCTCACCCACAGGGCGATGGAGATGAGGCCCGAGCCGACGGCGACGATCCCGGAGCCCAGGGTGCCGACGGCGAGCAGCCAGCTGGTGCCGGCGATGGCGCCGGCGAGCACGAAGATGCACCACCCGCGCAGCAGCAGGTGGCCGGTCTTCTCCCGCGCCGGCGCCTGCGGCGGCGCCGCGATCGGGTGCATCGTGTGAACAGACATCTGCGCTCAGGCTACCGCGCGGCGCCTTTAGGCTGAGGGTGTGCTCATCGGCCTGACGAACGAGCCCCGCGATTACTCGTGGGGGTCCGAGACCCTGATCCCCGCGCTCGTCGGCCGGCCGCCGGGCGGGCGTCCGGAAGCCGAGATCTGGTACGGCGACCACCCAGGCTGCCCCGCACGGGTCGCGGATGGGTCCGGTCGCACGCTGGACGAGCTGGTCGCGGACCGGGGCGAGGCTCCGCTGCCGTACCTCCTGAAGCTCCTCGCCGCGGGCAGCTCGCTGTCCATCCAGGCCCATCCCTCCCTGGCGGAGGCCGTGGCGGGCTTCGCACGCGAGAACGCCGCGGGCATCCCCCTCGACGCGCCGGAGCGCACGTATCGCGACGCGAACCACAAGCCGGAGATCATCGTCGCCGTGAGCGAGGTGTTCCGCGCCCTCGTCGGGCTGCGCCCGCTCGAGGAGACCCGCCGGCTGCTGGCCGCGCTGGGCGATGCCCCCGGGGTCGCCGCGCTCGCCGGGCGCCTCTCCGCGCCGGGCGAGGACGCCGACGTCCTGCGCGCCACGATCGAGTGGGCGCTGAGCGGGCAGGCGCAGGCGGAGATCGACGACCTGGTGGTGGCGCTGCGGCGCGCCTCGAGCGCCGACTTCGCCGCCGAACTGGACGTGCTGCGGGCCGCCGCCGAGGACTTCCCGGGTGACCCCGGGATCGTCGTCGCGCTCCTGATGAACCTCGTCGACCTGCGCCGCGGCGAGGCGCTGTTCGCCCCCGCCGGCGTGCTGCACGCCTACCAGGCGGGTCTCGGCGTGGAACTCATGGCGGCCAGCGACAACGTGCTGCGCGGGGGTCTCACTCCCAAGCACATCGATGTGCCGGAGCTGATGCGGATCGTCGACACGACCCCAGGCCCCGCACCGCTCGTGACGCCGGTCACCGCGGACGGCGCCGAGGTCTTCGACGTGGGCATCCCGGATTTCGTCCTCGTCCACGCCGCGGTGCAGCCCGACCGCCCGCAGCGCGTCGCGCTCGCCGGCGCCGCCATCGTGCTCGTCACCGGCGGCGAGGTCACCGTCACCGCGACCGCCGGCTCGGTCGTGCTGCGGCCCGCCGAGGCCGCCTACCTCACGGCGGACGAGGCGAGCGTCGAGCTCACCGGCGAGGGGGACGTCTTCCTGGCCCAGCCCGGCCGCGGCTGAATCGGGAGGTTCCCCGGCGGCGTCCGCCGCTCCCGCGCCGACCCCGTCCCGCATCACGCGCGTGGCGGCGTGCTCGACCGGCGGATGCTGCGACATCCCGCGAGCGGATGTCACAGGGGATGCCGGTGGCAGCCGCGCAACCCGCGGGTGCTGTGACGCGCCGTGGCGGGCGGGGGAGGGGCGCCGCACGCCGCCGCCGCGGGCCCCGGCACGGGCCCCGCGACACGCCGATCACGCGTCAAGAAGGTTCAATCTTCGCTTGAGGCTTTACGATCTGCGACTTGACCGCGGCGAATGACAAGGGTGTAATTATCCCTACACGCGGACATCGCGTGGATATACAGGTGGGAGAGCGAGATGACGGGTTACCGTTCCGGCGTTCCCGAGAATTGGTTCGTCGATCCGATCAATCTCGGTGTGCCCGGCGTGCGTCGGCCCGCCGCGACCGACGAGGACACCGCCCTCGCCTGGCAGTCCGAGGCGCTGTGCGCGCAGACCGACCCCGAGGCCTTCTTCCCGGAGAAGGGCGGATCGACCCGCGACGCGAAGCGCATCTGCGGATCGTGCGACGTCCGCGGCGAGTGCCTCGAGTACGCCCTGCACAACGACGAGCGGTTCGGCATCTGGGGCGGGCTGAGCGAACGCGAGCGGCGCAAGCTCAAGCGCCGCGCGAGCTGACCGATCCCGGCGAATCGCGCGCGGCTGCCGCGGCGCCGGCCGTGCGCCGCCTAGGCTGACCACGTCATGCCCGCTCGAGTCCACGCACTGCTGGTCGTGCGCCCCGATGGGCGCATCCCGGCCGACCTCCACCTGCGCCGGACGCTGACCGCCCTCGCGGCGCAGTCGCGTCCGGTGGACGCGCTGACCCTCGTCCTGTGCGGGCCGGATGACGCGCTCCGCGAGGCGGCCGCCGCCTCCGGCGCCGAGGGCGTCATCACCGCGGACCGGTCCACGAGCTACGCCCAGGCGCTGCGCATGGCCACGCACCGCTTCGACGGCGACGCCGTCTGGCTCCTCGCTCAGGACACCGCGCCGGCACCGGACGCCCTCGCACGGCTGGCGGGCGCCCTCGAGACGGCGCCCTCCGTCGCCCTGGCGGCGCCGAAGCTCGTGCGATGGGACGACCACGCCCAGATCGTGTCGCTCGGGGTCTCGATGACCCGCCTCGGCCGTACCGTCGGTCTCGCCGAGGGCGAGCTCGACCAGGGCCAGCACGACGCGACGGAGGACGTGCTCGGCGCCGACGTCCGGGGCCTCCTCGTGCGCGCGCCGGAATGGCGCGCGCTCGGCGGCATCGACCCCGCCCTCGCGGGCGCGGATGAGGGGCTCGATCTCGGCGTGCGCGCGCGGCTCGCCGGCAGCCGGGTCGCCCTCGCGCCGACGGCGATCGTCGCCGTCGCCGGCGACGGCGTGGCCGGACCGCCGGGCGGCGAGGACTTCCGGGCGCATGTGCGCCGCGCCTACGCGACGCGCACCGCGCAGCTGCATCGCCGGCTGGTCTACGCGCCGGGGGCGACACTCCCGCTGCACTGGCTGTCGCTGCTCCCGCTCGCGCTGTGGCGCACCCTGGGACACCTCCTCGGCAAGCAGCCCGACCGGATCGGACCCGAGTGGGCCGCCGCGGTCGTCGCGATGATGCGTCTCCCGTCCGTCGCGGCCGCGCGCGGCCGCCTCCGCCGCGCCCGCACCGCCGGGTGGGCGCAGCTGGCGCCGCTGCGCGTCACGACCGCCCAGCTGCGGCACCGGCTCGACGACGCCGGCGACGCCGGCGACCGGCACGACCTGCGGTTCTTCACCGGCGGCGGGGCGTGGCTCGTCCTCGCGGCGCTCGTGCTGTCCGCCGTGGTCCTGCCGGCGCTCCTGGCGTGGCCGGTGCTGGGCGGGGGAGCACTCGCTCCGCTGCGGGCCACGTTCGCCCAGCTGTGGGAGGATGCCGCGTGGGGGCAGCGCCCGCTCGGCTGGGACCTCGTCGGCCCCGCGGACCCGTTCAGCGGCCTCGTCGCCCTGCTCGGCAGTCTCTCCCCGTGGGAGCCTTCACGCGCCGTCGTCGTGCTCTGGCTCCTCGCGCTGCCCCTCGCCACCGTCGGCGGCTGGTTCGCCGCGACGCGGGTCACCCGCCGGAGCGCCCTCCGCGCGCTCGGCGCCATCGTGTGGGTGCTGGCGCCGACCTTCCTGACGGCGCTCGTGGACGGGCGACCCGCCGCGCTGCTGGTCCACCTGCTGCTGCCCTGGCTGCTCTACACCGGCGTCGTCGCGCACCGCTCCTGGACGAGCGCGGGCGTGGCCTCCCTGCTGCTGGCCGCCGTCATCGCCTGTGCGCCGTCGCTCGCGCCGGCCCTCGTGGCGCTGTGGCTCGTCGCCGTCATCCTGACCCTGGTCCTCCGCGGCGGGCGGGGGCTGCCGCACGTCGTGTGGCTCCTCGTCCCGACCGCGGTGATCTTCGCGCCGCTCGTCTGGCACCGGCTCCGCGCCGGCGAGGGGTGGAGCCTGCTGGCCGACCCCGGCGTCCCGCTCGACACCGCCGGCGGTGTCGACGTCCTCCGCCGGCTGCTGCTGACGGCGGGGTTCCCCACCGCAGACCCCGGCGGCTGGTCGGCGCTCCTCGGCGCCGGTGCGCCGGTGTGGTGGGTGCCGCTGCTCACGGTGCCGCTCATCCTGCTCGCGCTGCTCGCCCCGCTCACGGCCCGGCTCACGGCATCCCTCGCGACGCTGCTCATCGCCGCCGTGGGCCTCGCGACCGCGCTGGCGGCCGTGGGGGTGACGCTCACGGCCTCCGGGGCGGACGTCGTCGCGCTCTGGCCGGGGAGCGCCCTCAGCCTCGCGTGGGCCGGATTCCTCGGTGCCGCACTCCTCACCCTCGACCTGCTGCCCGGCATCCGGTTCGCCCGCCTCGCCGCCGCGGCGCTGGTCGCGCTCGCGCTGGGCGTGGCCGCGTTCCCCGCGCTGACGGCCACCGTCCGCGGCGCCGCGGCGCTGACGAACGGTCCCGCCAGCACCCTTCCCGCGTACGTGGATGCGGAGGGACGCGGGGGGACCTCCACCGGGACGCTCGTCCTCGTCCCGCAGCCCGACGGCGGCATCTCGTCGACGGTCGTCTGGGGCGGCAGCGCGACGCTCGGCGGCCAGACGACACTGCTCTCCGCGCGCACCGCACCCGACGCCGCGGATGTGACGATCGCGCGCATGACGGCGGACCTCATCACGGATGCCGCCGGAGACGTCGTGGACCGGCTGGCCGACCACGGCATCGCCTTCGTCGTCCTCGGCACCGCTTCGACCGGCGAGGCCGACGGTGCGCGGGCGCTGCGCCTGTCCGCGCAGACGGCCCTCGACAAGCGGGACGGCCTGGACATCGTCGGCGAGACCGCGAAGGGCACGCTGTGGCGCCTCTCCGGCGACGTCGCCCCCCGGGTGGCGGCGGCGGAGACCGCCGCCACGGCGCAGAAGGTCGCGGGCATCCAGCTCGGCGTGATCGCCGTCGCGCTGCTCCTCGCCCTGCCGACGACCGCGAGCCGGCGCGAGGTGCGGGGCCTGCCCCGCGTCGTGGGCACGAGCAGAGCGGAGAGCCGATGAGCATCAGCCGGGTGCAGCGCGGGGCGCGGACCGCCGTGGGCATCGCCGTGACGGTCGTCTTCGTGCTGGGCGCCACCGCGGCGGCGCTCTTCCCGTGGCCGGAGGTCGCCCGCGAGCCCCTCGCGGTCACCGCGATCCCGGAGCCGGAGGCATCCGTGCTCGCCTGCGCGGGGCCCGTCCTCGCACTGGGCCGCGACGCGGGTGACGCCGGCGCACTCACCCTCGCCGCCGGCCAGAGCGTCGTCGCGGCGACCGCCGCGGGCAGCGCACCCGCGGAGGCTGCGACGCTCCTCGTCCCCGACGTCGTCGACGGCCGGGGGCCGGATGCCTTCACGGCTGCGCCGAAGGACCGCACCCGGACCGACGTGGCCGCCGCCGGCTCGGCGTCCGTCGGGGACCCCGACCTCGCCGGTTTCGCCGCGTCCGCGTGCACCCCGCCGCTCATGGAGTCCTGGCTGGTCGGGGGCAGCGCGATCACCGGCGCGGCCGATCTCGTGCTGCTGACGAACCCCGGCACGGTCGCCGCCCGCGTCGACCTGACCGTCTACGGCGCCGCCGGGCCCGCGCAGCCGGCGTCCGGCACCGGGATCGTCGTCCCGGCCGGAACGCAGCGCATCCTCCCGCTCGCCGGGCTCGCGCGCGGCGAGCAGAGCCCCGTCATCCGGGTCACGTCCTCGGAGGCGCCCGTCCACGCCGCCCTGCAGGCGAGCATCACGCGGACCCTCGTCCCGGGCGGCGTCGATCAGGTCGGCGCGACCGCCGCGCCCGCCGGGACCCAGGTGATCCCCGCCTTCTCCGTCACGACCGATCCGGGCGACGAGGGCGCCTCCGACACCACGACCCTGCTGCGCCTCCTCGCCCCGTCCGCGGGGGCGGAGGCGAGCGTCACCGTCTCCCGGGTCGGCGCGCGCGGCGTCGTGGACGAGCCGCGCACCGTCACGCTGGATGCCGGCATCCCGCTGGAGCTCGAACTCGACGGCCTCGGCGTCGGCGCGTACAGCGTGCGCGTCGAGGCGAGCGGCCCCGTCGTCGCCGCCGTCTGGGAGACGACGGGGTTCGGGCAGGGCGCGGACTTCGCCTGGTACACGGCCGCCGACGCCCTGGAGGTGCCGAGCCTGTTCGCGGTGGCCGACGGGAGCGCGCCCGTGCTCACGCTCACGAACGACGGCGACGCCGACGTGGTCGCGGAGGTCGCCGCCGAGGCCGGCGCCGGCGAGGCGACCGACGTCACCGTCCCGGCCGGCGGCGGGGCGCGGCTGGCGCTGCGCTCCGGCACCGTGTACCGGCTCGTCTCCGGCGGCCCGAAGGTGCGCGCGAACGTCACCTACTCCGGCGCCGGCGCCCTCGCGGGCTATGCCGTGCTGCCCGCCGACGCCGCGGCCGCCGCCATCGTCGTCTACACGCAGTGACGGCTCAGAAGTAGCGGAATCGCTCCGGACCGAGGTCCCACGGGTCCTTGTCGAGGTACTCGGCCGCGGCCCGGAACACGCAGCTCTCCACCGACATCCGGCGGTGCAGCTCGTCGTCGCGGTGCAGGTGGCTCAGCCGCTCGATGGGGAGGCGGTACAGGATGATGCGCTTCTGGTCGGCGAGCACCGTCCAGCGCGGGATGCCGTCGGCGTCGGCGTCGGCCGGCATCGCGCCGATGTCGAACCGCACGTCGCGCAGCTCCGGCCAGGCGCTGCGCAGGAACTCCACCGCCGTGCCGACGGCGAGGTCGAACTTCTCCGCCCGCGTCTCCAGCGGCGGCAGCGGCGGGCGCACGGCGGGGCTGCGGTCCTCGCGGCCGTGCCGGCCGTGCCGGGCCGGCCGCGCACGCGTCGTCGCGGTGCGGACGCGGCGCCTGATCATGAGTCCATCCTAGGTCGCGCGGCGCGGCCTGCGCCCGCCCCGGCCCCGGCTCGCTAGCGTGGACACGATGCGCGAGAGACTGTGTTCCAAGGTGGGCTGTGCCCGCGAAGCGGTGACGACCCTCACCTACGACTACGGCGACCAGATGGCCGCCGTCGGCCCGCTGGGGCGCGGCAACGACCCGCACGCCCACGACCTGTGCGCTATCCACACCGACCGGCTCTCCGTGCCCAAGGGCTGGGTCGTCGTCCGGCACGAGACGCTCCGCGTCTGACCGCGCCGCACGCGGCGCACGGAGTGGGAGAATAGGCGGATGCCGACTCCCGTGGACACCCTCGACTTCGTCGTCGCCGACCTCGCGCTCGCCGCAGCCGGCCGTCACCAGATCCGTCTCGCCGAGAACGAGATGCCCGGCCTCATGGCCCTGCGCGAGGAGTTCGGGCCGTCGCAGCCGCTCCGCGGCGCGCGGATCGCCGGCTCGCTGCACATGACGGTCCAGACGGCCGTCCTCATCGAGACGCTCGTCGCCCTCGGCGCGCAGGTGCGCTGGGCGAGCTGCAACATCTTCTCCACGCAGGACGAGGCCGCCGCGGCCGTCGCGGTGGGGCCGACCGGCACCGTCGACGCCCCCGCCGGGGTCCCCGTGTTCGCGTTCAAGGGCGAGACGCTCGCGGAGTACTGGCAGCTGGCCGACCGCATCTTCGACTGGTCGGCGGAGGGCTTCGACGGCCCGAACCTCATCCTCGACGACGGCGGCGACGCGACGTTGCTCGTGCACAAGGGCGTCGAGTTCGAGCGCGCCGGCGCCGTCCCCGACGCCGCGGACGGCGACTCCGGCGAGTACCGCATCGTGCTCGACACGCTCCGCGCCAGCCTCGCCCGCGACCCGCAGCGGTTCACGCGGATGGCCGCCGGCATCCTCGGCGTCACGGAGGAGACCACGACCGGCGTCCACCGCCTGTACGAGCTGCACGCCGCCGGCGGGCTGCTCTTCCCCGGCATCAACGTCAACGACTCCGTCACGAAGTCGAAGTTCGACAACAAGTACGGCATCCGGCACTCGCTGCCCGACGGCATCAACCGCGCCACCGACGTCCTGATGGGCGGCAAGGTCGCCTTCGTCGCCGGGTACGGCGACGTCGGCAAGGGCGCCGCGGAGGCGTTGCGCGGCCAGGGCGCCCGCGTGATCGTCGGCGAGGTGGACCCCATCTGCGCCCTGCAGGCCGCGATGGACGGGTACCAGGTCGCCCGGCTCGAGTCCGTCGTCGGCGACGTCGACATCCTCATCACCGGGACCGGCAACACGCAGGTCGTCACGGTCGAGCACCTGCAGGGCCTCAAGCACCTCGCCATCGTCGGCAACGTCGGCCACTTCGACGACGAGATCGACATGGCGGGGCTGGAGTCGCTGCCCGGCGCGGAGCGCATCGAGATAAAGCCGCAGGTGCACGAATGGCGGATGCCGAGCGGCCGCAGCATCCTCGTGCTCAGCGAAGGGCGCCTGCTGAACCTGGGGAACGCGACGGGGCACCCGTCCTTCGTGATGAGCGCGTCGTTCACGAACCAGGTGCTCGCCCAGCTCGAGCTCTACACCCGGACCGACGCGTACCCCGTCGGCGTGTACGTGCTCCCCAAGGCGCTGGACGAGAAGGTCGCCCGCCTGCACCTGCCGGCGCTCGGCGTCGAGCTCACCGAGCTGACCCCGGCGCAGGCCGCGTACATCGGCGTTCCCGTCGAGGGGCCGTACAAGGTCGACCACTACCGCTACTGACGCGCGCCGACCGGCCCCCGTCAGCGTTCGGGGAACCCGCGCGGCGCCGAACGGGTGCCGGCCGTGAGGCGTGCCATGCGCGCCTGCTCGCCGACCAGCGCGGCGTACTCGCGGTCACGGCGGACCGCGACGACGGCCCGCACGAGGGTCTCCGGGTCGACGGCCGGCAGCGGTGACACGTGTGGCGCGACGTCGGCGGCGATCGCCGCGGCGGTGCGCGCCCGCGCCGCCGGGTCGAGGCCCGTCGCCGTCCGGACGAACTGCGCGGCGCGGCGCGCCACGCGATAGGGGAGCCGGGTGACGTCCGCGATGCGGGCCCAGTCCGCGAGCGCCTCCGGCACGCCGCCGGCCGGGGACGGCAGCTGCGGGACGCGCGTGCGCTCGGCGTAGGTGCCGGCGAGGAGGTCCCCGAGGCGCTGCGCGCGGGGCGTGAACGCGCCGACGATGCCCGCGACCGCCCCGAGCGTGAACCACACCTCCAGGACGCCGGTCAGGGCGCGGATGAAGGCGTGCCGGAAGCCGGCGGCGCCGCCGTCGGTCCGCACGATCCGGCTGCCGACGGCGAGCTTGCCGAGGCTCCGCCCTCGTGTGATGGTCTCGACCGCCGTCGGCAGGACCACCGTCACCACCGCGAGGCTCGCGACCGTGAGGGCGGGGGACAGGGCGGACAGGTCGAGCCCCACGCCGGTGACCCACGACGCCGCGAGGAGGAAGAGCGCGAGCAGGGCGATGCCGGTCAGCATGTCGATGAGGAGACCGAGGGCCCGCAGGAAGAATCCGACCGGCTGCACGTCGAGGGCCACGGCCTCGCCGGTGAGGATCTCGTCCTGCCGGATCTCCGCCGGCGCCGGGGTGGGTCCGGGGGTGGCCATGGGTACAGTAAAGCAAATGGACCTCGACGCCCTGACGGCCGCGCGTCGTGCCGAGTGGGCGCGACTGGACGAGCTCGGGCGCATCCGCCGGCCGAGCGGCCGCGAGGTCGACGAGCTCGTCGCCCGATACCGGTCGGCCTCCGCCGACCTCGCCGAGATCAAGACGACCGCGGGCCGGAGCCCGGAGGGCGACCACCTGTCGACGCTGCTCGCGCGGGCGCGGTTGCGGCTGACCGGCGCCCCCGACAACGTGCTCCGTCAGGTGCCGCGCTTCTTCGCCCACCAGCTGCCCGCGGCCCTGTACCGGCTGCGCTGGACGACCCTCGTCATCGCGCTCGCGTTCCTCGCCGTCGCCGCGCTGGTGGCCACCTGGGTCGCGGGCGACACCGCCGTCATCGCCGCGCTCGGGGACGAGGCGGGGCTTGAGCAGTACGCCGAGGACGAGTTCACCGGTTACTACAGCGAGAACCCGGCGGCCGTGTTCGCCGGGACGGTGTGGACCAACAACGCCTGGATCGCCGCGCAGTGCGTGCTGTTCGGCGTCACCGGCCTGTGGCCGGTCATGGTCATGATGCAGAACGCGGTCTCGGTCGGCGTCGCCGCCGCCGTGCTGTTCGCGCACGGCCGGGGGGACGTGTTCCTCCTCTACATCGCCCCGCACGGCCAGCTCGAGCTCACCTGCCTCTTCGTCGCGGCCGCGGCCGGGCTGCACATCTTCTGGGCCTGGGTTGCGCCCGGACCGCGGAGCCGCGGTGAGTCGCTCGCGGCGGCCGGGCGCTCGCTCGCGACGGTCGCCGTCGGCCTCGTCCTGGCTCTCGCCGTCGCGGGCCTCCTGGAGGGGTTCGTCACGGCGCAGCCGTGGCCGTGGCCCGTGAAGATCGGCCTGGGGACGCTCGCGCTGGCCGCCTTCCTGACGTACATGCTCGTCGTGGGCGGGCGCGCGGCGGCGGCCGGCGAGAGCGGGGATCTGACCGAGTACGAGGCGGGCACCGCACGTCTCGTCGCCGGCTGACCCGCCTCGCGCTCATTTGGATTCGATCAAAAGAAGCGATAGACTGGCGGCATGTCGACCACCACCGTGCACAGCCCCGCACGGTACCCGGCGGCACCCGAGGCGCTGCGCGAGGCCGGCCTCCGCGTGACCCAGTCGCGCACCGCGGTCTACGACGCGCTCGCCGCCCGCCCGCACGCGAGCGCCGATGCGCTCTTCGCCGACGTCGGCCCCCGGATGCCGCGACTGAGCCGGCAGTCGGTGTACAACGCGCTCAACGACTTCGCCGACGCCGGCATCGTGCGCCGGATCGAGCCGGCCGGGCAGCCGATGCTCTTCGAGCTGCGGGTCAGCGACAACCACCACCACCTGATCTGCACCGACTGCGGCGCCGTCGCCGACGTCGACTGCGCGGTCGGGCACGCCCCCTGTCTCACGCCATCGCAGGACCACGGTTTCGCGATCGCGTCGGCGGAGGTCACGTACTGGGGCCTGTGCTCCACGTGCGCGGCCGCCGCCTGAGCACCACCACCCGAGGAAGGAATCACATGACCGACCACGAACCCACCGCCGCCCCCATCGGCGAGGACGTGACCGACATCAACCAGTCCGTCACGGTCACCGACACCGACGAGGCGTACGCCGAGGAGGCCACGGGCTGCCCCGTCGTCCACGCGCAGCCGCACCCGACCACCGGCTCGGCAAACAACGTCTGGTGGCCGAACCAGCTGAACCTGCGCGTGCTGAAGAAGAACCCCGTCGAGGCCAACCCTCTCGGCGGCGACTTCGACTACAAGGCCGCCTTCGAGGCGCTCGACCTCCCCGCGGTCAAGGCCGACATCGCCGAGGTCCTCACGACGTCGCAGGACTGGTGGCCGGCCGACTTCGGCAACTACGGCCCGCTCATGATCCGCATGGCGTGGCACAGCGCCGGCACGTACCGCGTGCACGACGGCCGTGGCGGCGGCGGAGCCGGGCAGCAGCGCTTCGCCCCGCTGAACAGCTGGCCCGACAACGTCAACCTCGACAAGGCGCGCCGCCTGCTCTGGCCCGTGAAGAAGAAGTACGGGCAGGCGCTGTCCTGGGCCGACCTCATGATCCTCGCCGGCAACGTCGCGCTGGAGACCATGGGCTTCAACACGTTCGGCTTCGGCGGCGGCCGCCCCGACGTCTGGGAGCCGGACGACGACGTGTACTGGGGCCCGGAGACCACCTGGCTCGGCGACCAGCGCTACAAGGGCGACCGCGAGCTCGACAAGCCGCTCGCCGCGGTCCAGATGGGCCTGATCTACGTCAACCCGGAGGGCCCGAACGGCAACCCCGACCCGCTCGCGTCGGCGCGCGACATCCGCGAGACGTTCTCGCGCATGGGCATGAACGACGAGGAGACCGTCGCCCTCATCGCCGGCGGCCACACCTTCGGCAAGACCCACGGCGCGGCACCGGACTCGAACCTCGAGGACAACCCGGAGGCCGCGGGCCTGGAGGAGCAGGGTCTCGGCTGGAGGAACAACCACGCATCCGGCAAGGGCGATGACACGATCACGTCCGGCCTGGAGGTCACCTGGACCTACCACCCGACCCGCTGGGACAACGAGTTCTTCCACATCCTGTACGCCTACGAGTGGGAGCTCATGAAGAGCCCCGCCGGCGCGAACCAGTGGCGGCCGCAGAACGGCATGGGCGCGGACATGGTGCCGCTCGCCCACGACCCGTCGAAGCGACGCGAGCCGCGCATGCTGACGAGCGACATCGCCCTGCGGGTGGACCCCGAATACGACACGGTCTCGCGGAAGTTCAAGGACGACCCCGAGGCGTTCGGCGACGCGTTCGCCCGTGCCTGGTTCAAGCTCACGCACCGCGACATGGGCCCGATCTCCCGCTACATCGGCCCCGAGGTCCCGACCGAGGAGCTCATCTGGCAGGACCCGCTGCCCGCCGTCGACCACGTCCTCATCGACGACGCCGACGCGGCGGCGCTGAAGGCGCAGATCCTCGCCTCCGGGCTCACCGTCGCCCAGCTCGTGTCGACGACGTGGGCGGCAGCGTCGACCTTCCGCGGCAGCGACAAGCGCGGCGGTGTCAACGGGGCCCGCATCCGGCTGGAGCCACAGAAGGACTGGCAGGTCAACAACCCGCCGCAGCTGCAGCAGGTCCTGGCCCAGCTCGAGTCCGTGCAGGCGTCGTTCAACGACGGCCGCACCGACGGCAAGAAGGTCTCCCTCGCGGACCTCATCGTCCTGGCCGGCAATGCCGCCGTCGAGAAGGCCGCAAAGGATGCCGGTGTAGAGGTCGAGGTGCCGTTCCGCGCGGGCCGCACCGACGCCTCGCAGGAGCAGACCGACGTCCACTCGTTCTCCTACCTGGAGCCGGCGGCCGACGGATTCCGCAACTACTACGGCCGCAACGCCGTGCTGCCGCAGGAGCACCAGCTCATCGACAAGGCGAACCTCCTCACCCTCACGGCGCCGGAGATGACCGTCCTCGTCGGCGGTCTCCGCGTGCTCGGCGCGAACTGGGACGGCTCGGAGTACGGCGTGTTCACACAGCGTCCGGGCGTGCTGACGAACGACTTCTTCGTCAACCTGCTCGACCTCGGGACGACGTGGACCGCGCTGGACCCGGGTTCGCAGGCGTACGAAGGCGTCAAGGAGGGGACCACGGAGCGCGTCGGCCGCGGCACCCGCGTCGACCTGCTGTTCGGCTCGAACTCCGAGCTGCGCGCACTCGCCGAGGTCTACGCCTCGGATGACGCGACCGAGAAGTTCGTCCACGACTTCGCGGCCGCGTGGGGCAAGGTCACCGAGCTCGACCGGTTCGACCTCGTCTGACGCTCTGCGGCTCTCTCGTCCGGAAGGCCCGTCCCCTCGTGGGGGCGGGCCTTCCGGCGTTCATCAGGCGGCGTTGCGGGAGTCGAAGAGCGCCTTGTGCGCGAAGCCCGCGATGAGTGCGCCGACGATCGGGAACACCAGGAACACCCAGAGCTGCACGAGCGCATCGCCCCCGCCGTAGATCGCCGTCGCGATGGACCGCGCCGGGTTCACCGACGTGTTGTCGATCGGGATGGATGCCAGGTGGATGAGCGTGAGCGTCAGGCCGATGACGAGCCCGGCGAGCGGCGTGCCCCGCGTCGCGTGCGTGACGCCGAGGATGACGAGCACGAAGATGCCGGTGAACACGATCTCCGCCGTGATCGCCGCGCCGAGCCCGAACCCGCCGGGGGACTGCGCGCCGAAGCCGTTGCTCGCGAAGCCGGCGTCCTGCCGCTGGGTGAGCCACCCGTCGGGGCCGAACATCCCGATCAGCACGAGCAGGCTCGTGCCCACGGCGCCGCCGACGATCTGGGCGACGATGTAGCCGGGCGCGTCGCGCCACGGGAAGCGGCCCGCCGCGGCGAGCCCCAGCGTCACGGCCGGGTTGAAGTGCCCGCCGGAGATCGGCCCCCACGTGTACGCGGCCGCGACGATCGTGAGCCCGAACGCCAGGGCCACGCCCACGAAGCCGATGCCGAGCGACGTGCCCGCGTCGCTCGTGCCGAAGTCGGCGGCGAACAGGGCGGCCCCGATGGAGCCGAAGACGAGGAGGAAGGTCCCGGCGGCCTCCGCGAGGAGCTTGATGCCGGTCGCAGGTCCCGCCTCCGGCGGGGTGTGGTCGAGCGGTGTCGGGACGGCGGGCTGGTCGGGGATCGGATCGGGACTCATGACTCCTCCTTCGGGGCGCAGCGGATGCCGTGAGTCTCCCGCCGATCGCGGGCGGCCGCCAGTGCCACGCCGGCACGGGGCGCCCGGTTCTCACAGGCGCCCGGTTCTCAGAGGCGCCCGGCGGCCTTCAGCGCCAGGTAGCGGTCCGCGACACGGGGCGGCAGCGACTCGGCGTCCGCGACGACGGCATCCGCCCCGGCGCGCGCGATCGCCCCCGCCACCTCCCGGGCGTCCCGCGCGGTGCGCTCGGCCGCCGCGAGCGCGTACACCCCGGCGGCGTCCCGCGGGGGCTCGGGGAGCGGCTCGTCGGTCGACACGCTGCCCACGACGACGCGGCTGCGGGCGGTGAGCGCCGGGAGCGCCGCCAGGAAGCCGCGCGCCGCGTCCACGGCATCCTGCGCCGTCAGGAGCACGACGAGGGCCGGGCGCGTCGTCAGGCGGCGGACCTGCGCTGCCGCGGCATCCCAGTCGGTGTCGATCAGCTGCGGCTCGACCGGCGCCATCGCGTCGACGAGCGCGGGGAGCAGCCCCGCCCCGTCGACCCGCGTGACGCGGGCGCGCAGCACCCGGTCGAACATCACGAGGTGCACGTGGTCGCCGGCACGGGCCGCGAGGGCCCCGAGGAGCAGCGCCGCCTCCATCGCCGCGTCCAGGCGCACGCCGTCGCCGACCCGCGCGGCCGAGGTGCGGC
The DNA here is from genome assembly GCF_000746195.1 of Microbacterium sp. UNCCL10. Taxonomy (NCBI): domain Bacteria; kingdom Bacillati; phylum Actinomycetota; class Actinomycetes; order Micrococcales; family Microbacteriaceae; genus Microbacterium; species Microbacterium sp. UNCCL10. The sequence goes on along the minus strand of NZ_JQKT01000010.1, from coordinate 24,462 downwards.
CGGTGTCGATCACGATCACGACGTGCCGGTCGCGCTCGGGGCGCCAGGTGCGCAGCATCGTCGTGGTCGCCCGCGCGGTGGCCCGCCAGTCGATGGACCGCACGTCGTCGCCGCGGACGTACTCGCGGAGGCTGTCGAACTCGGTGCCCTGGCCGCGCACCTGCACGCTCGTGTTGCCGTCGAGCTCCCGCAGCCGCGTGAGGCGGGAGGGAAGGTGCCGGCGGGCGGTGAACGGCGGCAGGACGCGCAACGTGCCCGGTGCCTCGATACGCCCTTGCTGGCCGGCGAGCCCCAGCGGCCCGTCGGCCCGTACGACCACGAACCCGGTGCGCAGCTCTCCACGCCGCCGCGGATGAAGCGGGATGTCCACGGCCCGGCGCTCGCCGGCGGGGATGTCGATCCTGCTGCGGTCGCCCGGGGCGCCGGCGGTCGGCTGCCACGCATCCCGAACGCGCCCGCGGAGGCCCCGGCGACTCCGGTTGGTGAGCAGCAGCGTCGTCGTCACGTCCTGATCGCGGAGCACCCGCGCCGGGATGCGGCGCTCGACGCCCACGGCGCGGGGGTCGGCCGCGTACGCGGCGTCGACGGCCGCCGCCGCGAGGCAGAGCGCCGCCCAGACGCCCGCGACCGCCCACGCCGACATCCCCGCGGCCGAGAGCAGCACGACGGGGACCACCCCCACGGCGAGGGCGAGCGCGAGACGGCCGGTGACGAACATCAGATCGGAACGCGGGTCTGCGCCAGCACGGAGGTCAGGATGGCTTCCACCGAGACGGCCTCGAGCTCCGCCTCGGGCCGGAGGCGCACGCGGTGCCGCCACGTCGGAAGCAGCATCGTCTGCACGTGGTCAGGGGTGATGGCGGGGTAGCCGCCCAGCCACGCCCACGTCTTCGCCGTCGCGAGGAGGGCGGTGGCGGCACGCGGGCTCGCGCCGAGCTGCACCGAGGGGGACTGCCGGGTCGCACGGGCGAGGTCCACGACATAGCCCAGCACGTCGTCGGAGACCGTGACGGAGGCGGCGGCGCGCTGCGCGGCGCGGATCTCGGCGGCGCCGACGACGGGCTCCAGCCCCGCGCCGGCGAGGTCGCCCGGGCGGAAGCCGTCGGCGTGCCGGCGGAGCACCGCCATCTCGTCGGCGCGTGCGGGCGCGTCGATGAGGAGCTTCAGCAGGAACCGGTCCAGCTGCGCCTCGGGGAGCGTGTAGGTGCCCTCGTGCTCGATCGGGTTCTGCGTCGCGGCGACGAGGAAAGGGTCGGGGAGGGGGCGGGACTGCCCGTCCACCGACACCTGGCGCTCCTCCATCGCCTCCAGCAGCGCCGCCTGCGTCTTCGGTGGCGTGCGGTTGATCTCGTCGGCCAGGAGCACGTGGGTGAACACCGGCCCGGCACGGAAGTCGAATGCGCCGGCCCGCGCGTCGTAGACGAGGGACCCGGTGACATCGCCCGGCATGAGGTCGGGGGTGAACTGGATGCGGGCGGTGTCCAGGCCGATCGCCCGGCTGAACGCGCGGACGAGCAGCGTCTTGGCGACGCCCGGCACACCCTCGAGCAGGACGTGTCCGCGGGCCAGCAGCGCGATCAGGAGGCCGGTGACCGCGCCGTCCTGACCGACCACCGCCTTGCCGACCTCGAGCCGCACACGGTTCATGGCCTCGCGGAGCTCGTCGGCGGACGGGGCGTCGGCGACGGTGTCGCTCATGGGGTGTTCCTTTCGGGGCGGAGGGTTCCGGTCACGATGGCATCCGACTTCGAGGCCAGAGCGTCTTCGAGGTCGCGGAGGCGCGCGGCGAGGTCGACGAGCTCCCGGTCGGTGCGCGGCACGGCGTCCAGCAGCACCCCGGCGACGGTGCCGGGGTCGGCGGACAGGTGGACGGCGACCGCGTCGGACACCTCTCGGGCGGATGCCGCGGGGCCCAGCCCGACGAGGCGCGCGAGCCGGTCGAGCGCGGCGATCCGCAGCTGGTCGGCGGCGTGCCCGGCATCGCCGGCGCGCGCGTAGAGCTGCGCGCGGCCCACGGTCGTCTCGCCGGCGCGGACGGACACCGGCAGCGTCTCGGCGACGAGGGGGCCGAACCGGCGGCCCCGCCAGACCGCGGCGGCGAGGGCGGCGCCGGCGAGGAGGGCGATCGCCGGGGTGACCCAGTCCGGTGTCAGCTCGCCGACGGTCGGCGCCGTCGCGAGGTCGCTGTCCTGCAGCGCCGGCAGGTACCAGACGACGTGCGAGCGGCGCCCCAGCAGGTTCACCCCGAGCGCCGCGTTGCCGTCCCGGGCGAGTCGCTCGTTCGTGAGGAGCGCCGTGGCGTCGAGGGCGGCGATCCGCCTGTCGCCCGTCTCGAGGACCAGGAGACCGTGCCCGTCACCGGAGGGGTAGCAGCCGACCGCGTCGCCGACGGCGCGGAACACGGTTCCGGGGGACACCTCGCCGGCGCGCACGGCCTCGGCGAGCCCGCAGCCCGGCGGGGCCGCGCCGTCGCCGACGCCCGCGGGCGCCGAGCGGGCCAGGAGGAGGCGCAGATCCCGCGACCGCGGCTCGAGCAGCACGACATCGGCCGCCGTCCCGGTCACCGCGGCGAGGGCCTCGTCCGACAGCGGCGCGGTGTCGGTGAGGACGAGCGTAGATGCCGACGTGACCGCGTCCTCCGCCGCGGCCCGGTCGCGGGCCACGGTGACGGCGACGCCGTGTCCCTCCAGGATGCGGGCGAGCGCGCGTCCCCCGTCCGGGGTGGCGGACTGGGGGTCGAGGAGACCCGCGGCCGGCATCTGCGCGATCCCGCCGATCGCGGCGGCGACGGCGCCCACGACGAGCAGGGCGGCGCCGATGGCCGTCCACCCCGCCACCGCACGGCGGCGGGGCGCCGCCGCCGTCCCTGCCGCCGTCATGCCGGGATCCGTTGCGGCCGGGGCGCTGCGGCGAGACGCTCGTCGAGCGACGCGACGAGCGCGTACGCGTCGGGCGTGCCGGGCCGCCGGAGGTAGCGGACGTCGTCGAAGACATCCGCCGCGCGGGTGAGCGCCTCCGTCTCGCCGGGGAAGGCGCGGGCGGCGGAGCGTGCGAAGCCGTGCACCGTCATCCCCGGCGTCGCCGGCACGATCGTGCGATCGGAGAGCGACCGGGCGAGCGCGCGGAAGCGCAGCACGATGGCGGCCTCCCACCGGCCGCCCGCGGCCTCGCCCTCGGCGGCGCGGCGGAGGTCCGCCGCGGACCTGCGCTCGGCGTCGCCGAAGAGGGCCGCGGCGGCCTGCGCGCGGGCCGCGCGGCGCGGACGGCCCCAGATCGCGACGGCGACGCCGATCGCGGCGAGCACGATGACGAGCACCGCGACCGCGAGCCACGGGCCGAACGCGGCCGGGACGTCGCCGCTGAAGAGGGAGAGGAAGAAGTCGCCCACGGCGCGGGCGGCGCGATCGAAGGGCGTCGGCTCGGCCACGCGGTAGACGGTGTCGGCGAGCTCGCGCTCCGCCCACTCGCGCGCCTCGTCGCCGTCCGGGATGAGCGGCGCCGCGGGCAGCCTCACAGCGTTCCCGGCGCGCCGCCGGGCGGTGTCCACGTCGTCGGCGACGGCGCGGGTGCGGGCACGGATGCCGGAGGTGCCGGCGCCGGCGCAGGGGCCGTTGGCGGGTACCCCGGTGCCGGGTGCGGGGCGGCCGGGCCGCCGAACCCCGGCACCGCGGTCCCCCGGACGGGCGGGGCCCATCGCGGCAGGTCCCGCCCGACGTGCGCCCGGTACGGATCGCCCGGCTCCGCCCCGGGCAGGTCGCGCTGGTCGACGTAGGCGAGGAGATCCAGGTCCAGGCCCTCCCGCCGCATCCGGCAGTCGATGTAGATGAGGGCGGTCGCCGTGGACTGCACGACGAGCGCGACCGACTGCAGGAGCACGACGAGCACCTCCGTGACCAGCAGGCCGACCAGGAGCGCGATGACGCCGCCGACCTCGGGGTCGCCGGTGGGGGAGAGGACGGTCGTCAGCCCCGTCGTGAGGAAGGACATCGGGAGGGTCACCAGCTGCGCGAGCACCCCGAACGCGGAGGAGATGATGACGATGATCCCGAGCGACGGCCAGAACCGTCCGCGGGTGAGGAGCCAGGAGCGGCGCACCGCTTCGAGGATGCGGGCCTGCTCCATGACGATGACCGCCGGGACGAGCAGGAGCTTGACGCTCAGCCACAGCGACACCGGCACGGTCACCATGATCGCGAGGAGCACGACGACGATCACCGCGGCGACGGAGGCCTGCGCCAGCAGGACGAACCCGGCGACGAGGATGCCGACGAGCACGGCGACCGCCAGGCTCAGCAGGACGGTGTATCCGATGAGGCGCCCGGCGACCGGCTTCACCTGGCGCCAGAGGCCGCCGAGGGTGAGCCTCTCCGCGAGGGCGGCGTGCGCCACCTCGCGCACGATGACCGCCTGCACGAGCACGCTGAACGCGGTGGTGGCCAGGCCCAGCAGGACGCTCACGACGCCGACGAGCGCGATCGAGCCCGCCATGACGGTGTCGAAGTCGTCGTCGCCCGGCTCCAGGGTCGCGACGCGCCCGAACGCGTAGAACCCCGTCGCGACGATCCCGGCGGCGGCGACGATCGTCACGACCGTCTGCGCGACGAGGGCGAAGCCGAGCAGCACCCGCGGGTTCTGGCGCAGCGCCGCGAACGAGCGTCCGAGGATGGTGCCGAAGCCGAGCGGTCGCAGCGGGATGATCCCGGGCGGCGGGGCCGGCGTCCACGTCGGGTAGGCCGTCACATGCCCTCCTCGAAAGTTCGGCGCAGCTCGTCCTATCGTGGCATACCGGGGCCATCCGGCCCCGGTGCGGCGGGGTCGGATACTGTGGGGGGAAGCGCCCGGCCGGCGCACCGGCATCCGCCGTACCCGAAGGACGAACAGGTCACCATGACATCCCGCATCCTGGTTGTCGACGACGACACCGCTCTGGCTGAGATGATCGGCATCGTCCTGCGCACCGAGGGGTTCGAGACGGCGTTCTGCGCCGACGGCGCCGCCGCGCTGGACGTGTGGCGCGCCGAGCGTCCCGACCTCATCCTGCTGGACCTCATGCTGCCCGGGATGGACGGCATCGAGATCTGCACCCGGGTGCGGGCCGAGTCCGGCGTCCCGATCATCATGCTGACCGCGCGCACCGACACCGCCGACGTCGTGCGGGGCCTGGAATCCGGTGCCGACGACTACATCGTCAAGCCCTTCAACCCCAAGGAGCTCGTCGCCCGCATCCGCACGCGGCTGCGGCCGAGCACCCAGCCGGCGGGGGAGACGCTGCGCATCGGCGACCTCACCGCCGACGTCGCCGCGCACGAGGTGCGCCGGGGGGACACCGTCATCGCGCTGACCCCGCTCGAGTTCGAGCTGCTCGTGGCGCTGGCCGCGAAGCCGCAGCAGGTGTTCTCCCGCGAGATGCTGCTCGAGCAGGTCTGGGGCTACCACTACAAGGCGGACACCCGGCTCGTGAACGTGCACGTGCAGCGGCTGCGGGCCAAGGTCGAGATCGACCCCGACAACCCGAAGATCGTCACGACGGTGCGCGGCGTGGGGTACCGCGCCGGCGCCGTCGTCTAGCCGCCGGGACCGCATCGTGTCGCCGACGAGCACCGCCACCCACGCCGTCGTCGCCGATTGGCGCGATGTGCGCGCGTGGCCGCGGCGCATCGCGCTGGCCTGGCGCCGGTCGCTGCGGTTCCGCACGCTCGCGCTCACCCTCGGGCTCACCGCCCTGACGATCCTCGTGGCGCTCGTCTGGATGGCCCTGGCGATCCAGAACGACCTGTTCGAGTCCCGCATCCAGCAGGTGCAGTCCGCGGCGAGCAGGGCGACCCAATCGGCGCAGACGACCCTCGACGCCGCCGTCGTGGAGAGCGACACGCTCGCGCTGCAGAATCTCATGGACCGCGTGCGCACCTCGATGTCGCGGCAGGCGGCCACCGACATGATCGCCGCGTTCCGCATCTCCGACCAGCCGTCCTCCACGGCTCCGCAGGACTTCGAGGCGGGCGGCCTCACCGCCGACATGCTCACCTCGGGGCTCCGGCAGACCGTGCGGCGCGACGCCGGCACGCAATGGTGGCAGTCCATCGGCATCCCCGCCGACGACGGCGGGCACGCGCCGGGGGTGGTGATCGGGCAGCAGCTGATCCTGCCCGAGGCGGGCGCGTACGAGGTGTACTTCGCGTACGAGCTGGGCTCCGAGGCGCAGACCCTGCAGTTCGTGCAGGTCACCCTGTGGGGTGTCGGCATCGTCCTCGTGGTGCTGATCGGTGCGGTCAGCTGGTTCGTGCTGCGATCGGTCACCGTGCCGATCGCGCAGGCCGCCGAGACGAGCGCGAAGCTCGCCTCCGGCGACCTCGGGGTGCGCCTGCCGGTGCAGGGCGAGGACGAGTTCGCCACGCTGGGGCGCTCGTTCAACGCGATGGCGGACAGCATCGAGGCGCAGATCAAGGAGCTCGCCGAGCTCTCGCTCGTGCAGCAGCGGTTCGTCTCGGACGTCTCGCACGAGCTGCGCACGCCGCTGACGACCATCCGGCTCGCCTCCGACATGCTCAACGACCAGCGCGCCGCCTTCGACCCGACGACGGCGCGCGCCGCGGAGCTCCTGCACGCGCAGGTGCAGCGCTTCGAGACCCTGCTGACCGATCTGCTCGAGATCAGCCGGTACGACGCGGGCTCGGTGCAGCTGGAGAACGAGGCGACAAGCCTCGCCCACCTCGCCGAGGATGTCATCGCGTCGATGCAGCAGCTCGCGGACCAGCACGGCACCGACGTGCGCCTCGTGGCGCCCGGCGGGTACTCGCCCGTCGACATGGACCCCCGGCGGGTGCGGCGCATCGTCCGGAACCTCCTCGGCAACGCGATCGAGCACGGTGAAGGCCGCCCCATCGTCGTGACGGTCGACAGCAACCAGGAGGCCGTCGCGCTGGGGGTCCGCGACTTCGGGCTCGGGATGAGCGAGGCCGACGCCGAGCGCGTATTCGACCGGTTCTGGCGCGCCGACCCGTCGCGCAAGCGCACGATCGGCGGGACCGGGCTGGGCCTGTCGATCGCGCTCGGCGACGCGCGCCTGCACGGCGGCACCCTCGAGGTGTGGTCGGAGCTCGGCCGCGGCACGAACTTCGTGCTGACCCTGCCCCGCCAGGGCGCGGGACTGCGCGGCACGCCGCCGATCCCCGCCGATCCCGGTGATGACGGCATCCCCTCCGACGACCTCGGCATGACCCAGCCGCTGGATCTGTCCGACCTCGCCCAGGGAGGGCGTCCGTGACCCGCCGCCCCGCCCTCGTCCTCGCCGCCACGCTGCTCGCGCTGCTCCTCACCGCGTGTGCGGGACTCCCCACGAGCGGACCCGTCAACGCCGGCCGCCCGGTCACGGAGGAGGAGGGCGACTCGGACGTCGCGTTCGTGCCCGCCGGCCCGTCCCGCGGCGCGACGCCGGCCCAGATCGTGGAGGGCTTCATCGCCGCCGGGTCCGGCACGCGCAACAACTGGGAGACCGCGCAGCAGTTCCTCACGCCGGACTTCCGGGCCACGTGGCGCCCGCAGGCCGGCGTCACCGTCTACCGCGCCGGGGAGCGGGCTCTCGCCGAGCCGGCCGAGGGGGAGATCGTCCTGACGATCGCACCGGAGGCCACGGTGGACGCCACGGGAGCCTACGACGTCGCCGGCGAGGGGCAGATCACGATCGGCTTCCGCCTGGAACGGGTCCGCGACGAGTGGCGGATCGCGGAGGCACCGGACGGCGTCATCCTGGACGAGAACCGCTTCCGCTCGGTCTTCCGCAGCTACGAGCTGATGTACTTCGACCCGAGCTGGCGCTTCCTCGTCCCCGATCTGCGCTGGTTCCCGACCACCAACGCCGCGACCCGGATCGCCGAGGCGCTCGTGGACGGCGCGCCGAGCCCGTGGCTCGCCGGATCCGTCGTCAGCGCGTTCTCCGCCGACGCCGGGCTCGCGCAGCGTTCCGTGCCGGTCCGATCCGGCGTGGCGCAGGTGTCGCTGGAGAGCAGCGCCCGGCAGCTCGAGCCCGCGGTCCTCGACCGCATGCAGACACAGCTCCAGGAGAGCCTGGCCGGCGCCGGCATCCCCGAGGTCGACATGCTCGTCGACGATCAGGTGCTGACGGCCGAGCCGGTGAACGTCGCCTCGACGCGCATCGACTCGCGCCCGCTCGTGCTGACCGCCGACGCGTTCGGCTTCCTCTCCGGCACGCAGGTCGAGGAGATCCTGAGCCTGTCCGCCGCGGTCCGCTCCGTCGACGCCGCCGCGATCGAGGTGGCCGCGTCGCGGTCGATGGCGGCCGTGCAGACCCCGACGGGAGCCGTCCTGCGCGTCGAGACCGGGGCCGCGCCGACCGAGATCGACAGCCGCCCGGGGCTCGTGGCGCCGACGGTCGACACGCTGAACTACATCTGGACCGTGCCGTCCGGGTCTCCGGATGCCGTCGTCGCGATCGGCACCGACGGCGCGTGGCGGGAGATCGCCGACGCCTGGCCCGGAGCCACCCGCATCTCCGCGATGCGGGTCTCCCGCGACGGCGCGCGGATCGCCGCCGTTCTCCGCGTCGGCGTGCGCCCATCGCTGTGGGTGGCCGGCATCGTCCGCGACGCGGACGGCGTCCCGGTCGCGCTCGGCGAGCGCCGGCTGCTGGCCGTCCTCCCGGGGGACGGCGTCGGGCTCGCCTGGGGCGACGAGACGAGCCTCGCCCTGTCCTACACGGACGGCGGACAGACGTTCGTCCTCGAGCAGCCGGTCGGCGGGCCGGGGACGGCGCTGCGCGCCCCCGACGGGATCACCACGGTCGCGGGCGGCAATCAGCCCGGCGGGGTGCGGCTGCGCGACGTCGACGGCGAGCTGTACGTCCAGCGCGGCGCGTCATGGCAGGACCAGTTCTCCGGTGTCCGGGTGCTCGCGACCCAGCAGGGCACGCCGCGCTGACGACGGCTCCTCCCCAGGAGGCGCACGCGGGCCGGCGCACCCGGATCGCGGGCGGCCCGGCGACCGGTCGGGACATGGGCCGGAGGATGGGCGGATGCCGATCCCGCCGTCCGGTGCCCGCGCCGCACTCGCCGAGGCGCTCGCCCTCCTCTTCCCGACGTGGTGCGCGGGCTGCGACCTGCCCGGCGTCTCCCTCTGCGCCGACTGCGCCCTCGCCCTCGTCCCCGACCTGCGCGTGCGGCGCCTCGCCGACGGACTCCGCGTGCACAGCGCGCTCGCCTTCGAGGGCATCCCCGCGCGGGTCGTCCGCGCGCTGAAGGAGGACGGCCGGACCTCGCTCGCCCGACCTCTCGGCGCGGCGCTGGCTGCGGCGGTGGGCGCCGCCGATCCGGGCGGCGACGTGCACATCGTGCCGGTCCCGACCTCGCGCGCGGCCCTCCGCCGCCGCGGCTATCGCGTCACGGAACTCGTCGCGGTGCGGGCCGGCCTGACCCCCGAGCGACGGCTCCTGGCCGGGACCCCCGCCGCCGACCAGCGGGGCCTCGGGAGCGCGGAGCGCGCCGCCAACGTCTCCGGGACGATGCGCGCCCGGGACGCGGCGGGCCTGCGCATCCTTCTCGTCGACGACGTCGTGACGACCGGCGCGACACTCGCCGAAGCGGCGCGGACGCTCCGGGAGGGCGGCGCGGAGGTGGTGGCGGCGGCCACGGTCGCCGCGACGCCGCGGCACGGAATACTCACGGCTCGCCGAGCGTGACATGCGGCCGGACCGGGGCTACGTTGGGGGGACAGAAGGCGAACCGAGGTCCGCCCTTGACCGGGAGGACCGGAACAAGGAGGTCAGGGATGGAAACCAGCATCGTCGGCGTGGGCGTGAGCATCACGGATCGGTTCCGCACCGTTGCCGAAGAGAAGTCCGCCCGGATCGAGAACCTGGCGCCCCGCGCGCAGCGACTCGACGTCAAGGTCACGCATCGCGTCTACCACAACGGGGGGCGCGAGGATGAGACCGTCGAACTCACCTTGACCGGCAAAGGCCCCATCGTCCGCGCGGAGGCGACGGACGGCGACAAGTTCGCTGCCCTCGACATCGCGGTCGACAAGATGGCTGAGCAGCTGCGGCGCGCGAAGGACAAGCGGGTCGACGCCCGGAACCACTCGCGCGGCGCGAAGCTCGAGAAGGGCACCGGGACGATCGCCGGGATCGACGTGAAGCCCGCCTCGCTCGACGTCATCCGCGCGGTCGCGACCGGCGAGGTCCCGATCATCACGGGCAACGAGGACGAGGAGGACTACACCCCCGTCGTCATCCGCACCAAGCTGTTCGACCCCGAGTGGATGACCGTCGAGGAGGCCGTGGACCGCATGGAGCTTGTCGGCCACGACTTCTTCCTCTTCATCGACGCGCGCACCGATCACCCGAGCGTCGTCTACCGCCGCAAGGGCTGGGACTACGGCGTCATCTCCCTGACGACCGTCGCAGCCGCGGAGGAACTGGTCTCCTAGACCGAGAACGGGAGGGCGGATGCCGTGCGGCATCCGCCCTCCCGCACGTCCGGACGACGTGGGCGATCAGTCGAACATGCCGTCCAGGAGGCTGCCGATGACGAGTCCGCCGAGGAGCCCCCCCATAATGTCCGGGCCGCCGCGCTGACCGCGTCCACCGCTCTGACCCCAGCCCCCGTCGTTCGGGCGCGAGGAGTCGATGTCGCGCTGGGCGAGCTGCAGGGCCTCGGCGGCCAGCATCCCGCACCGGCGGGCGTCGGCGAGCGCCTGCTCGCGCAGATCCTCGTGGATGGGCGCGCCGATGAACGGCGCGAGTTCGAGCCGGATGCGCTCCGCTTCGGCGAGCCGCGTGCGGGCGTCGGCGCCGATCCAGCCGCGGTGGCCGGAGATGACGCTGCGGGCGACGCCCAGCTGCCGGTCGGCGTCGTCGATCGCGTGCCGCACGTGCGACTCCGGCGGCACGGGCCGGGCGGCGCGCTCGCGCGCCTTCGCGACGGCGAGATCCAGGGCCGTATTGGCCTCCCGCAGGCGGGTGAGCTCGGTGAACGGGTCGGGCTTGTCCGCCGTGGTGCTGAACGCGTCCAGCGCCTTCTCCAGCGCCGTCGTCGCCGCGGCGACGGCCGGGACGCCGGCGAGGTCGCGTGCGTCGACGATGTCCTGCCGGGAGTCGTCGACGATGGCGGTGAGCGTCGAGGCGGCGCGGAGCGCCTCGACCTCGAACTGGTCGACGGACTCCAGGAGTGTCGTGGCGCGGCGGACCGCCTCGATCGCGGTCTCCAGCGCGATGTTGGCCTGTTCCCGCTGTCCGCTCTCGCGGCGGACCTCGGACACGTCCGAGCCGTGGATCGCGAACTCCAGCAGCTGCCGGGCCTCGACGGGGTTCCCGGAGATCTTCCGGAGGGCTGCGGGGGAGTAGCGCTGCTGCAGCCGCGCGACGGTCTCCTCCGCCTGCGGCAGGCGGGCGCTCAGCCGCTCGACGTCGCGACGGATGCCGGCGATGATCTCCGGCGCGCGCCGTGCGCGGGCGATGGGCTCGGCGAGCGCCTCGGTGCGGTCGTCGAGGAGCTCCTGCGCCCAGTCGCACAGCTGGATGATGCGCTCGTTGCGCGTGCGCAGCTCCTCGGTCGTGTCGGGGATCTCGTCGTGATTGAGCTGATTGAGGTGGAAGGCCTCGCCGAGGTGCTCGCGGACGGCGGCGACCGCCGCGCGCAGCTCGCTCGTGGCGTCCCGGCCCAGCTCGATCTCGGCGTACAGGAGCTCGTCGGCGGTCGTGCGGAGGCGCTCGTCGGCGGCCACGAGCGCGGAGTCCGCCCGCCGGCCGAGCTCGGCGATCTTCGCCTGCAGCTCCTCTTGCTCGCGCTTGCGTCTGCCCCAGATTCCACCAGCCATGGCTCGATCCTAGATCCGCGGCGCCCCGCGGCGCCGCGAGGGGCGGCGGTTCTCTGCCCCTTCGCAGAACCCGCGCCGTCCGCGCCGGTGCGCTGTCCGCTGTGGGAGATACCGGGGCGCATACGGATGTCTCCAAGGTCACGGACGGATAACATGGCTCAATATGCCTGCGCCTGCGCGCGGGCACCCGCCGACCGGGACGTCGGCGGCACCCGACAGATGGAGATCGTCCGTGGCCAACCCCCTCGAGAAACTGCTTCGCGCCGGAGAAGGAAGGATCCTCCGGCGGCTCCAGCAGGTCGTGAAGGCCGTGAACGCCCTCGAAGAGGACTACGCGCAGCTCACCGACGACGAGCTGCGCGGCGAGACCGCCGAGCTGCGCGCCCGTCACGAGGCGGGCGAGTCGCTGGACAAGCTCATGCCCGAGGCGTTCGCTGCCGTGCGCGAGGCCGCCAAGCGGACGCTCGGCCAGCGGCCGTACGACGTGCAGATCATGGGTGGCGCGGCCCTGCACCTCGGCAACATCGCCGAGATGAAGACCGGTGAGGGCAAGACCCTGACCGCGACGTTCGCCGTGTACCTCAACGCGATCGCCGGCAAGGGCGTGCACGTCATCACGGTCAACGACTACCTGGCCTCGTACCAGTCCGAGCTCATGGGCCGCGTCTACCGCGCCCTCGGCATGACCACCGGCACGATCATCGCCGGGCAGACCCCGGAGATCCGGCGGGAGCAGTACGCCGCCGACATCACCTACGGCACGAACAACGAGTTCGGCTTCGACTACCTCCGCGACAACATGGCATGGCGCAAGGAGGACCTCGTCCAGCGCGGCCACTTCTTCGCGATCGTGGACGAGGTCGACTCGATCCTCATCGACGAGGCGCGCACCCCGCTCATCATCTCCGGCCCGTCCTCGGGGGAGGCCAACCGCTGGTTCGTGGAGTTCGCCAAGATCGCGAAGACCCTGCAGGCGGGGGTCGACTACGAGGTCGACGAGAAGAAGCGCACGATCGGCGTGCTCGAGCCCGGAATCGAGAAGGTCGAGGACTATCTCGGCATCGACAACCTCTACGAGTCGGCCAACACCCCGCTCATCTCCTTCCTGAACAACTCGATCAAGGCGCTCGCGCTGTTCAAGCGCGACACCGACTACGTCGTCATGAACGACGAGGTCATGATCGTCGACGAGCACACCGGCCGCATCCTGGTCGGGCGGCGCTACAACGAAGGCATCCACCAGGCCATCGAGGCGAAGGAGGCGGTGCCGGTCAAGGCGGAGAACCAGACCCTCGCGACCGTCACCCTGCAGAACTACTTCCGGCTGTACGAGAAGCTCGCCGGCATGACCGGCACGGCCGAGACCGAAGCGGCCGAGTTCATGTCGACCTACAAGCTCGGCGTCGTCCCCATCCCGACGAACAAGCCCATGATCCGCAAGGACCAGTCCGACCTCGTCTACAAGAACGAGCAGGCGAAGTTCACGCAGGTCGTCGAGGACATCGCGGCGCGCCACGAGACCGGCCAGCCGGTGCTCGTCGGCACCGTCAGCGTCGAGAAGAGCGAGTACCTCTCGCGGCTCCTCGCCAAGAAGGGCGTCAAGCACGAGGTCCTCAACGCGAAGAACCACGCCCGTGAAGCCGAGATCGTCGCCCGGGCGGGGCGCCTCGGCGCCGTCACCGTCGCCACGAACATGGCCGGCCGCGGAACCGACATCATGCTCGGCGGCAACGCGGAGTTCCTCGCCGTGCAGGAGGTCAAGTCCCGCGGGCTCGACCCCGTCGAGACGCCGGAGGAGTACGAGGCCGCGTGGGACGAGGTGTACCCCGCCATGCGCGACACCGTCGCCGAGGAGGCCGTCGCGGTCATCGAAGCCGGCGGGCTGTACGTGCTCGGCACCGAGCGGCACGAGTCCCGCCGCATCGACAACCAGCTGCGCGGCCGCTCGGGCCGTCAGGGCGACCCGGGCGAGAGCCGGTTCTACCTGTCGCTGACCGACGACCTCATGCGGCTGTTCCAGTCCGGTGCCGCCGAGGCCATCCTCGCGCGCACGAACTTCCCGGATGACGTCGCCATCGAGTCCGGCATGGTCTCGCGCGCCATCAAGAGCGCGCAGGCGCAGGTCGAGGCACGCAACGCCGAGATCCGCAAGAACGTCCTGAAGTACGACGACGTCCTCAACCGCCAGCGCGAGGCGATCTACGCCGACCGCCGGCACATGCTCGAGGGAGACGACCTCTCCGACCGCGTGCAGCACTTCATCGAGGACGCGATCAACGCGATCATCGACGACCACACCGGTCGCGGGCACAACGAGAGCTGGGACTTCGACGCACTCTGGACCGAGCTGAAGACGCTCTACCCCGTGGGCGTCACGATCGACGAGGTCGTCGCGGAGAGCGGCAGCGCCGGCCGCGTCACGGCGGAGGGTCTCAAGCGCGAGATCCTCTCCGACGCGAAGATCGCGTACGACAAGCGCGAGGAGTCCCTCGGCTCGCCCGCCATGCGGGAGCTCGAGCGCCGCGTCGTCCTGCAGGTGCTTGACCGCCGCTGGCGCGACCACCTCTACGAGATGGACTACCTCAAGGACGGCATCGGCCTGCGCGCGATGGCCCAGCGCGACCCGCTGATCGAGTACCAGCGCGAGGGCTACCAGATGTTCCAGTCGATGATGGGGCAGATCAAGGAGGAGTCTGTCGGATTCCTCTACAACCTCGAGGTCGAGGTGCGTCAGGCCGAGGGCGCAGAGGTCGAGGCGAAGGGCCTCACGGCGCCGACGGTCGAGGCGCAGCGCCTGCAGTACACCGCGGCGAACGACGCCGGCGAGGTCGAGGTCCGCAACGACCGCGGCCAGGTGCAGCAGGCGGCCACGAGCAAGTTGCGCGCCGCGCAGGCTCCCGCGCCCGCAGAGCCCGCTGCCGACGCGCCCCGCGGCGCGTTCGGCCAGCGCACCGACGGCGGCTCCGCTGCCGCCCCCGCGCAGAACCGCGCACAGCGCCGCGCAGCCGACAAGAAGAAGTAGTCCGGCGATCTCCGGCATCCGCTCGTCGCAGACGGATGCCGGAGGCCACCCGGCGCGCATTGGCCTGGTCGGCACGGGGATATCCTGGGCGGATGAGCCCCCGCATCCTGGACCAGTCGTCGAAGCTGAAGGACGTCCTCTACGAGATCCGTGGAGCCGCCCTGGTGGAGGCCGACCGGCTGGAGGCCGACGGGCACACGATCCTCAAGCTCAACACCGGCAATCCGGCCGTGTTCGGCTTCGAGTCGCCGTTCCAGATCGTCCGCGACATGATCGAGGCCATCCCGCACGCGCACGGCTACAGCGACAGTCGCGGCATCATGTCGGCGCGCCGCGCCATCGTGTCGCGGTACGAGCAGGAGCCCGGGTTCCCGGCGTTCGACCCGGACGACGTCTACCTCGGCAACGGGGTGTCCGAGCTCATCACGATGACCATGCAGGCCCTCCTCGACGAGGGCGACGAGGTCCTCATCCCCGCGCCGGACTACCCGCTGTGGACGGCGATGACGAGCCTCGCCGGCGGCACGCCCGTGCACTACCGCTGCGCGGACGAGGACGACTGGCAGCCCGACCTCGAGGACATCCGCGCGAAGGTCACGCCGCGCACGAAGGCCATCGTCGTCATCAACCCGAACAACCCCACGGGCGCCGTCTACTCGCGCGAGGTGCTGCAGGGGATCGTCGAGATCGCCCGCGAGAACGACCTGCTGCTCCTCTCGGACGAGATCTACGACCGCATCCTCTTCGACGACGCCGTGCACATCCCGCTCGCCACCCTCGCGCCCGACCTCCTGTGCCTCACCTTCAACGGGCTCTCCAAGACCTACCGCGTCGCCGGCTACCGCTCGGGCTGGATGGTCATCACCGGCCCGAAGAAGCACGCGTCCGGGTTCCTCGAGGGCATCCAGCTGCTGGCCTCCACGCGGCTCTGCCCGAACGTCCCCGGGCAGCACGCCGTGCAGGCGGCGCTCTCCGGCATCCAGTCCATCAACGCCCTCATCGCACCCACGGGGCGGCTCCACGAGCAGCGGGATGCCGCGTGGGAGGGCCTGGAGAAGATCCCCGGCGTCAGCTGCTTCAAGCCCAAGGGCGCCCTGTACGCCTTCCCGCGCCTGGACCCCGAGGTGCACGAGATCCGCGACGACGCGAAGCTCGTCTACGACTTCCTCGTCGCCGAGCAGGTGCTGCTCGTGCCGGGCACCGGCTTCAACTGGGCGACGCCGGATCACCTCCGGATCGTCACGCTGCCCGAGGCGCGGGTGCTCACCGAGGCGATCGAACGGCTCGGCAACTTCCTGGCCTCGTACCGGCAGTGACCGCTCCGCGGGCGGCGCGGTAGCGGACGGCCGGGGCCGTCGCGGCGCCGGCCGATGACGGCGCGCGGTGCGCGGGGGTCCTGTGCGGCGCCGGCCGCGGTGCGAACCGTAGGACCGCGTGTGACGCCTGTGGCGCCCGGCCATTCACCAGCCCCACCCGTCACGCCCGATCCTGCAGATTGCCGCGCGGAACGGCTCTGACCTGAGCCGGCTCCGTCCGGCGACGCGGACCGCCGGCGCCGGGTTCCGCGCGAGTCGGGACGCCGGCGAACCCGCCCCTCGCGTGCGAACCGCAGGACCGCGTGTGGCGCCTGTGGCGCGCGGCCACTCACCAGCCCCACCCGTCACGCCCGATCCTGCAGATTGCCGCGCGTGGTGGGAGCGCGGCGCCGATCAGCGCAGCGGGGTCGGAGCGCGGCGTCGATCAACGGAGGGGGTCGGGTCGGGGTCCCGGCCGAGCCTCCGCGGCTCAGCGGCTCAGTGCCTCCGCAGCTCAGCGTCTCAGCGCCTCCGCGGCCCAGCGTCTCAGCGTCTCCGCGGCTCAGCGCCTCCCCGGTCCAGGGGCGCAGCGGGTCAGCGGCGCGGGCGGTCCTCGCGCTTGGCGGAGCCGCCGAACCGGTCGGGCTTGATCTCGATCAGCTTGCCGCTGATGCGCGTCCCCTCGAGGCGCTTCAGCGTCTCGCGCGGCAGGTCGGCGGTGAGTTCGACGAGCGAGAACTCGGGGCGGATCTGGATGGCGCCGAAGTCCTCGCGCCGGAGGCCGCCCTCGTTGGCGAGCGCGCCGACGATCTGCCGCGGCTCGACCTTGTGACGACGGCCCACCGCGATCCGGTAGGTGGTCATCGAGGAGCCGCCCGTGCGCGGGCGGCGTTCGCCCCGCTCTGCCTGCCCGCCGCTTCCGCGGCTCTCCCGATCGGACCGGGGCTCGGGGGCGGCGTCGGGATCGAGCAGGAGGGGCGTCTCGCCCTGCGCGACGACGGCGAGGGCTGCGGCGACATCCCCTTCGGGCACATCGTGGTGCTCGACGTAGTGGGCGACGATGTCGCGGAAGACCCCGATCTGCGCGGCGTCGGCGAGGGCCGCGGTGATCGCGTCGTCGAATCGGGTGAGGCGCGTCGCGTTGACGTCCTCGACGCTGGGCAGCTTCATCTCGGTGAGCGGCTGGCGGGTCGCCTTCTCGATCGTGGTCAGCATCCGCCGCTCGCGGGGCGTGACGAAGCTGATGGCGTCGCCGGTGCGTCCCGCCCGCCCGGTGCGGCCGATGCGGTGCACGTACGACTCGGTGTCGATCGGAAGGTCGTAGTTGACGACGTGGCTGATGCGGTCGACGTCCAGCCCGCGCGCGGCGACATCGGTGGCCACGAGGATGTCGAGCTTGCCGCTCTTGAGCTGGCTGACGGTGCGCTCGCGCTGCGCCTGCGCGACGTCGCCGCTGATCGCCGCCGCGGTGTAGCCGCGGGCCCGCAGCTTCTCGGCGAGGGTCTCGGTCTCGTTCTTGGTGCGCGTGAAGACGATCATGGCCTCGAAGTTCTCGGTCTCGAGGATGCGGGTGAGCGCGTCGACCTTCTGCGGGTACGACACCATGAGGTAGCGCTGCGTCGTGTTGGCCGACGTCGTCGTCTTCGTCTTGACCGTGATCTCTTCGGGATCGTGCAGGTACTGCGTCGAGATCCGCCGGATCTGCGCGGGCATCGTCGCGGAGAAGAGCGCCACCTGCTTGCCGGCCGGGGTGTCGGCCAGGATCGTCTCGACGTCCTCCGCGAAGCCCATTTTGAGCATCTCGTCGGCCTCGTCGAGCACGAGGTACTTCAGTTCCGACAGGTCGAGGGTGCGCTTCTCGAGGTGGTCCATGATGCGTCCCGGCGTGCCGACGACGATGTGCACGCCGCGGCGCAGCGCCGAGAGCTGCTGGCCGTAGCCCTGACCGCCGTACACCGGCAGGACGTGGACGCCGCGCATGTGCGAGGCGTACTTCTCGAACGCCTCGCACACCTGCAGGGCGAGCTCGCGGGTGGGCGCGAGCACGAGCGCCTGCGGCGTCTTCTGGGCGAGGTCGAGGCGGGACAGGATGGGGAGCGCGAACGCGGCGGTCTTGCCGGTGCCGGTCTGGGCGAGGCCGACCACGTCGCGGCCCGCGAGAAGCGGCGGAATGGTGGCCGCCTGGATGGCGGAGGGCGTCTCGTAGCCCACATCCTTCAGCGCCCTCATCACCGCGTCGCTGAGCCCGAGCTCGCTGAAGGCGGACTCCGGGCGGGCAGAATCTGCCTCGATGGGAGGGTTTTCGGTGGATGACGCCATACGTCGACGGTAGTCCCCCCGCGCCGCCCGCCGCGACCGAGGGACTAGAGGAGGGCGAGTGACGTCGCGCGCCAGCGACCGTCCCAGCCCTCCAGCCGCAGGGCGACGGCGCGCGTGCGTGCGGGGCCGGCGACGATGACGACGGCCTCGACGACACCGTCGGCGGGCGCGTCGTGCCGGATCCGGAGGATGCGGTGCGCCGGCCGGGCCGCCGCCACGCCCCGCGCACTGCGTGCCCGGGCCGCGAGGTTGGCGCGCGTCACGAGGGCGCGGAACGCGTCCTCGCCGAACCAGCGGGCGAGCTGGTCGACCTCCCGGACGCCCGCGAGCACCTCGAGGACGCCGATCGTGAGGTTCTTCAGCAGCGGCTCCGGGTCGGGGAGGGCGTCGGTGGAGGTGCGCTGCGGGGCGAAGTACTCCGCCACATGGAGCGCGGAGCCGGAGGCGGCCGGTGTGCGCGCGGTGCTCGGTCGGGGAGCCATGCGGAGTCCTCTCTCGAGGGGTGTCGCGGGGTGTGGAGGGGTGTCGTGGCCATGAGTAGAGCACAGCCGCGCGGGCCGCAGGATGAGAATCCTCCAACATGTGGACAACCGGCGCGGGGCGGTCGCGAGGTGCCCTAGCCTCGGCCGCGTGCCATGGGATCGGTTCTTCGAAGACCTGGAAGACCAGCTCGACTCCGAATGGGAGGCCGAGCGCGCCGCGCTGGACACCGAGGCCGAGCGGCTCCGTCTCGCGCGACTGACCCTGCGGCAGCGCCTCGTCTCGCTCGCCGAGGGCGCGGACGCGCCGCCGCGGCTCGAACTCGCGGACGGCGACGCCGTCACGGGGCCCCTGGCGGCGGTGGGGGCCGACTGGGTCGCCCTGACACCGGACACGCGCCGTGCCGGCGCCGTGCTCGTGCCGGTGGCCGCGATCGTCGCGATCGGGATGCCGCACGCCGACGTCCTCCGCAGCGCGCGCGCCGACACGGCATCCGCCCCTCGGCTGGCGGAGCGGATGACGTTCGGGTTCGTGCTGCGCGACCTCGTCCGGCGGCGGACTCCCGTGACCGTGACGGTGCTCGGGAGTCGGGGCCTCTCCGGGACGATCGACCGTGCCGGCGCCGACCACCTCGATCTCGCGCTGCACGACCGGGGTCAGCCCCGCCGGAGCGGACTGGTCACGGGGCACCGCGTCATCCCGTTCTCCGCGGTTGTCGCGGTGCGGCTGGACGCGCCGGCGCCGCTGCCGTGAGGCGACGCCCCCGCGCCGCCGAGCGCCCCCAGCGCCCCCGGGCTCCGTCGGGGCTCAGTCGGGGCGGCCGACCTTCCCCCGTCCCCACAGCTCGGGGAAGCTCGCAGCGTTCGACTCCCGCCACAGTGCGATGCGGCGGGCCTCCTCCGCCTGATCGTCGAGGTAGTGCTCGACGCTGTCCGCCTCGATCCGCCAGCGGGAGGGCGTGCCGACCTTCATGCCGCGCAGCCGGCCGTCGAGGACCAGCGCGACGACCTCGTCGACGTCGATCTGGAGCACCTCGGCGACCTGCGCCGGGGCGAGCATGCGCGCGGCGGACCGCGGTGACTCGGGCATGAGGCCATTATGTTCCGGCCCCGCTGCGTCCCCGGTCGGCCGCGCCGGGCTGTGGATAACCGCCGCGGACATCGCCGCGCCGGGTCCACCATGGGGCGATGACCGCTGTGGAGATGGCCCGGCCCCGCCCGCGCGCGTTCTGGTCCGACGCGCGGTTCCTACTCGGGATCGCCCTCATCGTCGTCTCTATCGCCGGCGTGTGGCTCGTCGTCTCGGCGGCCCGGCAGACCGTGCCCGTGTTCGCCGCGGCGCGGACCATCGTTCCCGGCGAGGAGGTCACCGCCGGCGACCTGCGCGTGATCGAGGTGGCGCTCGGCCAGGCCGGCGAGGCGTACGCGTCGCCCGGCACGCTCGAGGAGAGCGTCGTGGCGACGCGCACCATCGGAGCCGGCGAGCTCGTGCCGCACAGCGCCGTCGGCGCCGCGGCGCGCGCGGCCGTCACGACGGTCGCGCTGCGCAGCGCCGGCGACGTGCCGGCGGCGGTGGAGGCCGGGACGGTCGTGGAGGTCTGGGCGGCGCCGCAGAAGGAGCGGGGCGTCTTCGACGCGCCGCGCATCCTCGTCCCCGCGGCGACGGTGGTCTCGGTGACCCGGGAGGACTCCGTCATCGGGGGCGCCGGCACCGCATTGGAGGTCGTGATCGACCGGGCCGATGTCGCCGCGACGCTGGAGGCGGTCTCCGCGGGGTGGAGCATCTCGGTCGTGCCCGCCACGGGGACGGGGCGATGAGGGTCGTCCTCGCCGTCGACGGGCGGCACGGAGCCCTCCTCGCGGAGGACCTGCGGCTGGAGGGCGCCGACGTCCGCACGGTCGTCGGAGCCGGCCACCCGGCGGCCGCCGTCGCCGACGCGATGGCCGGGCCCGAGGCGGCGGAGCTGCTCGCCGAACTCGCGCGCGCCGACCTGCTCATCGTGGCGGCGGGGCGCGACGCCCTCACCGCGGAGCTGGTCGGGGCGTGCGACCGCTTCGGGGTGCGGATCGCCCCGCTCTGCGCCCGCGAGACCGACCGCCGCCTTGCCGTCATGTTCGGCCTGCACCCGCACCCGGCCGACGCGCCTGCGGCCGCGCTCCTGCTCCCCGTCGAGCCTGCGGAGGCGGTGGCGGGAGCCCCGCGCGGGCGCGTCCTGGCCGTATGGGGCCCGGGCGGCGCACCCGGACGGACGACGCTCGCCGTCGAACTCGCCTGCGAGCTCGCCCGTGACGGACGGCGCGTGGGCCTCGTCGACGCAGACGCGCACGCCCCTTCCCTGGCCCTCGCCACCGGGCTGGCCGACGAGGGGCCGGGCTTCGCCGCCGCCTGCCGGCAGGCCGAGCGCGGGACGCTGACCGTCGCCGAGCTCGCCCGCATCTCCGCCCCGCTCGGCGACGTGGAGGTCCTGACCGGGCTCAACCGGCCGGGTCGGTGGCCCGAGCTCAGCCACGCCCGCGTCACAGCGGCGCTGGAGGTCTGCCGTGACTGGGTCGACGACACGGTCGTCGACGTCGCCGCCCCGCTGGAGCGCGACGAGGAGATCGTGAGCGACCTCGACGGTCCCCGGCGCAATGCCGCCACCCTCGCCGCGCTCGGATCCGCCGACCTCGTCGTCGCCGTCGTCGCGGCCGATCCGGTCGGGGTGTCGCGCTTCGTGCGGGATCATCCGCAGCTGCGCGCCGTCGTCGGGGCGACACCGGTGCGCGTCGTGGTTAACAAGACGCGCGGGGGCCCGCTCGGCATCGACGCGCGCGGTCAGGTGCGGCGGACGCTGGAGCGGTTCGCCGGCATCGAGGACGTCTGGTTCGTGCCCTGGGACGGGAAGGCCGTGGATGCCGCGCTGCTGTCCGCGCGGCCCGTCGCGCACGTGTCACCCCGCTCCGTGCTCACGGGGGCGCTGCGGCGGTTCGTCGGCGAGGCCGTCGTGCCTCCCGTGCGGCAGGCGGACCTGCGGCGGGAACGCCCGCGCGGCCGCCTCGCGGCGCGGCTGCTGCGTACGGCGTGACGCCCGGCCCCCGTAGGCTGGTGCGGTGTCGACGCTCAGCGATCTCGTCTATGCCCAAGGCCGCTCCACCGCGGCCGACGTCGAGTGGCTGCACCGGCTGGCCGGTGACGGGCAGCTGCTCGCCGACCTGGCCTTCGCCGACATCGTGATCTGGGTGCCCACCGCCGACGATTCGTTCATCGCCGTCTCCCATGCCCGGCCCGGCGGCGCGGCGACGCTGTTCTACCGTGACATCGTCGGCGACCGGGTCCGGCCGCAGTGGCGCACGCAGGTGAAGGATGCGTTCACGCAGGTCCGCATCGTCGACTCCGCCTCGCCGGACTGGTTCGAGGAGACGCCGACGCGCGTCCGCGCCGTGCCGATCGTGCGCGAGCGCGGTTCCACCTCGGCGCCCGCGACGGTCATCGGCGTGCTCACGCGGCACACGAATCTCGGCGAGACGCGCGCCCCGTCGCGGCAGCAGATCACCTTCAACGACTGCGCGGACGACCTGTTCGGAATGATCGCCACCGCGGACTTCCCCGACCTGTCCGCTCCGACCTCCCCGCGCCGCGGCGCGCCGCGCGCGTCGGACGGCCTCATCCGGGTCGACGTCGACGGTGTGACGACCTTCGCGAGCCCCAATGCGCTGTCCGCGTTCAACCGGCTCGGGTTCGAGGAGGAGCTCGAGGGGGAGTCCCTCATCGAGGTGGCCACCACGATCCTGCCTGCCAAGCGCCAGTTCGACGAGTCCCTGCCGATCGTCATGACCGGCCGCGCCCCATGGCGCGCCGACATCGAGGCCCGCGGCGTCACCGTGTCGCTGCGCACCGTGCCGCTGCGCGACCACGGCACCCGCATCGGCGCCATCGTGCTGTGCCGCGACGTGACCGAGATCCGCCACCAGGAGCAGGAGCTCATCACCAAGGACGCCACGATCCGCGAGATCCATCACCGGGTCAAGAACAACCTGCAGACGGTCGCGTCGCTGCTGCGCATCCAGGCCCGCCGCACGCACTCCGACGAGGCTCGCGACGCCCTCACGCAGGCGATGCGGCGCGTCTCGGCCATCGCCGTGGTGCACGACACCCTGTCCGAGGGGCTCGCGCAGAATGTCGAGTTCGACGACGTGTTCAACCGGGTGCTCAAGCTCGTCGCCGAGGTCGCGGCGGCGCCCAACACGCGCGCCCGCACGCACCGGACGGGCTCGTTCGGAACGCTGCCGAGCGAGTACGCGACGCCGCTCGCGCTCGCCTTGACCGAGCTCGTGACCAACGCGGTGGAGCACGGGCTCGCCGACAAGGAGGGCGACGTCGAGATCATCGCCGAGCGGTCCGAGGACCGTCTCGAGGTGCGCGTGCGCGACAGCGGCGTCGGCCTGCCGGAGGGGCAGGTCGGTCGCGGGCTCGGCACGCAGATCGTGCGCACCCTCATCCAGGGCGAACTCGGCGGCACGATCGACTGGCACACGATCATGGGCAGCGGCACCGAGGTGACGATCGACATCCCGCTGCGCTACATCTCGCGGGCCTAGCTGTAGTTCCCCGTGAGGTTGTGAACGCGGGCTGAGGGTGTCTTGCCGCCGATGCCGGTGTGGGGTCGGTGGTGATTGTAGTGATGCAGCCAGGTCTCGTAGGCGGCTGTTCGCTCGGCTTCGCTGGCGTAGGGCTTCGCGTAGGCCCACTCGGCGGCGAGGGTGCGGTTGAATCTCTCGACCTTGCCGTTTGTCTGCGGTCGGTAGGGCTTGGTCCATCTGTGCTGCACGTTCTCGCCGAGCGCTGCCGCGAACGCGTGGGATCGGTAGCAGGCGCCGTTGTCTGTCATGACGGCGGTGACCGTCACGCCCAGGCCGGCGAAGAACGCGTTCGCCCGGGTCCAGAACCCGGCCGCGGTCTCCTTGCGTTCGTCTTCGAGGATCTCCGAGTACGCCACGCGCGAGTGGTCATCAACGGCGTGATGCAGGTACCGATAGCCACGTGAACCGGCCGCTCCGGCGCGTGTGGCTCGTCCTCGCACGACCCCGGCAGCACGGTCCTGCACCGACCCCTTCCCATGGACGCGCCAGCCACCGCCGTCGGGAATCCGGCCCTGCTTCTTGATGTCGACGTGCACCAGCTGACCGGGCGCGGCCACCTCGAACCGCTTCGGCTTGGGCTTGCGGACCGGCAATCCGGTGGCCTGGTCGATGTTCGCGAGCGTCGGCATCCGATACCGGGCGAGAACCCGGCCGACCGTCGACCGGTGCAGATGCAGGTGATACGCGATCCGGTGCGGTCCCCAGCGGCGCGTGAACCGCAACGCGACGATCCGCCGCTCTGTCCTGCGCGGCAGCCGATTCGGCGAGGAATGAGGCCTTGAGCTGCAGTCTGTCAGCGGCAGCCCGGCCCGATAGCGATCCGCCCACCGCTTCGCGGTCGCCGGGGAACACTGGAACCGTTCCGCGGCTCGCCGCAACGGCCACCGCCGATCCACGA
>NZ_JQKT01000009.1:0-332482 GCF_000746195.1 Microbacterium sp. UNCCL10 | reverse complement strand
GCATCCCTGTGTTCTTCGCCGACCCGCAGTCGCCCTGGCAGCGCGGAACGAACGAAAACACGAACGGCCTCCTCCGGCAGTACTTCCCCAAGGGCACCGACCTGTCCCGCTGGTCCGCCGCGGAGATCGACGCCGTCGCTCACGCACTCAACACGAGGCCCCGCAAGGCACTCGGCTGGAAGACCCCCGCTGAAGCCTTCAACGAGCAGTTACTGTTGCTGTAACAACCCGGTGTTGCAACGACCGGTTGAATCCGGTCAATACACCAGCTGGCTCTTCGGACACAGGCTCCGCCAGGCAGGCCTGCTCGGATCGATGGGCAGAGTCGCGTCCAGCGTTGACTGTGAGAGTGTCGAGTGCCTCCTGGCGGCCTGACTCTTGCTGACGACTGACCTCGAAGTTTGGGTGTCCTTGCTGTTGATCTGTCGTCCGCCGGGAGGCGCATCACCCTCGTGGTGCTGGCCGGGCGGGCGTGACCTCATAGGAGCCTGATCGCAACAGTCCCATCACAGTCCCGTCCACCCGACCGGCCAGCGTCACTCACCCTGTCTGGTTGGAGCGAGCACTATGAGCATGCAGCACGTCCCGTCTCACCGTCGAGTCGTCGTCGGTGTCGACACGCACAAACACGTCCACGTCGCGGTCGCCGTTGACGAACTCGGCGCGGTCCTGGAGCGCCGGTCGTTCGCCGCTGATTCCGGTGGCTACGCCCAGCTGATCGACTGGGGTGAGTCCTTCGGCGGGAAGCTCACGTTCGGGATCGAAGGCACCGGCTCTTACGGTGCGGGCCTCGCTGGCGCAGTCCGTCGCCGCGGGATCGGAACCCTCGAGGTGATGCGCACCGACCGTCGTGACCGGCGGCTGCGAGGCAAGTCAGACACGATCGACGCGGAGAACGCCGCCAGAGCAGTTCTCGCAGGGCTGGCCACCGCGGTGCCGAAGTCAGCCGACGGGACGGTGGAGATGATTCGCCAGATCAAGGTCGCGAAAGACGTCGCCGTCAAGGCGCGAACCTCAGCGATGATCAGCCTCAAGCAGGTCCTCGTGAACGCGCCGGACGACCTGCGCCAGGAGCTGCAACCCCTCACGAAGATGGCGCTCATCCACCGGTGCGCGGCCCTCCGCCCCGGAAAAGTGACGAGCATCATCGCGTCGACGAAACACACGCTGCGGTCGATCGCTCGACGCTGGGAGGTGCTCGACGCCGAGATCTCCGAGCACGAGAAGCTGCTGGCAGAGTTGACCTCGCAGGTCGCACCTGACCTCGCGAAGGCCTTCGCCGTCGGCCCCGACACCGCCTCGGAGATGCTCATCGTCGCCGGCGACAACCCCGAACGCATCCGATCAGAAGCCGCGTTCGCGAGGCTCTGCGGTGTCGCCCCCATCCCGGCATCGTCAGGGATGACGACACGGCACCGACTCAATCGCGGCGGCCACCGGCAAGCAAACGCCGCCCTCTACCGTGTCGTCATCGTCCGCATGCAGCACCACGAGCCGACCAAGGCCTACGTCGCCCGACGGATCACCGAAGGCAAGACGAAATCCGAGATCATCCGCTGCCTGAAGAGGCTCCTCGCCCGCGAGCTCTGGGCCGCGATGCGGCCCATCCGCGAAGCCCGCCCACCCCTTCAGATCGCCGCTTGACAGATATAGGAGCATCAACGCCGTCGCGGAATCCTTCTTCTCGAAGCTGAAGAACGAACGCCTCCGCTGGCAACGCTTCGCCACCCGCAACGCAGCCACCCACGAGGTCGCCGACTACGTCCGCTACTTCAACGAACGCCGACGCCACCAAGCCCTCGGCTACGCCACACCAGCCGAAACCATGGCACGCCTAACCGCCAGCCAGGCCACTGGTCGTGATCACCGAGGGCGTGCCCGTGGGGGACACCGCCGAGTCGTGGGCGTATGCGAAGGCGAAGGGCACGACCCGCATCATCGGCCCGAACTGCCCGGGGTTGCCGTCCTTGTCGGTGTGCGCGACGGTCGTGCCGGCCTTGCGGGCGTTGACACCGCCGACGACCCGGGTGCCGGCCTTCAGCATAAGGGCGGTGTGCTTGGTGCCCTCACCGCCGGTGATGCCCTGCACGATGACCTTCGAGTCCTTGTTGAGGTAGATCGACATTCCTAAATCCTTTTATCGGTCGCTGAGCTTGTCGAAGCGTTCGGTCGCTGAGCTTGTCGAAGGGGTCAGGCGTTCGCCAGCTCGGCGGCCTTGTCGGCGCCCTCGTCCATACCGGCGGCGAGCGTGACCAGCGGGTGGTTCGCCGAGGCGAGGATGGCGCGGCCTTCTTCGACTTGGTTGCCGTCCAGACGCACGACGAGCGGCTTGGATGCCGTGTCGCCGAGGATCCCCAGAGCCGCGACGATGCCCTCGGCCACCGCGACGCACGAGGTGATGCCGCCGAACACGTTCACGAACACGCTCTTGACCTGCTCGTCGCCGAGGATGACATCCAGCCCGGCCGCCATGACGGTCGCCGACGCGCCACCGCCGATGTCGAGGAAGTTGGCGGGCTTGACGCCGCCGTGCTTCTCACCGGCGTACGCGACGACATCAAGGGTCGACATGACCAAACCCGCACCGTTGCCGATGATGCCGACCTGACCGTCGAGCTTGACGTAGTGAGGTCATGCTCCTTGGCCTTGGCCTCAAGCGGGTCGGCAGCGTCAGCATCCTCGAGCGCCTCATGCTCGGGATGACGAAAGCCGGCGTTCTCGTCCAGCGAGACCTTGCCGTCAAGGGCGATGATGTCGCCGTCCTCGGAGAGGATGAGCGGGTTCACCTCGACGAGCGTGGCATCCTCACCCTGATAAACCTGGAACAGCTTGACGAAGACATCGGCGACCTTCGGGGCGAGCTCGTCGTCAAAACGCGCGGCCTGGGCGATCT
Source organism: Microbacterium sp. UNCCL10 (assembly GCF_000746195.1). NCBI lineage: Bacteria > Bacillati > Actinomycetota > Actinomycetes > Micrococcales > Microbacteriaceae > Microbacterium > Microbacterium sp. UNCCL10. The sequence continues at coordinate 329,589 of NZ_JQKT01000009.1, read as the reverse complement.
CCAGCGCCCTCTCGGGGGTAATGCCCTCAATCGGGTCGACCTCGACCCGGGCGAGAGCCTCCGGACGCTCGACCGTGAGCTCCTCGATCTCCATCCCACCCTCGACACTCGCGAGACTCAGATACGAACGGTTCGCGCGATCCAGCAGCACGGAGAAGTAGTACTCCTTCGCGATACGGGCACCCGCGGCCACCATCACCCGCTTGACGACATGTCCCTTGATGTCGAGGCCGAGGATCGACTCCGCGGCCTCGTACGCCTCATCCGGGTTCTTCGCGACCTTGACGCCGCCGGCCTTGCCGCGACCTCCGGTCTTGACCTGAGCCTTCACGACCACGACGCCGCCGAGCCTCTCAGCGGCCGCCCTCACCTCATCAGGCGTATCGGCGACGATGCCGGCGAGCACCGGAACCCCATACTTCTCGAACAGATCACGTGCCTGGTACTCGTACAGATCCACGGGCAATCCTTCGCCGAACGTAACGGCCGGAGAATGTAGCGGATGTGTCGGGCCGACATCCGCTCGCCTCAAGCCTGGCGACGCCAACGCGGTGGCGTCATCGCGCGTGCCGCGTGCCGGAACAGGCAGTGTCATTCGGGGGGCCCGAAACGAATGCGACACGCGGAACGACGGGGACGAACTCTCGAGCGCCGCCCTCACCTCACGTCCCGGGGTGGTGTAACTAGACCGACACCGTGCCCGGGAGGCCACCCTGCGCGAGTGTGAGGGCGAGCGTCGGCTCCCCGCCATACCAACCCAGCACGGTGGCCAGCTGCCATTCTGAGATGTTCAGATTCATGGCCAGGGCGCCGACTGCAGGGCCGATGGCGCTCTGGCCCTCCGAGAACGAGACACCCTTCGGCTCTGCTGTCGATCCCGCCCGGACTGCGGCGAGCTTCGCTAGGTCGTACCCCAAGATCGAGCCGCTCGCCACGTTGTAGCTCGACCCGGCGGGGGCGGCGGCCAATGCGAGATCGTAGGCGCGCGCGAGGTCATCGACGTGCACGGTCGGAATGCGATTGTCACCGTCGCCGACGAAGAACGCGGGGTTACCCGCGGCGACGTAATCGAGGTAGCCGAGCAGAACAGCGCTGGCCCCGCCCCGGCCGTAGACGATGGGCGGGCGCACAACGAGGGTACGGATACCCTGGCGTGCCGCCGAGAGGACGCGATGTTCCAAGCTCACGCGCCAGCTTTGCGAGGGTGACGTCTTCGACGTGTCGGTGGTCGAGGTCACGATGGGTGTATCGACCCCGAGGTATACGGCGAGTCCGCTGGTCAGGATGAAGGACTTTCCCGTGCCTTCGTACGCGCCGAGAATGGCGTCGATCGCGGCGTCGTCGTCCGAGGTCGCACCTTGCATCCCTGCAACCGCCAAATATATGACGGCATCCGCTTTGGCGACCTCTCGCAGCAGCACGTCGAGATCGGCTATCGAGCCATCGACGATCTCCGCCCTCGGTTCGACCACCTTTGATCGTGACTGTGCCGACCGCGCGAGCACCACGGGGGTGTGCCCGTGCTCGGCGAGTACCGCCGTGACGGCGCGGCCGATGTATCCGGTTCCGCCTATCAGGAACACTCTCATTCCACGTCCCCCACTTTCTTCACTCTGAACTGGTTCGCCCGATCGACGAACCAATCGATCGTCTCGGGATTGGCGAGAGCCTCAGGATTGACGGCCTTCTTCCGATCGACTCCCGCAAAAAGCTTCTTCACCTGAATTTCGACCTTCTTTCCCGCATGCGTGACGGGAATCGCGGGAGCCTCGATGATCTCATCCGGAACGTGCCGGATAGAGGCGTATTCCCGGATGGTCGCGCGAACCCGATCCTTGAGGTCCTCCGTGAGGCTCACCCCCGGAGCGAGGACGACGAACAGCGGGAAGTAATACTCGCCGTTCGGGCGATCCACCCCGACCGCCAGTCCGTCGAGAATCTCGGGTACGTGTTGCAGCGCGCTGTACAGCTCGGCACTGCCGAGGCGGATCCCCCCACGATTGAGTGTTGCGTCGGAGCGACCGTGCACTTGGAAGCCACCGCTCGGAGTCTCTGTGATCCAGTCGCCGTGAGTCCACACCCCGGGGAAGGTCGTGAAGTAGGCCTCCTCGTACCGCTCGCCCTCTTCATCGTTCCAGAAGTACAAGGGCATCGACGGCATGGGCCGGAGAACGACCATCTCGCCGACTTCGCCGATGAGGCGATCCCCGTCGTCGCTCCAGGCCTGCACCTTCACCCCCAGCTGCGGACCCTGCAACTCTCCGAGTCGCACAGGCTCCAACGGGTTCGATCCCATGAAACCGGAGCAGATGTCAGTACCTCCGGAATCGGAGCCGAGATGAACTCCCCGGGCCACGGCCTCGTGAACCCAGAGCCACGTCGAGTCCGGTAGCGGCGATGCCGTCGACATGATGTTCCTCAGAGCTGACAAATCCCATTCATTCGCAGGAACAGCCCCTTCCTTCTCGAGCAGAGACAGATACGCTGCTCCGGTCGCGAGCATGGTCACTCCGTAGGCTGCGCACAGCTCGAACTGGCGGTCCTTGCGCGGGTAGGTCGGTGACCCCGAGTAGCAGAGAACGGATGCTCCGGTAGCGAGCGCGTTGACGAGGCTGTTCCACACCATCCATGAGGTATTCGCGGCGACGTGATAGACGTCACCAGCCCCCAGATCTTGGTGCAGGCCCATGATCTTCACGGCCTCCAGCGTCATGCCGCCGTGCCCATGGACGATGCCCTTCGGCGCTCCCGTCGTACCGGAAGAGAACAGCACCCACAACGGGTGCGCGAACGGGAGACGCAAAGGCTCGCAGTGCTGACCGCCGCGCGCGAACTCGTCATAGGCCAACCGGGACCCCGTGGTCGACGAGGCACGAGGGGCGGATTCGTCGACGACGATCGTCCGGATGAGAGTCGGGAGCCCTGCTTCGATCCGATCGAGCTGCGCAGACCGATCGAAATCGCGACCGTTGAATCGATACCCCGGTGTGGCGAACAAGACCACGGGCTCCAGCTGCTGGAACCTGCTCAGGGTGGCATCGACGGATAGTTCCGGGGAGCAGATGCTCCAGACCGCGCCGATGCTGGCAGCGGCGAGAAGCGCGACGATGGCCTCAGGTATGTTGGGCATGAACGCCACTATGCGATCACCCGGCTTCACGCCCAGCTCCCGCAGGCCCCCCGCGACGGCGCCGACCTCGTCCGCCAATTCCGCCCAGGTCATCGTCTTGCTGCGGTCGTCCTCTGTCACCTGCGTGACGGCGATGTCGTCCCGGCGGAGCGGATCGGAGGCCGGACGAAGCACATTCTCGGCGTAGTTGAGGCTCGCCTGTGGATACCACACCGCGCCGGGCATCTGGTCGACCGCTAGAGCTGGCCCGGAGAATCCCTCGCCGAGGATCTCGAAATATTCCCGCACCGCATCCCAGAACTCCGATACCTCGGTGGTCGACCAGACCCACAGGTCCCGATAATGGCTGAACCGGAGACCGCGATGCACGTCCAACCACGACAGGAAGTCGTGCATCCTGCTGGATTCTCTTTGCTCGGGAGTCGGGGCCCACGTGACGGGCGGCAATACATACTGATCAGGCGTGACAGTGGACAACTCGGCCAAGGTCGTCTCCTTTGACGGTCGGGGTTCAGAGGAATACGTTGCGGATGCTCCCGACGCCCTCGAGCGTGCTGGTGAGGGTCTGCCCCGGCTGGAGGACGATGCCTCGAGACAGCCCGACGCCCGCCGGGGTACCCGTGAAGATGAGGTCACCGGGGAGGAGTGTCACGATCTGGCTGAGGTCTGCGATGATGCGGCTCACCGGAAAGATGAGGTCAGCGGTGGTGCCATCCTGGACGACTAGGCGCTGCCCGGCTTCCGGACCCTCCAACACTGCAGAGATGCCGAGCGCGTCAGGGTCCTCGAACTCGTCGACCGTCGCTACGACCGGTCCGAACAGGGTGAAGTTCGGGTACGACTTGCCGAGCGAGAATTGTGCGGCTGGACCTCTTCTCTGAACGACGCGCTCGCTCAGGTCCTGCCCCACGCTGAATCCCGCCACGTGGTCCCAGGCGTCCGCTTCGCTGACCTTGTGGGCGACACGTCCCACGACGATCACGAGCTCGACCTCATAGTCGACATCTTCCGACGGCAGGTCCACCTCAGCAAAGGGGGCACCGATCGAGGACTGGAATTTCGTGAACACGACCAGGTGATCCGGGAAGGGCAGTCCCGCCTCAGTGGCATGATCCCGATAGTTCAGGCCGATCGCGAAGATCTGGCGCGGGTCGGAGATCGGCGCATCGAGTTCGGTCTCCTCGAACCGATCGGGTGTACCGAGTTCGGCCGTGGCAGCCCACGCCGTGAACTCGTCCCAGACGTCGAGAACTCCGCGCAACGTCGAGGGGAATCGTCCCTCGCTCGCGCGTTCGATGTCGATGGCCGAGGTCCCGTCGACGATGACGGCTCTCGCGTTCAGGGTGGCGAGTTTCATGCGATTTCACTTTCTTCGATGGTGATGGGGTTGGCCGTGACGGCCGCGGTCGCTTGAAAGGCGCGCAGTCGCCAACGAGCGTCGTCGTTCTGCCAGAGGACCGACACGAACGACGTGAGCTGCCGGGTCGTACCGCCGCCGGTCAGTTCTGAGGTCGTGCTGCCCGTCGCCCACACAGTGGCGGCAGACGCGACAGCTGAGTCGAGCTGAATCGAGATGCGGTGGTACACCAGGGCACCGGAACGGAGCAACGTGAGGTGTTGCTCTTTCGTCTCTCGGAGGCCGATCGAGTGAACGTAGGTGAGATCGTCGGAGTAGAGCCGCTCGATCTCAGCCCAGTCGCCTTGCACGAGCGCGTCGATCCGACGTTCTTCTAGCGAAGCGGCGAGCCGCAGGGCTTCATCGGCGTTCATCGCCCGGCCGCGGGGATCGGAGCACGCAACACGAGTTCTGTGGTCAATCGGATGTGGTTCTCGATGGCCGAGCGCGCATCGTCCGAGCGTCTGGTGATCGCCAGCTCCATGAGCTGGTGATGCTCCGATCGCGGATCACGTTCGTGCGTGGTGCTGGTCGCGTCAGCGGAGAGTTGCAAGTAGACCTCTGCGCTGGCACGCAGATTGCGCGCTATGGTCGCGAGGCGAGGACTACCGCATGCGGCGATCAGGGTGTCATGAAAGCGCTCGTGCGCGAGACTCCACTCGACAGTCGACCCCGGTTGCCCTTCGCGTGTCTCTTCCGCGTGCTCTAGCACGTGGTGAGCTGAGACGACGGATGCCTCCCAGTCGATGTTCCCTCGCTGGATCGAATCCACGAGGGCACGCCCCTCGATCATGACGCGTACCTCGGTCAGGTCGAGGAGATCCTCTTTGGAGATGGACACCACGCGGAATCCCTGATTCGTAGAGCGGACTGCCAAGTGCTGTTCGCTCAACCGGACCAGCGCCTCACGGATGACCCACATGCTGACGTCGAACTGACGGGCGAGAGCTGCCAGACGCAGCGGCGCGCCCGGGGCGTGAACTCCTCGCAAGATGTCCGCCCGGATCGCATCGTGTACGGACGTTCCCGCCGCCGTGTGTGCTTGCTTCGTTGGCATCGCGTCTCACTCTCGTCGTCGGGCCGCTTCTACACGATACGACATCGTTGACATATCTCGCAGATTTGCGATAATTCCAATATTCGCGACAATAGTTGGAGCCCAAGATGTGCGAAGGAGCACCAAATGACCAACACCACTGAAGTGGTCCAGGAAGCGGCGGTAGTCAGCGGAGAGGATGTTGTCGCACGAATCGACGAGATCCTGCCTCTGCTGGCGAGCAACGCCACGATCGGAGATCGTGAGCGGCGATCGTCTCAAGAGTCGGTCGACGCACTCAAGGATGCGGGCGTATTCCGGATCGGAGTGCCTGCGCGCTGGGGGGGATATCAGACGAGCATCCGCAATCAGCTCGAGGTCTCGTCGAAGGTCGGAGAAGTTGATGGCGGTCTCGCCTGGGTGACCACGCTGACGAACATCGGCGCGTGGCTCGTCGGCTTGCAGGGCGAGCAGCTTCAGGAGGAGATCTTCGGACAGAATCCGGATGCCCGGACCGTCGGCGTCCTCGCTCCCAGCGTGACTGCCAAACCGGTGGACGGCGGGTGGCGCGTCACCGGTAAGGGCTTCTACGCATCCGGATCCTTGCATGCCGACTGGGCCGGCAACGGCGCCATCCTCCTCGATGACCAGGGCAACCCTGCGGGCCAGGCCATGGTGTTCGCGCCGATCGCTGATCTGTCCATCGACGACACCTGGTATGTGGCAGGCATGCGCGGCTCCGGGAGCAACTGCATCGTCTGGGACGACGTCTTCGTACCCTCGCACCGCGTCTTCGACATCCCTCGTGCCGTCGCGACCTACGACTACCCGACCGAGCATCGCGACGAATGGCTCTACCGCGCAGCGTTCTCCTCCACGGCGGCGGTCGTCCTTGCCGGCCCGCAGCTGGGAATCGGCCGCGCTGCGCTCGCCTACGTCATTGCGCAGGCGCAGAAGAAGGGGATCGCCTACACCACATTCGGACTTCAGAAGGAGTCCGTCGCGTTCCAGGTGCGCGTGGCCAAGGCGGCCACACTCATCAAGACAGCGCATCTGCACGCTTACGACGCCGCCGACACGATTGATGAGTGGGCACGACAGGGCCACGTAGCCTCGATCGAGGAGCGTGCGCAGATCCGGGCTCAGACTTCCTGGGCCGTCGAGAGCATCACGTCAGCCCTGGACGAGCTGCTCACGGCGCACGGCTCTGGCGGCTTCGCGGAGTCGAGTCTGCTGCAGCGACTCTGGCGTGACTCGAATGTTGCTGCGCGGCACGCGTTCGTGCTGCCGGACATCTCCTATGAGAGCTATGGAAAGGCTCTCCTAGGGGTCGACGCCCAGATCACCCCCATCCTCTGACTCTTACGCACCTCTCGAAGGAGACCACCCACTATGCCCGCAACAGGCACCATCACGGAGATGGGCTACGTCGCACTACGCACCCGCGACCTCTCTGCCTCCATAACGCACGCGACGAACATCCTTGGCCTGCGTCTCAACGATGACGGTTCGAAGAAGGCCTTCCTTGCCGCACAGGATGTGCATCATGAACTCGTTTACACCGAGAGCGACTCTGACGGAGTCGATCACTTCGGTCTCGTCGCCGGCAACGCGGACGAGCTCGCGGCGATCAGGGAGAAAGTAGCCCGAGGTGGCTGGAGCATTGTCTCCGAAGAGCCGATCGAGGACTTCATCGAGCGGGGGTTCGCCTTCGTCGGTCCGGAGGGATACACCTGGCACGTGTACCTGCCGATCGCGCGCCATGACTTCAAGTCCGGGAGTGTCGGGCCCGACCGCTTCGGTCACATCAACATCAAGGCAGTCGACTCCATCGGCATGCGCGACTTCCTGATCAACGTCTTCGACTTCCGACTGTCTGAACAGATCGGCGATGACACAGCGTTCTTCCTTCGCTGCAATAGCGACCATCATGGCGTAGCCGTCATGAAGGCCCCCGCTGCCGGGCTGCACCACTACGCGTTCCAGACTCAGAGCATCATCGACATCGGACGACTCGGTGACCGCCTTGCGCGCAGCGGCTCGCGACTCGCGTGGGGTCCCGTCCGACACGGAGCGGGGAGCAACATCGCGGGATACTATTCCGATCCCAGCGGAGGGATCGTGGAGCTGTACACCGATCTCGAGCAGATCTTCGACCGTGATCGACAAGCCGTTAGGTGGGCTGAAGACGACCTCTACTGGGTCAACCAGTGGGATGGGCACGTGCCCTGGCCGCTGATGGAAGCGGGCCTCCCCGTCCTGGGCCGACAGGGTCAGTGACCGAACCGGCACTCATCAACCGGCAGGTGCGCCTCGTCAGGCGCCCTGCCGGGCTGCCGGGTCCTGAATGCTGGGATGTGACGGACGAACCCGTCCCCCTCGCGCAGCCCGGCGAAGTCGTTGTCGAAGTCGCTTACCTGTCGGTGGATCCCGGGCTGCGAGGATGGATTTCGGAGGGCGGGTCTTACGTCGACGCTGTCCCCCTGGGCAGCGTCATGAAGGCATTCGGCGTGGGTCGCGTAATCCGATCGACCGTCGAGAAGGTCAAACCGGGTGCAATCGTGACAGGTCTGCTCGGTGTGCAGGAGTATGCCGTGCTTGACGCGGATGACGTGTCCGAGACGGGCTATCCTGACGTCCCCCTTCCGCGCCTGCTCGGTGCGTTGGGGATCTCAGGTATCAGCGCCTACCTCGGCCTCGTGGGCGTAGCCCGCCCGGAGCCCGGCTCCACGGTGCTGGTGTCGGGTGCCGCGGGATCGGTGGGGAGTCTCGCTGGCCAGATCGCACGAATCCGGGGCTGCCGAGTGATCGGCATCGCTGGGGGCGCCGCGAAGTGCGCCTGGCTCACCGAGACCCTCGGGTTTCACGCGACGATCGACTACAAGAACGCGGACGTGGGTGAGTCGCTGCGGGTCATGGCCCCCGACGGCGTCGACGTGTACTTCGACAACGTCGGAGGATCCCTCCTCGACACCGTCCTCGAATCGCTGGCCATCAACGGCGTGGTGGTATTGAGCGGGACTGTCTCGCAGTGGGGCATGTCCGATTGGGCGGGCCTTCGAAACCACCGTCAGCTTCTGATCAAGCGGGCGCGCATGGAGGGCTTCTTGGTGTTCGACCATGAAGCCGAATTCGACTTTGCGCGCCGCGAGATCGAGCTGCTCATCCGCAACGGCGACCTGGTAGCGCACGAAGAGGTCGTGCCCGGAGGTGTGGCAGCCTTCCCCGATGCATTCCGAGGATTGTTCGTCGGAGACAATTTGGGCAAGCGAGTCGTCGAAGTCGCGGGCGGATAGCCCGTCGTCAACTTATGCGAGACGATTCGCCCAACGCGTGCCACGTCCGGTCGTGGTAGACGAGCGGCTGCGAATCGACCGCACCATCGTGCCATGACTCGATGGCCTTCACCACGAACAACGTCGAGGCGCCGGCTGCGAGCCGGTTGACGACCCGCCCACGGAATCGTCTCGACGCGCCTCGAAAATAGGGTTCGCCGGTCGGGAGACGGTCCCAGAGACTCGTGTCGGCGAATCGGTCGATACCGCTCGTCGCACACAGAACCGCGATGTCACGTTCTTGCGTGCCGATCATGTGAACGACAATGGTGTCCGCTTCTAGCAGCGTCGGCGTGCTGGAGGACAAGGCGGAAGCCGAGAAGACGATCAGCGGCGGCGCAACGCTCACGGAGAAGACGGACGATGCCGTCATACCCACCGGGCCGTCCCCGGCGTCAGCGGTGATAACGGCAACTCCGGCTGGGTGGCCGCGGAACAGCGACTTCAATTCGTCGGGCGTGATGCTCTCGCCGAACTCGTCCGCGGTGGCGAGGGCGGGCGCGAGATCTCCTGTCCCCTCGTTCGTGTTCGTCATGACTGTTCCTGGAGTTTCCGGGGCGACGGCGCCGGCCGGCGTCGATGAGGCCAGCACACCAGACCAGCAAATCCAGCTCAACGACCTGTTCCGCCCCGTGGAACATCGGGTCGGTCGTGATCGGAACGAACCGCTCGCGTTCGCGGGATCCTGGTGTGGTCGCTTGTTCGTGACACGGGGGAGAACGCGGTACCGGGATGTATTGGGGTGGAGCCTGCCCCGTTTTCCCGGACGGTTCTTGTGTGTTGATCATGCCGCGATCTCGGTCGCGGTGTGAAGTGTTTCGTAGTCGGCGGGGCTGAGGTCGCCGAGGCTGGTGTGCCGGCGGCGGGGGTTGTAGAACCCCTCGATCCACTCGAACATGGCCGACGCCAGCTGGGTCCTGGAGTCCCAGCTGGCACGGTCGAGGAGCTCGCGTTGCATCGTGGACCAGAAGCTCTCGATGAGCGCGTTGTCCACGCTCGACGCGACCCTGCCCATCGAGCCGAGGAGCCCTGCTTGGCGGCGCCGGTGACCGAAGAGCCAGCTGGTGTATTGCGCTCCCCTGATGCTCTCCTAAGAGTCAAGCGGCGATTTTCCTCGGTTTCGTGTTCGGGGTGATGTGTTCGATGCCGGGGTTTAGGAGGAAGTAGGCCTCGCGGGCGAGGTAGCGCTTGAGGCAGCGGATGATCTCCATCTTGGAATGCCCCTCGGCGGTCTTCTTCGTTGCGTAGGCCTTTGTCCTCGGGTCGAGCCTGAGGCGACTGATCACGGCGAGGTGGAGTGCGCGGTTGGCTTGCCGGTCGCCGCCCCGGTTGAGTCGGTGTCGTTGCGTCATCCCGGATGAGGCGGGCAGAGGGGAGACGCCGCAGAGCATCGCGAACGCGGCTTCGGACTTCATGCGCTCGGGGTTGTCGCCGGCGGTGACCAGCAGCTGCCCGGCGACCTCGATGCCGATCCCGACGCGTTCGAGGAGCTGGGGGGCGAGGGCTTGGACGATGGGAGTGATCAGGTCGTCCAGATCGACGATCTCGTCAGTGAGCTCGAGGTATCGGCGGCCGAACGACTTCAACGCAACCCGGTAGGCGACAACGGGATCGGTCGCATTCGAGACGTCGGGACGCCATGCGGCGAGGTGACGGATCAGTTGCATGCGGGTGAGGTTACGGATCTGGTCGCGGACTTCGTCGGGTGCGGCGACGATCGACATCCGCAGCAGTTGCAGCGTGTTGCGTCGTTCACGGACAGCCTGAGCGCGCGCGACACGCAGGATTCTCAGGGCCTCGACCGCACCGTCTTGGGACTTCGGGATCGTGGTGCGCCGTTCGTGAAGCGCGGCGCGGGCAGCGTTGATCGCGTCCAGATCATCATCCTTGCCTTTTCGGCGGCGGTCTGATCGATCCGGCCGGTCGACCTCGAGGACCGTCACGTCGTTCTTGGCGAGATACCGAGTGAGGCCTGCGCCGTAAGAGCCGGTGCCCTCGATCCCAATCCGCACCAACACGCCGTGACTGCGCACCCATGCCAGAAGAGCCCGGTAGCCCGCGCGAGTCGTGGAGAAGCTATGCGTCCCGAGAACCGTCCCGGTCTCGTCGACGACCGCGGCGACGTGGATCTCCTTGTGAGTGTCGACGCCGGCGAACACCAACGTTCGCGATTGAGGCTGCTTGCCGGCGTCGGGGATGATGGTCATGTCGTGCTCCGATCTGTTCGCATGGGCGGGGAACGGCACCGCGCTCCACCAGACCGGCGGACAAGACAGTGATGAGCACCTGTTGGCGCAGGCTCTCCTTAGGTCACTCCGGCGGCGAGGCGTGACGCCTCACCGGGTGTTCTCAGGGGACCGACAGATCCGTGGAAAGACAGCAGTTGTCGATCGGCGTGAGGGTCAGGAACCCCTGAGAACACCCGGCACCAGCATCCTTGCGCGTCCATCGCTGTGAGGGTCAGGACCCCTGAGAACACCAGCACAAGCAGTCTCACTGTCGGCGTGCAGGATGCAGCCGGCGACGTCGCCGCGGCGGATCACGGCGTTGCGGAGCGCGTCGACGGCGAGCTTCGCCGTCATCCGATCCGAGATCGAGTAGCCCACGATCCGGTTGGAGTGGACATCCTTGATCGCGCAGCAGTAGAGCTTGCCTTCGCTCGTCCGATGTTCCGATATCGGTGAGCCAGACCCGGTTTGGGGCGTCGGCGCGGAACTGCCGCTGCACGTGATCGTCGAACACGGGCGGCCCGGCCTTCTTGCCTTTCCCGCGTCGGCGGCGTTGCGCGGATGAGAGGATCCCGGCCTGGGAACACAGCTTCCACGCCGTCCTTCGGCTCATCCGCCACCCAGCCCGGCGTGCCTCGTCCGCCAGGTATCGGTAGCCGAACGTCGGGTCCTCCACGTGAGCGTCGTGGAGCGCGTTGAGCCGATACGCGCGGAGCACGTCAGCGCTGCGGACCGGGTCGTTTCGCCACCGATAGTAGGGCTGGCGGGCGAGCTTGAGAACCCGGCACGACACCGTCACGGGGATCCCCGCGTCGGCGAGCTCAGATACGAGCGGGTACGTCATTTTGGGGAGCCACCGAGCCGCAGGTTCGCCTGCGACAGATACGCCGCCGCACGACGAAGCACTTCGTTCTCCTGCTCGAGCAGCCGGATCCGTTTCTTCAACTCCCGAGCCTCGGCAGCATCGGCGGCAGTCTGACCGGGACGGTTGCCGTCCTCGACATCGGCCTGGCGGAGCCAGTTCTGCAGCGTCGCTTCGCTGATACCGAAGTCAGTGGCGATCTGCTTGATGGTGACGCCGCTCTCACGACGCCGAGCGACCGCGACAACGTCCTCGCGGAACTCTCTGGGATAGGGACCGGGCATGATGACATCCTCCCCGCCAGCGCCTCCCGGCACTAACGATCAGTTGTCACCGATTCGTTCCTCACGGCCATACTCTCCAACACCTCGAAATCTGGCGCGGTGTCTAGGTTGCGGCGGTGTGCGCTGCGATGAGGCCACTCGTGCGCCCGTCCAGATCGGAGATCTGAATGACGACCTTTCCTCTTTGATCGTCGTCGACCGCGCGGTGAGCGGCGGCGATCGCTTCCAGCGGGAAGGGGCGTACGGGCAGCCCGTGGTCTGCTCCGACACTCAACGCACCCGCCTGCAGCGCGAGAGACAAGTCTTCGACGGCCTGGGCCTTCGCGGCGCGTGTGACCGTGTAGACGTAGGCGAAGTGCACGGCAACGTTCGCACGCATGGCCTCGAAGATCGGGACGGAGACGGCGTCGGATCCGGCTGAGGCGTACACGACGAGGCTCCCGCCAGGCGTCAGCAGCTGTATGTCTTCGCCTATCGTGCTCGATGGGTCCGGTGTGAGGACGATGTCCGCGGATCCGACCGCTCTCACGCGCTCGACCAAGTCGGGATCGGTTCTGTCGACTGCTTGAGCGGCGCCGGCGTGAAGCGCTGAATCGAGCGTCTGCGATCCTGTGATCGCGATGCAGCGGGCGCCGGCCCAAGCCGCCAACTGCAAGGCGGCGTGGCCGACCGCCCCCGATGCCCCCCGGACGACCACCACGGAGGAGGCGAGCGAGCCCGGGCGCAATGTAGGAGATCCGGATCCCCGGGTGAGCAGGGCGTGCGCGGTGAGGACGGGCACACCCAGGGCAGCGCCGGTTTCCATTGATACATGCGTTGGAAGCGGAACAGCATGCTCAGCGGGCACGATCACGAACTCCTGCGCGGTGCCCTGCTCGTTTCGCTTCGCGGCTTCCCACAGCCAGACCCGGTCACCGGTACAAATGCCGGCCACTCCTGCTCCGACGGCGTCGACGAATCCCGCGCCGTCTTGGTGGGGGATCCGCCCGGTGACCCCGACGGGCGTGTGCCTTCGCGCCCTCGTATCGCTGGGGTTCACGCCTGAGAGCACGACGCGCACACGGACCTCGCCGGGGCCGGGTGCGCGGAGATCCCGTTCGACGATCTGAAGGACCTCGGGGCCGCCGTTTCGCGAGTACCACGCTGCGCGCACGTAAACCTTTAGTAGAGCTCGTCGAGGTGTTTGTCGCTGCCCGCGATCATTCGGAGGTAACCGGAGAGGAACTCTAGGCGGCCGAGTCCCGACTCTGCGATCGTCTCATTCTCGTGCGCGACGAGGTCCCAGACATCCTCAGGGTCCCGTTCGAGCATCCAGAGCACGACGACGCGGCGGGTGAAACGATCGGTCGGCATCTCGGCGGTGACATACGACGATCCGCGGTACTCCCGTGTGCGGAACACCAGCGCCATTGCTGCGGCGCTGCCGACGATGCGGGCCGGAAGGTGCTCCTCGACGAGCCACTTCTCGAGGGCGTCCCGCGCATCCGGGCTCGGTGCGTCGACGACCTCCAGGATGCAGGCCGGAAAGGGATAGTCGAAGGCGTGGAAGTCGCGCGGCCCGCCCCGGTCCCGGTACACCGCGCCGACGTAGTCCTGATGTGCGGTGAAGACCTGGCGGCGACCGCCGTCCCGATGCATGCGGCCCTCATCGAGCAGGCGATGCAGGGCGGTCAGGATGTTGTCGGAGAATTCCTCCATTCGTCCGCGCGTGCCCAGGTACATGTTCAGGAAGTTTCCTGCCGAGATCGGCTCCACGAAGGCGGAGGCGGTCGGCTGCCGGAGCGCGCGCAGCCGAGCAGTGGCGATCCAGCGAGAGCCGGAGAAGCACCAGGGGATGGACATCATCCCGGCGTAGAAGTGGTCGTCGTCATACCACCGGTTGTAGGAGTGCTCGAATCCGGGTGAGACCTCTACCGTCGTGATGAGTGCTCCGCCGATGCCGGGTTGAAGGGGGCCTGTGGTGAGGATCCTCCGGTTGGCCTCGATCACCGATTCCTGGAACTCTGTGCTCATCGCGCCAGCACCTGTCGTTCCACGACCTCGGCGGGCTCGGGTGTCGGTGTGAACCGGAACCCTGGGTATCCTGCGTCGACTTCGGCGACGCAATGCCGCACGTAGTCCCCGAAGCCGCCGGCATAGGGGATGAATACGCGGGTGCCGTCGTCGTTCTTGTGCACCATATAGTTGTCGACCTGGCGTCTGATGAGATGTTCGGCGACCTCAGCGGCCCTCGCGGTCCACCGTTCGACGCCTTCCTCTGTCGGGCTGATCGTGTCAGCGCCCCTGCGGTGCGCTTCGGTGATCAGATCGGCGACGAAGTCGATGTGCTGAACGTTGGCGGCATTCATGTTGGCCAGCACGGAGGGGCTGCCGGGCCCGGTCACCAGGAAGAGGTTGGGGAATCCGGGCGTCATCAGGCCCAGCATGGTCCGGGGTCCGTGGTCCCAGCGGTCGCTGGGCTGCTCCCCGTTCTCGTTGCGGATGCCGGCCGCGTCCAGAGCGCCGGTGAACGCCTCGAAGCCGATGGCGAGGATGATGACGTCCAGATCGATGTGCCGCGCGCTCGTGGCGATCCCTGTCGTGGTGACCCGTCCGATCGGTTCTCGCAGGAGGCTGACCAGGGTGACGTTGTCGCGGTTGAACGTCTCGTAGTATCCGGTGTCGACGCACAGTCGTCGCACGCCGATGGGGTAGGCGGTCGGCTCCAGAAGTGCGGCGACCTCCGGGTCGTCAATTTTCTGGCGGATCTTGGAGCGGACGAATTCGGAGACGATCGCGTTGACCTCACGGTCGATGCCTTGGTCGGAGAAGGCGGAGAGCATCGGCTGCCCTCCGAATGCCCATCGCTGTTCGAGCAGCTTCTGCTGCTCCTCGGGAGAGTAGTCGTCAGCGGGCCCTGCGGTCGGCGGGAAGAGGTTGCCGGCTGGAGCCGCGAGCACTTCTCGCCAGGTTGCCTCCAGGTCCTGCCCCAGCCGACTGAAACGTTCCGTGTCGACGGGACGATTGTGTGCGGGAGCTGAGTAGTTGGGGGTGCGCTGGAACACGAAGAGCTCCTGCGCGATCGGGCCGAGGGCGGTGATGGCCTGCACGCCGGAGGATCCGGTCCCGATGATGCCGATGCGCTTACCTGCCAGCTCCACGTCGCGATGCGGCCAATGCGATGTCTGGTACCACTCGCCCTCGAATTCCTCGAGTCCCGGGAACCCGGGATCGCGAGGCTTTGACAGCTGGCCGGAGGTCATGACCAGATAGCGTGCGAGGTAGGTGGAGCCGTCGTCGGTGTGGACGAGGTAGCGCTCCTGCTCAGGATCCCAGGTCGCGTCGACCATCCAGGTGCTGAACCGGAAGTGCCGCCGGACGTCCCATCGGTCGGCAACGTGGTTGAGGTAGGCGAGGATTTCGCCCTGCGATGCGTACCGCTCTTGCCACTTCCATTCCGAGTACAGGTCAGGGTCGTTGAGGTAGCAGTAGTATTCGCTTTCGATGTCGACGCGGGCGCCGGGGTAGGCGTTGTGGTACCAGACTCCGCCGAGCTCGGGCGCCCCCTCCAGTCCGACGACGCTCAGCCCCTGGCGTCGGAACCGGTGTACCGCATAGATCCCGCCGATTCCTGCGCCGACGACCAGGACATCGCAGACCTTAGGTGTGTGCTCGGTCATCTCGGGCCTCACTCGGGCAGCTCTGTGAGCGTGCGGCGACCATCGGCGGTGTCAATTCTCCACCAGGTCATCCCGGTGAAGTGCGCTCCCGCGAACGGCAACTTCTCGTCGGCAAGCCACTTGCTGATCCTCCGGGTCGAGTCGAGACCAACCTTCGGATCGACGTGTGCGAAAAAGTCCCAGCCCTTCTCGGCGATGAGCTCGGGTTGCGCGTGGACGAGATCTCCGATCAGCACCCCCCGTTCGCGGTCGGACACCAGTTCCAGGACGGCCGAGCCGGGTGTATGGCCGGCGGCTTCGATCGAGTGGATGCCGGGAAGGACCTCGTCGTCGCCTTCGAAGAACTCGATCCGGTCCGCGATGGGGGCCAGGCGCACTGCTGCCGCGTCCCGGCTGGGCACGGACAGCTGTTCCTCCCAGTCGGGCATGTCGTAGTCCGGGTCCATGAAGAAGTCCCAGTCTCGGCGATCGACGCGGTACGTCGCGTTCGGGAAAAAGGGCTTGCCGTCGAGGCTGGCCCATCCGATGTGATCCAGATGCAAATGTGTGAAGATCACGTCCGTGACCTCGTGCGGTTTGACATGCGCCGCCGCCAGAGCCGACCGGAACGCACCACCGACGAACGGAAAGACCGGCTGCGGGCCGTTGCCGGTGTCCACGACGATGACACGGTTCCCGTGGCGAACGAGGTGACCACCGACCGTGACGGCGAGCTTGCCCGTGCACTCGTCCAGCAGGTGACTGTGCGGTTCCCAGTCCTCGTCGTCCACGTTGGTGTAGTACCCGCTCGGTTCGGCGAGTATCTCACCGTCGAGCAGGGGGGTGATCTTCATGCTGCCGATCTGCATGTAGCGCTCCTCATCGTCTCGTCATCGAGCAGGCAAGCCGCAGAACCTCGCCAATTAGCCATACGGTACTACATTCTGCAACCGATGATACATTTTGACGGGTGTGGATAACACAGTGTCCGGCAAAGGGGAGGTTGACGATGACGATGTCGTTCGAGGGCCGCGTCGCGGTCGTGACCGGCGGTGCGTCTGGAATTGGCGCCGCGACGGTCGCCCATCTCGCCACACGCGGCGCGCAGGTGGTCGTCTCGGATATCGATCCACAGGGCGTCGAACGGGTCGCCCGTGAACTGTCGGCACAAGGACGCTCCGTCCTCGCCCATGTCGGGGACAGCTCCGATCCCGCTGCGGCGAAAGAAATGGTCGAGCGCGCGGTCGGCGCCTTCGGTCATCTTCATCTCGCCGTCAACAACGCCGGGATCGCTTCGCGCGGCGTTGATCTCACCGCGCACTCCGACGCGGATTGGCACTCCACCCTCGACGTCAACCTGTCCGGGGTCTTCTATGGGATGCGGGCCCAGATTCCGGCGATCGTGGCAAGCGGCGGGGGAGCGATCGTCAACGTCGCATCGATCATGTCCACCGTATCCGTCCAGGGCTCGGCGGCCTACACCGCGGCCAAGCACGGCGTGCTCGGACTCACGCGAACAGCCGCACTGGAGTTCGCGGACTCCGGCATCAGGATCAATGCCGTCGCACCCGGCTATGTGGAGACGCCGATGATGCGCGCCCGCGTCAAGACGTCTGCACACGAGGTTCGACTCATTGAAAAGACCCCAATGGGTCGGCTGGGACGTCCAGCGGAGATCGCGAGCGTGATCGGATTCCTCCTCGGGGACGATGCGAGCTTCGTCACCGGCGCCCTCTACCCGGCCGACGGTGGCTACACCGCTCAATAACATTATTGGGCGAATAATGTATTCATTGTTGACGAGCGCATTGCGGCCATCTACGCTTTTGTCAGAAGTCGGATGGCGGCCCGCACCGCAGCGGCCGATGACACAAGGATGTGCGAAAGATGGACGAACTCACCCACACCCCAGCCGAGATCGCACGAGACTGGATCGACGCATTCGAGCGGGCTCTAACGGACTACCACGAAGGGGCGCTGTCGGACCTCTTCTTGAAAGATGCGACGTGGCGCGATCTGGTCGCTTTCACCTGGAACCTCCGCCAGGCTCCGGACCGAGACGCGATCGAGGCGATCTTCGCCGAGGTGCTCGACGAGATCCGCCCCCGCGACTTCGGCCTCGATCCTGGCAAGCCAGCTCCTTCACTGCTTCCCTACGGCGATATCCCGACCGTCGAGGTCTTCTTCCGGTTCGAGACCAAAGCCGGTTTCGGTTCGGGCCTCGTGCTGCTGCAGTCTGACCAGACCGCGCCGACCCGCGCCCGCGCCCAGTCCCTCTTCACGCGGCTGGATACGCTGAAGCATGTCGCGCCGCAGTGGCCCAAGACCGAGAGGTTCGACGTGGCGCACCCGGGTGTGCGCTGGAGCGACCACATCATGGCCGCTCGGTCCTTCGAAGACCGTGAACCGGAGGTGCTCATCGCGGGCGGCGGCCAGCACGGCGTGATGACGGCCGCGCATCTGGCGCGGGTCGGCGTCGACGCCCTCATCGTGGATAAGCATCCGAGAATCGGAGACGCATGGCGCTCGCGCTACGAGTCGCTCATCCTCCACCAACCGCACGGCATGCTCTACTTCTCCTTCATGCGCTACCCGGAGAGCTTCCCGGAGTACATCCCGAAGGACAAAATGGCCGACTGGTTCGAAGCCTACGTTTCCAGCCTCGACCTCAACTTCTGGACATCGACCGAGTTCCTCGGCGGAACCTACGACGAGGACGCGGGACGCTGGGATGCGCAGGTGCGCCTGATAGATGGCACGGTGCGCACGCTTCACCCGAAGCACATCGTGATGGCAACCGGGGGCAGTGAGACCGCACATGTCCCGGACCTACCCGGGCTCGCCGACTTCCAGGGACCGGTCATCCACTCCAAGGAGTACTACTCCGGCGCCGAATACGCAGGAAAAAACGTACTCGTCGTCGGCACCGGAACCAGCGCCCACGACATGGCACTCGATGTCGTCAACAACGGCGGCACCGCCATCATGCTGCAGCGCAACCCCGTCATCGTCGTCAACCTGGAGACCGCGAATCAGCTGTACGGCGACTACAACGGTCGCACCGTTCCGACGGAGCTGGTCGACACACGCTACTTGGCAGGACTGGTCTACCCGGTTATGGTCCGCAACTTCCAAGGCTTCACTGTGGCGGGCAACGCCGCGGACGCGGAGTTGCACGCCGGACTAGAGGCGGCAGGCATGCGACTCACCTCCGAGCCGGACGAGACCGGCTGGTTCATGAGGTACTTCCGTACCGGCGGCGGCTACTACATCAACGTGGGAGCATCCGATGCCATCGTCCGAGGCGACATCACTGTTCGGCAGGCCGAGGACATTGACCGGTTTGTCGCGACCGGGCTGCGGATGAAGGACGGCCAGACGCTGCCGTTCGATGCGGTGCTCCTAGGAACCGGGTACAAGAATCAGCGCACCGGCCTCGAGCGTTACTTCGGCAAGGAAATCGCCGACCGCGTCGGCGACGTATGGGGGTTCGACCCGGGGGGCGAGATCAACAACGGCTGGAAGCCGACGGCGCAGCCTGGCCTCTGGATGATGATCGGAGGGGTGCCGCAAGCGCGATGGTATTCGCCGCTCGTCGCTCTGCAAATCAAGGCCGAAATCGACGGTGTCGTACCGGCAGAGTTCAAGCAGCCCGGACACATCTCCCGCACCCCGCAAACCGTCCTCGTCGGGTGAACCGAAGCGGAGGAGCGGCAGCGGATCGCACCGAGGCTGGGGAGGACGGCTCCATCCGACCCGAGATGCGGCCGCTCATCACCGCTCAGCGTGACATCACCGCGGGCGTCGACATCGACCGCCTCGACGAGGACGGTCTGCGCGCGATTGTGCAAGCGCTACGCCACGGCATGCGACGCCCGGCTGCGAAGCTGCAAACCCCCGCCCGGATCGAGGAGATCGCTCCGGGCGGCGTACCCGCCCGCCTCTACCGTCCCGTGGAAAGCGACGTGCGTGAAACGCTGCCCGTCCTCATCTACGCACACGGCGGCGGATGGATCGGCGGCGATCTCGACCTCAACGACGAGATCTGCCGTGCGCTCGCGGCAGACGCATCATGCGCGGTCGTCAGCGTCGACTATCGGCTGGCCCCGGAGCATCCCTATCCCGCCGCCCTGGACGACTGCTGGTCGATCCTCACCTGGGCCCACGACACAGCGCCGTCGTGGGGCGGCGACCCCGACTGCCTGGCGGTGGCCGGCAGCAGCGCAGGAGGAAACCTCGCCGCCGCACTCGCTATCCGAGCCCGAGACGCGGGGATCCCGCTGCGCGCGCAACTGCTGATGTACCCCGTCACCGACGGTGCGTCGGAGTCGGCGTCGTTCCGGGACTACGCGACCGGCTATACGTTGACCGCATCCCAACTGCGGTTCTTCTGGCGCGCCTATGCGAATCCCGCATCTCAGCGACGCGATCCCGAGGTGTCGCCGCTCCACCTGGACACCGCCCACGGGCTCGCGCCCGCACTGATCATCACCGCGGAACTCGACCCGCTCCGTGACGAGGGCGAGGCCTACGGGCGGCTCCTCAAGGAGTCGGGCGTGCCTGTGCAGATCTCCCGGTACCGCGGACAGCTTCACGGGTTTGTCGCCATGACCGACATCACCCCCGACGCCCGGAGCGCACTCGCCGAGATGGCGGTCTACCTCATAGATCGCTGGGGTGCGGCCGGCCATGATCGACTCCGGCGCGCATCAGACGGACGACCGACGGCAGGAAAGAAGACAGAATGACGCTCACACGCAAACTCACCGGCATCGTTGCAGGTGCGCTCGCCCTTGCACTGGCGGGCTGTGCAGGGCCGGCCGGCGAGGCGACCGATCAGGAGACGCTGCTGGTCTACGCGGATGTCTCGCTGACCGGAGTACTTGCCGGATCCTCGCAGGCACAGGTGGAAGGTCTCACCGCAGCCGTCGACAGTATCAACGCTCAGGGCGGCATTGAGGGCCGGCAGCTCGAGTTGAAGGTGGTCAACGATGAGCTCGATGCGACCAAGGCGCTGACTCTCCTGCAGGAGCAGCTCGACACACGCAAACCCGACTTCGTCTGGCACGGTGTCTCCAGCAACGTCGCACTCGCGATCCTCCCGGCCCTGACTCGGAACGGCGTGTTCTCCATGGGCACACCCTCCAATGACGCCATCAACGATCCGGCAATGTACCCCTACGCGTTCGCGACGCAGGCGAAGGCGAAACTGGACGCTGAAGCGGCCGTCGCGCGCCTGGTCGAGGAGGGTGTGCGTCGGGTCGCCCTGATTACCAACTCCGATGCCAACGGGCAGAACGCGGCGACCTCGTATATGGCGGCGTTCGACGCCGCGGGCATCGAGTACGCATACGAGGACTACACGCCGCAGGACATCGACATGGTCGCTCAACTGCAGCGGCTGCAGGCCACCAACCCGGAGGTGCTGTTCGTCGAAGGATACGGTGCCCCCGGCGGATACGTGCTGAAGAGCCGTACGAAACTCGGCTGGGACATTCCCACGCGCGCGACCAACAGCATCGGCAACGGCGTGAATCTCGGCCTGGTGAGCGATCCACGCGATTGGGTCAACCTGGAACTGATCATTCACCCCATCAACACCGCGGAACGGACGACGGGTGACTCCGCGGCGTTCGAGACTCTCGTATCGTCGTTGGACGAGCAGGGCTCGGCTTTCGACCAGTCGATGCAGCTGTACACATATCCCTGGGACGCGCTGCATCTCTACAAGGCTGCGGTCGAGCAGGCCGGCACCACCGATGCCGAAGCGGTGACTGCTGCGATGGAGTCGCTCCAGCCCGTCGACGGGGAATCGCCGTTCCTCACCTTCCCGACCATGCGGTACACCCCGGACGATCACTTCCTCAACCTTGAGGCGGACGAGGCCTTCATCTACCTGCCTGCCGGCCCGACAGACCGCGGAACTCTACAGCCGGCGAACTGACATGCCCGCAACGGAGGAGGTGGTGCGATTCGGGCTGCTGCGTCGCCGGCCGGGCATGTCCTCGCGGGAGTTCTCATCGCATTGGGCGAATGTCCACGGTCCCCTCGTCAGCGGGCTACCGGGCTTCCGGCGATGGACGGCGGCCTACTCACAGAACCACCCGGACGCCGACGCCGCCCTCGACGGGATTTCCGTCACGGTCCAGACGCCTCGCGAGGACTACCTGGGGGAGAGCTTCTTCCGCGAGCCCGACTACAGATACGCACGCGCCGACGAACGGACGTTCCTCGACATGGCGACGTCATCGTTCATCCTCGCCGTCCGGCGACTGGTGCGGCACGAACCGCCGGACGCCGCGAAGCTGATTGTCATCGCGTCGCGGACGTTGCCCGTGTTGGACAACACGGCCGGGCTGCGGCTGTCCACGCCGATCGCATCCCTGCCCGGGCCGCAGATCGCGGAGGCCTGGTATCCGTCGACGACAGAGCGCGCGCGGGACGCTGCCCGACTGCGCCGTGCCGACCCAGACGCGACGATACTGCCAGCTCGTGAGTTCGTGTTCTTCACCGCGACGGATGGCGCTCTCGATGACTGAGACCGGCGTGCGGCCGCGCGCTCACCCACGGATGTCGATCAACCACGCGACGATTCGTCGGACAAACCTGCAAGAAGCGCTGGACGTGACGCAGCGGTGCGGCGTGGCAAGCATCGGCCTCTGGCGTGAACAGGTGGCCGAGAGGGGACTCAGAGACGCCACCAGGCGCCTATCCTCTTCCGGGTTGCGGTTGTCGAGCATCTGCCGCGCGGGTTACGTCACGTCACCAGAGACGGCATCCTGGTCGGCGGCAATCGAGGACTGCCAGAGAGCGATCGAGGAGACCGCCGACCTCGCCGCGGCCGGCGCGCCCGGATCTCGGGCCGTCCTGGTCATCGTCGCAGGCGGCCTCCCGCCCGGCTCACGCGACCTTGCCGCAGCGCGCGAGCGCACACGTGAGGCCATCGCCTGCGTCGAGAGCACCGCGGCAGATGCCGGCGTGACGTTAGCGATCGAAGCGCTGCACCCGATGTACGCCGCCGACCGTGGAGTCATCTCCACCCTGGCCGAAGCGCTGGATATGGCGGAGCAGTTCGGCCCGCATGTCGGGGTGATGATCGACACGTTCCACACCTGGTGGGATCCCTCGATCCTGGAGCAGATCGCCCGCGCAGGTGCCTCGGCACGAATCGCTGGGTTTCAGGTGAGCGATTGGATGACGCCTCTGCCCGCCGATGTGCTGCTCGGCCGAGGAGTGATGGGCGACGGGCACATAGACTTCGCGCCCCTCACGCGGGCGATCGTGCAGACAGGCTATGACGGCGACGTGGAAGTCGAGATCTTCAACCAACCGCTGTGGGAAATGCCCAGCTTCAACGTCGTCCGGCGCTGTGTGGCGGCATTTCGTTCGTCGATTCCGTTGCCTGAATGATCTCGGAACTCACACCTTCGCCGACTCAATTCCCTCCACCAGCCCACTCTCGAGGACGACTTGAACGGTGCGCTCGTAGTGCTGACGAAGGAGCTCGGAGGCGAGCTGAGCGTCTCTGCTCAGCGTCGCAGCGAGTATTGCGGCGTGCTCTTCTTCAGCGCTACGCGTTGTGGCCGCAGTCGACGGGGCCGCCCACCGTCGGTAGAGCTCGGTCGCATCGGCCAGGCGGCGCGAGAAGTCGATGAGTACAGGCACATCGCAGGCATCAATCAGCTTCATATGGAACGCGCGGTGAACCTCTGCCCAGGTCTCGGAAACATGCTGCGGGTCGTGGGCGCCGCGCCGCGGCGTGCGCGCGAGAGTGTGATGCGCGGCGGTCAGCTCCGCTTCCCAGGCGAGGTCCCCGCGGTCGACGGCAAGCTCGATTGCGAGGCTCTCCGTACGACAACGGACCTCCGTGAGATCCCGCAGAACGTCAAGCGACAGGCGCGGGACGAAGAAGCCGCGGTTGGGCTGGATGTCGATGAAGTTCTCCCCAGCCAACCGGGTCAGCGCCTCCCGCACCACGGTGGTGCTGGTCTGATAGCTGGTGGCCAGCACCGCCGGTTGCAGCCGCTCACCGGGCATCCACTTCCCGCCGAGTATGTCCGCGCGAACAACATCATGAATCCGTTTCCCACGAGAGGTAAGCACGTCCATGTCGGAAATATAGCACCTTCAACGAAATGCATTCGAGAAGCGGACACGCAGAGTCTGTGAAAGAAGGGATGCGTCGGCGCGAGAATAGTGCATAATATGATCGCAAGTGTACAATTCGTACGCTGCGCAATGACGTGGAGGGGCACGGACAGTGACCGGACGACTCGAAGGCAAGGTGTGTCTCGTGACCGGCGCCGCACGCGGCCAGGGGGCCGCGGAAGCCGAGTTGTTCGCCGCACACGGCGCCCACGTCTACCTCGCCGATGTGCTCGATGCCGACGGTGATGCGCTCGCGGCAGGCCTACGTGAAAAGGGGCTGCACGCCGAGTACGTCCATCTCGATGTGACGGACTCGCCACAATGGGCGGCCGTCAGTTCGCGGATCGATGCACGGCACGGCAGAATCGATGTCCTTGTCAACAACGCCGGCATCGTCGGCCGGGGGTCCATCCTCGAAACCCGCGACGAGGTGTGGCAACAGGTTTTCAACGTCAACGTGACCGGAGCGTTTCACGGCATCCGGGCTATCGCTCCCATCATGCAGCGATCTCGCAGCGGCTCAATCGTGAACGTGTGCTCGATCGCCGCGCTCAGCGGCTATCCTGCAGCGTCATACTCGGCGAGCAAGTGGGCGTTGCGAGGGCTGTCGCAGGGAGCGGCGATAGAGTTCGCGAGCTGGGGGATTCGCGTCAACGCCATCCATCCTGGTCTCGTCGAGACGCCAATGGTGACGATGGCGGAGCATAACCGCCTTGTCACGGGTCTCACCCCGCTCGGACGGCCGGCCAGTGCGGAGGAGATCGCAACCTTGGTGCTGTTTCTGGCGTCGGACGAGGCGTCATACGTCACAGGCGCAGATATCCCCATTGACGGCGGCTTCAGCGCGGGCGCAGCTCTTCGATCGATCGCCCTGAGCACCGGTGTGTATGAAGCACCGCGTGTAGATAGTGCACGGTAAAGTGCATTCTGTGTAGACTTGTGTACTAGCCGGTTTAGAAGAGCCCTCAGCGCCGAGGATCTGGAAAGGATCACCGTGGATTCACTCATCTGGTCACAGGAGTGTTCAACATGATGACGACCATCCTCGCGGGTTTGTCGATCGGAGCCGTCTACACGATGGTGGCGATCGGCTACAACATCGTCTTCATCTCGTCCCGCGTCTTCAACTTCGCCCAGGCACAGTTCCTCATGGTCGGCGCCTTCGTCGCCCTGGTGGCCGCTCGCCAGTTCGATCTGCCCCTCTGGGCTGCGATCCTGCTGTGCGCGGCAAGCGGCGGGATCATCGGGGCGTTGGAGGAAATCCTGGCGATTCGCCGTCTTGCCGGTCGCGGTGCCCACAACGAGCTGGTCACCACACTGGGCGTCGGCGTACTCATGTCGGGGGCGGCGCTGGCGATCTTCGGATCGGATCCGCAGAAGCTCATATTCTTCGACGAGACCGCATTCTCATTCCTCGGCGGCCGAGTGGTCATGGTGGACCTGCTGCTTATCCTCGTCGCGATCCTGCTCGCCGGCATCGTGGGCCTTGTCACCCGCAAGTCGATGATCGGCCTGGCGAGCCTAGCGACGTCGGAGGACCGCGACGCCGGGATGCTGCGCGGAATCAACGTCAAACGGCTCGCGCTTATCGCCTTCGTGATAGCTGGGGCCCTCGTCGCCGCTGTCGGGCCATTGGTCGCATCCAAGACGCTGGTGCATTACCACCTCGGCGATTTGCTGGCTGTCAAGGCGTTTGTGGCCCTCGCGATCGGCGGATTCGGAAGCTACCGGGGGGCGCTGATCGGCGGATTCGTCGTCGGCCTGCTGGAGATGTTCGGCGCACGCTACCTCGGTACCGAGTGGCAGAACATCACCGTGTTTGCGCTCCTGCTGGTCGTCCTACTCGTCTTGCCGCAGGGAATCTTCGGCCGACGCAACGAACGGGTGGTGTGAAAATGCGCATCTCTCAGACCGCGTTCCAGCGCGGGCCATTCTGGCTGATTCCGTTAGCTTTCGGAGTGGCGGTGATGCTGATGCCGCTCTACGTCGGCGATGCCGGCTTCCTGCGCATGATCATCAGCGTCGCGCTCATGTCCATGCTCGTGGTCGGGCTCAACATGACCTTCGGGTATGCCGGCGAACTCGCACTCGGTCAGTCAGCCATCTATGCCGTCGGCGCCTATGCCGCCGGCATCCTCGCCGTCGACGGTCTGGACCTTCCCGTAACTTTCGTCGTGGCGCTGTTCGCCGGAGCGGCGGTCGGCCTTCTCACCGGAATTCCCGGGATCCGGCTGGGCAGCTGGTCGCTCGGCATGGTGACGTTCTTTCTCGTGCTGCTGATCCCGGACGTGGTGAACCTCTTCCCCGCAGCCACCGGCGGTGCCGTCGGACTTCCTGGCATCCCCCTTCCTTCGGTGTTCGGCGTGCAGCTCAGCAGCGACACCTATTTCATGGTCGTCATCGCCGTCGCGATCATCTTCTTCGCGCTTCTGCGCAACTACGCGGTCTCACGGCACGGCGCGGCACTCAAGGTGATGCGCGAGTCGCCGGTCCTTGCCCGGTCGCTCGGATACTCGGTACCACGACTGAAGCTGACTGCTTACGTCATCGGCGCCACCCCAGCGGGCGCAGCCGGGGCGCTGTTCGCCTACCAGGACGGTTACATCTCGCCGCTCTCCTTCGGGTTCCAGATGGCCGTGGCCATTCTCGCCGCCTCGATCATCGGCGGCAGTGAGAGCATCTACGGGGCGGTCATTGGGGCGGCCATCCTCGTGATCGGTCCGTTGCGCACCGCGGGCTTCCAGCAGTACTCGCTGATCTTCTTCGGACTGCTCCTGGTCGTCGGGGGACTGTTCTTTACCGGCGGCATCGCTGGCATCATGCGCAAAGCGGTACGAAGATTCCTGGTGAAGGACGAATTGCTGCCCGATGTCCGCGCGGCGATGAGCGCTCCTGCGGCGGTCGTGAGGATCGACGGCGCCCCGCTCGCAGCCTCAGGCATCGAGAAGTCGTTTGGCGGCAATCGCGCTCTAGCGGGCGTGGACCTCACCGCGAATCCCGGCGAGGTGACTGCCCTCATCGGCCCGAACGGCTCGGGCAAGACCACTCTGCTCAACATCATCTCGGGGTTCTACAAGCCCGACGGTGGCACCGTCCGCGTCGGAGAGACCGACATGATCGGTCTCAAGCCGCACAGGATCGCGAGCGCGGGAGTATCGCGCACCTTCCAGACGCCTCTGGTGCCCAAGAGCATGACGGCCGCGGAGGTTGTCGCGAGCGCACGCTACACTCGCGCGCGAAATAGCGTCGCCGCGGCCATGCTCCGGTTGCCGAGTGGGCGTCATGCCGCGCGCCGGGACCGCGAGGAAGC
This sequence comes from Microbacterium sp. UNCCL10, assembly GCF_000746195.1. Lineage (NCBI taxonomy): Bacteria > Bacillati > Actinomycetota > Actinomycetes > Micrococcales > Microbacteriaceae > Microbacterium > Microbacterium sp. UNCCL10. Next base: position 302,222 of record NZ_JQKT01000009.1, on the reverse strand, counting down.
GCTGCGCCTGCTCGCGACAATGGGAATCGTCGAGCTCGCGGATCGCCCGGCGTCGGAGCTTCCGCTGGGGACGCGGAGAATCCTCGAGGTGGCGCGAGCACTGGCAGGCGATCCGGCGGTGGTCCTTCTCGACGAGCCGGCGTCCGGCCTGGACGAGAGCGAGGTCGTCGCGCTCAGCGAGGTCATCCTGCGCCTCAAGGACGCCGGTGCGACGATCGTGATCGTCGAGCACAACTTCGAGATGGTCATGAGCATCGCGGATCGGGTGAATGTGCTGCACCTGGGCAGGATGATCGCGTCCGGGCCGCCTCATGCGGTGCGCAACGACCCCGAGGTGGTGGAGAGCTATCTCGGCAAGGCAGCCCGGGAACAGCTCGAGCGTCATCAGAACGGAGGCGCGGAATGACCGTGGGTCTGGAGGTACGCGATCTGGAGACGGGTTACGGGGAATTGCGGGTCGTCCGCGGTCTCTCCCTCTCCTGCAACGTCGGTGAGATCACGGCGCTGCTGGGACGCAACGGTGCAGGCAAAACCACGACGCTGTCCGCGATCGCGGGGCTGCTACCGACGAACGCGGGAACGGTGGCGATACACGGCGAAGTGCAGACCGGACCACCGGCGCGCAGGGTTGCCAACGGGCTGAGCATGGTCCAGGAGGGCAAGCGCGTGTTCCGCGCGCGCACCGTGGAGGAGAACCTCCGACTCGGCGGATTCGTCCACCGTGGACGTTCCGGCTTTCTCGACGCCGGGATCGAGCGGTCTTACGAACGGTTCCCGATTCTCAAGGAGAAACGCAATCAAGCGGCCGGGATGCTCAGCGGTGGGCAGCAGCAGATGCTCGCCATCGCCCAGGCGTTGATGGCGGACCCGAAGGTTCTCATGCTCGATGAACCATCGGCGGGACTGGCACCATCGATCGTCGAAGAGGTCTTCAACGAGATCACCTCACTGAAGACCGAAGGCCTGTGCGTGCTGCTGGTCGAGCAACTGATCGACAACTCGCTCGCGATCGCGGACCGCGTAGCGGTGCTCGATCACGGCCGAATCACCATCGACACCGAGGTCAAAGCGCTCACATCATGGGACGTCCTGCGTGAGAGCTACCTCGGAACGACATCGGAAACGGAGACCAACGAATGACAGAGCCATCCGCAAGCTACCCTGAACTGGCCGGCAAGGTCGCCGTCGTCACCGGTGCGGCCCGAGGCATGGGTGCTCGTTTCGCCCAGGGGCTCGTCTCTCGTGGTGTCAATGTGGTCGGCGGCGACATCAATGCCGAAGGCATGCGCGCGACAGCCGACGCCGTCAACCGCGAGACCGACGGCAACGCAGCACTGGTGGCGGCTCAAATCGATGTCACCATCGCGGACGAACACACCCGGCTTGCCGACATCGCCTTGGAACGCTTCGGGCAAGTGGACTACTGGATCAACAACGCGGGCGTGTTCCCCCAGGGCGCCGTCCTGGAGATTCCCGCCGAGCAGATGCGTTCGACGTTCGCTGTGAACGTGGACGGCGTGCTCTTCGGAACCCAGGCCGCCGCGCGGGCGATCGGCGACAGAGGCGGTTCGGTCGTGAACATGTCCAGCGTCTCGGCCTTCCGCGTGCGCCCCACCCGAGCGGTGTACTCCGCCTCGAAGGCCGCGGTCGATCATCTGACACGGTTCTTGTCGCTCGAGCTGGGAACCACGGGGTTGCGTGTCAACGCCATCGCCCCGGGTTTCATCGACACGGAGATGACCGCGTGGCTGCACGATCAGCCAGGCTTGCTGGAGAAGGCGGTCGCGTCCGTCCCCCTCGGACGCATCGGCACCACGGACGACATCTTCGCCGCCGTTCTGTTCCTTCTGTCCGACAGTGCCAGCTACATTTCCGGGTCGACGATCTTCGTCGACGGCGGCTCGCGAAACTTCTCGGCCTCGGCATGAGCGGACAGCGGAAGGTCATCGTCGTTGGCGGCGGCGGCGCCGGCTTGTCGGCCGCAGCGATGGCGGCCGAGCAGGGCGCCGATGTGCAGTTGTTCGAGTCGGAGAATGCTGTCGGCGGCTCGACGAAACTGTCGTCGGGAATCATCAGCGCCGGCGGGACCAGCGTCCAGCGTGCACTCGGGGTCGACGATAGCCCGGAGCGGTTCTTCCAGCATTACATGGACCTGAACCAGTGGCGCCTGGAGCCCGCGCTGATCACGACGTTCTGCCAGGAGGCCGCGCCCGCGTTCGAGTGGCTGCTGGGCCTGGGTGTGGAGGTGCCTGCGGCCATCTCGTACAACGCCCGTGAGCCCGGGCTCAACCAGGCGGGTGTCGGTGATGTCTGGCGTGCCCACGTCCCGGCGGGCGAGGGGGAGGGCGTGGTTCGCGTTCTCGAGAACGCGATCTCCGAGCGAGGAGTCCACGTCGCGCTGCAGGCACATGTGGACAGATTGCTGATGTCCGAGGGGCGTGTCACAGGTGTGCTCGTGGATGGCGTGGAGCACTGGGCGGATGCCGTCGTCGTCGCCAGCGGCGGCTTCTCGCACAGCGACGAACTGCTCGCGGAGTACTATCCTCGCGCTCTTGAGTCGCCCAACCTCTTCCGGGTCGCGGCACCCGGAAGCCGCGGTGACCACATTGCATTCGCCGAACAGGTGGACGCATCGCTCAGCGGTCACGGACGCGGTCTCCTACTCCTGGCCGCCGACTTCCAGCGTCACCATCACTGGGAGGCCGGGTTCCCCCCGAAATCGCGCATCTACGTCGGCCGCGACGGGAGACGCTTCACCAACGAAGATGTCTCATACTCCGTGTCGACCGGGATCTTCGACCGGGCCGGCGGCTGGTGCTGGGCCGTGTTCGACGAAGCGGGTTTGCGATCGTTGCCGACCGGGGAGTTCCTGGAGTGGACTCCGGACGTGGTGCGGCGGGAAGCCGAGAAGGGAATCACCGCCGTCGGCGCGGACAGTCTGGGCGAGCTGGCGCGGCTCATCGACGTGCCCGAGAAGGCGCTGGTCAAGACGGTGGAACGATGGAACTCCGAACTGCCGATGGGTGGCGTCGACTCCGAATACCAGCGGGAGGCGACGATGAAGGCAAAAGGGGTGACCGGTGAGCCGGACCGGATCGCCGAGCCGCCCTTCTACGCCGTCAAGATCCGGCCGAGCGAACTGATCTGCACCCACACCGGTCTGGCTATCAACGGGTCAGCGGCTGTCCGCGACCGGTTCGGGGAGGTGATCCCCGGCCTATACGCCGCGGGAGAGGCGGGCGGCGGGGTGCTCGGTGAGAGCTACGTCGGCGGTGGCAACTCCGTTTCCAACGCGCTCACCATGGGACGTGTCGCCGGCCGGAGCGCCGCGTCGGGACGCTCATGACTGACACGCTGACCTACGACGTGGTCGTGCTGGGAACCGGTGCGGCGGGGTTGACCGCCGCACTGTCGGCAAGTGCGCACGGGGCATCGGTCGGCATCTTCGAGAAAGCGCCAACCGTCGGTGGCACCACTGCCGTCTCGGGAGGAGTCGTCTGGCTGCCGCTTCACGACAAACCCGATGCGCACGGACCGCTCACTCGCGAGGACGCCGTGCGGTACCTCAGTTCACTCTCGCTCGGACTGATGGACGACGAGCTCATCTCGACCTTCGTCGACGAAGGCCAGCCGATGGTCGACTTCGTGGAAGCCAACAGCCCTGTCCGCTTCGATGTGGCGGACGGCTTTCCCGACTACTATCCCGAGAAGCCGGGAGGCAGACCGCACGGCGGCAGATCTCTCAACCCACGCCCGTTCGCGTTCGCCGAACTCGGCGCATGGGCGAACAAGGTCACGGCGTTCCCGGTCGACTCGATGACCTTCGGATTCGACGTGGAGACGCAGCAGCGGTTGCGCCTGCAAACATCCGAGCGCGTCGTCGAGGAGTTGGCTGCGGTCGATGGCCGCTTCATGGGCGCGGGTCTGATCGGCGGACTCCTGCGCGCCCTCCTCGACCGCGGCATCACCCCCCATCTCGACTCGCCCGCCGACGAATTGATCGTGACCGACGGTCGCGTCGGCGGCGTCCTTGTCGAACAGCACGGCGCGCGGATCAGCGTCACGGCGCGAAAAGGCGTGGTCATCGCAACCGGTGGGTTCGAGTGGAACGACCACTTCGTCAAGACATTCCTTCGGGGGCCGATGAACGGCGCGGTGTCCCCGCCGTTCAACACGGGCGACGGACTACGCATGGCGATGTCGGCGGGCGCAGATCTCGGCACCATGGGCGACGCCTGGTGGGTGCCAATCATCCAGGTACCCGACGACGAGTTCCTCGGCCGCAAACGAAGTCGCAGCATCCGGCTCGAACGCACCCGCCCCCGCAGCATCATGGTCAACGTCCGGGGGGAGCGTTTCGCGAACGAGGCGATGAACTACAACTCGCTCGGCACCGCCTTCCACGAGTTCGATCTCACGGAATTCGCGTACCGCAATATCCCCGCGTGGCTGGTGATCGACGACGTGCATCTGCGCCGCTACGGATTCCTCGGAGTACCGCCCGGGGGTGAGCCCCTCGACTGGTTCAACGCGTCCGACTCGCTCGATGAACTCGCCCAACGGGCGGGCATTCGCCTCAGCACACTGAAGTCGACCGTGCAGCGCTGGAATACGAACGTGGCGGAAGGACGCGACCCCGACTTCCATCGCGGGGAAAGCGTGCACGACGGCTGGTGGGGCGACTGGGCCGGAGAGACTCCGGCGGCGCGCACGCTGGGGCCGATTGACACACCGCCGTTCTACGCCGTTCCGGTCACCGTCGGTGCTCTTGGCACCAAAGGCGGACCGCGCACCGACCCCAATGGCAAAGTGTTGCACGTGGACGGACACCCCATCGAAGGGCTCTATGCGGCGGGAAACGCGATGGCAGGCGTCACCGCGCTCGCATATGGTGGCGCGGGCGGCACCATCGGTCCGGCCATGGTGTTCGGCTTCCTCGCCGGACGCGATGCCGCGCGGACGCGCACCGCCTCCCGGAGCGAGCCGGCGGCGCAATCGACGGATCGGGACCCGGAAGAATCCGGGCGGCCCGCGAAGACAATCACGAAGGGATGAAATTGTGTCTTGGGGACTGATCTCCGAAATGGGTCATGTAGCGATCCAGACCACCCGGCTCGAGGACTCCGTGTTTGATGCCACTCAAGTGCTAGGACTTCGCGAGACGGGACGCGATGAACACACCGTCTTCCTCGCTGCCGCCGACGTCCATCATGAGCTCATGTATCAGGCGAGCGAGCACGACGGGATCGACCACATCGGACTGGTCGCCGCCGATCGCGGCGCGTTGGCCGAGGTGCGGCGAAGGATCGATGCCGGCGGCTGGGAAGTGGTCAGTGAATCGCCTCTCGAGGAGGGAATCGAGGAAGGGTTCGCGTTCGAGGGACCGGAAGGGTTCATCTACGAGGTCTACGTCGGGATGGCCCGGCAGGACGCCCCTCAGCTCGGATTCGGTCCGGACCGCTTCGGTCACATCAACATCCATCCTCAGGATGTCGAGGCGTACAAGACCTTTCTGACCGATGTGCTCGACTTCCGCATCTCCGACGTCATCGGAGACGACTTCGCCTACTTCCTGCGGTGCAACGCCGACCACCACGGCATCGCCCTCATCGCCGGAAGAGGCACGATGCATCACCACGCCTGGCAGGCGCAGAGCATCGTCGACCTGGGGAAGCTCGGAGACCGGTTGGATCGGCTGCGGCGACAGATGATCTGGGGCCCGGTCCGTCACGGCGCCGGTCACAACATCGCGGCGTACTTTGTCGAGCCGTCCGGTGGAGTGATCGAGCTCTACGCCGACCTCGAGCAGATCTATGACGACAATCGGCCGCCTGTCGTATGGAACGGCGACGACAACAGATGGTTCAGCCGTTGGGGCGTATATCGCGGCCAGGACTTCCGAACCCATGGGCTGTTCCCCGCGCCGCGGAACCGCTGAGAACCGCCTGCACCAGGCAAGAAGGACGACAGCAGTGAGATATGCCAGCTTTGTCACACCGTCCGGCTCCCACACGTGGGGCGCCGAGATCGACGGTGTGCTCTACGATCTCGGGCCGACCGGCACACAATTCGCGAGCACCCTGAAGGACGCCCTCAACGGCCGAGAGCTCCCCGCTGCCGCGGACATCGACGGTGCACCGTCGACGCCGGTGGACGCCGTCAAGTTCCTGCCGGTGATCGTCGACCCCACCAAGATCATCTGCGTCGGCGTGAACTACCGGGCACATCAGGAGGAGACCGGCCGTGGGGCCCCATCGGCCCCCACGGTCTTTACGCGATTCGCCGACTCGCAGATGGGACACCTTCAGCCGGCTGTTCGACCGGCCACGACCGAACAGTTCGATTACGAGGGCGAACTTGCCCTGGTCATCGGCGCGCGGGCGCATCGGGTGGATGCTGCAGACGCATGGGATGTGATCGCGGGCTACGCAGCGTACAACGACTTCAGTGTCCGCGACTGGCAGCGTGCCACGACGCAGTGGATACCGGGAAAGAACTTTCCCGACACAGGTGCGTTCGGCCCGTACTTCGTTCCCGCCGCCGACATTCCGGACATCACCGCTCTCACTCTCGAAACGCGTGTGAACGGTGAGATCCGGCAGTCCGCGACTCTCGCGGATCTGGTCTTCACCATTCCTCAACTGATCGAGTACATCACCGCCTTCACTCCGCTGTCGCCTGGCGATGTGATCGTGACCGGGACGCCGGGCGGAGTTGGACTGTTCATGACCCCGACAGGGCTCCTGTCGGCGGGCGACGTGGTCGACGTGGAGATCACCGGATTGGGCGTGCTCACGAACACTGTCGTGCAGGGGTGATGCCGGTGGACTCTGCAAGCCGGATACCGGCTGGGGAACCACCCACACCGGACACCGACGTGTTCGTCGTCGGCGCCGGCCCGATGGGGGCGACCACCGCGCTCGCACTGGCGACCTACGGCGTTCGGGTGCACATGGTCACTAGGTACGGCTGGTTGTCGAACACCCCCAGGGCCCACATCACCAATCAGCGATCCATGGAGGTGTTCCGCGACCTGGGCGTCAGCGAGGCGATCGCCAGGCAGTCGTCACCTTGGCATCTCATGGGTGACACGCTGTTCACCACAAGCTTCGCCGGCGAGGAGATCGCCCGGATCAGGGCGTGGGGCACCGGCGATGAGCGACACGGAGACTACGTCGCCGGCAGCCCCGAGCCGATGCTGGACGTGCCACAACCCGCACTGGAGGCGGAACTCGTCCGTGCGGCGGCGGAGCGGGGCGCGCGCCTTTCTTTCGACACGGAGTATCTGTCCCACGTGCAGGATGCCGAAGGTGTCACCGTGCGCCTGCGTGATCGTCTGACGGGACGCGAGTACGAGACCCGCGCGCGGTACCTTGTGGGCGCGGATGGGGCACGGTCGCAGATTGTGGAGGAGCTCGGGCTGCCTGTCGAGGGAGAGATGGGTCGGGCGAACACTGCATATGTGCAGTTCACCGCCGACCTGGCCCGCTATGTTCGTCATCGCCCGAGCATCCTCTACTGGGTCCTCTCGGCCGGTGGCGCACACGGCGAGATCGGGATGGGCCTGCTGCGGGCCGTGCATCCCTGGCATCGGTGGATCGCGGGCTGGGGCTTTGACCCGGAGCGCGGAGAGCCTGACCTGTCGGCCGAGTCCGTCACCTCCCGCATCCGCGAGTTCGTCGGCGATCCCGACCTCGAGCTGACGATCGAGTCGACGTCCACCTGGCAGGTGAATCAGGCCTACGCGACGCAGTATTCGAAGGGGAGGGTGTTCTGCGGCGGAGATGCGGTGCACCGGCATCCCCCGTCAGGGGGTCTCGGGTCGAACACGTCCGTCCAAGACGCCTTCAACCTTGCATGGAAGCTCGCGTTCGTGGTGAAAGGCCACGCGTCGCCTGCCCTCCTCGACTCGTACAGTCAGGAGCGGGCTCCGATAGGTCGTCAGATCGTGCTGCGGGCGAACAAGTCGCGGATCGAGTTCGGGCAGTTCCGGGCGGCCCTGAGCTTAGATGATGCCGAGGACCGGGTCGGCTCCGCGTTGAGCACGCTGGTCGATCCCAGCCTGGAGGGCGCGGCAGCGCGGGATGCGCTCGGTGACGCGCTTCATGTGAAGGACTATGAGTTCAACGCACAGGGCGTCGAGATGAACCAGCGCTACCGTTCCTCGGCCGTCGCAGGCGACGCGTCACCACCGGAGGTGTTCGCGCGCGACCGCGAGTTGTACCTCCAACCCAGCACCCGTCCGGGAGCGAAACTCCCACACGCGTGGCTGGTCGATCGCAGCGGAACGCGCACCTCCACCTTGGATATCGTGGGCCGCGGCATGCTCACCCTGGTCACCGGGTTGTCGGGGACGGCATGGCTGGAAGCGCTCCAGCGGATCGACGCGCCGCATCTGGAAGCGGCGGTCATCGGCGCTCCCGACGCCCGCGACCTCTACCGCTCCTGGCAGCGGCTACGGGAGATCCACGATGCCGGTGCGCTCCTCGTCCGTCCCGACGGGTACATCGCGTGGCGATGCTCATCACCCATCTGGGACGCCGCCGACGCGGCGGCTCGCCTCGAGCGTGCTTTGCACGCAACACTCGGAAAGGTGTGACTATGGACCCGATCCTTCCGGGAGCCTGGCAGATTCGTGTCCGCGACCGTCTGGACATCCTGGATCTCTACGCCAGGCAATCACATGCCGTCGACAGCAGTAATGGTGCGGGGTGGGCGGCGACATTCACCGATGACGGCGTGTTCACGTCCCCGACCTATAACCTCACGGCCCGTGGGCCCGACGAACTGGCCGAGTTCGCCCGGTCATCCAACGACGCCGCGCTGGCCCGCGGGGAGCAGTTTCGCCACGTCGTCACCGCCGTCATGCTTACGCCGGTGTCCGACGGACGTATCGACAGCAAGGCGTACCTAATGATCATCGCCACCAGCGAGACAGGGACGCGCATCGATCGAAGTCTGGTCATGCACGACGAGCTGCGCCGCGTCTCCGGGCGGTGGCTCGTCTCTTCCCGGGAAACCGTCCGCGACCACTGAATGGAAGACGGCGCGAATCCTCGACGGTGGAAGGCATTCGGTGTCTGCGTCGCGGGGGCCGCGCTGTCGGTGCTGGACCTGACGAAGGTCAACGTCGCCGTGCCGTCCCTGGAGACACGGCTCGGCGCGTCGCCCGTGGAGCTGCAACTCGTCATCGCGGCGTACGCCGTTGCATTCGGCTTGGTCCTCGTTCCCAGTGGCCGGCTCGGCGACCTCGGCGCCAGAAAGCCCCTCTTCCTCATCGGCCTTGTGCTCTTCGGCGCCGCCAGCCTCCTGTGCGGGCTTGCGCCCAGCGCCTCGGCACTCGTGTCCTTCCGTGCACTGCAGGGGGTTGCGGCCGGAATTCTGATGCCGCAGGTGATCGGTTTCATCCAGCACCTGTTCCCGCCCGCGGAACGCGGCCGCGCCTTCGGTCTGTTCGGAGGGATCACCGGCTTCCTGACCGCCCTCGGCCCTGTGCTGGGCGGCGTGCTCATCGAGCTTGGTGGAACACAGCTGGGCTGGCGGATGACGTTCTGGATCAACGTGCCTCTGCTCCTCGCGCTGCTCCCTTTCGCTGCCACCCTGCTTCCCCGCACAGCGCCCACCGTCGCGCACCGTATGACCATCGATGTCGTGGGTGTGATGCTGTTCGGTGCGAGCGTGACCCTCCTGATGATTCCGTTCGTCCTGACAAGCGGCCGAGGCGGCGACGACTCCGCTCGCTGGTGGGCGCTGCTGGGATGCGCCGTCGCCTTAGTCGCATTCCTGTGCTGGGAGCGCAGCTACAGTGCCCGGGGGAATGATCCGCTCATCGACCTGTCGCTTCTTCGCATTGAAACCTACCGCTACAGCCTTCTCGTCGGGTCGATCTACTACGCAGGCATGCCCGCCGTGTTCATCGTTGTGACGCTCTTCCTCCAGCAGGGGTTGGGGGTGCCGGCTGGCCTCGCCGGGTTGGCCGTGGTGCCCTTTCCCCTCGCATCCGCCCTGGCGGCCGTCGGCATCGCGCGGCTCCTTCCGACGTGGAGCCGAGAACTCGTCTGGGCGGGACTCGGCATCGCCACGGGCGGCTTCCTCCTCGTACTGGCCGCATCCAGCGCCCTACCGGCAGGCTCGGTCACCTGGGGGATGTCCGCCGCGCTGGCGCTGGCGGGGATCGGTGGGGGGATCGTCGCTGCCGCCAATCAGACGCGGATGCTGCAGCACGTTCCGATCGCACGAGGCGGGGTGGCCGGAGCGTTCGGGCAAGTCGGACAGCGGACGGGAACCGCCATCGGTGTTGCTGCTGTTGTTTCCTCGTACTTCTCCACGCTCGCGGGAATCGATGACGGCTCCCGGCTGGAGGGTTACCGATCCGCCGTGAGTGGCGGACTGGCCGTGGCCGTCGGGTTCTTCGCCGTCGCGCTGGCGGTGTCACTGCTGGACCGGCAGCGATCACCGGAGCAGCGACGGGGGACGACGCCCGAAGTGTAGTAGAGCCTTGCGAGGCAGGCATGCGGTGGTGCCAGGCGGACACACCCTCCCTTGCCCGGCGGTCAGATCGTCAGAGGCACGGGCAGGTCTTCAGCCGCACCCACCTCGGCCAGACCGGGACGCAGCGGCCCCTCGATCGCCTCCGCGATCTTTTCGACGGTCCACTCCTGCCCATCGAGGTGAGCGGACAGCAAGGCCGGCGAGGGAGAGAGCGCGAGAGTCTCTCCCGTGAACCGGACGATCTGTCCCGTTATCCGCTGGGAGAGCGGGCTGAGCAGGTACGTCGCGGCCGGCGCCACCTGTTCGGGAGCCGCCGGCTTCGATAGAGTGTCACCAGGCTGAGGGAACATCGCCGTCTTGGCGACGGGAGACAACGCGTTCACACGGATGTCGTAGGGTGCGCACTCGAGCGCCCACCCCCAGCACAGCGAGGCGACAGCGGCCTTAGTCGCACCGTAAACCGCCATCCCCGCAATACCGCTGCGCGCCCCGGACGTGATGAGCACGACTGATCCACCACGTCCACTGTCGCGCATCGCTCGCACGACCGGGATAACGGTCTCGATCACCCCGGTGATGTTCACGTCGATCATGTGAGCCGCGCTGTCCCGCGTCTCCTCGAACACAGAGCGCGGCGCGATCACACCGGCGTTGGCGATGACACCGTCAAGCCTGCCGAAAGCGTTCATCGCAGTGTCAACAAGACGATCACCCGATCCCGGCTCATCGACGGCACCCGCGGCACCGACGGCATCCCCGCCCCGTTCCCGGATCATGCGCGCCGTCGCCTCGGCGAGTTCACCGTCCAGATCGCTGACGACGACGGATGCCCCGTTCGCGGCGGCATCGATCGCATACGCTGCTCCCAGTCCTCGCCCGGCACCGGTTACCGCGACCACGCGCCCGCTCAGGAGTGTCATCGTGCTTCTTCGGCAGGCGAAGCCTCGGCTCCGTGATAGGGCACTGCGCGCTCGACGAGATCCCAGAGCTCCCGGCCCAGCGGGTTCTCCTGTTCCTCCCGGAGATGGCCGACGAGACCGGCCGTGCGCGCCACCATCGAGAAGCCTCGCATGACTTGCCAGGGGTAGCCGAGGTCGGAGAGCACCGCTGCCACTGCTCCCGTCACGTTCACGGTTACGTGCCGCCCTTTGATCTCATCGACGGTCGCAGAGAGGGTGCGCAGCAGGGCGACATGCGGGCCGGCGACTCCATTCTCTTCAGCGATCTCGATCAGCCGGGGGGTGCGCGGGTCGTCGGGCCGATGAATATGATGACCGAATCCCGGAATGGTCTCGCCGTCGGCGAGGCGGCGGGTCACGAGGTCGCGGGAGTACTCCTCCGCCGTCGCGGTGCCATCGTCGATCGCCTGGCAGCCCGTCTGTAGTAGGTGGGCGAGTTCCTCCATCGACCCGAGAAAGACACCTCCGGCACCCAGCAGGCCGGCAGCGACAGCCCCCTGCATCGCGTCGGGCGCACTGCTATAGATCAACCGGGCGCTAATCGAGCTTGGCGTCAACCCGTGCTCCATCAACGCGACGAGCACAGCGTCCACCACGGCCCGCTCGCGTGGCTCCGGTCGTCGACCCGTGAGATGAAGCAACAGCATCGAGGTGAAGTCGATCCGGCCCATCAGATCCGCGACGAGATCGTTGTCTCGGACATAGATTGCGTCGGGAGTAGACCTGGCTATTGATGTCCCGGTGTGGGTCCCGCGGATCAGCGGTCGGTTGTCCTCGGGGAGTCTCGGGTCACCTGTCATGCGTAATCCTCCATTGGGTCCACGATGTCACGGTAAAGTGCATTATTAGAGGTATATACACACTTATGAAGCCAGTGTACTATACATCTACGGTGGGATCACAGAGATGTGGTCACCGCAACAGCAAGGAACGCTTACACCACCGTGGCGAGCGCGCCCTCACCCGACGGGCGCCTGCGGTGGGCAGACGAAGGAGGAACAACGTGGTTTCACGCAGGGCACACAGACTGGGTGGCGCAGTCACCGCGGTCGCCGTTCTCATGGCGCTCACCGCCTGCGCAGGGGGATCAGGCGAGGCTGAGCAGCCGGAAGAACGAGGCGCCTTCACGATCTACATGAACACCCCGCTGACGGGGGCGCTCTCCAACGCCGCGAAAGCGAACGTTGCTTCCCTTGAGGTAGCGATTGACGCCGTCAATGAGGCAGGCGGCATTCTGGACCAGCAGGTGGAGCTGATCGTCGCCGATGACCAGTTGGACACGACGCGGGCAGTCACGCTCCTTCAGGAACAGATCGACGAGGAGAAGCCAGATCTCGTCTTCATGGGCGCGACCAGCAACACCGGCTTGGCCATGCTGCCGCTGCTCACCCGGAACCAGATCATCTCGACGGCTCTCATGCAATCGAGCGAGATCAATCAGCCGGACCTCTACCCGTATGCGTTCATCCCCTACGTTGAGAGCAAGGCCGACGCCGCCGCGCTCGTGGCGGAGATGGAAGCGAACGGCTACGAGAGCGCCGCGCTGCTCACGGCCAACGACGCGAACGGCCAGAGCGCCGCGCAAGGACTGACCGAGGCCTTCGCCGAGGCGGGCATCACCACGACCCCCGAGACGTATACACCGACGGACGTCGACATGACATCGCAGCTGCAGCGCCTGCAGGACGCGGATCCTGACGTCCTCGTCATCCAGGCATTCGGCGCAGCAACATCGCACATCCTGAGCAGTCGCACCAAGCTCGGCTGGGACGTCCCCACCCTCGGGCACTCGAGCATCGGACTCGGCCAGAACCTCGCCGAGATCAGCACCGAGGCGGACTGGAACAACCTCTACCTCGGGGTGTTCGATGTGACGGCGGGAACCATCGAAAACGACCAGGTGTTCAACGACCTCATCGCACAGGTGAAGGCGAAGGGCGACCCGGTCGCACAGTCGGCGCACTACTACTCCCTCTACTGGGACATTCTGTGGCTGATGAAGAAGGCGTTCGAGCAGGCGGGCTCGATGGACCCTGACGCGGTAAAGGCGGCACTCGAGGATCTGCAGGACAACGCCGAGGTTGACAGCCAGCTGATCACGTTCCCCGTGGAGTACATGCGGTGGTCGCCCGAGTCACACTTCTTCGAAATTCCCGGCGATGTCGTCTTCACCTACGTGCGTCCCGGCCCCCTCGTGGACGGTGTGATTCAGTCCGTGGAGTGATACGAGAGCCCGAGGCATGCGCGCAGGAAAGCATGCCTCGGGCACCTCCGTTCTTAGGTGTCGCGTCGGAGCAGCCGTTCCGTGGTGGGTTCGAACACCACCATCTTGCGATCGGCGGCAAGTGCAGGACTCAGATAGAGCCCGCCTGCGACCGCCGCAGCCAGGGCATCCAACGCCGCCCGCGGGTCTTCTTCCAACTCGTAGAGAGCGAGATGACGATACGGGTAGGCAGCATTCGCTGTATCACGCTGCACCGTCGACATGCCAAAGAGCTGCGCCGAACGAAAGCCCGGCACCGCGAGGACATCGGAAAGGTGTTGGTGAGAGTACCAGTCCTCGAACTCCTCCTCACGGCCGGGAACGGCATTGGTCTGGACAACATAGATGGGATTGGACATGAATCCTCCTTGACCGGGAACTCACCGAGTTCACTATTACTACCTGTCTAGTACCTTTCCGAGCCGTAATGCGTTATTCTGTGGATAGTAGATTTTGGAGATCTGATGTCCCACCCCCTTCGCACCATCGACACCGACGTCCTCATCATCGGGGGAGGCGGCTGCGGTCTATCTGCTTCCGTCTTCCTCGCCGACGCCGGCGTGCACGCCTACCTCGTCGAGCGCCACCCCGGGACCGCGATCATGCCGAAAGCTCACATCCTCAACCCACGCACGATGGAAATCTTCGCGCAGCACGCGCTCGCGGAGGAGGTCTATGCCCGTGGCGCAAAGCCGGAGGAGAACAGGGCCATGCGGTGGCTCACCAGCCTGGGGGGCGACCAGCCATGGGACCGCCAACCACTGCACACGGTGGATGCGTGGGGCGGTGGGGCGCTGGCCGATCACTACCGTGAAGTGACCGCGTCGCGCCACGGGAATCTCCCTCAGAAGCTGCTGGAGCCTGTACTGCGCCGGCACGCGGAGGAACGCAGCCCCGGGCTGGTGCACTTCCATCACGAAGTTGTCGACCTTGAGGTGAGAGAGTCCGACGTGCACGTGCACGTCTTGGACCGAGACACTGCGGAGCGTTATCTGGTCCGTGCCCGCTATGTGATCGCCGCCGACGGAGGAAAGACCGTCGGCCCGCTTCTCGGCATTCCGATGATCGGACCGAAACCGTTCGTGACGACCATCAGCGTCTACTTCCAGGCGGATCTCTCGCCGCATCTGGATAACGGCGACGCGTGCGTGCGGTCCTTTATCCGGCCGGATCCGGCGGGCGAGTGGACGCGGACCGGACTCATCGCGATGGGTCCGGACACCTGGGGTCGGCACAGTTCGGAGTGGGTCGCGACCGTGACCCTGACGGCTGCGGAACAGGCGACAGAGTTCGATGAAGCGGCCGCGGCAGACGCTGTGCGGGCTCGCCTCAATCTGCCCGATCTGAAGCTGGACGTGCTCCGCTTCACCCGCTGGCAGGTCGAAGGGGTTTACTCGGAGCATTTCGCCGCGGGCCGTGTCTTCCTCGCCGGAGACGCCGCGCACCGTCACTCGCCGATGGGAGGACTCGGTCTCAACTCCGGAATCCAGGATGCGCACAACCTGAGTTGGAAGCTCGCCGCCGTCGTCCGCGGCGAGGCAGACCCGCGACTGCTCGATTCGTACGAGATCGAACGGCAGCCTGTCACAAGACGCAATGTCGAGTTCGCGACCTTTGCATTCTTCAACCACCTGACGGCGGCCTCGGGGTTTGGGATGGTCCCGGACGCGCCTGCCGAGTTCAACCGCGACATCCTCGAGCGGCTCTTCTCCGACACACAGGACGGGGCAACTCGCCACGTGCGCCTTCGCGAGACATTCAACATACTGCGGCTCGAGTCGCGAGCGACGGATCTGGAGCTCGGATTCGAGTACTCCGACAGTCCCGCCGTCGTGCCCGATGGGACGGTGGCGCCGCCACGCGATCCGGAGGTGCACCGCTATGTGCCCGTCGCCCGGCCTGGCCACCGTCTGCCGCACGCCTGGCTGCGTCGCGGCGAGCAGCGGGTTGGGACTCATGACCTCGTGCGCCCGGGGCGCCTCACCCTGATCACAGGGGCCGCCTCCGACGCGTGGGCGGAAGCGGCAGCGAGCGCGATTGCCGAGCATGCCACGGCAGTCGATGTCGTCGTCATCGGTCCAGAGGGCGACGTGCAGGATGTCGATGGCGGATGGAGCCGTCTGCGTCAACACGACGACTCCGGCGCGATCCTGGTACGCCCGGACGGGCATGTAGCATTCCGTGGCTTCCACGCCGACGCGGCGTCCGATCTCGTGGACGCGATCGGCGTAGCGCTCGGGAAAAGGCAAATCGGAGCGTCTGCTGAGGCGCGCGAGATGGAGGTGGCATCGTGAGACTTGCCACGATCAACACGGAACGCGGAACACGCGCGGCGATCCTGGAGAACGGTTGCGCTCAAGTTCTGGCGCTGGATGATGTCGGGGCGGTCCTCACCGCGGTCGAGCGCGGCGAGTCCCTCGGATCGATGGTGCGGGAGGAGGAGCTCGACCCGCGTCAGGTGCAGTTCCTTCCGCCGGTGGTCCGTCCCGAGAAGGTGGTCTGCGTCGGGCTGAACTACCACGCACACGCGGCCGAGGCCAACCTTCCGATTCCGCAGCACCCGTTGCTGTTTCCCAAGTACGCTCGGGCGCTCGTAGGTGCAGGGAGCGACATCCTCATCCCTCCGGAGACGCAGAGGTGCGACTGGGAGGCCGAGCTGGCGCTTGTCATCGGCAAGACCGTACGGCGCATCGGCTCCGCCCAAGCTCTTGACGCGGTCGCGGGGTACACCGTGATGAACGACATCTCCATGCGCGACTGGCAGAAGCACACAAGCCAGATGATGCCGGGGAAGACGTTCGAGTCATCCACGCCCGTCGGTCCGTGGCTTGTCTCTCCGGAGGAAGTCGACCATGCGCGCAACTTGCGGCTGACCTGCTCTGTGAACGGTCGAGAGATGCAGCGGACCTCGACGGGCGACATGATCTTCTCGCCTGCGGAAGTGATCGCGTACATCAGCACGATCATGACGCTGGTCCCTGGCGACGTCATCGCACTGGGCACCCCGGCCGGAATCGGGTCCACGCGCACACCGCCAGTGTTCCTCCAACCGGGTGATCTCGTCGTGACCGAGTGCGAGGGAATCGGGGTCCTCCAAAACCGATGCGTCGCCGAAACTATCGACGAGGACTGAGCGTGGGCACTGACAAGACGGTAATCGACGCCGAGGAGGCGGTCGCTGACATCCCTGATGGCGCGACTCTCCTGGTCGGAGGGTTCGGTGACGCCGGTGCACCCAAGGAACTGCTGAACGCCCTGGCGCGCCGCCGCCTGTCCGGGCTCACCATCGTCTCGAACAACGCCGGTTCCGGTTCGGAAGGAATCGCCGCGCTCCTTGCGGCCGGATCCGTGCGCAAAGTGGTGTGCTCCTACCCGAAATCGGCAGGATCATTCGCGTTCGAGCAGTGCTATGAATCGGGGTCGTTGGAGCTGGAACTGGTTCCCCAGGGCACGCTATCGGAGCGGATCCGTGCGGCCGGAGCGGGCATCGGCGGTTTCTACACGCGCACGGGGGTCGGCACACTGCTCACCGAAGGGCGAGAGGTACGGGAACTCGGCGGCGAGCAGTTCGTGTTTGAGACGCCATTGTCCGGCGACTTCGCGTTGTTCCGGGCGCACCGTGGTGATCGGTGGGGCAACCTCGTCTATGACAAATCGGCAAGGAACTTCGGACCCACGATGGCCATGGCGGCGGCGACGTCGATCGCTGAGGTCGACCAGATCGTGCCGCTCGGTTCGCTCGACCCCGAAGTGATCGTCACGCCGGGGATCTTTGTCGATCGAATAGTGGAGATCACGGCATGATCGGCCTGACCAAGACACAGATGGCCCGGGAAGTTGCGCTCGACCTTCCCGACGGAGCCTACGTCAACCTCGGCATCGGCCTGCCCATCCTGGTCGCCGCTCACCTGGACCCTGCCCGTGAGGTCGTCGTCCACTCCGAGAACGGCATCCTGGGCATGGGGCCTTCCCCGGCCCCGGGTCACCAAGATCCGAATCTCATCGACGCGGGCAAGGCGCCGGTGACACTGGTCCAGGGAGGAAGCTATATCGGTCACGCGGACTCCTTCGCCATCATCCGCGGCGGGCACCTCGATGTGAGCGTGATGGGCGCATTGCAGGTCTCGGGAGCCGGGGATCTGGCGAACTGGTGGTCCGGCGAGGGCATACCAGGGGTTGGCGGGGCGATGGACCTCGCGGTCGGTGCGCGTGAGGTGCTCGTTATCATGCGGCATGTAACCGCGACCGGCGACCCGAAGATCGTGGCCGAGTGTAGCCTTCCCATCACGGCGCGCGGGATCGTGTCCCGGATCTACACGGAGTATGGGGTCTTCGAGCCCACTCCGAGTGGCCTGGTCGTGGTGGGGTTGGCCGAGGGCACGGATGTGGACGCCCTCCAATCTCGCACGGGGGTTGCATTGCGGTTCGCTGGGGAACCATTGACCCTGCCGCGGGCTGCCTGAGCGTCGACACCGATCGGGAAGGAACGAACACATGGTGCGCAGCGAGGGGGTAGCGGATGTCGTGGTTGTCGGTTCGGGCGCCGCCGGTCTCACCGCGGCTTTGACGGCGGCAGATGTTGGTCTGTCCGTGGTCGTCGTTGAGAAGGCGGATCTGATCGGCGGGACGACCGCGTGGTCGGGAGGGATGCCGTGGGTGCCGCTCAACAAGCATCAACGCGAACTCGGCATCGACGACTCACGAGCAGAGGTGATGCAGTACCTCGACGGTCTGCTCGAGGGACGTGAGCCTTCCCGTGAGTTGGTCGATGCGTTCGTGGACCACGCCGCTGAGGCGCTCGATTTCGTCGAGTCGCGCACACCTCTGCGGATGAGCACACTCTCCGCCTACCCGGACTACTACGGGGACCGGCCGGGAGCGAAGTTGGCCGGTCGGTCCGTCGAGCCTGAGCCGAGGGAGTACCGCGAACTCCTCGGCGACTGGTTCGAGCTCGTGCGCGAGAGCCCCCTGATGCCGCACGTGACTCGGGAGGAGATGACGTCGGGCGCCGACCTCGTCGAGCTCTCGAGACAGCGTGGCGAGAAGGGTGTTCGCACGATGGGCGGGGCGCTGGTCTCCGCTCTGCTCGCGGGAGTCCTCGAACGCGGGGTGCAGGTGAGGACAGCCACGGCAGCGCGCAGATTGCTGACAGAAGGGGATCGCGTGGTCGGTCTGGTCGCCGAGCATGCGGGACAAGAGCTTCGCATGCACGCTCGATTGGGCGTCGTGCTCGCCTGTGGCGGCTTCGAGGGCGATCCCGACCTGGTCCGTGCGTACCTGGGGGTCGCGGACGCGCTTGCGCTGTCACCGGCAGGGAACGTGGGCGATGGGCTGCGCATGGGCCTCGTCCTGGGCGCGGCGGTCGGAAACATGTCGAGCGCGGTGACGCGACCCTGCGTGTGGGACGGTGTCTCGATGCTCGACGGTCAACCGCTTCCGATGATGTCGAACCTGCGTCATGACCCCGCGTGCATCATTGTCAACCGGCACGGGCGACGGTTCGTCAACGAAGGCATCAGCTACATGGACATGGGCAAGGCGCTGAAGGCGTTCGACCCGCGGCAGGCGGAGTACCCAGATGCGGGTGCCGTGTACATGGTCTTCGACCAGTCAGCCCGTGACCGGACCCGGCTGGGAGACCTGATGCCCGGCGCACCGACGCCGCACTGGGTGACGCAGGCGGAAACGATCGAAGATCTTGCGCGGGCGATCGGCATGCCGTGCGATGTCCTGGCGTCGGAGGTCGCACGCTACAACGGTTTCGCGGATTCAGGTGAGGACAGCGACTTCGGCCGGGGGACAGTGTGGTTCGAGGGCCTGTCCGCGGGTGGACCTACCCCGCAGCGGAACATGTCACGGATCGAGCGGGCGCCGTTTTATGCGACGCGGCTGCGCTACGGCATCTTCGGAACCATCGGTGGGCTGCTCACCAATGGTCACGGTCAGGTTCTCCGCCCTAAAGGCGAGCTGATCGAGGGACTGTACGCGGTGGGCAACGTCGCGGCGGGCGCGCTGGGCCAGACCTATCCCGGAGGGGGATCGTCTCTCGGTCCGAACATCACGTTTGGCTATCTCGCGGGGCAGCGACTCGCGTCGGACGCCCTGGCCCCGGGTGCAATGGCCGCTGACATTGAGATCGGGGAATAGGACGTGAAGATACAGATCATCGTCGCAAGCACACGCGACGGAAGAAACGCGGACCGTGTGCTGCCCTGGCTCCGGCAACGTGTCGAGTTTGACGGCGACGTCGAGGTCGACGTCCTCGATCTGCGGCAATGGGCGCTGCCACCGTTCGCGGAGACCACGTCTACCGTAGGTGACGCCATGGACCCGCAATACTCTTCGCCGGTTCTTCGGTCGTGGAATCGAACGCTCGCGGAGGGCGACGCGTATGTCGTGCTCACCCCTGAGTACAATCACAGCCTTCCTAGCTCTCTGAAGAATGCAATCGACAGCACCTGGCAGAGCTTCTCGCTGCGCAACAAGCCGTATATCGCCGTGGCCTACAGTGTCGGCATCGCAGCTGGTGCCCGGGCGGTCGAGCATCTAGCGACGATCGCGATCGAGTCAGAGCTGGTTCCGCTGCGAAACGCTGTCCTCATCCCCTACGTGGGCTCTGCGTTCACCGATTCTGGTCAGCCTGCTGATCCGAGGCTGGAGGCTGCGCTTGACATCGCGCTTGAGGATCTGAAGTGGTGGTCTGCTGCGCTGCGCACCGCGCGACGGGCCGGAGAGCTTCCACCTGCCGCGCACCGTCGAAAGTAGCCGACGACACTGTGGGGTTGGTCTTGCCGTCGACGCACACCAGAGGGGGATCGCCCAACGGGCACCGCGCGAAGCTGGAGGGGGCGTAGCGACCCGGGGCGGGTCACGCCGACGATGTGACGCGCGCGGCGATGTTGCACACTTCTACCACGGCCCCGGATGCGGGTTTACAATCCGGGCGGGGGCCACGTTCGCGCGCCCGAATCGCCGATGCGCTGAGCTGGGCCGGCACGGGGATGACAACGCCTCCGGACTGGAAATCATCATGTTCGAGAATCTGATGGCGACGGCTGTCCTTCCGGCAGCGGACATCGATCGAGCGAAGGCCTGGTGGCATGACGTCCTCGGGCGCGACCCGGTCTACGCCGACGACGAAGGCGGCGCGCTGTTCTACGACGTCGGCGGCACCATGGTCATGGTCTACCGGACCGACTTCGCGGGTACGGCCCAGAACACCGCGTTCAATCTGGTGACCGACGACATCGATCGTGACACGACGGCGCTTCGCGCGCGCGGGGTCGTCTTTCACGACTACGACATGCCTGGTCTGAAGACCGTCGACGGGATCGCCGAACTCGGCGAGGAGCGCAGTGCGTGGTTCAGTGACAGCGAGGGCAACATCTTCGCGATCGGTCAGCCGACACCCGAGATGATGGAGATGGCGAGGAGGATGCGCGCCGATGCAGCGAGCTGAACCCGTGCGGGAGCGGTGCCGGATCAACCGGCCGAGTCGCATCGACCCGGTCACCGGTGAACCGACCCGCCGCGATCAGCACGACTCTCCCGGCACGCCCGGCTCTACAGGACGCCACCCGCTGCTCGGCGCCGCGTTCGTCTGCAAGCGCGGTGGGAGGGATGCGACGCTCGACGGCGTCATAATTGCGTGATGCCGAAGATCTCTGCGCCGACCGTGGCGGAGCACCGCGCCACGCAGCTCGCGGCTCTCCTCCGCGCCGGCGAGGCGGTGCTGCTGGAGGCGGGGATCACGGGCGTCAATCCGCGGAGCGTTTGCGAGCGGGCGGGTCTCACCCGCTCGAGCTTCTACGACTACTTCGCGACGAAGGACGATCTGCTGGTGGCGATCGCGATCGACGCCATCGAGCGGTGGGACGCCGAGATCGACCATGCGCTCGCCGACATCGAGCCCGGGCTGCCCGAACTGCGCCGATTCGTCGACGCGACCATGGCGATGACAGCCGAGGGAAAGCATGCGATCGCCGGCGCGCTCCGCGAGGCAGACCTCGCTCCGAGCCGTTACGAGGACCTCATGGTGCTGCACGATGCGCTCCTGCGACCCCTCGTCCGGGTGCTCTCCGAGCTGGGGCTGGGGCAATCCCGGTCCGCCGTCACGCTCGTCCAGGCTGCCCTCGGAGCCGGCATCCAACTCGTCTCGCATGGTGAGGATCACCGCGCTGTCGCTGACGACGTCTTCCGGCTGCTCACGCGCGGCCTCACCGACTGACCACGAACCCACCGACACCCTCGCACTGCGGCGGCCGATTTCGTCATCTGATTTTTTAGTGACACAATGTCGGCATGTTACCGACGCTTTGTCGGCAAGACTCGTGAATCGGAAAGTCCCCATGTTCCTTGCTCTGCGCGAGCTGCGCTTCGCCCGCGGCCGCTTCGCTCTGATGGGCATCGTCATCGCCTTGATCTCGGTGCTCGTCATCCTGCTTTCCGGCCTGTCTTCCGGGCTCGTCAACGACGGTGTGTCGGGGCTGAAGGCCCTGCCCGCCACCGCGTTCGCGTTCGATGAGGGGACGATGACGGACAATGCGTTCAGCCGGTCGGTCGTCGACGGTGAGCAGGTGGCTGAGTGGCAGGATGCCAAGGGCATCGCGTCGGCCGAACCGATGGGCGTGAACATCGTCAACGGTGTCACCGATGACGGTACGCAGATCGACCTGACCCTCTTCGGCGTCGCGACGGACGGGTTCCTCGCGCCGCAGGTCTCCACCGGTGACGAGCTGGATGCCGTAGACGGGATCATCGTCTCCGAGCCGTTGCGCGAGCAGGGCGTCGAGCTCGGCACCGTCGTGACCCTCGACCGTCTCGACGTGGAGCTGACCGTCGTCGGCTTCACCGAAGGCCAGGCGACGTTCGGTCACGTCGATGTCGCGTACCTCCCGCTCGCGACCTGGCAGCTCCTCTCCTCAGGGATGTCCGAACCCGGCGTCCCCACAGCGGAGCAGACTGAGGCGATGGACTTCGGGTACGCCAGCGTCGTCGCCCTCCTCGCCGAGGATGGTGCGACCCCCGACTTCGAGACGATCGACGCCGCGGCCGGTACCAGCACGATGACGCTCACCGAGGCATTCAACGCGTCGCCGGGGTATGAGGCGGAGACGCTCACGCTCAGCATGATCCAGGTCTTCCTCTACGCGATCTGCGCACTGGTCGTCGGCGCGTTCTTCACGGTCTGGACCATTCAGCGCTCGCATGACATCGCCGTACTCCGTGCCATCGGAGCATCCAGCCGCTACCTGCTGCGCGACAGCCTCGCGCAGGCCGCCATCCTCCTCATCGGCTTCACCGTCGTCGGCGTGGCCGCCGGAGTCGGCATGGGGGCTGCCATGCCGGATGCGATGCCGTTCGACCTCGAGGTCGCCCCGATCGCCCTGGCGTCCGCCCTCACCATCGTCCTCGGACTGCTCGGCGCCGCCGTCGCGGTGCTCCGCATCACCCGAGTAGACCCGCTTCGCGCCCTGGGAGGACAGCGATGACCACCGACTCCACTACCCCCGCCCTCGACATCACCGACGCCGTCCTCGAGCTCGGCGACGGCGACTCCCGCATCCGCGCCCTCGACGAGGTCTCCCTCACGGTGCAGCCGGGCGAGTTCCTCGCCATCGTCGGCCCCTCCGGATCGGGCAAGTCCTCGCTACTTGCGATCGCGGGCGCCCTGTCCCGGCCGGACAGCGGGACCGTCCGCGTACACGGCACAGCCATTGCCGGCCTGTCCAAGAGTGCGACCTCGAAGTTCCGGCTGCGCAACATCGGCTTCGTCTTCCAGTCGGGCAACCTGCTGGCCTCGCTCACCGCGACCGACCAGCTTCGCCTGGCGGGCCGGCTCGCGGGCAACCGTCGCGTCGACACCGCCGCGCTGCTGTCGTCCGTCGGCATGGAGCACCGCGCGGGGCACCGCCCAGGAGAGCTTTCCGGCGGCGAGCGTCAGCGCGTCGGCATCGCCCGTGCCCTGGTGAACGACCCCAGCCTGCTCCTCGTCGACGAGCCCACTGCGGCGCTCGACCGCCGCCGCAGCCACGAAGTCGTCCGGGTCCTCGCCGACCGCGCCCACGACTCCGGGGTCGCCGTCGTCATGGTCACCCATGACCGCGACGTGCTCGAGCACTGCGACCGCATCCTCGAAATGGTCGACGGACGACTGGGGGTTCCCGCGATCACGCACTGAGCCCGGCGTGCACGCGGGCGGGGCGGCAGCATCCCGTTGCCGCGCGCTTGTGGAGAGTATGGCAAGTCGACCATCCCCGCGTACGCTCGCGTGACATGAGCGACGACAACCGCGACCATGACATCGTCCTGCTCGGGGCGTCGGGATTCGTGGGCCGATTCACGGCGCGGCATCTGACGGCCGCGGCGCCCGACGGTGCACGCATCGCGATCGCGGGCCGATCCCGCGCCCGGCTGCAAGAGGTCACCCGCGAGCTCGGCGTCGACTGGCCGATCCTCGAGGTCGATACCGGGGACGACGCCGCGGTCGCCCGGCTGGCGGCATCCACGTCGGTGGTCGCGACGACCGTCGGGCCGTACCTGCGCTACGGGATGGGCGTGGCCTCCGCGTGCGCCCGGGCGGGCACGTCCTACGCCGACCTGGCGGGCGAGAGCCTCTTCGTCGCGCGCAGTGTCCAGCGCAACCACGACGCCGCAGCGGACAGCGGTGCCCGGATCGTCCACTCGTGCGGGTTCGACTCGATCCCCTCCGACCTGAGCATGGGTCTCGCCCACTTCGCCGCCGGCGGGGTGCCGATCGTCGCCGCGACCCTGCGGGTCAGATCGCTGCGCGGCGGCATCAGCGGCGGCACCATCGACTCCCTGCGTCAGCAGATGCAGGAAGCGAAGACGGATGCCGCTGCTCGCCGGCTCATCGCCGACCCCTACGCTCTGACGCCCGGGCCCTCCGTCCGGCTTCCCGGGAAGCGCACCGCCGGGTGGGGCGCGGAGCGGGGCGTGTGGCGGGCGCCGTTCATCATGGGCACCTACAACCGGCAGATCGTCCAGCGCAGCAATTACCTGACCGATTGGAGCTACGGGCAGCTCATGCAGTACCGCGAGGTCGTCGCGACCGGCCGCGGGCTCGCCGGCTTCTTGCGCGCCGCGGCGATCACCGCGGGCACCGGGGTCCTCGTCGCCGGGATGTCCTTCCCGCCGACGCGCGCCCTCCTCGACCGGCTGCTCCCCTCCCCGGGCAGCGGGCCGAGCTCCGACGCGATCGAACACGGCCGCTTCGTGCTCGACGTCGACGTCTTCCCGGTCGAGGGGCAGCCGGTGCGCATGCGGGTCGCCGCCCCGTTCGACCCCGGGTACGGCGGTACGGGGGTGATGCTCGGCGAGTCCGCGCTGAGCCTCGCGTTCGACGACCTCCCCGACCGCGCCGGCGTGCTGACGCCGATGGTCGCGATGGGGGAGTCGCTGGCGGCGCGGCTTCGCGCGCAGCGGTTCACGTTGGACGTCACCGCCCTCTCCTGAGCGGGACGGTGGCGCGATGCGGCGCGGCGCGGTGCGTCAGCGCAGCAGCTCGACGTCGACGCGCCCTGTGTCGGCATCCCAGGTGGTCCGCAGCACCACGCCCGCGTCGATGGCCATCCCGGCGCCGTCCACCTGCCAGACGGGTGAGGTGCCCGGCAACTCATAGGCCGACAGCGTCGCCGGAACATCCACCGTGCCGTGGTCGTAGACGAGCAGCTGGTCACCCGACGTGAACACGGCCCGATCGGTCGGCGCTTCGAGCGTCCCGACCTCGGCCGACCCGTCGTAGACCGTGTACCGGGCGGGTACGGTGAAGTCGTCCGGGTCGCTCTCGACCGCGATGACCCGGTCGCCCACGCTGAGCAGAGTCGTGGCTGCCGTCTCGCCGACCTGCTCCAGTGTCGTGCCCGTGAACGGATCGATGCGCTCGATCATCCCTGCGGCCGAGAGCACCCAGAGCATGTCGTCGCTCGCGGCGACATCGAGGATCTCCCGCGTCCAGCACGACTCGCCGGTCGCCGTGTCAAGACCGGAGATCTCATACGGGTCTACCCGGTCGTACATCAGCGGCGTCTGAAGAGTGGCGCCGGCGGCCTCGAACACCGCGCCCGCCGACTCCCACCCGAGCGCCTCGCCGCTGCGGGCGTCGACGGCATGCGTACCCACGAAGACGACGTCCTGGGTGACGTCGAAGGGAACGCCGCCCTCGAACCAGCCGACGCCGAAGTCGTCACCGCGGACGCTCCACTCCGTCTCCAGGGTCGCCGCGTTGATGCGGGAGAGCGAGTCGCGATCGCTGGCGAAGAATGCGTCGGCGGACACGGACGCGACGTCGGCGTAGCTCGCGCGAGACGCGTTCTGCGTCACCGCGTAGAGCTCGCCCGTCTCTCGTTCGCGCAAGACGTCACCGCGGGCCAGGTCGTACGCGACCAGGCGATGCGCGCCGTCGTCGTCACGGACCAACAGGACGAGCTGCCCCGGCACGCCCGTGCTCGCCGGCGTCGACATCACCATGACGTATCCGGTGAGGTCCCGTGTCCACCGCACCGCGCCGGAGGGCTCGACCACGCTCACATACGATGTGCGCGCCGCGCCGTCGACGCGGGTGAGCACACCCACCACGCCGCCGTCGATCGCGAACGCGGAGTCGTCAGCCCACATCCCCGGCTGTTCGCGGACGCCCTCGATGCGCTGGATGCGCGTGGCGGTGAGGCGACCGTCGCCCGCGATGGCCAGCTCGTTGGGCTCGCTCCAGGTGAGCTCGGGTGCTGTGACGATGCACGACGGGGTCGGTTCGGCTGTTGCGGTCGGCGACGCCGGCTCGGGCGCCGTCGCGGAAGGCGACGGCGCGGCGGCGGGACGCAGAAGCGGCACAGCGATCACGGCGGCGACGACCGCGAGTACGGCGACGGCGCCGACCGTGCCCCACACGATCCAGGGGCGCCGTGCGCTGTCGACGGGATCCACCTCGTTGCCGGTCATCGGTCCTCCTTCGACGAACCTATAACGGCGCCGTGAGCACGACGGCCGAGACCGCCCAGCACGCGCCGAGGAAGACGGCATCCCGAACTCGGAACGGCACGAGATGCCGCTCGGTGCGGTCGGGGTGCGCGCCGAACGCGCGCGCATCCATCGCGAGAGCGACGCGCTCCGCGTGCCGGATGGCGCCGGCCAGCAGCGGGACGACGTAGCCCCACCAGCGCGCGACGACGCCGAACCGACCACCGTGCGCCCCGCGCACCCGGTGCGCCTGCCGGATGATGTCGAGCTCGTGCCGGAACCGCGGGACGAACCGGAACGCCGCCAGCGCCGTGTACCCGACGCGGTAGGGCACCCGCAGCTGCTGAACGCTCGCACGCACCAGGTCGGGTCCCGTCGTCGTGAGCCCCGCGATCAGCGCCAGGGCGACGATCGCGGCGAGCCGCAGCGACGTCGCGAAGCCGATCTCCAGCGCCCCGCCGTAGAGCGTCCATGCGCCGATGGAGACGATCTCGACGCTCCGGTCGATGCGGGAGGCGTCGATCCAGACCGACATGCCGACACCGAAGACGACGACGCCGAGCGGCAGCGCGAGGCCGAGGATGAGGCCGACAGTCCGGGTGAGCCGCGCGCCGGCGAGGATGACGACGTAGGCGAGGGCGAGGAAGATCAGCGGCGTCACGAGGTCGCGGACGAAGACGAGGAGCACGACTGCGGGGAGCGGTCCGGCGAGCTTCGCCAGGGGATTGAGGCCGTCGAGGAAGCGGCGGCGGATGGCGACCTCGGCATACGGGTCGACGACGACGCTCATGAAGCACCACCCGGCAGGTCGGCGAGGCGGATGGCGTTCGCGAGCGCCGGATGCGTGACACCGCGCAGCGCCTGACGCAGCGGCGGCAACCGCAGTCCCGCAGACCGCAGCAGCGCCTCGTCGGCGAACACCTCGGCCGTCGCGGCATCCGCTCGCACTCGACCGTCCGCGACCACGACCGTTCGGCTCGCGTACTCGGTGACGAGCTGCATGTCGTGCGTCACGACGATGATCGTCGTGCCCGCCTCCTGCAAGTCCCGAAGCAGCCGGAGGAGCTCTTCGGCGCGGGCCCGGTCCTGACCGAACGTCGGCTCGTCCAGGACGAGGACCGGTGCGCCGGCGACGAGCGCGGTCCCTACGGACAGCCGCCGTTTCTGACCGCCGGAGAGAAGGAACGGATGCTGTTCCGCCTTGTCTTCGAGTCCGAATCGGCGAAGCACCCCCGTGGCGCGGGCGCGGACCTCCGCCTCGGGGAGCTTCTGCCGGCGCAGTCCGTGCGCGATCTCGTCGAACACGGTGTGCGCGATGAACTGGTGCTCCGGATTCTGGAACACGAAGCCGATCCGCCGCGACAACCCCCGGGAATCGGTGCGCGCCACATCCACGCCGCCCACCAGGACCGTGCCGCGCGGCACCGGGATGACGCCCGCGATGGCCTGGACGAGGCTCGTCTTACCGGCCCCGTTCCCGCCGACGACCGCGACGAACTCGCCGGCGCGCACCGTGAGGTCGATGTCGTGCAGCACATCATGGCGACCGCGACGCAGGGTGAGCCCGCGCACCTCCACCACCGGTTCACCCGTGGGTGCCGCGGGGGCAACGGCCCGAGGCGCCGTGACCGGCCCCGCACTCGCCGTCACGGCCGTCCGCAGCTCGTCGGGGGTGAGCGGCAGGCGCTCGAACACCCACCCGGCGCGGCGCAGCCGCAGCGCCGCGAGCGTCGAGATGGGAAGCCAGACGCCCATGGCGTGCAGCTCCTCCGCGCGCCCGCGAAGCACGTCGTCGACGGGCCCGTCCGCGACAGTCCGCCCCTCCGCATCGAGCACGACGACGCGGTCGGTGAGGGCGACGGCGGCATCGAGGTTGTGCTCGATGAGCAGGATCGCGCGGTCCCGCGGAGTGCCGTCGGGGTGCCGCACGAGGTCGTGCAGCGCGACGTAGACGTCTTCGATCCCGGCCGGGTCGAGGTTCGCGGTCGGTTCGTCCAGGACGAGCAGCGGCGACCCCATCGCGAGCGCGCAGGCGATCGCGAGACGCTGCCGCCCGCCGCCGGAGAGCCGGTCGGGGTTCTCTGCGCGACGCTCCCACAACCCCACCTGGCGTAGGGCGCTCTCGCTGCGCGCGAGCACCTCGGCGACCGGGAGCCGCAGGTTCTCCGGCCCGAAAGCGACCTCGTCGAGGAGCGTGCCCGTGACGAGCTGAGCGTCGGGGTCCTGGAACACCATCCCCACGTGCGTGCTCAGCACCGACACCGGCGTCGAGCGGGCGTCGAGGCCCGCGATCTCCACGGCGCCTTCCATCTCAGCCGGGACAGCGTGCGGGATGAGCCCGTTGAGCGTCAGCGCGAGCGTGGACTTCCCGGATCCGCTCGGCCCGAGCAGCAGCACGACCTCGCCGGGCCGGATCTCGAACGTCGCACCGGCGGGCGTCGCGGCGTCGGCGCCGTCGTGACGGACGGCGAGGTCGCGCACCCGGGCGAGCGGTGCGGGGGCGCCGGGAGCGTCGGGCGCACCGGAGGCGAGCGGGGTCACGGGTGTCCAAGCGTCGGCGGAGGTCCTCCCAACGTACTCGGGGCTATCGGCGCGCCGAAACCGCCCCAACCGTCGTGCGGGCCACGCCGGCGCGGCGCAGGCCGCTGCCGATCGCGAGCCCCACGAAGGTCCAGAGGACGGGGCCGAGGATGAGGAGCGCGTAGAAGACGGCGAGCGCCCACGGCACGAGCTTGCCGGCATCCAGGGCGAAGCCCATCCCGATGACGAGGACCACCCCCACGACGACGGCGGAGATGAAGAACCGCCAGCCCTCCCAGTGGCGGTAGCGGGTGAGGGCCGCGACGCCTTCCTGCAGACCGCCGATGAGCAGCGCCATGCCGAGGTAGCGGCCCACCCACTGCGGGGCGAACGCGCTCGCGACGATCCCGGCGAGCAGGTGGGTGACGAGGGCTACCCACGGCATCCGCAGCAGCGCCTGCGCGATGACACCGGGCACGACGTGCGCGCCGAGGACCAGGCCGTAGACGATCGGCAGGATGGCCCACACCGGAGCGCTGACGTAGCCGGCGACGACGGTGAGCAGTCCCGTGGCGACGCCGATCGCCGCGCAGACGAGGAGAACGCGCGTGGAGAGTCGGGATGCCGCAGCCACGCCCCCAGCGTAGTCGCGGCGACGGCGCCGCCGGACGGCGGGCACCGGGGAAAACCCGGTCAGGCGCGGCGGCGCCGCCGCGTCAAGCGGACCCCCGGGAGCGGCGGCGCGGGGATGCGCTCGTCGCCGTGCCCGACGACATGGCCGAACCGCGCGGCGCCGGATTCCCATGCCTCGCGGGCGTCGACGATCTCCTCGTGGGTGCGCGCCACGAAGTTCCACCACATGACGATGTCGTCCTCGAACGGTTCGCCGCCGATCAGGAACACGGTCGTGTCACGTTCGACGCGGATCTCGATCCCGTCGCGGTGGATGCCGAGGTAGAGCAGACCACCCTCGGGAAGGACGGTGGGCTCGTCGTCGGTGAACACGGCGCTGCTCCCGTCGACACCGAGCAGCGCATACTCCCACTCGGCGTGCAACGGCACGGTGACCCGGGCGCCCGCCGGCAGGAAGATCTCGGCGCCCACGATGGGGGTGTACATCGTGGCGGGCGACGACGACCCGGCCAGCTCGCCGACGACGACCGCCGCGACGGCCCCGTCGCCGAGCTCGACGATCGGCAGATCCTCGTGCCGCTCGAACGCGGGTGCACCGTGGCGCCGCGACTCCGGCAGAGCGACCCACAGCTGCAGGGCGTCCAGCGGCGCGGGGTCCTCGCCGATCGAGTACTCCGAGTGCACGATGCCGTCGCCGCTGGTCATGAGGTTCAGCGCGCCGCGCGTCACGACGACGTCGCTGCCGACGGCATCCCGATGACGCACCTGACCGATGAACGGCCAGGTGACGGTCTGCAACCCGATGTGCGGGTGCGGTTCGACGCGCATGCGCGTGACCTGGGGACCGAACCGGTCCACGAAGCACCATGCGCCCACCATCGGCAGGTCGCGCTGCGGCAGGCTCCGGTGCACCGTCATGGCGCGCACCCCGCCCAGCGGCACTTCGCGCGCGGACAGCAGCAGGGCGCGGGGGCCGTCGCACGCCGGCGGGGCCTCCCGTTCCTCGGGGCCGCTGTCCAGGCGGGTCATACCCGCTCGATCGCGTCGCTGCCGCTCTCGTCCACGGTGGGACGCCAGTACACGTCGAGTCCGTCGATCTCGTTCTTGTGCAGATACTTCACGACGAACGGGCAGACCGGCACCACCGTCTCGCCCCGGGCCGCGGCATCCGCGAGCGCCCGGCCGACGAGGATGGTGGCGAGCCCGCGCCCCGCGAAGGCGTGGTCGATCTCGGTGTGCGGGAACACGAGACGCCCATGGCGGTCGGGCAGGAACTCGGTGAAACCGGCGATCGTCTCGTCGAGATGGATCTCGTAGCGACCCTTCTCGTCGTTGCGAGTCACGGTGATCTCGGCGTCGTCCGTCACAGCGGCTCCTCTCGTCGCTGACTCCAACGTAGGCGGCGGCCCCCGTGTTCCGCCAGGCTCGGACGCCGCTCGTCGCGCCGTCACCGCCGCTCGTCGCAGCCCACGCGATCGCACACGGCACGCGGCGGCGGGGGTTCCTAGCCTGTCAGCACGCAACGATGCGCCGACGAGGAGATCCGATGACTGCACCTTCTGCGCGCCCCGGGCGCGCCCCGGGGTTCGCCCACGACGAGCCCGACCTCACCCCCGACCCGAACCTCCCTCCGGTCGCTCTTCCTGCCGAGCACGAGGAGAAGGCCGCCCGCTGGACGCTGCCGAAGATCATCCTGTGGGCCGCGATCGCGCTGCTCGGCGCCGTGGCCTGGACGATGCTCGCGATCGTGCGCGGCGAGACCGTCAACGCGATCTGGTTCGTGTTCGCCGCCGTGTGCACCTACCTCATCGGCTACCGCTTCTACTCGAAGGTCATCGAGCGCTACATCACGCGCCCGGACGACAACCGGGCGACGCCCGCCGAGGTGCGCCAGGACGGCAAAGACTACGTCCCCACCGACCGGCGCGTGCTCTACGGCCACCACTTCGCCGCGATCGCCGGCGCCGGTCCCCTCGTCGGACCGGTGCTCGCGGCGCAGATGGGCTTCCTCCCGGGGACCATCTGGATCATCGTCGGCGTCGTGCTCGCCGGCGCCGTGCAGGACTACACGGTCCTCTTCTTCTCGATGCGCCGCGGCGGCCGCACGATCGGCCAGATGGCGCGTCAGGAGCTCGGCCGCATCGGCGGCACCGCCGCGATCATCGCGTCGCTGCTGATCATGCTGATCATCGTCGCGATCCTCGCCCTCGTCGTCGTCAACGCGCTCGGCGAGAGCCCGTGGGGTGTCTTTAGTGTCGCGATGACGATCCCGATCGCCCTCTTCATGGGCGTCTACCTGCGCTATCTCCGCCCCGGCAAGGTCACCGAGGTCTCCCTCATCGGCTTCGTGCTGCTCATGGCCGCCATCATCGGCGGCGGCTGGGTCGCCGGCACCGAGTGGGGCCAGGCGATCTTCCACCTCGACCGCACGACCATCGCGTGGGGCATCATCATCTACGGCTTCATCGCCGCGGTCCTCCCGGTGTGGCTGCTGCTCGCCCCCCGCGACTACCTGTCGACGTTCATGAAGATCGGCGTCATCGTGATGCTCGCCGGCGCGATCGTCCTCGTGCGCCCGGAGATCACCGTCCCGGCGGTGTCGGTCTTCGGCGAGAACGGCATGGGCCCGGTGTTCGCCGGTCCGCTGTTCCCGTTCCTGTTCGTGACGATCGCCTGCGGTGCGCTGTCCGGCTTCCACGCCCTCATCGCCTCCGGCACGACCCCCAAGCTCGTGGAGAAGGAGCGTCAGACGCGCTTCATCGGGTACGGCGGCATGCTCATGGAGTCCTTCGTCGCGATCATGGCGCTCGTCGCCGCGATCTCCATCGACCAGGGCATCTACTTCGCGATGAACGCCCCGGCCGCCGTCACCGGAGGCACGGTCGAAGGCGCCGTCGCGTTCGTGAACTCGCTGGGCCTCACGGGCGTGAACCTCACGCCCGACATGCTCACGAGCACCGCGGCCGCCGTCGGGGAGGAGAGCATCGTCTCCCGCACGGGTGGTGCGCCGACCCTCGCGCTCGGACTCGCGCACATCATGCAGCAGGCGCTGGGCGGGCAGGCGCTCATGGCGTTCTGGTACCACTTCGCGATCATGTTCGAGGCGCTGTTCATCCTCACCGCCGTCGACGCCGGGACGCGCGTGGCCCGCTTCATGCTGCAGGACTCGATCGGCGCCTGGGTGCCGAAGTTCCGTGATGTCTCGTGGCGCCCCGGGGTGTGGATCACCACCGCGATCATGGTCGCCGGCTGGGGCACGATCCTGATCCTCGGCGTCACCGACCCGCTCGGCGGCATCAACACGTTCTTCCCGCTGTTCGGCATCGCGAACCAGCTCCTCGCGGCCATCGCGCTGTCGGTCGTGCTGGCGATCGTCGCCAAGCGCGGGCGGGCGTACGTGAAGTGGCTGTGGATCATCGCCCTCCCGCTCGCCTTCACGGCCGTCGTCACGATCACGGCGTCGATGTACAAGATCTTCAGCGACGTGCCGTCGATCGGCTACTGGGCGAACCACTTCCGCTACCGTGCGGCGCAGGATGCCGGTGACAGCAGCCTGGGTGAGCCCGCGGTCGTGGAGGCCGTCATCCGCAACACGGCCGTGCAGGGGACGCTGTCGATCATCTTCGTGGTGCTGGCGATCATCGTCATCATCGCGGCGATCGTCGTCACCATCGGCGCGATCCGCCGCGGCGGGGGCGAGAACACCGAGGAGGCGGCGGTGGTCTCCCGCCGGTACGCGCCCGCCGGGTTCCTCGCGACCTCCGCCGAGCGTGAGCTGGAGAAGCGGTGGGAGCCGCTGCTGCGCGACGAGCGGAAGACGAACTCCGCCCACTAGGCGGAGCGGATCATGACGAACCGGACGGATGCCGTGGCTCCCGGCCCGCTGCGCGCGCTCGCCGCGCACCTCGGGAGGGTGGGCCGCGGCATCCGCTGGTACGTCACGGAGCTCATGGGCGACACCGCGTACGCGACCTACGTGGCTCACCACACCCGGCACCACCCCGACGAGGCGCCGATGACCGAGCGGCAGTTCTGGCGGCAGAAGATGGACGACCAGGACCGCAACCCCGGCGCGAGGTGCTGCTGAGGCGCTGCCGGCACACCGACCGTAGGCTGGCGCCATGACCGACTCCGTCGTGCTCGCCGGTCTCCTCGGCGCCGCCGGCGGCATCACGCTCACCGTGCTCCTGCTGCTCGCGCGGCGGCTGGCGCGCGGGTCGCGGGAGCTCGGCAGCGACGAGGAGCGGGCCACCTACCGCGCGCTGCACCACGCGAGCCTCGCCGCCACGCACCTCCGCGGCGGCCTCGGCTCGCCCGACGTCGCGCGCGCGGCGCGGCACCTGCGCGTGCTCCTCGGCAGCACGGCCGTCGCCCTCGTCGACGCCGACGGGGTCGTGGCGACCGACGGGCAGGGCGAAGGACTCGACGCCTCCGCCGCGCGCATCGCCGCGCGGGTCACCGAGACCGGACGCCGCCAGGTGTTCCCGCGGCGCGCGGGCGGGGAGCTGGAGGCCGTCGGCGCGCCCATCACGGTCGACGGCGCCGTGGTCGGCGTCGTCGTCGCCTTCGCGGCGCCCGTGCGTGCGGCGCTGGTCCGCGCCACGGGCGAGGTCGCCGAATGGTGCGCGGCGCAGCTGGAGCTCGGCGAGCTCGACGCCTCCCGCACCGCGCTCGCCGAGGCCGAGCTCCGCTCCCTGCGCGCGCAGATCTCGCCGCACTTCATCTACAACGCGCTCACCGCGATCGCGTCCTTCATCCACACCGACCCGGTGCGCGCGCGCGAGCTCGTGCTCGAGTTCGCCGACTTCACGCGCTACTCGTTCCGCCGGCAGGGCGAGTTCACGACCGTCGCCGAGGAGCTGCGCAGCATCCACTCGTATCTCGAGCTGGAGCGGGCGCGGTTCGGCGACCGGCTCAGCGTCACCCTGCGCATCTCGCCGGAGACCCTCGCCACCGTCATCCCGTTCCTGTCGGTGCAGCCGCTCGTGGAGAACGCGGTGCGGCACGGGCTGGAGCCGGGGGAGGGCGGCGGGAGCATCCGGATCGCGTCCCACGACGAGGTCACCCACACCGAGATCACGGTCGAGGACGACGGGGTGGGGATGGATCCGGAGTCGCTGCGCGCGCTCCTGACCTCCCGCGACGACGGCGCGCACGTCGGGCTCCGCAACGTCGACACGCGGCTGCGTCAGCTCTACGGTCCGGGCGGCGGGCTGGTCGTGGAGACGAACAGGGGCGCCGGTACCATGGTGCGCATGCGGATCCCCAAGTCGCAGCCGCTCCACACGCTCGACCCGATCTGAGTCGCCGTCATGACCCCGATCGACGTCCTCGTCGCCGACGACGAGCGTCCTGCGCTCGACGAGCTGGTGCACCTCCTCCGCGCCGACGACCGCATCGGCGAGATCCT
The DNA here is from genome assembly GCF_000746195.1 of Microbacterium sp. UNCCL10. Classification (NCBI taxonomy): domain Bacteria; kingdom Bacillati; phylum Actinomycetota; class Actinomycetes; order Micrococcales; family Microbacteriaceae; genus Microbacterium; species Microbacterium sp. UNCCL10. The sequence goes on along the minus strand of NZ_JQKT01000009.1, from coordinate 266,971 downwards.
CACGGCATCGTCCGGGGCCGACGCGCTGCGACTGCTGTCCGTGCGCGCCGTGGCCGTCGCGTTCCTCGACATCCACATGCCCGGGCTCACCGGACTCGAGCTGGCGCGTTCGCTCGGCGCGCTCGCCGAGCCGCCGGCGGTCGTGTTCGTCACGGCGGACGACGCGCGCGCGGTCGATGCGTTCGACCTGCGCGCAGCGGATTACCTCCTCAAGCCGGTGCGCGTCGAACGGCTGCGCCGGGCGGTGGACCGGGTGATCGAGCTCGGGGCGGAGGGCGCCGTCGAGGGCGACGAGGTGCTGCCCGTCACGGTCGGCGCCACCGTGCGGTTCGTCCGGCGCAGCGACGTGCGCTGGGTGCAGGCGCAGGGCGACTATTCGCGCCTGCACGGCGACGACGGCCCCGGGCACCTCGTCCGCATCCCGATCTCGGAGCTGGAGCAGCGCTGGGCCGACGCGGGCTTCGTGCGGGTCCACCGCTCCTACCTGGTCAGCACGGCCGCGGTCGGGGAGGCGCGCCTGGGCGGCGCCGAGCCGACCGTGTCGGTCGGCGACGTCGAGCTGCCGGTGAGCCGGCGCCTGCTGCCGGTCGTGCGCGACGCGCTGGTGCGCGGCGGAGGAGGCCGGTGACCGAGCCGCGCCGGGTACGGGTGACGGCCGATCCCGGACCTCGCCGCCCCGTCGCCGCGACCCGCGGCATCGCCCTGCCGGACGCGCCCGTCGACGAAGCGGATGCCGTGTTCGCCCGCGCCCTGCGCCGCACGCAGCTCCGGCTCGCGCTCGGCACCGTGAGCGGATTCGTCATCGTGACGGTGGCCCTCTCGCTCGCGATCGTCGCGATCCCGGGACTCGACGGCATCGTGCTGCTCGGGGTGCCGCTGCCGTGGCTGCTGCACGCGTTCGCGTACTACCCCGTCGTCCTCGTGTTCGCGCTCCGCTACGCCCGCGGCGCCGACCGCAACGAACGCCGGTACCGGGCGCTGCGGGAGCGCGAATGAACCCCGCGCTCGACCTCGCCGCCGTGGCGCTCGTCGTCGTGGTCACCGCCCTCGTCGGCGGCTACGGCCTGCGCGTCTCGCGGACGACGAGCGACTTCTTCGTGGCCTCCCGGACGGTGCGGCCGGTCTGGAACGCCTCCGCGATCAGCGGCGAGTACCTGTCGGCGGGCACGTTCCTCGGGCTGTCCGGTCTCGTGCTCCTCGGCGGCGCGCGCGGCTTCTGGTTCCCGATCGGCTACGCCGCGGGGTACCTGCTCGTCCTCATGTTCATCGCCGCGCCGCTGCGCCGCAGCGGCGCGTACACGATCCCGGACTTCGTCGAGGCGCGGCTGGAGTCTCCGGCCGCCCGCCGCGTCACGAGCGTCGCGGTGCTCGTGATCGGCTGGCTGTACATCGTGCCGCAGCTGCACGGCGCGGGGATCACCCTCGGTGTCGTGGCGGGCCTGCCGCCGTGGGTCGGCGCCGTCACGGTCGCGGTGCTCGTCGCGGCGGCGGTCGCCGCGGGCGGCATGCGCGCGATCACCTACGTGCAGGCGTTCCAGTACTGGCTGAAGCTCGCCGCACTGCTCGTTCCCGTCATCCTCATCGCCTTCGCGGTCGGCGGCGGGCCGTACGACGTCCCCGCCTCCGTCGTGTTCCCGCCCGCGGCCGGTCCGGCCGAGATCGACGCCTACGAGTCGGCATCCCTCCTGCTGGCGCTGCTGCTCGGAACCATGGGCCTGCCGCACGTGCTCGTCCGGTTCTACACGAGCCCCACGGGCGTGTCCGCGCGGCGCACGACCGTGCTCGTCATCGGACTGGTGAGCGCGTTCTACGCCGTCTCCAGCGCCATGGGTCTGCTGGCGCGCCGCGTTGCACCCGACCTCGCCGAGCCGGGCCTCGCCGACACCGTCGTCCTCGTGCTCCCCTCGCGCGTCTTTCCGGGACTCCTCGGCGAGCTGCTCACGGCGCTCCTGGTCGCCGGCGCGTTCGCCGCCTTCCTCGCGACCTCCGCGGGACTCGTGGTCTCGCTCGCGGGTGTCGTGAGCCAGGACGTCTTCGGCGGGTCGGTGCGCTCCTTCCGGCTGTCGGCGCTGCTCTGCACGGCCGTGCCGCTCGGCGTCGCGCTCCTGACGGTGCCGGCCGGTCTCGGCGCGAGCGTCGGGATCGTGTTCGTCGTGGCCGCGTCGAGCCTGTCGCCCGTGCTGCTGCTCGGCGTCTGGTGGCGCGGGCTCACCGCGCGCGGGGCGATCGCCGGGATGACGGTGGGCGCCCTCTCGTGCGGTGTCGCGCTGCTCGTGCACGGCGCCGTCGGCGGCGTCGGCGCCGCCGCGCCGTTCCTCGCGCAGCCCGCCGCCTGGACCATCCCGCTCGCGACCGCCGTCATGGTGGCCGTCTCGGTCTCCGATCCGCGGGGCGCGCCGCTGCGCACCGACCGGACCCTGGCGCGGCTGCACACGCCCGAACGAGCCTGAACCGCGCGCCCGACCCGCCGCCGGGGCTGGTGCGGCCCGTCCGCGGCGGGGAGGATGAGACGATGCGCCGCGCCGGAGTGTCCCTCGCGCTGGCGATCCTGCTCCTAATGGCCGGATGCGTCGCCGGCCCGCAGGGCGCGAGCCCCCCGGCAGCGCCGTCGTCGGCCGGGCCGTCCGAGACCCCGCCGCCGACACCGCCGCGCACCCCGACACCGACGCCGACGCCGACACCCGACCCGATCGCGGGACTCCCGCTGGAACAGCGCGTCGGCCAGCTCTTCGTCGTGGGCACCCCGGCCGGCAGCGTCGACCCGCAGACCCTCGCCGCCGTCGCGGAGCGGCACATCGGCGGGGTGTTCCTGCACGGGCGCTCGAACGGCGGCGTCGCGGCGACGGCGGCGGTCGTCGCGCCCTTCACCGGTCCGGAGGCCGGCGCGCAGAGCGGCATCCCGCTGTGGGTGGTCACCGATCAGGAGGGCGGCGAGGTGCAGGTCCTCCGCGGGCCGGGCTTCGACGACATCCCCTACGCGATCCGCCAGGCCGACCTCCCGCCCCCGCAGCTCCGCGACGCGGCGCGCCGCTGGGGGCAGCAGCTGCGCGAGGCGGGGGTGACGCTCAACCTCGCCCCGGTCGCCGACATCGTCACGAGCCATGACGCCCGCTTCGCCAACCCGCCGATCGGCGGGCTCGGCCGGCAGTACGGGTACGACGAGGCGACCGTCGCCGCGTACGCCGGTGCGTTCGCCGACGGGATGCGGGATGCCGGCGTCACGCCCACGTTCAAGCACTTCCCGGGACTCGGACACGTGACGGCGAACACCGACCACGCCGGCGACGTCGCCGACACGACCGTGACGGCGGACGGGCCCGACGTCGGGGTCTACCGTGCGCTGCTGTCGGAGGAGCCCGCGCTCGTCATGGTCGGCTTCGCGGTCTACCAGAACATCGACGGGTCCGCGCCGGCGGTCTTCTCCGCGCCGATCGTCACCGGCATCCTGCGGGGCGATCTCGGCTACGACGGCGTCGTCATCACGGACGACCTCTCCGCCGCGACCGCCGTCGCGGGCGTCGCTCCCGCCGATCGGGCGATCCGCGCCCTCACGGCGGGGGTCGATGTCCTGCTGCTGTCCTCCGGCCCCGCGACGCTGCCGGCCATGTACGACGCGGTCCTCGAGCGGGCGCGCAGCGACCCCGCGTTCGCGGAGCGCGTCGACGAGTCGGCCCGTCGCGTCGCCCTGGCCAAGCTGTCCGGTCCGTGATCGGGCAGACTCAGGTGGTGACCTCCCCCACGGCGCTGATGGCCGGCATCCCGACCGACGCGTCGGCGGATGCCGTCTACGACGCGTTCGCATCGTGGGCAGAGGGGCGCGGCTTCACGCTCTACCCGGCGCAGGACGAGGCCGTCATGGAGCTCGTCTCCGGCGCGAACGTCGTGCTGTCCACCCCGACGGGCACCGGCAAGTCGCTCGTCGCCGTCGCCGCGCACGCCGCGTGCCTGGCCGCCGGCGGCCGCTCCTATTACACGGCACCGATCAAGGCGCTCGTGAGCGAGAAGTTCTTCGCGCTCGTGGACATCTTCGGCGCGGAGAACGTCGGGATGGTCACGGGTGACTCGTCGGTGAACCCCGACGCCCCGATCGTGTGCTGCACGGCCGAGATCCTCGCGAACCTGGCGCTGCGGCTCGGTCCGGACGCGCCCGTCGACCAGGTCGTGATGGATGAGTTCCACTACTACGGCGACCCGGATCGCGGCGGGGCGTGGCAGGTGCCGCTCCTCACGCTGCCGCGGGCGCAGTTCCTGCTCATGTCGGCGACGCTCGGTGACGTCACGGCGATCGCCGACGATCTGTCGCGGCGCACCGGCCGGCCGACGGCGCTCGTCACGGGCGTCGAGCGACCCGTGCCGCTGCACTTCTCCTATGAGCGGCGCCCCGTGCACGAGGTGCTCGCCGCGCTGCTGGAGAACCGCGAGTCGCCGGTGTACATCGTCCACTTCTCGCAGGCCGCGGCCCTCGAGCGCGCGCAGGCGCTGTCGAGCGTCAAGATCGCCACGCGCGAGCAGCGCGACGCCATCGCGGAGGCGATCGGCGGCTTCCGGTTCACCACCGGGTTCGGCAAGACGCTGTCCCGGCTCGTCCGGTCGGGCATCGGGGTGCACCACGCCGGGATGCTGCCCCGCTACCGCCGGCTCGTGGAGACCCTCGCCCAGCGCGGGCTGCTGCGCGTGATCTGCGGCACCGACACCCTCGGCGTCGGCATCAACGTGCCCATCCGCACCGTGCTGCTCACGGCGCTGTCGAAGTTCGACGGCACGAAGATGCGGCAGCTCACGGCGCGCGAGTTCCACCAGGTCGCCGGGCGCGCCGGGCGCGCGGGGTACGACCCGTACGGCAACGTCGTCGTGATGGCGCCGGAGTGGGAGATCGAGAACGCCGTCGCCCTCGCCAAGGCAGGCGACGACCCCGCGAAGCGCAAGAAGATCGTGCGCAAGAAGGCGCCGACGGGCGTCGTCAACTGGGGCGAGGGCTCGTTCGAGCGCCTCATCACCGCCGTGCCGGAGCCGCTCGAGCCGCGGCTGCAGCTCACCGCCGCGATGCTTATCAACGTGATCGGCCGCGGCGGCGACGTGTTCGGCAACGTCCGGTCGCTCGTCTTCGACAACCACGAGTCGCGCCCCCGCCGGTATGAGCTCGCCCGGCGGGCGATCGCGATCTTCCGCACGCTGGTCACCGCCGGGATCGTCGTCTCCGATGCCGACGGTATCCGTCTGACCGTCGACCTGCAGCCGAACTTCGCACTCAACCAGCCGCTGTCGCCGTTCGCGCTCGCCGCGATCGGGCTGCTCTCGCCCGACGACGCCGAAACCGGCACGGGGCACTACGCGCTCGACGTCGTCAGCGTCATCGAGGCCACCCTCGACGACCCGCGTGCCATCCTCAACCAGCAGGAGTACCTCGCGCGCGGGGAAGCCGTCGGGGCGATGAAGCGGGAGGGCATCGAATACGACGAGCGGATGGCGCTGCTCGAGGACATCACGTACCCGAAGCCGCTCGCCGACCTCCTGGCGCAGGCGTTCGAGGTGTTCGCGTCGGGTCAGCCGTGGGTGCGCGACTTCGAGCTGTCGCCGAAGTCGGTCGTCCGCGACATGTTCGAGCGGGCCATGACCTTCGGCGAGTACGTATCGCAGTACCAGCTGGGCCGCAGCGAGGGTCTCGTGCTGCGGTACCTCAGCGACGCGTACCGCGCGATCCGCCAGACCGTGCCGGCCGAGGCCCGGACGGACGAGCTCATGGACGTCATCGAGTGGCTCGGGGAGCTCGTCCGACAGGTCGACTCGAGCCTCGTGGACGAATGGGAGGCGCTCGTGCACCCCGCCGACGACCCGACGGCGCCCGTCGTGCCGCCGGCTCCGCCGTCGGTGCTCACCAACCGCCGGGCGTTCACGGTGCTCGTCCGCAACGAGCTGTTCCGCCGCGTGCAGCTCGCGGCGCGGCAGGACGACGATGCTCTCGTCGCGCTGGACCCGGATGCCGATTGGCCGGCCGCCCTGGACGCGTACTTCGAGGAGCACGACGAGATCCTCACCGGCGGCCCGGCGCGCTCGCCGCGCCTGGTCGAGATCGACGAGTCCGACGCGGCCTCGGCCGGGGTCTGGCGCGTCGAGCAGGTCATCGACGACCCGGCCGGCGACCACGACTGGCGCATCCGCGCCGAGGTCGACCTCGACGCCTCGGTGGAGTCCGGGACCGCCGTGACCCGCGTGATCGAGGTACTGCGCCTCTAATCGCGCCGGTCAGGCCGTGAGTCGGTCCGGCGCGGGTCAGGAGGTCGGGGGTGGGAGTCAGAATGGGGCGGTGACCACATACGTCGCGTTCCTCCGCGCCATCAACCTCGGCGCGAAGCGGGTGTTCCCCAAGGGCGACATCCGGCGCGTCGTGGAGAGCGCCGGCTTCGACGACGTCGACACGCACATCAACACCGGCAACGTGCGGTTGACCAGCTCGATGCGCTCGCGCGAGCGCATCGAGGAGAAGCTCGAGGCCGCGTTCGCCGCCGACCGGGGCTTCGAGGTCCCGACGATCGTGTACACCGCCGCCGAGGTCGCGGAGATCGCCGCGACCGTGCAGGAGCTCGACGACGAGCATCCGGGACTCGCCCGGCACTACGTGTACCTCCTGAAGGAGCAGCCGAGCCTCGATGCCCGCGCGCGCGTCGAGGCCGCGGCGAGCGGCGCCGGCGAGATGATCGTCCGCGGCCGCGCCGCGCACGCCCTGCTCCTCCCGGGCTACCAGGACGGCCGCGTCGATCCGCTCGGCGCCGTGAAGCACCTCGGCGTCGCGACGAACCGCAACGCGACGGTCATCACGGCGATCGCCGCCAAGTGGTGCTGACCCGCCGGACGCCGCCGGTCGGACGCCGCTGTCGGACGCCGCGACTATCGTTGTCCGGGTGACTGACGGCGGCTGGAGCGACGACCCATACGCCGACGTGCCCTGGGACCCGGACGAGTTCGGACCCCCGGAGGACTTCGACGCCCCGCCCCCGCCGGATCCCGCATTCGACGGCTATGCGGCATCCGTCGCCCGCGCCACCCGCGACCAGCCCGCCGGCGCCCCGCCGGCCGGCAACCGCGCCGCACCGAACGCCTTCCCCGCGGTCGCGGCGACGGCACCATCCGTCCTGACGCTCGAACGGCGCGACCACCTCGGCGCCGACCCGGTCGCGGTGCTCAAGGAGGTCTTCGGCTACGACGCCTTCCGCGAGGGCCAGGGTGACATCGTCTCGCACGTCGTGGCCGGCGGTGACGCGGTCGTGCTCATGCCGACGGGCGGCGGCAAGTCGATCACCTACCAGGTGCCCGCGCTCGTCCGCCCCGGCACCGGCCTCGTCATCTCGCCGCTCATCGCCCTCATGCACGACCAGGTCGACGCGCTCGTCGCCAACGGCGTCCGTGCCGCCTACCTGAACTCGACGCAGTCGCCGGGCGAGCGCGCCGGCGTCGAACGCGCGTTCCTGGACGGCGAACTCGACCTCCTCTACGTCGCCCCCGAGCGCCTGTCCGGCGCCGCGACGACGAACCTCCTGCAGCGCGGCACCCTCAGCGTCATCGCGATCGACGAGGCGCACTGCGTGTCGCAGTGGGGTCACGACTTCCGCCCCGACTACCTCATGCTCGGCGACCTCGCCGAGCGCTTCCCCGGCGTCCCGCGCATGGCCCTCACCGCCACCGCGACGCGTGCGACGCACCGCGAGCTCACCGAGCGGCTGTCGCTGCCCGACGCGAAGCATTTCGTCGCGAGCTTCGACCGTCCCAACATCCAGTACCGCATCGAGCCGAAGGTCGACCCGCGCAAGCAACTCGTCCAGTTCATCCGCGCGCAGCCCGAGGGCTCCGCCGGCATCGTCTACGCGCTGAGCCGCAAGTCCGTCGAGCAGACGGCCGACTACCTGCAGAAACAGGGCCTCGACGCGCTGCCGTACCACGCGGGTCTGGATGCCGGCATCCGCGCCCGCAACCAGTCGCGGTTCCTGCGCGACGACGGTGTCGTCATGGTCGCCACGATCGCGTTCGGCATGGGCATCGACAAGCCGGATGTCCGCTTCGTCGCGCACATCGACCTACCGAAGTCCGTCGAGGGCTACTACCAGGAGACCGGCCGTGCCGGTCGCGACGGCGAACCGGCCGTGGCGTGGATGGCGTACGGCCTCGGGGACGTCGTGCAGCAACGGCGCCTCATCGACCAGTCGCCGGGCGACCGCGCGTACAAGATGCGGATGGGACAGCACCTCGACGCGATGCTCGCCCTGTGCGAGACGGTGGGATGCCGTCGGCAGAACCTGCTCGGCTACTTCGGGCAGTCCTCCGACGCGTGCGGCAACTGCGACACGTGCCTCGAGGCGCCGGAGACCTGGGACGGCCTCGTCGCGGCGCAGAAGCTCCTCTCCACGATCGTCCGGCTGCAGCGCGAGCGCGGCCAGTCCTTCGGTGCAGGGCACCTGATCGACATCCTGCGCGGCGCGTCGACGGAGCGCATCCGCCAGCAGGGGCACGACAAGCTCTCCACCTACGGGCTCGGCGCCGACCTCACCGACCAGGACTGGCGCAGCGTCATCCGGCAGCTGCTCGCCGGCGGCGTGCTCGCCGCGCAGGGGGAGTACGGCACGCTCGGCGTGGGCGAGGCGGGCGCCGCCGTGCTGCGCGGGGAGAGCCCCGTGCCGCTGCGCCGTGACGTCCTCGGCCGCACCGGCAGCACGCCCCGCACCCGCAAGGCGCCCGCGTCGGATGCCGTCGCCGCCGGCGACCGCGACCTGTTCGAGGCGCTCCGCGCATGGCGCGCGTCGGCGGCGAAGGAGCAGGGCGTCCCGGCGTACATCGTCTTCGGCGATGCGACGCTGCGGGCGCTCGCCGAGAGGCGTCCCGCGTCGCTGGCCGACCTCGACGGCGTCTCCGGCATCGGCGCGAAGAAGCGCGAGGCGTACGGCGAGGCCGTCCTCGCCGTCGTCGCCGCGCACTGACCCCTGTCGTCAGCGCGTCCACACCGGCACGTGCTCGAGACGGACGCCCGTCGTCAGCGCGTCCACACCCGCACGTGCTCGAGAGGGACGCCCGTCGTCAGCGCGTCCACACCCGCACGTGCTCGACGCGGAAGCCCCTCGTCAGCGCGTCCACACCCGCACGTGCTCGACGCGGAAGCGGTGCGGCAGCGCCGCCGTATCGCGTGCACCGCCGGCGGCCGGGAGCTCGAAGACGTCCAGCATGAGCTGCACCGGGTAGTCGATGCGCTGCGCGACGGTCTTCACCCACCGGCCGTCGATGAAGAACCGCAGGTGCTCCGGGGTCCACTCCACGGCGTAGTCGTGCGGCTGCGTCAGGTCGCCCGTGACGCGGATCCGCTCGACCTCGTCGCGCAGGCGCGGATCCTGGTGCGCCTTGACTCCCACCGTGACCCAGCCGCCCTCGTCGTCGAGGTCGCGGCCGAAGACCTCGGCGATGCAGATCTCCCCGCTGTCCTCGGGTCGGTCCTCGAACCCGATGGGCCAGAACGCGACCATGGCATCCGGGTGCCGGATCGCCGACATCCGCGTCTCGATGATGCCGTAGTGGGGCAGCCACAGCCGGTGCTCCGGCTGCTGCTCGCGGACGACGAGCCCGTCCCGGAAGCGGTGCTGGCCTGTGCCACTGCCCACCGGGCCGGAGAACTGGCCGGTCTGCAGGTGCGAGACGCGGACGTCGCCGTCCCACTCCGGCGCCCAGCGCGCTGTGTCGGGGTCGATCCGCAGTTCGAGGCCGCCCCCGGTCTTCCACCGCGCCACGGTTGCCTCCCGGCTCGACCAGTGCGGGAGGTAGTGCGGCCACCAGCGCGCCGGGTCGAGGTTTTCACCGCCGAACCGCTCCTCCTCGAGATCGCCGCCGGGCTGCAGCGGCGTCATGTCGAGCGCCCAGATGCGGAAGGTGAGCTCGCCCCCGCGCCACGGCTCGGTGCCCTCGCCCTGGGCCACGAAGCCGGCTCGCGCGCACAGCGCGTTGGACGCCCGGTTGTCGATACCCGGGTAGGCGACGAGCAGGTCGCGCCGCCCGTCCGCGCGGATCTCGGCCAGGAGTGCGCGCAGCGCCGCCCCGGCCACGCCCCTCCCCTGATGCTCCGGGAGCACCGACCATCCCGTCTCCCACGCCGGCCGCGCGTCGTGCTCGACGGCCCAGTAGCCGATGCCGCCCGCCGGTTCGCCGTCGACGTCGATCCGGTACGTGCGGGCCTCGTCGCTCTCCCACAGCCGCAGGTACCGGGCGTGGCGGTCGCGCACCTCGTCCGCCGTCTCGGGGCCGCCGAGGTGCACCGTCATCTCCGGAGCGTTCATCCGCTCGAGCAGGCCGAGGTCGCCGTCGCTCCAGCGCGTCAGAGTCACCGTCATCCGCCCATGGTGCCCCGGGCCGCCGACACGGCCGCCCGCGGCGCTCACCCGACAGCCCGGGTAGTCCGGCGCCATGCAGCAAACTGCAGGACCGGGCGTGACGGGTGAGGCGCATGGGGCTCACTGGCCACGCCAGTCACGCCCCATCCTGCAGTTCGCACCGCTCGGCATGCCGAGCCCTCGACCACGCGCCGCCACCCGGCCCACCCCGACGCGACCGCACGCCGCCATCCGACCGCCCGCGCAGCGAACTGCAGGACCGGGCGTGACGGGTGGGGCGCATGGGGCTCACTGGCCACGCCAGTCACGCCTCATCCTGCAGTTCGCACCGCTCGGCATCTGCGGTCGCCCGCGGATGTCGGGACCGAACAACGCCGCGCGACCGCGCGACCCCGCGGCCTTGTCGAACCCATCCAAGCGACTTGGGGAGGCGTTGTGGAAGTTCTACCGTCAGGGCAGTCCACTTCTGTCAACGCCGAAAGGTTCGCGATGACCGACGCCGCCGTCCGCCCCAAGAAGCCCGCCACCGACAAGCGCACGCCCGCCGGGGGTGCGCCGACCGCTGCGCACAGCGCGGAGGAGGCCCACGAGGCCCGCATCCGCATCCCCGCCGTCACCGACCTGCTGCTCGGCACGTGGGCCGACACACGCCGCGAGGCGCGGCAGCTGATCAAGGACCCCGCGTTCTGGCGCATCGAGGGCCAGCCGATGGCCGAGCACCGCGAGCGCGTCCTCGGGCAGCTGCGCCTGCTCGCGGAGAACGGCGGCTCCCGCCGCGCCTTCCCGAAGGAGTACGGCGGCCTGGGCGACAACGGCGCCAACCTCGCCGGCTTCATGGACCTCGTGCTGGCCGACCCGAGCCTGCAGATCAAGTCCGGCGTGCAGTGGGGCCTGTTCGGCTCGGCCATCCACCAGCTCGGCACGCAGAAGCACCACGACATGTGGCTCCGGGACGTCATCAGCCTCGACCTGCCCGGCGCCTTCGCGATGACCGAGACCGGGCACGGCTCCGACGTCGCCGCCATCGGCACCACCGCGACCTACGACCCCGATGCGGAGGAGTTCGTGATCCACACCCCGTTCCGCGGGGCGTGGAAGGACTACCTCGGCAACGCGGCGCTGCACGGACGCGCGGCGACGGTGTTCGCCCAGCTCATCACCGGCGGCGCCAACTACGGGGTGCACTGCTTCTTCGTGCCCCTGCGCGACGAGAACGGCGCGTTCCTCCCCGGTGTCGGCGGCGAGGACGACGGCGCCAAAGGCGGCCTCAACGGCATCGACAACGGCCGCCTGCACTTCGACCACGTCCGCATCCCGCGCGAGAACCTCCTCAACCGCTACGGCGACGTCGCGGCCGACGGCAGCTACTCGAGCGAGATCCCGAGTCCGGGTCGCCGCTTCTTCACGATGCTCGGCGCGCTCGTCCAGGGCCGGGTCTGCCTCGACGGCGCCTCCACGACGGCGACGGCGCTCGCGCTGCACATCGCCGTCACGTACGCCAACCAGCGCCGCCAGTTCGACTCGGGTTCGGGGACAGATGAGGTCGTGCTGCTGGACTATGGCAAGCACCAGCGGCGCCTGCTGCCCCGCGTCGCGCAGGTGTACGCGCAGTTCTTCGCCAACGACGAGCTGGTCCGCAAGTTCGACGGCATCTTCGGCGGCTCGAACGACACGTCGGAGGAGCGCGAAGACCTCGAGACCCTCGCCGCCGCGCTGAAGCCACTGTCGACGTGGAACGCCCTGGACACGATCCAGGAGTGCCGCGAAGCGTGCGGCGGCTCCGGCTACCTCGCCGAGAACCGTCTCGTCGGGCTGCACCAGGATCTCGACGTCTACGCGACGTTCGAGGGCGACAACAACGTGCTGCTGCAGCTCGTCGGCAAGCGCCTGCTGAGCGACTACGCGAAGCAGTTCCGCGGGGCGGATGCCGCGAAGCTGGCCAAGTACGCCGTCGGGCAGACCGCCGGCAAGGTCTTCCACGGTGCCGGCCTGCGTCAGCTGGGCCAGGCGGTCGCCGACTTCGGGTCGCCGGCGCGCTCGGTCGAGCTGGGCCTGCGCGCCGAGCAGCAGCACGAGCTGCTCGCCGGCCGTGTCGAGCAGATGATCTCCGACATCGCGGGGCGCATGCGGCCCGCGGCCAAGGCGAGCCCCGTCGAGGCAGCGGCCATCTTCAACGCCAACCAGAGCGAGCTCATCGAGGCGGCGCGCGCCCACGGCGAGCTGTTGCAGTGGGAGGCGTTCTCGGATGCTGTGAACACGGTCGACGACGAGGGCACGAAGCAGGTGCTCACGTGGCTGCGGGACCTCTTCGGGCTGACGCTCATCGAGAAGCACCTGGCCTGGCACCTCATCAACGGCCGCCTGTCCACGCAGCGTGCGGCGACGGTCACGCGGTACATCGACCGGCTGTGCCTGCGGTTGCGTCCGCACGCACAGGACCTCGTGGATGCCTTCGGCTTCGAGCCCGAGCATGTCCGCGCGCCGATCGCCTCCGGCGCGGAGCGCGCCCGGCAGGACGAGGCGCGCGAGTACTACGCCGCGCTCGCCGCCTCCGGCAAGGCCCCGGTCTCCGAGAAGAAGCTCCGCAAGAAGTAGGCGGCCCGGCCGTCGGGCCCGGTGCGTAGGGTGGGCGCGTGAGCGACACCCGCACCGGACCCGACGGCCTCCCGCGCTGCGCGTGGGTCGGCGACGACCCCGAATACCGCCGCTACCACGATGAGGAGTGGGGTCGCCCGCTGCACGGCGACCAGGCCCTGTTCGAGAAGATGAGCCTCGAGGGGTTCCAGGCCGGGCTCAGCTGGATCACGATCCTCCGCAAGCGCCCGCGGTTCCGAGAGGTCTTCGCGGGCTTCGAGCCCGCCGTCGTCGCGGCGTTCGGGCCCGACGACATCGAACGGCTCATGACGGATGCCGGCATCATCCGCAACCGGCTCAAGATCGAGGCCACGATCTCCAACGCCCGGCTCGTCGTGGACATGGCGCCCGGAGAGCTCGACGCGTTCATGTGGTCGTTCGCGCCCGCGACGCACGCGCGCCCCGCGACCTTCGCCGACGTCCCTGCGACGACCGCCGAGTCGGATGCCATGAGCAAGGCGCTCCGCAAGCGCGGGTTCCGCTTCGTCGGGTCGACGACGATGTACGCGCTCATGCAGTCCGCGGGCATGGTCGACGACCACGTCGAAGGATGCCACCGCGCCGCGTGACGGCATCCCGTCGCCGCCCCGCCACTCCACCGCGGACACGCCCTGTCCGCGGTGCGCGCGAGACTGTAGGGTCGCACCGATCGAGAGGACCCGTATGCCCGCCGAGCACGCTCCGCACATCGCCGATTCGCACGAGGTCATCCGCGTCGTCGGCGCCCGGGAGAACAACCTCAAGAACATCGACGTCGAGATCCCCAAGCGGCGCCTCACGGTCTTCACCGGGGTCAGCGGGTCGGGGAAGTCCTCCCTCGTCTTCAGCACGATCGCCGCCGAGTCGCAGCGCCTGATCAACGAGACGTATCCGACGTTCGTGCAGCAGTTCATGGGCCAGATCGGCCGTCCCGAGGTCGACGCCCTGGAGAACATCAGCCCCGCGATCATCGTCGACCAGGAGCGGATGGGCTCCAACTCCCGCTCCACGGTCGGCACCGCGACCGACGCGCACGCGATGCTCCGCATCCTCTTCAGCCGCATCGGCCAGCCGCACGTCGGGTCGCCGCAGGCGTTCTCCTTCAACATCCCCTCCGCCTCCGGCAGCGGGGCGATGACGATCGACCGCGGTCCGGACAAGGGCAAGACCCAGCGCCGCAGCTTCGAGATCACCGGCGGCATGTGCCCGCGGTGCGAAGGGCTCGGCGAGGTCAGCGACATCGACATCGACGAGCTGCTCGACCGCACCACGTCGCTCGCCGACGGCGCCATCAAAGTCCCGGGGTACAACGCGGACGGCTGGATGGTGCGCGGGTTCACCGAGTCGGGCTTCCTGGATGCCGACAAGCCCATCGCCGACTACTCCGAGCAGGAGCTCGCCGACTTCCTCTACAAGGAGCCGACGAAGGTCAAGATCCAGAACATCAACATGACCTACGAGGGGCTCGTCCCCAAGGTCACGAAGTCGATGCTGCAGAAGGACCGCGACACGCTCCAGCCGCACATCCGCGCCTTCGTCGACCGGGCGGTGAAGTTCACGGCGTGCCCCGACTGCGGCGGGACACGGCTCAACGACGGTGCACGATCCTCGAAGATCCGCGGGGTCAGCATCGCCGATGCCGCGGCCATGCAGATCTCCGACCTCGCCGCCTGGCTCGCCACGATCGATGACCCCGAGGTCGCCCCGCTCATGTCGGGCATGCGCCAGACGATCGACTCGTTCGTCGAGATCGGCCTCGGGTACCTGTCGCTCGACCGGGCGTCGGGGTCGCTGTCCGGCGGCGAGGCGCAGCGCACGAAGATGATCCGGCACCTCGGCTCGAGCCTCACCGACATCGCGTATGTCTTCGACGAGCCGACCGCAGGCCTGCACCCGCACGACATCCAGCGCATGAACGACCTGCTCCGGCAGCTGCGCGACAAGGGCAACACGGTCCTCGTCGTCGAGCACAAGCCCGAGGTGATCGAGATCGCCGACCACGTCGTCGACCTCGGACCGGGCGCCGGCCGCCACGGCGGCGAGATCACCTACGTCGGCGACGTCGCAGGGCTCCGCGCCTCCGGCACCCTCACCGGGCGCCACCTCGACCACCGCGCGACGCTCAAGCCGGCCACCCGCACGGCGACCGGCGCGCTGCCGATCCGCGGCGCGACGCAGCACAACCTGAAGTCGGTCGACGTCGACATCCCGCTCGGCATCCTGACCGTCGTCACTGGGGTCGCGGGCTCAGGCAAGTCGTCCCTCATCCACGGCAACGTGCCCGCCTTCGACGACGTCGTCGTGGTCGACCAGTCGCCCATCAAGGGGTCGCGCCGCAGCAGCCCCGCGACGTACACGGGCCTGCTCGATGTCATCCGCGCCGCCTTCGCGAAGGCCAACGGCGTCAAGCCCGCCCTGTTCAGCGCGAACTCCGAGGGCGCCTGCCCCGCCTGCCGGGGGCTCGGCGTCATCGTCACGAGTCTCGGGATCACGGCGAGCGTCGAGACGACCTGCGAGCTGTGCGGCGGGACCGGGTTCAGCGACGCCGTCCTCGAGTACACCCTCGAGGGTCGCAACATCGCCGAGGTGCTGGCCCTGTCGGCTGCGGAGGCCGCCGAGTTCTTCACGAAGGGCCCCGCCCACACGACCCTCGCGAGGATGATCGACGTCGGCCTCGGCTACATCACCCTCGGGCAGTCGCTCAACACCCTCTCCGGCGGCGAGCGGCAGCGCCTCAAGCTCGCGATCGCGATGGCGAAGAAGGGCGCGATCTACGTTCTGGACGAACCCACCACGGGTCTGCACCTCGCCGACGTCGACAATCTCCTCGCGATGCTCGACCGGCTCGTGGATGCCGGCAACTCCGTCATCGTCATCGAGCACCACCAGGCGGTCATGGCGCACGCCGACTGGATCGTCGACCTCGGGCCCGGCGCCGGGCACGACGGTGGCCGGATCGTGTTCCAGGGGACGCCCGCCGATCTCGTCGCGGCCGGCGACTCGCTGACCGCCGTCCATCTGCGCGCCTACGTCGGCGGCTGACGCGCCCCGCCCGCAGGTGGGCACTCATGGGGAGTTCTGCCCATGTCAAGAGGCAAAACCGTTCGCGACCGTGACGTAGAGTGTCACAGTCCCACTCGTCCACCCCCCGCGAGCGGCTGATTCAGCGATCAGCTCCCGACGCAGCGCAAAGACAACACCCGACCGGAGGGGAGCCGGCCCACATGATGTCCTTCGCGTGGCTTCGTGCGCGCCCGCGCACCCTGGCATCCGTCGGCGCCCTCAGCGCCGCGGCCGTCACCATCGGCACGCTCGCCTTCTTCTACGAAGGCAAGCCGACCACCGAGGTCGACCTGCACGACGGCGGCGTCTGGGTGACGAAGCAGTCGAGCCTGCTCGTCGGACATTTCAACAACGAGTCGCGGGTCCTGGACGGGGGCCTGCGCACGAGCTCCGCCGAGTACGACATCCTCCAGTCCGGATCCCAGGTCCTCGTCGTCGACACCACCGGCTCGACGGCCACCGCGATCGACCCGGCGCGCGTCATCCTCTCCGACAGCGCCGACATCCCGCCCGGCTCGCAGGTCGCGATGGGCGGCGGCATCGCCGCGATCCTCGATCCGGCGGGGCAGCTCTGGGCCATGAAGTTCGCCGGCGTGGGCTCGTTCGCGCCGGAGAAGGTCGACCCGCTCGCCGAACTCGGCAAGGGCACGGCGATCACCGTCGGCACCGACGGCGTCGTCCACGCCGTCTCCCCGGAGAAGGGCGCGCTGTACAGCTACGCGCGCGGCGACGACGATGCGATCGCGCAGACCTCCGAACGCGGTCTCGACGGAGTCGAGAAGGGTCACGACCTGTCGATCACGGCCGTCGGAGACACCGCTTTCGTCCTGGATGCCGACACCCGCACCCTGCTCGGCGGCAACGGCTCGCGCACCGAGGTCGGTCCCGACGCGGTGCTGCAGCAGGCATCGGTCGCGACCGATGCCGTCGCGTTCAGCACCCCCACCGACCTCGTCCGCATCCCCGTCGGCGGCGGCGACGCGGCGACGCTCCCCTCGGAGGGCGCCGAGGGCACACCCGCCGAGCCGGTGTTCGTCGCCGGCTGCTCCTACGCGGCCTGGTCCGGGTCCGGCCGTTTCGTCCGCGACTGCCCGGGCGAGGCGGACGACCTCCGGCAGGAGATCAAGGGCGTCGACGCCACCAGCGTGCTGCAGTTCCGCGTGAACCGCGACGTCGTGGTCCTCAACGACGTCTTCGGCGGCGCGGCGTGGATGGCCAGCGACAGCATGCAGCGCGTCGACAACTGGATGGACATCACCCCGCCCGAGGGCGAGGGCGAAGAGGAGGAGGAGACGACCGAGGAGACGGTCCAGACGACCCTCCCCGAGCGCACCGACCAGAACACCGCGCCGATCGCGAAGGACGACGAGTTCGGCGTCCGGCCCGGCCGCACCACCGTCCTGCCGGTGCTGGACAACGACACGGACGCCGACGGCGACGTCCTCGTCGCGTCGGCGGAGACCGAGCCGGGATTCGGGTCGATCGAGCCCATCCACAACGGCGCCGCCCTGCAGATCAGCATCCCCGAGGACGCCACCGGGTCGACGACCTTCACGTACCGGGTTGAGGACGGCCGGGGCGGGGAGGCCACCGCGAGGGTCACGCTCTCCGTGCACGGTTGGCAGACCAACGCCGCCCCCATCCAGAAGCGCACGACCGCGGTCACCGTTGAGACCGGTGGGGTCGCGTCGTACAACGTCCTGCCGGACTGGATCGACCCGGACGGCGACGACATCTTCCTGAAGACCGTGACGACGGACGGCGGCGACGAGGCCGACTTCACCTCGGACGGCCAGATCACCTACCGTGCGATCGGCGGCGTGCAGGGCCGCAAGGACGTGCCGATCGTCGTCTCGGACGGCACGAAGGACGGCGGCGGCATCGCCCGCTACGACATCCGGCCGCTCGGCACGACGCTCCCCGTCACCAACGCCGACCATGTCGTCACGCGCGAGGGCCGCAGCGTCAGCGTCTCGCCGCTCATCAACGACACGAGCTCCGGCCGTGAAGCCCTGCGCCTCACCCGCGTCGACGACGTCGAGGGCGCTCGCATCTCGCCGGACTTCGCCGACAAGACCTTCTCGTTCGTCTCGGACAAGGCCGGCACCTACTACGTGCAGTACCTCGTCTCGGCCGGCCCGAACTCGGTGCCCGGCATCGTCCGCGTCGACGTGCTCCCCGATGAGGACACCGACCTGCCGCCCATCGCGGTCCGGGACATCGCGCTCCTCCCCACCGGTGGCGACGTGCTCGTCAACGTGCTCTCCAATGACACCGACCCGGCCGGCGGCATCCTCGTGGTGCAGTCCGTCACCGTCGAGGCGGGGTCCGGCATCACGGCGGCCGTGCTCGGTCACGAGACGGTCCGCATCGCGGACCAGGCCTCGATCGACCAGCAGGTGCGCGTCACGTACACGATGTCGAACGGCTCGACCTCCGTCGAGGGCGAGATCGTCGTCATCCCGGTGCCGGCGCCCGCGAAGCTGCGCGCCCCCGTCGCCAACGACGACCAGGTCGTGGTCCGCGTCGGCGACACCGTCACCATCCCGGTGATGGAGAACGACTACCACCCCAACGGCGACACGATCCACGTCGCCCCCGACCTCGTCCCGCCGCTCATCGACGAGGAGGACGGGGAGATCTTCGTCTCCGAGGATTCCCTGCGCTTCCGCGCCTCCGACGAGCCCGGTACCGTCTACGCCACCTACGAGGCGGAGGACTCCACCGGTCAGCGCGACGCCGGCTACGTGACGATCCAGGTGCTGCCCCGCAACGACGAGGCCAACGCCGCGCCGCGCCCGCAGGATCTGACGGCGCGCACCCTGAGCGGCGCGAAGGTCACCATCCCGGTGCCGCTCGACGGCATCGACGAGGACGGCGACTCCGTCGAGCTCGTCGGGCTCGCCGATGCGCCCGCCAAGGGCCGCATCGTGACCACCGACACGGCGGCCTTCACCTACCAGGCCTTCGACGAGGCGACCGGGGTCGACACCTTCACCTACCGCGTGCGCGACGCGCTCGGCAAGGAGGGGACCGCCACGATCCAGGTCGGCATCGCCCCCGCCGAGACCACCAACCAGGCGCCGTACGCCCTGCGCGATTCCGTCATCATGCGCCCCGGTCGCGAGGTCGCGCTCCCCGTGCTCGTCAACGACTCCGACCCGGACGGCGACGCGTTCGGCTTCGCGAAGGACGCCGTCGAGGTCCCGGACGTGCCGGGCCTGGGGGCCAAGGTGTCCGGCGAGTACCTCGTGATCACCTCGCCCGACGAGGAGATGAACACCAGCGTCCAGTACACGATCGCCGATGCGCGCGGCCTCCGCGCGACGACGACGGTGCAGATCACGGTCGACGAGGACGTTCCGCTGCTGCGGCCCACCGCGCGGGATGACCGCGTCCGCGCCGAGGACGTCGCCGAGGACGGCACCGCCGACGTCGCGGTGCTCGAGAACGACGACGACCCGGACGGGACGAAGAGCGCGCTCGCCGTGACGCTCGGCGCCGGCGGTTCCGCCGCCCGTGTCATGGCCGACGGCGTGGTGCGCGTGACGCTCGGCGAGAAGGCGCAGCTGATCACGTACACGGTGCGCGACCAGGACGACCAGACCGCCGCCGCCTTCATCCGCGTCCCCTCGCTCGACTCGCTGCCGCCGAGCCTCATCTCGACGGCCGCCGTCGAGGTCAAGAGCGGTGAGGAGATCGAGCTTCCGCTGAAGAAGTACGTGCGGGCCGCCGGCGGCAAGGATGTCGTCATCACGGAGGCCGGCAAGGTCTCCGCCGGCAACAGCAACGGCGCGGGGCTCGTGAAGGACCAGACGACCCTCGTCTACACGTCGAAGGACCGCTACCACGGCGCCGATGCGCTGACGTTCGAAGTCACCGACGGCACCGGACCTGACGACCCGAAGGGCCGCAAGGCTACCCTGACGATCCCGATCACGGTGCTGCCGCCGGACAACCAGCCGCCGACCATGGTCGGCGCGACCGTGAACGTCGCCCCCGGCGAGGACCCGTCATCCCTCGACCTGGCCTCGCTCGCCACCGACCCCGATCCGGGTGACAAGCTCAGCTTCTCCCTCGTCGGCGGTTCCCCGTCCGGCATGTCCGTCTCGGTCAGCGGGTCGACGTTGAGCGCGTCCGCCGAGGCGAGCACACGCAAGGGAACGAAGGCATCCGTCGTGGTACGCGTGAGCGACGGTGAGACCGAGCCGGTCGAAGCGACCATCACCGTCCTCGTGTCCGCCTCGACGCGCGAGCTGGCGAGCGTCAACGACGACGTCATCGAGGAAGCCGATCAGGGTGCGACCATCTCGGTCCCCGTCCTGAACAACGATGTGAGCCCGTTCCCGGACAAGCCGCTGAAGCTCTCCAGCGCGGTCGTGGAGACCGGCAGTGCAGACGCCCGGGTCAACGGCACCTCCGTCGACGTCACGAGCGGCTCCGACTTCGTCGGCACGGTCGTCGTGCGCTACCGGGTGCTCGATGCCACGGAGGACGTCGACCGCGCCGTCGAGGGACGCATCCGGATCACGGTGCAGGGACGCCCCGACGCACCCGGAAAGCCGACGGTCTCGAGCGTGCAGAGCCGCACCGTCGTCATGTCGTGGACGCCGTCGAGCGACAACGGCACGCGCATCACCGGCTACACCGTCACCTCGACGGCGGGCAACTACTCCAAGGAGTGCGCGTCGACGACGTGCACGCTCGACGGGCTGACGAACAACGTCGAATACAACTTCGTCGTCACGGCGACCAACCGCGTCGGCACCTCCGACCCGTCGGTCCCGTCCGAGACCGCCCGCCCCGACGTCCGCCCGGAGACGCCGGCGGCCCCGTCGCTGAACTTCGGCGACCGGAGCCTCCAGGTCGCATGGGCGACGCCGCGCACCGAGGGCTCCCCGGTGGAGAGCTTCACGCTCGAGATCTCGCCCGCGCCGCCCTCCGGCGTCGTGCAGAAGACCGGCGTCACCGGCAACGCGCTCGTCTGGGACGGCCTGGAGAACGGCGTCGCCTACCAGGTGCGCGTCCAGGCCATCAACCGCGCGCCCGAGCCGTCCGGCTGGAGCCCGTGGTCGGCGACGATGGTCCCGGCGCGCGCGCCGGAGGCGCCCGGCGCTCCGACGACGGCGCGTCTGGAGCCCGTCGGCAGCCAGGCGCAGATCCAGGTCGCGTGGAACGAGCCCGCCAACAACGGCGACGCCGTGGCCGGCTACCAGCTGAACGTCATGCAGGGCTCGAGCGTCGTGCGCTCGGTCGCCGTGCCGGCCGGTCAGACGAGCCAGGCGGTCGTCGTCAACGCCTCGGAGACCGACTACACGTTCACCGTCCGTGCGCAGAACAAGGCCGGCTGGGGCGCGTTCAGCCCGCCGTCGGCACCGCGCCGCGGCTTCACGGCACTCGGCGCACCGGCGATCGGCGCGGCCAGCGCCGGGAACAACCAGGTCAGCGTCACCTGGACCGGCGGCGATCGCGGTGGCGCGAGCGCGAGCGAGGTCAGCTACCAGTACTCCGTGAACAACGGCGGCTGGCGCGGCGACTGGGTCGCCGGCGGCAACGGCAGCGGCACGATCGGCAACGGCCAGGTCAACAACAACGGCACGTACTCGATCCGCATCCGCGCCGTCGCGACGGTCGACGGTGCGACGTACTCCAGCGGGCCGTCCGCCGCGTCGAACCAGGTGGCCCCGTACGGTCCGATCGGCAGCCCGTCGGCGCGCGCGACCGCGAGCGGTACGACGATCACGATGAGCTGGTCGTCGCCCGCCCGCAACGGCCGCGACATCACGACCGAGATCCGCACCGGCGACGGCCGAGGGTGGCGCACGGTCGCCGCGAGCGGCAGCGAGAGCTACAACGTCGGCTACTCCACGACCCGCACGATCGACGTGCGCACCACGGCGGCCGGGCAGACGACGACGGCCTCCGACTCGGCGACCACGGGTGCGGAGCCCCAGCCGGATCCGCGCGCGTGGGTCTCGCACGGCAGCTCGGCGCCCGCCGGCTACTACTTCGCCATCAACACGCGGGACTTCGCCGCCGGCAACTACACGTACGAGTGCTGGGGTGACGGCCGCCAGTTCAACGACTGGGAGGGGCCGGTCTACCTGCCCGCGAACGGCAAGACCCAGGTGCAGTGCTACTGGGGCTACCCCGGCAAGCAGGTGTGGGTCGTGCTGAACGGCAAGAAGTACGAGACGACCACCTGGTGACGCCTTCAGCCGAAGGCGCCCGTGCCCCCATCCCCCCGAACAAGGACACGAACGAATGAGCATGACCCCCGAACAGGCGGCCTGGTTCCGCGACACCTTCACACGGCTCGTCGACAACGTCGACATCGCCCTGATGGGCAAGCGCGAGGTCGTCGGCCTCGTGCTGGCCGCGATGCTCGCCGAAGGGCACGTGCTCCTGGAGGACGCCCCCGGCACCGGCAAGACGAGTCTCGCGAAGGCGCTCGCCGCGAGCGTGCAGGGCACGTCGAACCGCATCCAGTTCACGCCCGACCTGCTGCCCTCGGACGTGACCGGCGTCACGATCTACGACCAGCAGAACCACAAGTTCGAGTTCCACCGCGGACCCGTGTTCGCGTCGATCATGCTCGCGGACGAGATCAACCGCGCCTCCCCGAAGACCCAGTCGGCCCTGCTGGAGGTCATGGAGGAGTCGCGCGTGACGGTCGACGGCGTCGCGCACGACGTGGGCCGCCCGTTCCTCGTCATCGCGACCCAGAACCCCATCGAGCAGGCGGGCACGTACAAGCTTCCCGAGGCGCAGCTCGACCGCTTCATGATCAAGACGTCGATCGGGTACCCCTCGCTCGCGATCGCCGAGCGCATCCTCGCCGGCGCCGTCGACCGGAACCCGTCCGCGCAGCTCACGCCCGTCATCACGACCGGCGCCGTCGCCGACATGGCCGACCTCGCCGCATCCGTGCACATCGACCCGGCCGTCGCCCGCTACACGGCGCAGCTCGTCGAGGCGACCCGTGCCGCCGAGGCGACCCGCCTCGGCGTCTCCGTCCGTGGTGCGATCTCGATGATCCGGATGGCGAAGGTGTACGCGGCCGCGCAGGGCCGGCACTACGTCATCCCCGACGACATCAAGACGCTCGCCCTGCCGGTCTGGTCGCACCGTCTCGTGCTCGACCCGGAGGCGGAGTTCTCCGGTGTCACAGCCGAGAAGGTCGTCCAGCGCGCTCTGGACGACGTGGAGGCGCCGCTCGCGAGGGCGACCGCCTGATGACCCTCACGCCGGAGAAGCAGACACCGACGCGCCGCGCGCGCCGGGACTCCGGCGCGCCTCCGACTCCTCCGGACGGCGCGGTCTCCGCCCCGCAGGAGGCGGAGACGGCGCCGCCGCCCGTCGGCGCCTCCCCGCAGGTCACGCGCGCGCAGCAGCTGCGTGAGGATGCCGCGGCGTTCGCGGCACTCACGGGACGCCGGGCCCGCGCGGTCGCGGCCGTCGTGCGACCGGTCGGCTGGGTCATCCTCGCGGCGGCGGTCGTGCTGTGGGTCGTGTCGACGATGCTGGGGTGGGAGGAGGTCATGATCGCCGCGGCCGTCCTGACCGCCGTCGTCCTGATCAGCCTCGTATTCCTCTTCGGCCGCACGACCTACGACGTCGAGCTGGATCTCACGCGCTCGCACGTGGTCGTGGGGGAGCGGGCGGTCGGTGCACTGACCCTCACCAACAGCACGGGCCGTGCCATCCTCCCCTCCCAGGTCGTGCTCCCCGTCGGCAGCGGCCGCGGCATCTTCCAGGTTCCGCGCCTCGCGCCGGGCGCCGCGCACGAAGAGCTCTTCGCCATCCCCACCAGTGCGCGCGGCGTGCTGGCCGTCGGCCCGGTCAGCGTGCTCCGTGGCGACCCCCTCGGCCTCTTCGAACGGACGCACGACCGCCGTCAAGCGGTCGACCTGTACGTGCACCCGCGCACCACCTCGCTCGAGGGTCTGTCGCTCGGGCACCTCCGCGACCTCGAGGGCCTGCCCTCCCAGCACCTGGCCCGCGACGACGTGTCCTTCCACGCGCTCCGCGAGTACCAGCCGGGGGATGACCTCCGCCACGTGCACTGGAAGTCCACGGCGCGCGTCGGCTCCGTCATGGTCCGCCAGTACGAGGAGACGCGGCGCTCGCACTTCGTCGTCGGACTGTCGACCCACCCCGACGAGTACCGCGTCGCCGACGAGTTCGAGCTCGCGATCTCCGTGGCCGGGTCGATCGGCCTGCGCGCGCTGCGCGACTCCCGGACGCTCGACGCCCGCGTGCAGAAGGGCGCTCTGCGCTCTCAGAGCGGGCGGCGCTTCCTCGACGAGCTGTCGGCCCTGGAGCACTCCCGTCCCCGCGAGGGCGGCATCGTCGCGCTCGCGGGCGCGATCGCCGCGCACGCACCGCAGGCCGCCGTCGTCGTGCTGGTGACCGGGTCGAAGACCGACAGCAACGACCTGCGCCTTGCGTGCTCCCGCATCCCGTTCGGTGTACGGGTGCTCGCGGTCGTCGCCGACACCCGCGTGGATGCTCCCGCGCTGCGGCGCATCGGAGACGCCGACGTGCTCACCCTCGGCGCGCTCGACCAGCTCGGCGGCGCCGTCCGGAAGGTCCTGTCGTGACGGCCGCCACGGCGTCGAGCGCCGCGCCGCTGCGCCCGTTGCGCCTCGTCGTCCTCGACCTCGCCGCCGTCGCTCTGCTGCTGCTCGTCGCCGTCATCGGGTTCGGCCCGACCTTCGAGGGTTCGCAGTACCTCGTCGCCGGTCTCGGCGGACTGGTGATCGGCCTCGCGATCGCGTGGGGCACCGCTCGTCTGCGCTGGGGCGTGCTCGAGGCCGCCGGGCTCACGGTCGGCGCCTACTTCCTCCTCGGCGGCCTGTTCGCCCTCCCGCACACCGCGATCCTCGGCGTCATCCCCACGATCGAGACGTGGCGCCAGCTCGCAGTCGGCACGGTCACGGCCTGGAAGCAGATGCTGACGACCGTGCCGCCCCTCGCGGCCTCCGACGGCCACCTCCTCGTCCCGTTCCTCCTCACGCTGCTCGCCGCCGTGATCGCCGGGTCGCTCGCGCTGCGCGTGCGCCGCGCGGCGTGGGCGCTCCTGCCCGCGGTCGCGCTCCTCGCGGCGCAGATCCTGCTCGGCGTGACCGAGCCGGCCGCTCCGCTCGTGCAGGGCATCCTGTTCGCCGTCGTCGCCGTCGTCTGGCTCGCGCTGCGTCATGCCTGGGAGAACGACGGCGCCGCCGTGCGCGTCGAAGCCTCCGGCGCCGCCGACGAGGGTGCCGTCCGCCACTCCCGCTCGCGCCGGCTCATCGCCGGTTCCGCCGTGCTCGCCCTCGCCGCCGGCGTCGGCGTCGCGACGGCCGCGTTCGCGAGCCCGCCGGTCCCGCGCTATGTGCTCCGCGACTTCGTCGTTCCGCCGTTCGACATCCGGCAGTACCCGAGCCCGCTGCAGTCGTTCCGTGCGTTCGTCCGCGACGATGCCGACGAGACGCTGTTCACGGTGACGGGTCTCCCCGAAGACGGTCGCATCCGTCTCGGCACGATGGATGCCTACAACGGCATCGTCTACAACGTCTCCGACGACGGTGCCGGATCGTCCAGCTCCTTCACCCCCGTGCGATCGAACATGTCGCCGCAGGTCGAGGGTGCCACGACGACGCTGCAGGTCGCCGTCGACGGACTGTCCGGTGTGTGGCTGCCCGATGCCGGCGCGGTGCGCGAGATCACGTTCGACGGCGACCGCGCCGAAGACCTGCGTCGGTCCGCGCACTACAACGACGCCACCGGCACCGCCGTGGTCACGAGCGGCATCGCCGCCGGCGACACCTACACGATCGACACGGTGTTCCCCGAGCTGCCGAGCGACGCGGCGCTGTCCGAGACGCCGTTCGCGCCGCTGAAGATGCCGAAGCAGACCGGCATCCCGGAGAACCTCGCCGAGCTGGCCTCGAAGGCCACCGCCGACGCCGAGACGCCCATCGAGCAGGTGCGGGCGCTGGAGAGCTGGCTCAGCACGGACGGCTTCTTCAGCCACGGGCTGGAGGGGGAGGTGCTCTCCCCGTCCGGCCACGGCGCCGCCCGCATCATGTCCGTGTTCTCCGGTGATCAGATGATCGGCGACGACGAGCAGTACGCCGTCGCCATGTCGCTCATGGCGCTGCAGCTCGGCATCCCCGCCCGCGTCGTGATGGGCTGGTACCCGGGTGAGGACGAGGAATCCGGCCGTGTCTTCACGGCGACCGGCGACAACCTGCACGCCTGGGTAGAGATCGCGTTCGAGGGGTACGGGTGGCTCCCGTTCACTCCCACTCCCGATGAGGACAACGAGCCGAACGACCAGACCACGAAGCCGCAGGCGAACCCCAAGCCGCAGGTGCTGCAGCCCCCGCCGCCCGCGCAGGAGCCCGCCGACCTGCCTCCCGCCATCGCGGAGGACCGCGAACAGGAGGACGAGGAGGACTCGCCGTTCGACTGGCTCGGCCCCGTGCTCCTGTACGGCGGCATCACCGTCGGCATCCTGGGTCTGCTCGCCGCGCCGTTCATCGTGCTCGGCGCGATCAAGGGCGCCCGGCGCACGCGCCGCCGCCGCGCGGAGCGCACCGCCGACCGGATCTCCGGCGGGTGGGACGAGCTCGTGGACTCCGCGGTCGACCTGCGGGCGCCGGTCGCCCACGGTGCGACGCGCGCCGAGAGCGCCGTGGTCGTGGGCGAGTCCTTCGCCCAGCCGCGCGTCGCGACCCTCGCGCAGCGCGCCGACGCGGACGTCTACGGTCCCGGCGATCCCACGCCGGAGCAGGTCGAGGCGTTCTGGCGGGAGGTGGACGATATCGTCGGGGAGATGAAGGGTTCCACGTCCGTGTGGCAGCGGATGCAGGCTCGGCTGAGCCTGCGGTCGCTCCGCCGCCGAGGGGGATCGGCGTGAGCCGGCAGCCGGCGGACCTCCGCCGCCGCATCGGCGCGTACCTCCTGGACAGCGTCATCGCCGCCGCGATCTCGGGCGTCGGCGCGGGGGTCTTCGCCGGGATCTCCCTCGGCACCGGCGGGGCGTTCCCGCTGCCGGTCGCGCTCGTCCTGGCATCCCTCGTCCCCCTCGCCTGGCTGCTCGTGTACTCCGCGATGCAGGGCGGCGACGGGTCGCTGGGCATGCGGATGCTGGGGCTCGAACTGCGCCACGCCGACGACGACGGTGCGCTCGGCTTCGGTCGCGCGCTCGGCCGCAACCTCGTCTGGGGCGTCGGCGCCGCCGTCGTCGTGGGGATGTTCTCGCCGCTCTTCGACCGCTCCCCGTGGCGGCGCGGCTGGCATGACATCGCGGTCGGCTCCGTCATGATCGACGCGCTCGACGCCCCGCCGCCCGCGACGCCGGTGCGCGCCGAGGAGATGGCGCCGCCGGTCCCCATTCCGCCGATGGCGGGCTTCCCCTCCGCGCAGAGCGCGGCGGCCCCATCACCGAGCGCCGTCGTCCCTCCGGCTGCGCCCACCGCTCCCGCTGCCGTCCCGGCATCCCCGGCCGCGGCCGCGAGCCCGGTCCGCCCCGCCGAGACCTCGCCGGTCGCGACGACCGTCTCCGCCCCCGCCGCGGGCGGCGTCATCTCGTTCGTGCCCGGGGTGACGCAGCAGTCCGCCAAGCCGGTCGCAGCTCCCGCGCCGGAGACCATCGTGCCGGCCGCCGTGCCGCTGGAGGACACCCGCATCGCGACCGGCCAGCGCGCGCTCGCCACCATGGTGTGGGATGACGGCACCCGCCAGGCCGTCTACGGGACGACGGTCTTCGGCCGCAATCCCGCCCCCGAGACCGGGGTCCACGTCGCACCGATCCGGGACGAGACCCTGTCCCTGTCCAAGACGCACTTCGAGATCGGCTCCGACGACGGCCGGCTCTGGGCGCTCGACCGGCACTCCACGAACGGTGTCGTGATCCGCCGCGGCGCGCAGCGCCAGACGCTCGTCGCGGGGCAGCGCACTCCCATCCACGCCGGCGATGTCCTCGAGATGGGCGACCGGCACGTGACCGTGGAGGTGGCCCGATGACCGCGACTCCCATCGACGTCGCCTTCGGAACGGCGACGCATCCCGGCATGCGCCGCCGCGCCAACGAGGACGCCCTGCTCGCCGAGTCGCCGCTGTTCCTCGTCGCCGACGGCATGGGCGGGCACGACGCGGGGGCCCGCGCGAGCGCGGCCGTCGTCGCCGCGTTCGCCGTGCTCGCCGGGCACGAGAGCCTGAGCGTCGACGAGATCCGGGTCGCCCTCGGCCATGCCCGCGAGCAGGTCGACGCCATCGCGAGCGGCGAGCGTGCCGCCGGCACGACGCTCAGCGGCGTCGCCATCAGCGATGTGGGCGGGGTCGGCTACTGGCTGACCGTCAACGTCGGCGACTCCCGCACCTACCGATACGCCCGCGGGATGCTGACGCAGATCAGCGTCGACCACTCCGTCGTGCAGGAGCTCATCGACGCCGGGGCGCTCGACGGCGTCTCCGCGGCCCACGACCGGCGCCGCAACGAGATCACCCGCGCCATCGGGGCGGGCAGCGACGGCGAGGCCGACTACTGGATGGTGCCCGCCGAGCCGGGCGACCGGATCCTCGTCTGCTCGGACGGACTGTCCGGCGAACTGGACGCCGCGCGGATCGCCGGCATCCTCGGCGACGAAGCCGACCCGCAGGCGGCCGCGACCCGCCTCGTGCACGAGGCGCTCGTCCATGGCGGACGCGACAACATCACGGCCGTCGTCGTCGATGCGCTGGCGGTCAACGGCCATGACGACATCTACGACACCGCCCCGGCGGGCGGTCGCGGCGGCGACGTCGATGAGGACACCCGCCCGCGCGCGGGCACGAAGGGGAACCGCTGATGGTGGATGTGCGATACCGGCCGGCCGGCTCTGCGGAGTCGTGGCTCGCGGTGGTGTCCGGTTCCGCGCTCGCGGTGCTTCCCGCCGAGGTGACGCCGCACACGGCCGAGGCCGCCTGGCGCCGGCTTGCGCAGGGCGGCATCGCCGGGCTGCTGGAGGCGCTCACGGGCGCCTTCGGCACCTCGCTCACCGCCATCCCGCCGTTCGCGCTCGTCGTCGTGGAGGAGGGCGCCGTGCGCGTCGCCGTCCGCGGCGGACTGGAGCTCGTCGTCGAGTCGGGCACCGGCGCGGAGGAGATCTCCGGTCGCGGCGTCTCGACCTGGGTCGAGCGGGTGATCCCCGATGTGCACCGGGTGTCGCTGGCACTGGATGCCGGGGCCGACGGAGCGGGCACCCTCCCGCTCGCGGACGGCATCGCCCCCGTGTCGGCCGTCGTCGTCACCGTCGGCACCGTCCCGGCCGCGGTCGCGGCACCGGCGACCGCCGTGGAGATCCCCGCCGAGTCCCCGCCTCCCACCTCGCCTGCCGTGGAGCCCGCGCCCGAGGTAGCGCCGGAGCCGCAGGCTGCGCCTGCGCCGGAGGCCGCGCCGCCCGCGCCGGAGGCCGCGCCGCCCGCGGAACCCGCCCCCGAGCCGGAGCCCGCCCCCGAGCCGGAGCCTGAGCCGGAGCCCGTCCCTGAACCGGAGCCCGCCGCCGGCGCCCCGGCCGACGACGAGACGATGATCACGGGCGTCCCCGTCGGTCCCGCGGTCGCCGAGACCTGGCTGCCGGCCGCGACCGCCGTCCCGGACGACGCCCCCGACGACGATGTCGTATGGGGCGAGACGATCGCCCGTCCCCGCGCCGCGCAGGCGGAGCCCGCGGAGCAGCAGGCGACTCCCGACGCGCCCGGCGACGATCTCGGCGACCACGACGGCGAGACGATCGCCGTCGCCGACCTGCGCGCCATGCGCCAGGCGGAGCGCGAGCAGTACGAGTCCACCGACAACGTCCCGCCGCGACGGCCCTCCCGGGGTCGCATCCGCCTGTCCACGGGGCGGGTCGTCGAGCTGGAGCGCCCCGTCGTCATCGGCCGGCGCCCCAAGTCGACGCGGGCCTCCGGCGCCGACCTCCCGACGCTCATCGCCGTGGACAGCCCCGACCAGGACATCTCCCGCAGTCACATCGAGATCCGTGCCGAGGGCGAGCACGTGCTCGTGACCGACCTCGACACGACCAACGGCACCGTGCTGCTGCGCGGCGGCAACGACCCCGTGCGCCTGCACCCCGGTGAGGCGACGATGGTCGTCACGGGCGATGTGCTCGACATCGGCGACGGCATCACGGTCGTCTTCGAGGATCTGCCGTGAGTACGAAGCGCGTCCCCGCGCCGCCTCCGTCCCTCCCCGGGTTCACGTACGTCGAGCTGCTCGGCTCCGGCGGATTCGCCGACGTCTACCTGTACGAGCAGCAGCTGCCCCGGCGCCGCGTCGCCGTGAAGGTCCTGCTCCCCGACCGGATGGCGGGGTCCTCGGCCGAGCAGTTCGCGGCGGAGGCCAACGTCATGGCGCTGCTGTCGACGCATCCCGCGATCGTCACGATCTACCAGGCGGGCGTCTCCGAGGACGGCCGCCCGTACCTCGTGATGGAGTACTGCCCGCGCCCGAACCTGCAGGTCCGCTCCCGCGCCGCCGCGTTCTCCGTCGCGGAGGCGCTGCGTGTCGGGGTGCAGGTCGCCGCCGCCGTCGAGACGGCGCACCGTGCCGGCATCCTGCACCGCGACATCAAGCCCGCCAACATCCTCGTCACGGAGTACAACCGTCCGGCCCTCACCGACTTCGGCATCGCGACCACCGCGGAGGCCGCCGACTCCTCCGCCGGCATGTCCATCCCCTGGTCGCCGCCGGAGACCTTCGCCGACACCCCCGAATCGGGCGTGCGATCCGACGTCTACGCGCTGGGGGCGACCGTCTACACCCTGCTCGCCGGGCACTCGCCGTTCGAGGTCCCCGGCGGGCGCAACGGCGGCGCCGACCTCATCCGCCGCATCGAATCGCAGCCGCTCGCCCGCCTCGACCGTGCGGACGTCCCGGAGTCGCTCCAGGCCGCCCTCGAGCGGTCGATGGCCAAGCGCCCCGGCGACCGGTACGACACCGCGGTCGCGTTCGCGCGCGCCCTGCAGCGCGTGCAGATCGAACTCGCGCATTCCGTCACGCCCATCGACATCCTCGACGACTCACCCGTCGACGAGGACGGCGACGAGGACGACGGGGAGCTGACCCGCGTCCGCGGGATCGTCAGCATCGAGCCGCAGACCTCGCCCGCTGCCGGACAGACCCGCCAGCGGGACACGGCCGCCTTCGCGCCCTTGCCCGGCGCGGCGCCGGCCGAGGCGCCCGTCGAGTCGACGATCCTCCGCGCCCCGACACCCATCGCCACCATCGAGGACGTCTCGGCGACGGTCCGCCGCCCGCCGGCGCCGCCCGCCGGAGACACCACCGTCCCCGAGGTGGCGGCGCCGGCGATGCCCGTCCCCGCCCGCTCCCGGAAGGGCGTGTGGGTCGGTCTCGGCGTGGGGGTCACGGCCGCGCTCATCGTCGGCGGCGTCGCGCTCGCCAGCGCGTTCACCCCGGCCCCCGTATCGACCCCCACCCCGACCGGTTCGGTCGCGCCGCAGGACCCCATCGCGGGCTACGTGCCGCCCCCGGCGGACGTCGTCGGCGACGCGGCCGACGGTCAGGTGCGGTTCACCTGGACCAACCCCGACCCCGAACAGGGCGACACGTTCGCCTGGTATCCGTTCACCCTGGAGGGCAACGGCACGACGCAGAGCACCTCCGAGACGACGGTGACCCTCCCCGCCGACCCGTCCGGGCGGACGTGCATCGCCGTCCAGCTCGTGCGGGCGAACGGCACGACCGGCGACGAGACAAGGAAGTGCGCACCGTGACCGACATCATGGACACCGTCCCCCCGCCCTCCGACACCCCGGTCGGTGTGACGGTCGAGTTCGCGGGGGAGTACTTCACCCTCGCACCGGGGGAGCGCTTCACGATCGGCCGGGAGGGCGACCTCACCCTCGACGACAACCGGTTCCTGCACCGGCACTTCCTCTCCATCGAGGATGCCGGGGGCCTGTGGTGGCTCGTCAACATCGGGTCCCGCCTGTCGGCGACCGTGACCGACACCGAGGGCCGCGTGCAGGCCCAGCTCGCACCGGGCGCACGCCTGCCGATCGTCTTCGCCGCCACGACCGTCGTCTTCAGCGCCGGACCGACGACCTACGAGCTGTCGGTGCACACCGAGCAGCCGGCGTTCCGCGAGAACGTCCCGAGCCTCGACGACGACGGGCTCTCCACGATCGGCGCGGTGCCGCTGACGGTGAGCCAGAAGCTCCTCATCCTCGCGCTCGCCGAGCCCGTGCTCCGCCGCGAGGGCACCGGCATGAGCGAGCTGCCCAGCTCGGCGAAGGCCGCCGAGCGGCTCGGCTGGACGCTCACGCGCTTCAACCGCAAGCTCGACAACGTGTGCGACAAGCTCGACCGGCAGGGCGTTCCCGGTCTCCGCGGGGGTGTGTCCGCCTCCGCGACCAACCGGCGTGTGCGCCTCGTCGAGCACGCCATCGCCTCACGTCTCGTGGTCCGCGAGGACCTCGCGATGCTCGATGACCCGGAGCTGGTCGGCGAACGGAGCCGCTGACCGGGCTCACGCCCGGTCGTGCCCGAGCACCTTCACGATGACGCCGCGGCGGCGCAGTTCCGCCACGGTGCGGATCTCCTCGTCCACCCCGCGGCCCAGGGCGTGCTTGTCGGCGACCACGACGACGTCACCGCTCCCCAAGCGGCCGAACAGTCGGGTCAGCCGCTCGATCCAGCCCTCCCCCGTCTCCGGCGCGGGATGGCGGAATCCGTCGATCGGCACGCCGAACTGCGCGAGGGCCTCGCGCTGCGCGGCGACGCTCGGCATGTCGTCCCGCACGACGACGAGCCCGACGAGCCGGGAGCCGGCGGGGCGCGCCGCCCACCACTCGGCGCTCGGCTGCAGCGCGGGGAAGGTCGCCGCCAGCGCGTCCGCATCCGCGGGGAGGGTCACCGTGTGCGTCTCGGCGTCTTCGCCCGGCATCCCGCCGACGGCATCCACCCGGTCATCGCTCACGACGTCGCCCCTGTCCTCGGCCCCTCGGCCTGCCTCGTCGGCACCACTGTGCCCCTCCCATTGTGACGCGCCGACGCCGCGCCGGTCACTCCGACTCCGGCCCGCGCCGCAGCTCGATGCTCAGCTGATCCGCGTCGAGGACGGCGAGCTCGTGCCGGAGCGCCGCGGAGGAGAACGCCCCCTCATGGGAGAGCGTGATGAGACGCTCGCGCATCGCCTCGATCAGCAGCACGCGCAGCTCCAGGAGACCTTCGGGTCCCGGCAGATCGTCCCGGGGCTGCCCGGCGAGGCGCTCACGCGCCGCCGCGACGAGCGCCGCCGGCACCGGGGCGCCCTGCGCGTCGAGGAGTCCCGGCCGGTCCAGCCTCTCCAGCGCGGCGGCGCGCAGCTCCCGGTCGAGCTCCTCCTGCTCTTCGACGGAGAGGGTCTCGTCGCCGGCCGCGGGGATGCGCAGGAGGCGGATGACGAACGGCAGGCTCAGCCCCTGCAGCAAGAGGCTGACGAGGGCGACGAGGAAGGCGATGAGGATGAGCAGCTCGCGCGCCGGCGTCTCGGTCGGGAGCGTCTGCGCGGCGGCGAGGGTCACGACGCCGCGCATGCCCGCCCACACGATGATGGTGCCGTGCTTCCAGCCGAGCGGGGAGGCCTGGTAGTAGTCCAGGTCGTTGAGCCCGCGCGTGATGCGCGCCCGGACCTCGCCGACGCGCCGTCGCCGCGCCTCGGGGCTCTCCCGCTGCAGCCGGCGGCGCAGGAGCGGATGCCGTCCCGACCCGGAGGGCGCCGGCCGGTCGGCATCGAACGCCTCCAGGCGCTCGTCCAGGTCGAGGAGGCGTTCCCGCTGCCGCTGCCGCGCCCGATGCCCCTGCAGTGCGACGATCAGCGTGACGTAGCCGGTGCGGACGACGAGCACGATGCCCAGCGCGGCCAGCGCGAGCCCCACGGCGATCCACGGCCCGTCGTGCTTCTGCACGGTCGCCGTCACGATGTCGCGCAGCTCGAGGCCCATGATGAGGAAGACGGCGCCTTCCAGCAGCAGCTCGACGGTGCGCCAGTTGATCCCGTCGGACACGCGCTGCTCGGGGGTGGAGAAGCGGGTCGTGCCCTGGCCCGTCGTGATGCCCGCCGCCACGGCCGCGACGAGGCCCGAACCGCCGAGGTGCTCGGTGGGGAGGAAGGCGAGGAACGGGACGACGAAGCCGAGGGCGGTGTTCGCGGCGACGCTCGGGATCCAGCGCCGGACGCGGAGGTTCAGCATCCCCATGACGACGCCGATGACAACGGCGACGGCGACGCCCCACGCGAACGAGCCGACCGTCCCCCAGAACGAGAACCCCGCCGCGACCGCCGCGACGGCGCTGCGCAGCAGGACGAGCGCGGTGGCGTCGTTGAGCAGGCTCTCGCCCTCGAGCATCGTCACGACCCGCGGTGAGATGCCGAGCTTCTTCACGATCGAGGTCGCGACGGCATCCGTCGGGCTGAGGATCGCGCCCAGCGCGACGGCCAGGGGAAAACCGAGCTCGGGGAGCGTGAAGAAGAACAGCGTCCCGAGCAGCAGGGCGCTGACGACGACGAGGATGACAGCGAGCCCCGTGATCGGGAGCGCGTCGCGGCGGAACTCGATCGCCGGCATCCGCACGGCCGCCGCGTACAGCAGCGGGGGGAGGATGCCGACGAGGATGAGCTCCGGGTCCACCGCGAACGGCGGGAGGAACAGGGATGCGATGAGGCCGACGGCGACGAGGATGAGCGGCCCCGCGACGCCGAGCCGGCGCGCCAGCACCGTGGAGATCGCGATGACCACGATCCCGACGACGAGCGCCGGCAGCAGGTCCATCGGCTAGAGCACGCCCATCTCGCGCACGGCGTCGCGCTCGGCGGCGAGCTCCGCCACGGACGCGTCCAGTCGCGCCCGGCCGCGTGCGTCGAGCTCGAGGCCCTCGACGATCCGGTAGCCGGAGCCGTCGCTCGTGACGGGGAAGGAGGAGACCAGTCCCTCGGGCACGCCGTACTCGCCGCGGGAGACGACGGCGGCCGACGTCCAGCCGGCCGTCGTGCCGAGCACGGCGTCGCGCACGTGGGAGATGGCGGCGTTCGCGGCGGACGCCGCCGACGACGAGCCGCGCACCGCGATGATCTCCGCGCCGCGCTTCGCGACGCGGGGGATGAACTCGTCATCCAGCCACGCCGCGGCGCGGTCACGACCGCCGAGCCGGTCCGCGAGGGCGTCGAGGACGGGGCGCCCGTCGACGGTCGCGTGCGCGACGTCCGGGAACTGCGTCGCGGAGTGGTTCCCCCAGATCGCGACGTCGCGGATGGCGTCGGCCGGCACGTCCAGCGCGACCGCCAGCTGACCGAGCGCGCGGTCGTGGTCGAGGCGGGTGAGGGCGTGGAAGCGGTCCTGCGGGATGTCGGGGGCGGATGCCGCGGCGATGAGCGCGTTGGTGTTCGCGGGGTTCCCCACCACGAGCACGTGCACGTCGTCGGCCGCGACCTCGTTCAGCGCGGCGCCCTGCGGGCCGAAGATGCCGGCGTTCGCGGCGAGGAGGTCGCCTCGCTCCATCCCGGCGGTGCGGGGACGCGCGCCGACGAGGAGGGCCACGTTCGCGCCATCGAACGCGGTCCGCGGGTCGTCGGTGATCTCCACGCCGCGCAGAAGCGGGAACGCGCAGTCCTGCAGTTCGAGTGCCGCGCCCTCGGCCGCTGCGATCCCCTGCGGGATCTCCAGGAGCCGGAGCCGCACGGGACGGTCGGGGCCCAGCATGGCGCCACCGGCGATCCGGAACAGCAGGGCGTAGCCGATCTGTCCGCCGGCGCCGGTGACGGTGACGGTCGTGGGGGTGGCGTTCATGGGTCGAGCCTATTGCGGTGGCCGAGCACGAGGCATCCGCCCGTGTCAACGCCTTCGTCCGGTGTCGACGGCGGGGGTACGGTGAGCGCATGACGTTCAATCCCAACGCCGATGTCGGCGGAAACACGGCCCGGAAGCGCGGTGGCGGCGCGGTCGCCGGCGGCGTGGGAGTCGCGGGGCTCGGCGGCCTGGCGATCCTTCTGCTGCAGCTGTTCACCGGCGGCGACTTCAGCAGCCTCCTCGGCGGCGGCGGAAGCGCCCCGCAGGGGCAGGAGACCGAGATCGCCGGGTGCGAGACGGGCGCCGACGCCAATGCGAACGACGAATGCCGCATCGCCGCGACGCAGCTTGTTCTCGACGGCTTCTGGGAAGGCCAGCTCGAGGGGTACCGGGCGCCGAAGCTCGTCATCGTCGACAGGCAGACCTCGAGCGCGTGCGGCACGGCGTCGAACGCGACGGGTCCGTTCTATTGCCCGCCGGAGGAATCCATCTACATCGACCCCACCTTCTTCGGCATCCTGCGCCAGCAGTTCGGCGCGGAGGCCGGGCCGCTGTCGCAGATGTACGTCCTCGCGCACGAGTGGGGCCACCACATCCAGCAGATCACCGGCGTCATGGACCGCTACCCCAGCAACGGCACCGGCCCGGAGAGCAACGGCGTGCGCACCGAGTTGCAGGCCGACTGCTTCGCCGGCGCCTGGGTCGCGAACGCGTCGCAGGAGAAGGATGAGAACGGCGTCGCCTTCCTCCAGGAACCCACCGAGGCGCAACTGCGCGACGCGCTGGAGGCGGCGGGCACCGTGGGTGACGACCACATCCAGGAGCAGTCCGGCCAGGTGAACCCGGAGACCTGGACGCACGGTTCCAGCGAGCAGCGGCAGCGCTGGTTCGCCACGGGCTACAAGTCCGGCGTCGGCGCCTGCGACACGTTCCGGGTGTCCGGGGCCGACCTGTGAGCGCCGCGGCGCACCTGGACGGCATCCTCTACCCGCCCCTCGAGCCGTACGAGACCGGCTACCTGCTCGCCGGCGACGGCCAGCGCGTGTACTGGGAGCAGTCCGGCAATCCGGAGGGCAAGCCCGTCGTCTTCCTGCATGGCGGGCCCGGGGCGGGGACGAGCGAATGGCACCGCCGGTTCTTCGACCCCGAGCGGTATCGGATCGTCCTGCTCGACCAGCGGGGCTGCGGCAAGAGCACCCCGCATATGAGCGCGCCCGACGCCGACCTCCGCTACAACACCACATGGCACCTCGTCGCCGACATCGAGCTGCTGCGCAAGAACCTCGGGATCGAGAAGTGGATGGTGTTCGGCGGCTCGTGGGGGAGCGCGCTCGCGCTCGCCTATGCGGAGACGCACCCGGCGGCCGTGAGCGAGCTCGTCCTGCGGGGGATCTTCACGCTCCGCCGGCACGAGCTGGAGTGGTTCTACGAGGGCGGCGCCGAGGCGGTGTTCCCCGACCTGTGGGAGCAGTTCCTCGAACCCATCCCCGTGCTCGAGCGGTCGCGGCTCATCGAGGCGTACCACCGGCGCCTCACCGACCCCGACCCCGAGGTGCACCGCCCGGCAGGGCTCGCCTGGACGACGTGGGAGGCATCGACCCTGACGCTCCTGCCCGACCCCGGTCTCGTGGAGTCGATGACCGAGCCGGATGCCGCGGTCGCCTTCGCGCGCATCGAGAACCACTACTTCGTGCACGGCGGCTGGTTCCGCGAGGGGCAGCTCATCGCCGACGTCGACGCCATCCGCCACATCCCGGCCGTCATCGTGCAGGGGCGCTACGACATGTGCACGCCGATCATGACCGCGTGGGATCTGCACCGGGCGTGGCCGGAGGCGGAGTTCGTCGTCGTGCCGGACGGCGGTCATTCGGCATCCGAACCGGGGATCGCGACCGCGCTCCGGGCGGCGACGGACCGGTTCGCGGGCTGACGCTCCGGGGTGACGGCGGGCGGGTTCCGTGGCGTCCACGGGGTCTGCCCAGCCGCTCCTGCTAGGGTGGGAGAACTTGCAGCGCCTTCCCTGGCGTTTCTCGCGTCGTAGAACGCTTCCCTCGCCGCCGATCCACGGATCGAAGTCGGCTGACATTCTTCGTACGGCGACCCCGTGTGCGCACCCGCACCCGGGCCACCGACTCGGGCGTTCGCGCCCAGAAACACTCACTCATGTCTGAACTGACTTTCCGCACGCTCGGCGTGCCCGCCCCGCTCCTCGAGGTCCTCGCCGCCGACGGCAAGACCTCCCCGTTCCCGATCCAGGCCGACACCCTGCCCGACACGCTCGCCGGGCGCGACGTCCTCGGCCGCGGCAAGACCGGCTCGGGCAAGACCCTGGCCTTCTCGATCCCGATGGCCGCACGCCTCGGCGGCGCGCTCGCCGGCGGCTCGCGCCGCCAGGGCCGCATCCTCGGCCTCATCCTCGCCCCGACCCGCGAGCTGGCGACGCAGATCAACGCCGTCCTCGCGCCGATGGCCGCGGCCTACGGCCTCAAGACGACGACGATCTTCGGCGGCGTGAACCAGAGCCGCCAGGTCGCCGCGCTCCAGGCCGGCGTCGACATCGTCGTGGCCTGCCCCGGGCGCCTCGAAGACCTCATGAAGCAGCGGTACGTGTCGCTCGACGCCGTCGAGATCACCGTCATCGACGAGGCCGACCACATGGCCGACCTCGGCTTCCTCCCCTCGGTCACCCGCATCCTCGACAAGACCCCCCGCGACGGCCAGCGCATGCTGTTCAGCGCGACGCTGGACAACGGCGTCGACAAGCTCGTCAGCCGCTTCCTGCAGAACGAGGTCCTGCACTCCGTCGACGAGGCCAACTCGCCGGTCGCCGCCATGACGCACCACGTGTTCCACGTGGAGGGCGCCGATGCCAAGAAGGAGCTCGTCCGCACGCTCGCGTCCGGCACGGGCCGCCGCATCCTGTTCATGCGCACGAAGCACCACGCCAAGAAGCTCGCGCAGCAGCTGACCGCGCAGGGCATCCCGTCCGTCGACCTGCACGGCAACCTGTCGCAGCCGCAGCGCGACCGCAACCTCGCGGCGTTCTCGACCGGGGCCGCCCGGGTGCTCGTCGCGACCGACGTCGCCGCCCGCGGCGTGCACGTCGACGACGTCGAGCTCGTCATCCACGTCGACCCGCCCATGGAGCACAAGGCGTACCTGCACCGCTCCGGCCGCACCGCGCGCGCCGGCGCCGAGGGCTCGGTCGTCACGCTCGTGCTGCCCGGCCAGGAGAAGGACGTCAAGGACCTGCTCCGCAAGGCCGCGATCACGGTCACGCCCGTCCGCGTCACCGCCGAGTCGGCCGAGGTCGCCGACCTCGTCGGCGAGGTCGCCGCGTACGTCAAGCCCGTGCCGAAGGCCGAGCCGCAGCGCGGTGGCGGCCAGAGCCAGGGCGCGAACGCGCAGCGCAAGCGCGCTGCGCGCGAGGGCCAGGGCGGCGGCGGACGCGGCCAGGGTCAGGGCGGCCGTGGTGGTGCTGCCCGCACCGACCGCTCGGGTCGCCCCGCGGCATCGGGTCGCCCGGCGGCCTCCGGCCGTCCGGCGGAGCGTTCGCACGCCGCGGACCGTCCCGCCGCGCAGCCCGCGGCATCCGGCAACGCCCGCACGGCGGGTCGCCGCGCCAGCCACGGCGGCGGTGGCCTCACGGTCGGATCGGTCGTGCGCCAGAACGGCGGCAACCGCCGCGGCGGTCGCTGACCCACGCTTCTCATGATGCGGCGCCCCGGGCTTCGGCTCGGGGCGCTTCGTCGTTCCCGGGTCGGGGCGGGCTGGGCGCGGCCCGGGTGAGGGGGCTCTCTTGGTTCGCCCGCGCCGAATGGTGGGTGTGCGGCGCCGCGACCCGCACTTTGGCGCGGGCGAAACGCGGGGATACTGTTCGCCGGCGCCGAATCGCGGGTGCGGGGCGTGGGGACCCGCACTTTGGCGCGGGTGAAGATCCGAGGGTGGGGGGAGTCGCAGCCTGGGCCTTGGAAGTTGCCTGCGGGCTCGAGGTGGCACGGCGCGCCTCGCGACCGCGATGTGGCGCGGGTGAAACACGGGGATGCCGTTCGCCCGCGCCGAATGGCGGGTGCGGAGCATGGGAACCCGCACTATGGCGCCAGTGAAGTTCGAGGACGCCGTTCGTCCGCGCCGAATGGTGGGTGTCGGGCGCGGGGAGTCGCACTTTGCCGCGGGCGAAGTTCGGGGATGCTGTTGGCCGGCGCCGAATCGCGGGTGTGCGGCGCCGCGACCCGCATCTTGGCGCGGGCGAAACACGGGGATGCTGTTCGCCGGCGCCGAATCGCGGGTGCGGGGCATGGGGACACGCACTTTGCCGCGAGCGAAACACAAGGATGATGAGCCCCGCGCCCCCGACCGGCCCCAGCCTCACCCCCCGGGGTCAGCGACCGCGGCGGATGAGGTCGGCGGCGACCTCGCCGATCACGATCGCCGGGGCGTTCGTGTGGCCGCGGATCACGGTCGGCATGATCGACGCGTCCGCGACGCGCAGGCCCGTGACGCCGCGGACGCGGAGCTGCGGATCGACCACGGATGCCGCATCCCGCCCCATCCGGGCGGTCCCGACCGGGTGGTACAGGGTGTGCGAGTAGCGTCGCAGTGACAGCTCGATGCGCTCGTCGGCCGACATCCGCTCGCCGTCGACGGGCATGACCCAGCCGCCCGTCGTCACGGCCGCGAGCGCCCGCGTCGCGATGAGCCGCTCGCACTCCTCGAGTCCCGCGCGCAGCGTCCGCTCGTCGATCCCGTCCGGGTCGCTGAGATACCCCGGGTCGATGAGCGCGGCCGCCGCAGGATCCGCCGACGCCAGACGGATCGTGCCGCGACTGTGCGGCCGGAGCAGGATCGCGGCGACCGTGAGCCCCTCGGCCGGCAGCGGCACGAGGCCTTCGCCGACGTACGGCGCCGCGGCGAAGAGGATCTCGACGTCCGGCAGCCCCGCGCCATGCCCGGCCTCATCGGCCAGCGGCGTGCGGATGAACCCGTACGCCTCCGCGACGTTCGAGGTCAGCATCCCGCGGCGCTGCGCGAGGTATCGCGCGAGTTCGACGGCGCGTTCCGCGCCGAACAGCGTCCCGCCGTGCGCGGCGGGCGCGAGCCCGGCGACGAGGTGATCCTGCAGGTTCGCGCCGACGTCGGGTGCGTCCACGAGCGTACGGATGCCGTGGGCGGCGAGGTGCTCCGCCGGGCCGATGC
Organism: Microbacterium sp. UNCCL10; assembly: GCF_000746195.1. Taxonomy (NCBI): domain Bacteria; kingdom Bacillati; phylum Actinomycetota; class Actinomycetes; order Micrococcales; family Microbacteriaceae; genus Microbacterium; species Microbacterium sp. UNCCL10. Next base: position 225,917 of record NZ_JQKT01000009.1, on the reverse strand, counting down.
CGCTCAGCATGAGCAGCTGCGGCGTGTTGATCGCCCCGCCGCTCAGCACGACCTCCCGCCGCGCGTTGACCTCCCGCACCACGCCGTCGAGCTCGAGCTCGACGCCCGTCGCGCGCGGGACGTCGCCAGATGCGTCGAAGAGCACCCGCCGCACCAGCGCCCCCGTCACGACGCGGAGGTTCCGGCGTCGCCGCGCGGGGCGCAGGTACGCGTCCGCCGTCGAGGCCCGCGCGCCGCGACGCTGCGTGACCATGGTCTGCGAGAACCCCTGCCCGGACGGAAGGTTCGCGGCCGTCACCTCGTGGCCCAGCTCGCGGGCGGCGTCGAGGAACGCCGCCGTCTGCGGCCGTGGATGCCGCTGATGCTCGATCGACTGTGCGCCGTCGAGGCCCTGGCTGGGGTCCGCGGCATCCTGCGTGCGCTCGACCCGCTGGAAGTACGGCACGAGCGCGTCCCACGACCACGCATCGCCGGCGACCGTCGCCCACTCGTCGTAGTCCGCCGCGAAGCCGCGCACCCACATCATCGCGTTCAGCGACGACGATCCGCCGAGGGTCTTGCCGCGCGGCCAGTACACGCGCCGGCCCTCGAGCGCCGGCTGCGGCTCGGTGTCGTAGTTCCAGTCGTACACGCCGCGGAAGAGCTTCGAGAACGCCGCCGGGACGTGCAGCTCGAGAGCCCGGTCGGGCGGACCGGCCTCCAGGAGCAGCACCGAGACGGCCGGGTCCTCGCTCAACCGTGCCGCGAGCGCCGCGCCGGCCGATCCCGCGCCGACGACGATGACGTCGGCATCCCACGCCCGGTCCCGAGCCCCATCCCGCGCCCCGTCCCGCGCACCCCCGCGCCCCCGCCCCGGGCTCATGCGCGGAACGCGCGGACGAGGGTCCCGAGGACCTTCGCCCAGTTGCCGTCGGCGCGGAACCGCGTGAAGCCCTCCGACACGGCGGCGCCGGTGCGCGAGGAGACGAACCACGGCGGCTTCGGCAGCACCGAGAACGTCCCGCCGCCTCTGAGGCCACCGATCGACCGCGGGAACGGGCGGAACGGCCCGCGCACGACCGTGCGCTCGACGTCGTCGAGGAGGAACGCGTTGTGCACCACGCCGATGCCGCTCGGTGCATCCTCGACGGTCCCGCCGGGGAACGCGCCCCACGTGGCGGTCGGGGTGAGGAAGCCGAAGGCGGTCCAGGCGTTCACGGCGATCGTGCCGTAGCGCAGCTCGACGAGCGCGTCCTCGAAGTCCGCCCCGAGCTGCGCGAGCGTGTCCGGGTCGATGAGGATGTTCGCGCCCAGGGTGCCGACGAGCGCGTCGTTCGCGTGCGCGACGGCGGCGTCGACGAACTCCTGCCCCAGGCCGGGCAGCTCCACGACGCCGAGGACCGGGGCGAAGTACTCGGTCCGCTCCAGGGCGGCGGCATCCTCCCCCGCCTCCGCATGTACCAGCAGCCGGGATCCCGCGCAGACCGTCGCGTCCGGATAGTCCGCGCGCGCGGCATCCAGCTTCGCCGCCGTGTTCGGGTACCAGCCCGGCCGCTGCGGCGCGCGCTCGTACGCCGCCGTCAGCTCCCGGAGGAACTCCGCGCGCTGCGGCCAGTCGGCGCTCATCAGCACGACCTGGCCGGCGATGCAGTTGTGGCCGTTGTTCTGCAGCCGCATCGTGACGATGTGCTCCGCCTGGTAGCGCAGGTCGGCGCGCGACCAGGCGCCCGGCACCACGATGATGGGCGCCACCCCGCCGAGCTCCGCCGTGATCGGCACCGACAGCTGGGGCACGATGGCGCGGAAGGTGGCCTCGGCACCGGTGATGTGGACGTGATCGACGAGCGGATGCCGCGTGAGATACGCGCCGACCGCCCCGCCGCCGCGCACGATCCGGAGGAATCCCGGCTCGATGAGCGGCGCGAGTGCGCGCTCGAACACGGGGACGAGGGCATCCTGGGTCGGGTTGACCTTCAGGATCGCCACGCGGTTGAACGCCAGGAGCTCGTACAGCACGTCGAGGAACGGGATCGACGTCACGTTGCCGGCGCCGAGCACGAGGCCCACCCCGCCCGGCGTCGCCGGCGTCCGCTGCCCCAACCCGGCCGCCGCGCGCGCCTGCGTGTCCGAGACGCCCGGCCTCAGCCAGACCTCGGTGGAGAACCCGGACAGCAGCACCCGGTCGGCGATCGACAGCGGCGACGTGTGCACGGCCACCCGGCCGCCCGGGGCGGCCGACGTGCGCACCGTCGCGAGGGGGCTCTTCCCCTCGGCGAGACGGGCGAGGGTGTCGGCGTAGGCGTCGAGCGCGACGATGGCCCCGTACGGGCCGCCCAGCCATTCCTCTCCGCGCAGCGGATGCCCCGGCTCCAGGCCCTTCGACGTCGAGGCGACGTCGGCCCATTCCTCCGCGACGGCGACGACGGCCGCGCGGATGCGGAGGAGCAGCGTGCGCCGCTGGCGCAGCGTCAGGAAGCTCCACGTGCGCGCGCCGGCGCTCAGCTCGATCAGCGCGGCGTCCAGGCGCGCGCGCTCATCCGTATCGGGCTCGGCGGTCGCGGTCACGGCACTCTCCTCAGACACCCATCCGGGTGAGCATCAGCATACGTCCGCGCGACACCGCGTCTCAGACGAGGCGCGACTCGATGTCGGCGCGGCGGAGCCGGTAGCGGGCGAGCGGCACGAGGCTCAGGAGCACCAGGGCGGCGGGCAGGACGCTGAAGCTGAGCACGATCCCCGCGATCGCGCCCTCCGGCTGGACGACGGTCTCGTCGGCCGTGCGCGCGAGGTAGCCGGTGGTGGCGAGGACGATCGACAGGACGGTCGCGCCGAGCGCGAAGCCCGTCGTCTCCCCGGCCGTCCACACGCCGCCGAAGGCCCCGGCGCGGCCGGTCCCGTGGCGGGCGGCGTCGTGGCTGATGACATCCGGGAGCATCGCCATCGGCAGCGACTGCAGTCCGGCATACGCGGCGCCCGCGACGGCCACCGACACGTACAGCCAGGCCCCCGGCGACCACAGGGCGAACACGGTCGACAGCGCCGCGACGGCGAACACGCCGCTCGCGAGCCCGAACGCGCGCTCCTTCCCGATGCGGCGCGCGATCACGCCCCATCCCGGCGCCGCGATGAGGGCGGGCGCGATGAGCGCGATGAACAGCAGCGTCACGGCATCCTCGGAGCGCAGCACCCAGGTCGCGAGGTACTGCGCGCCGGCGAGCATGAGACCCGTGGCGAGGGCCTGCAGGAAGAAGGTGGCCAGCAGCGCGCGGAACGGCTGGCTGCGCTGCAGCGTCTCCCACGCGGCGCGGAAGTTGTCGCGGATGCCGCCGCCCGGCGTCGAGGCGTCCTTCCCGATCTGCGGGTCGGCCCGCTCGCCGACGCTCTCGGCGAGCATCCCGCCCTGCTCGGCGGCGCTCGTGCCGGCTGCGGCCATCGCCGAGGTCGCGCGGCGCGCGCGACCCGCGACGCCCGTGGCGATCAGCATCCCGAGCCCGATGACGACTCCCGCGACGATGCCCACGAGCAGGTAGCCCGTCGTCGGGTCGCCGGTGAGGGAGCGCAGCACCGGGCCCCCGGCGCCGAACAGGAGGATCGCGAACGTCAGGACGACGACGCGCCACGTCAGCAGCGTCGTGCGATCGTCATAGCGCTCGGTCAGCTCGGCCGGCAGCGCGATGTACGGCACCTGGAAGAGGCTGAAGGCGGTCGCGGTGAGGAGGAACGCGACGAGCACCCAGATGGCGCCGGCGACCGGGCCGATGGCCGGCGGAACCGCGAACGTCAGCGCGAACAAGACCGGCAGCGCGAGAGCCCCGACCATCATGAGGCGGCGCCGCGAGCCGTGCCGGGCGAGGTCGCGGTCGGTGAGGGCGCCCACGACGGGGTCTATGACGACATCCCAGATCTTCGCGACCGTCACGATGACGCCGGCCATGAGCGCCGCGACGCCGAGGTTGTCGGTGAGGTAATAGGTCAGGACGAGCCCCGGCAGCGTGCCGAAGCCGCCCGTGCCGATCGAGCCGATGGCGTAGCGCGCGGTCGTGCTGCGGGTCACCGTGCGGTCGGGTGGTGCGTCGATGCCCATGCGAGTCACCCTAACGGGAGGGCGCGTGGATGCCGGGGAACCCGCCGACCGGAGGGGCGGGCGTCAGATGAGGGCGAGCTCGCGGAGCTTGGCGTCGACGTCGGCGTTGGACGGCTCGACGTGATGCGTGGAGTCGGGGTAGACGACCACGGGGATGTTGGTGCGACCGGAGATGTCGCGCGCGACGTCGGCGGCGGCCGGCTCGGCGACGAGGTCGACATAGGTGTAGGTGACGCCGAGGCTGTCGAGCTGGGCCTTCGTGCGGACGCAGTCGCGGCACCAGTCCGCGCCGAACACGGTGATCGAATCGGGGGAGATCATCCCTCTATTGTTCACCCGGGATCTTGAGTGGAAGCCGTGAGGGGGTCGGCTCGACCGGTACCGGCGTCTCGACGCGGGCCCTCCGGGGGGCGTAGACGACGAGGGCGTGGAAGACGAAGCGCACGACGAACGCCGCCACGAGTGTGAGGCCCGCTGCGAGGACGCTCGGGATATGCGCGCTCTCCACGAGCACCCAGAGGACCGGGATGCGGATGACCGCCTCGGCGTTGTTGAAGGCGAACGACGTCAGGAACCGGGTGCGCATCCGGCCGGACTCCGCGCGCATGTCGGCGAAGACGAGGTATTCCAGCAGCAGGAAGTTGCCGATGATCGTGAGCTCGCTCGCGATGATCGCCGCGACGACGTAGTCGAGGCCGAGGCGGATGAGCCCCCACATGATGATGAGGTTCGCGATCGCGCCCGCACCGCCGACGAGGGCGAACGCCGACATCCGGCCGAAGCGGAGCAGCGTGAGCTGGGTGAGGAACCGGATGCCCTGCCGGAACGACGCCTTCGACGCGCCCGCGAACCGGGCCGCGAACGCGAACGGGACCTCCGCGATGCGCAGCTGGCGACGCGCGAGGATCTCCAGGAGGATCTTGAACCCGCGAGGCCGCAGCGCGTCGATGTCGACGGCCTCCCGATCGACGAGGAAGAACCCGGTCATCGGATCGGAGCACCCGTGCAGCTTCCGCGGGAACATCGACTTCGTCAGCAGCGTCGAGACGCGCGAGACGCCTGTCCGGGTGGAGTTCGCCAGACCCTTCGAATCGCCGCCGGAGATGTAGCGCGACGCGACGACGACGTCGGCATCGCCGGCCGCGGCGCGTTCCAGGAGCCGGGGGATGTCCTCGGGCGGATGCTGCAGGTCACCGTCCATCACGAGGCACCAGCGGGACGCGGCGAGGTGGAAGCCCTCCACGACGGCGCCGCCGAGACCCGCCGTCGCGACCTCGCGGTGCAGCAGCCGCACCGGGAAATCCGCGGCCGCGGCGGCCGCGACGATGATCGCCGGGGTGTCGTCGGTCGAGTCGTCGACGAAGATCACCTCGAAGTCATGACCCGCCAGCTGCGCGCCGATCCGGCGCAGAAGCTCGTCGACGTTCGGACCTTCGTTGAAGGTCGGAACGATGATCGACAGATCCATGGAGCGCTCGCGAACGGTCGGCGGGCCGGGGTCTGGAACAGACTACCCGGGGGTGCGGAGCGGAAGCTGAGCGCAGGATCAGCGCCCGCCGCTCCCGGGCTCCTCCACGACGCCGGTGACACGGATGGCGCGCCCCGCGACCCCCGCGACGCGGAACACCGTCGCGTCTTCGGGCGTCTCCAGGTCGAGCGGGACGATTCTGACCTCGATCTCGGTCTGGCGGACGGTGAGGTAACCGTGCCCGGGGCCGTCGGTGATGACCGAGTACGTCTTGGGGCGTACGGCTCTGCCGGGGCGCCGCCCGGTGTTCGCGGCAGGGGGCTGCAGGCTGCGCGGGAAGATGCGGCGCAGCCGCGTGCGGGAGAACTCGTCGGCTCGGGGGCCCGTCACCCGGAGCGGGATGAGCGCGATCACCTGCCCGACGAACAGCTCGACCCCGCCGGCATCCGTGTTCATCAGCACCGCGCGATCACAGCGCGCGTGTTCATCGCGCGCCTCCACGGCCCGTCGACTGCGTACGCATCGTGCCCCCCAGCACCCAGCGGTCGGGGCAACCGGCCGAAGCCGCCTGCTCCCCCCGAGAACGCCGTGGTCCGGGACCACCGCGACGACCCCACTCGTCTCGCGCTGCGTTCGGGGTCACTGTACCGCTCACCCCCGAGCCTGCGCACCCCCGAGCCGGCGGCGGGACCGGCGACCTCTCGGCGTTCGCACCCACGGCCGCGTTCCTCTACGACGTCGAGGACTTCCTCCGCGACTGGTTGCGCGATCTCGCCGTCGAGCAGGACCACAACGACGGGATCGTGCCGATCGTCGTCCCCGATGTCGTCAAGTACTTCACGATGCCCGAGGGGATGCCGAAGCCCGGCGCTACGGCTATCTGGGGGGACGCGGCCGTGTGGGTGCCGCGGGCGCTGTGGACGGCATACGGCGACACGGCGGTCCTCGCCGAGCAGTTCGACTCGATGACGTCGCACGCGCGGGTCATCGCCGGGATGCTGGCCCCGAGCGGTGTGTGGGACAACGGATTCCAGTTCGGCGACTGGCTCGACCCGGAGGCCCCGCCCGAGGAGCCGTTCCGCTCGAAGGCCGATCACCACGTCGTCGCGACACTCTGCGCCTACCGCACCGCCCGGATCGTCGCCGACACCGCGACGATCCTCGGCCGGGATGCCGGGGAGTTCACGGCGCTCGCCGGACGCCTCTCCGAGCTCGTCGCCCGCAGCGGCCACCGCGTCAGCACGGGCTTCGCCGGCACGCCGTTCATCACCGCCGCGCTCACCCGGACCGGGCACCTCGACGACGCATACGGCCTGCTCACGCAGACCGAGTGCCCGTCGTAGCTCCATCCCGTCGGCATGGGGGCGACGACGATCTGGGAACGGTGGGACTCCCAGCTTCCCGACGGTTTCATCAACCCCGGCGAGATGACGTCCTTCAACCACCATGCGTTCGGTGCGATCGCCGACTGGATGCATCCCACCGTCGGCGGACTCAGCCCGCTCGAGCCAGGGTATGCGCGCATCCCCATCGCCCCGCAGCCCGGCGGCGGTGCTGCGCCGGCCGGGTGCGACCGATGTCGCCGTGACGTCCGGCACGCACCGGGGGGAGTGGGCGGTGGCGGAACTGACCTGGATGCCGATCCGGTGCGCGGCGTGCGCCGCCTCGGCCCGCGAACGCGGCTCACGCGTTCTGGTGCTCCGCCGGCCCTATCGCGCGCGCCCGCTGCGCGACGAGGAGATCGTGCAGGTGCTCGAGGGCCGGAAGGGCTGCGGCCAAGGCATCCCGCTCTCCGGCGGAGAGTTCCGCGGCGGCGTCCGCGACGATGGCGGTGGACACCGCGTCGAATCTGTCGGCCAGGGCGAGCGCCTCGGCGGAGGCCACGACCTCGACGTGCCGTCGGTCGTCGGCCCGCGGTCGGCGCGCCACGAGACCGTTGATCTCCATCGCGGTCAGGAGGTTGCTGACGGTGGTGCGATTGAGCCCCAGGAGGATCGACAGATCACCGGGTGAGCGCACGGTGCCGCGCGGCAGGGCGCGGATGACGTCCACGTGCGAGTCCGGAATGTGCGGCAATCGATCCCGTTGCCGGGCCGCCGCGGCCAGTGCGCGGCGAAGCGGTGAGATGACGGCCGCGAGCCGTGCAGCATCCAAGCTCATGTGGACCCCCCTTGGCACACGATGAGTCATCGTCGCCCACGGGGGCGCGGTTTGTCGAGGGGGCGCGTCGAGACGCGTGCCTGCGATCGGGCGAGCTCGGAAGAAAATACCCCCGGGGGTATGTTACTCTGATGCCGAGCCGATCAGAAGGGGCGAGATCATGTGCAGTCGAGTGACGTGCGATGTGTGCGGGAAAGTGACGTGGGCCGGTTGCGGTCAGCATGTGGAGGAAGCGCTCTCGGGCGTTCCGGAAGAGCAGCGCTGCGCGGGGCACGTGCGATGAGGATCGTGATCGTCGGGGGTGTCGCCGGCGGGATGAGCTGCGCGGCGCGCGCCCGGCGCCTCGACGAATCCGCCGAGATCATCGTCCTCGAACGAGGCGCCCACGTGTCCTTCGCGAACTGCGGCCTGCCCTACTTCGTCGGCGGTGAGATCACCGACGAGCGTGCACTGCTGGTCCAGACACCGGAATCGTTGCGCAGTGCGCTCGCGCTGGATGTCCGTCCAGGCAACGACGTCATCGCGGTCGACGCGGACGCCCGCACCCTCACCGTCCGCACCGTGGACGGTCTGGAGCAGATCAGCTATGACGCGCTCGTGCTCTCGCCCGGTGCGTCCGCTTTCGTGCCGCCCATCCCCGGCGTCGACTCGCCGCGAGTGCGAACGCTGCGCTCGGTCGAGGACGCGATCGCGCTGCGGGAGAAGGTCACCGGCGGAGCCCGTCGGGCGGTCGTCCTCGGGGCGGGATTCATCGGCATCGAAGCCGCGGAAGCGCTCGCGGCGCAGGGGCTCGAGGTCTCGGTGGTCGAACTGGCGCCCCAGCCCCTGCCTCCCGTGGAGCCCGAACTGGCATGGCTGGTCTCCGAGGAGCTGCGCGCACTCGGGATCGATCTGCACGTCGGCGTCGCCGCCACCGCCATCCAGCACGGACCGGATGCCGACACGGTCATCCTCGCCGACGGCTCGGAGCTCGCGGCGGATCTCATCGTCATGTCCGTCGGGGTCCGTCCCGACACGGCGGTCTTCGAAGAAGCCGGCGTCGCCTGCGAACGGGGCGCGATGATCGTCGACAGCCACGGCCGCACCAGCATCCCCGGCATCTGGGCGGTCGGCGACGCGACGCTCAGCGTCGACCCGATCACCGGCACGCGACGCCCCGTCGCCTTGGCGGGCCCGGCCAACCGGGCCGGCAGGCTCGTCGCCGACGACATCGTCCGGCCGGGCAGCGCGCGGGAGATCCCGCAGCCCGTCGGGACGGCCATCGTGCGCGTCGGGTCACTCACCGCCGCGCTCACGGGGGCGAACCGTGCGACGCTCGATGCCTCCGGCGTCACCTACCGGACACTGCACCTGCACGCGAACCAGCACGCCGGGTACTTCCCGGGGGCCAGCCAGATCCATCTGATCGTGCACGTCGCTCCCGGCACCGGTCGGATCCTCGGCGTGCAGGCGGCCGGCACCGACGGCGTCGACAAGCGGATCGATGTCCTGGCGACCGCCATCCGCAGCGGCCTCACCGTCGACGAGCTCATCGACCTGGATCTCGCCTACTCGCCGCCCTACGGGCAGGCGAAGGATGCCGTGAACCTGACGGGCATGGTCGGCGAGAACGTCCTGAACGGAACGCTCGACCTCTGGTACGCGCAGGATCTCGACGAGGTCCTCGACACCGCGCTGGTCCTGGACGTCCGGCGCCGTGACGAGTGGGTGACGGGACACCTGCAGGGTGCGCTCCACATCCCGCACACCGAGCTGCGCGAGCGCATCGACGAGGTGCGTGAGCGTGCCGAGGGGCGTCCGGTGCGGGTGATGTGCGCGTCGGGCGTTCGCTCGGCCATCGCCCACCGGGTGCTCGCCCAGTCGGGCATGGACTCCGCGTCCCTGTCGGGGGGCATGCTCACGTTGCGCGCCACGCTGGGAGCGCGGGCGGCGCACATGCTCGCGACCGAAGCGGTGGTGCGGGGTGGCTGACGCGCAGCGGCTCATCTCGAACAGGCTGCGCCGAGCGCGCGGGCAGCTGGATGCGGTGATCGCCGCGGTCGACGATTCCGGGTCCTGTCGCGACGTCGTCACCCAGCTCGCGGCCGTTTCGAGGGCGCTCAATCGCGCCGGCTTCGCGATCGTCTCGACCGCGATGAAGGACTGTCTCGCCACGCCAGAAGCGGACCGCCGTGACACGGATCTGACCACCGAAGAGCTCGAGAAGCTCTTCCTCATGCTCGCCTGATCAACCCCTCAAGAGGAGAGAGCCCATGTGCTACGCAGTCACCTGCAAGAAGTGTTCGAAGACGACCTGGTCCGGATGCGGCCAGCACGTCGACCAGGTCATGCGCGGTGTGCCGCGATCCCAGCGCTGTGAAGGGCATGCGCACGAGCCGTCCAGCGGCTTCTTCGCCCGTCTCTTCGGCCACTGACCTTCGAACGAACCGTCCGGGGTCAAGCCAACGTCAGGAAGAGTTTCTCGAGCTCGTCGGGGGTCATCGACTGATCCTCGGGGTCGGCAAGGCACGTGCGCATCGCCGACGCCACGATCGCATAGCCGGCTCGATCGAGCGCCTTGGAGACCGCCGACAGCTGGGTGACGATGTCGCGACATTCAGCCCCGGACTCGACAGCTCGGATGACCGCGCTGAGCTGACCCTCTGCGCGACGCAGACGGTTCACGATCTTGCGCTGCTGGGCCACCAGCGCATCCCCCGGGTCGACGGTCGAGGCGGGAGCCTTAATGCTGTCCATACCGGAATCCTCGCTGCAGGTCGGTTTCACTCCCCGCCAGGATACCCGACCGGGTATCCGAAGGGCGCGTGTGGGCGGACGCGTTGCCGGTGAGGCGCCGCGAGATGCTAGATGCGGCGGCCCCATCAGCGCGCTGGGTGTCCCCCAGGTGTCCCCGAGCACGCCGAGCACGCCGAGCACGCACACGCGGAGCGATCGAGGAGTGTTTATCGAGCGCCGAGTGCGGCAACCATGCGAAGGCTGAGCGCCTGATAAACCCGGCATTCCCCGTCGCAAAGGTGCGCGACGGGAGCTAGTGAAAGAGTGACCGCTACGTCGCGATTTCACCCTGCTAAGGTGGCGCGCCAGCTTTCGTGGCAGAGTCAAATATCCGTCTCGACTCGGACGGCGGCGGGCGACTCATGGCCCATGCGGGGGGTAGGGAACCCAAGCAGGCGGCGTCGGACTAGTCGGGTATTCGTCGAGTTCCCGGCACATTCCCGGCACAGGCGACTCGAGACAGGACCGAAATCGACCGTTCGCCCGACGCGACACGTCTGCTGGGGTGCGGTGTGGCTATTGCGAAACTTGGCGCGACCTGGGAAATGAAGAAACCCCCGTGAGTAGAAGCCTCACGAGGGTTTCAGTGGCTCCGACGGGCGTCGATCCCGTGACCTCACGATTTTCAGTTCGGCATCGGGGGTTTTCGGGTCGCAGTTGGTGCTCGTTCATCCCGGGATTACGCGGCTCGAGTGCTCACTGGTGCGCGTTGATCGTCGTCGTTTCCACGGGGTTCCCGGCACTTTCCCGGCACGGATTCCGCACCAGCCGAAGATGGCGTGGGCGATCGTCGTGATGGATGCGACAACGATACTGGCTGCCGGTGCGCAGATGCCGCGCACAGGACAACTTCCCGCGAGGCGGCAAACGCGGGCGAGGAAAGCGCCACCTGACCCGGAAAGGTCAGTGGATGTGGGTTTCGCCGACGGCCGCGTCGGACACGACGGCGTAACGGGATTGTCGTCGATGAGCTGGAAGATCACGCATTCTGCGGCGGCCGGCAGGGACGTACTCGGTCGCGTAGAGCTGCCAGCATTCGTTCGGAACGGGACATACGAACCGCCGGCACGCGGCCAGCGTCTTCTTCCGCGGCTGGTTGCGGGCGGCGCCGGCCTGCAGCACTCAGCGCGAAGCCCGGGCGGCCACTCAGATGTCCGACCAGTGCTGGAGGATGATCCGCGCGGCCTCGTCCGGCCTCTCCAGGGGAGTGAGGTGTGCAGAGCCGCTCACCTCCTCGGCGACGGCATTCGGCATTCGGCTCGCGGCGGCGCGAGCCTGGTCGAGGGTCCACAGCTCATCGTCGCTCCCGGTCACCATCACCGATCGGGCGACGATCGAGCTGAGAAGCGGCGTGAGGTCGGGCCGGTCGAGCGAGATCGAACGTACGGTGTGCGCGAGCGCGCGGCGGTCGGCGCTGCGCAGGCAGTCGTGCACGTACGCGACCAGGCCGGGACGCTCCGCGCGCGCCTGCGGTGAGAGGAGCGCGCTCGCGATGCCGTCCCTCAGCGGGCGCACGGCTCCGACCGTTGAGAGCAGGGTCTTCGCGAGCCGAGGCGCCTTCCTCTGCTCGCGGGTGAGGGCGGCCACGGGAGTGTTGAAAGTCGTCAGCGTGCGGACGCGCGGAGGCTGCCGCGCCGCGAGCACGAGACCGACGTGCCCGCCCCAGCCGTTGCCCACCCAATCCACCGCCTGCTCGATCTCGAAAGCCTGGAGGACCTCCCCTGCCGCATCGGCGCAGTCGTCGAGCGAGAACGGCGCCGTGAGGGCCGAACTGGCGCCGTGGCCCGGACCGGTGATCCGGATCAGCGTGCGGTGCGGCGCGAGATCGTCGGCGACAGCATCCCACGAACGATCGTCGACGAAGAGCGAGTGCCACAGCACCGCTGGTGGTCCCGAGCCCTGCGTGGCGACTGCCAGTTGCCCGACGGCGGTGTCGAACCGCGAAACGGTGGTCATCGTTGCCCTGCTATACCGTCGGACGCGGGGTCCAGATGCCGACGACGGATGGCTCGAGCGTGCGTTCGACGGCCTCCGTGAGGTCGGATGCCGCGGTGTGCGGATCTGCAACCGTCCGGAGTCGCTCGCCGAAGGCATCGACCACACGCTCTGCGTCGTACTGCGCACGGTTGAACCTGCGGTCGAGCAGGCGACGCGACACGCGCAGCACGGGAAGGAACACCGCCGCCGCGACCAGGGTCGCGAGCGCGACGCCGAGGGTGGTCGCATCCGGCAGCAGCCACGCGACCGAAGTGACGATGATCGCGTAGATCGCTACGGCGACGGCGGTCACCAGCGCGTAGGCCGCCGTGCGCGAGATGATCCGGTCGATCTCGTACAGGCGGTAGCGCAGCACGGCGATCGCGATCGCCACGGGGATCAGACCGTAGGACACCAGCACGATGCCGGTGATCCCCGGCCAGGGGTCGGGGATGACCCAGCTCGTGATCAGGATCGCGACGGCCAGTCCGACCGCCCACAGCATCCACCGCAGTTGCGCGCGTTCGACGGCGTCGGCACGGCGGTACCGCACCACGAGCGAGGCGAGCGAACCGACGAACGCGATCGCCAGCGCGCCGAAGGACATCGGGATCGTGAGGGGATTCTCGACCAGTGCGGGCAGATGGGCAGGGTTCGGGATGCCGGGGTAGACCTCGACGGACAGCGTCGACAGAACGGCGCTCGCGAGGACGAGCGTGGCGATCGTGTACCACGAGAACCAGCGCCAGCGCGGCGTCGGCAGGGTGCCGTCGGGGAACCGGAGCGGGATCTGGGTGAGGAGCAGTCCGATCGGCGGCAGCCAGCTCCACGTGTCCTCGCGGTCGTAGCCGTACCAGAACAGCCACGCGGAGACGCCGGGCGCCTGGTCGAGCAGAGCCTCTCCGAGAAGCGTCGCGGGGGTGCCGATCGTGAACAGTCCCGGGATCAGCATGAGCAGCCAGCCGATCGGATTGCGTGGGCGCTTCCAGGACAGCAGCCAGCCGACCACGATGAAGATCGTCAACAGGATGAGGAACGGCGCGGCATCGGCGACGGCACGACCGTCGGCGGCGTAGGCGACGACCGTGACGATGAGCATCGCGAAGACGAGCGCGGCCACGACGAATGCCGGCCACGTAGGGCCGGTCTTGCTGTCTGAGGTCACGTCCACTTCTTCTTTCATCGCTGCGCTCCCGCCGTCCAGAGTCCGAGCGAGCTCGGCTGAAGAGTGCGTTCGACCGCATCGGCGAGGTCAGCGGCGGCCGTCGACGGGTCGGTGCCGGTGCGCAGGTGCTCGCCGAAGGCGTCGACGGTCTTCTGCGCGTCGAAGTGCTCCCGGTCGAATCGCCGATCGATGCGACGCTGGACGAACCGCAGGACGGGGAAGAAGAGCGCCGCCGCCGCGAGCGTGGCCAGCGCCACTCCGAGGGTGGAGAGTTCGGGAAGAAGCCAGGTCGTGGACGTGACCACCACGGCGTACACGCCGATCACGAGCGCAGTGACGATCGTGTAGGAAACGGTGCGCGAGACGACGCGCCCGATCTCGTAGAGGCCGTGCCGCGTGACCGCGATCCAGACGGCGAGCGGCAGGGCGAGCCCGATCGCGGCGATGAAGATCGAACCGACGAGGGCGGCATCCCCTGTCACGGCCACGCTGCTCAGGGCCGCCGACATGCCGATCGGCACCAGCATGAAGCCGGTGGCCAGCCACCGCACCTGCAACCGGGTCACCGCATCGCCACGGCGATAGCGCAGGACGACACTCACGACGGCCACGGCGATCAGAGCGAGCAGGCAGATCAGCAGCGCCGTCGACAAGGCAGAGCTGACGGCCTCGGGCGGAAGGGGCGGGGGCCGCAGCCCCGAGTACGTCCACTCCGAGGCTGACAACAGGACGCTCGCGACCGATGCCGCGCTCACGAGGGGCACCGCCCACAGGACGGGGCGCCATCTCGGCGTCAGAGCGTGGCCGTCGGGGAAGGTGAAGGTGAGCAGCATCGGCGCGATGAACCAGAGGGGCCACGAGATCGCGCTGGGGATCGCCCGCCACACGGTGTCCGCGAGCACGGGAGGCAGCGACCACGCGGCCGTGATGAAAGGCACGCTGCCCACCGCCGACAGCTGCGCCCCGGTCCACAGTCGCGGGCGTCGGATCAGCAGCAGCACCCCGAGCAGCACGGATGGCGCTGCGAGCGCCGCGGTGGTGGCGACTCCGACGGCCTGCGTGGCGGGTGGACCGGAGAGGAAGGCTGCGGCCCCGAGCCCGACGGCGAGAACGACCACCGCGCCGCCGATCGTCGCCGGCCATGCGATCGTGATCCGGCGGGTCCGCCGGCTCATCGCGCCCCGCCGGGTGTCCACAGCCCGACCGTGCGCGGCGCGAGGGTGCGCTCGATCGCGTCGACGAGATCGGGAGCCGTCCGGGCAGGGTCGATGCCGGTGCGGAGGCGCTCGCCGAACGCGTCGACGGTCTTCTGCGCGTCGAAGTGCTCGCGGTCGAAGCGGCGGTCGATGCGGCGCTGCACGAACCGCAGGACCGGAAGGAAGAGCGCAGCGGCCGCCAAGGTCGCCACCGCGACGCCGATCGTGGGGATACCGGGGAGGAGCCATGTCGTGGAGGTGACCACCAGGGCGTACACCCCGACCACGAGCGCCGTCACGATCGCATATGAGACGGTGCGCGAGACGACCCTGCCGATCTCGTACAGGCCGTGCCGGGTCACCGCGATCCAGATCGCGATCGGTATCGCGTTGATCCCGAAAGTCATCGCGTACGCGACGACCGGGGGAGCGCCGTCCAGGAAGCCGGAGCTGCCGAGCAGGATGATCGTGACCGCCATGCCGTAGGCGAGCCACCGGAACTGCAGGCGCGTCGCGCCGTCCGCGCGCACCCAGCGCATCACGAGGTCCACGAGCGCGCCAGCCGCCACCAGCGGCACAGAGAGGAAAGCCTCGTCGCCGAGGACGATCCCCGACACCGACGCGAGACCGGGGACGCCGAGAGGATTGGCGCGACCCGACAGGGCGAGCGGTCCGGGCGCGAGCAGGGCCATCAGGATGACCACCACGCCGACCGAGACGGCGGCCACCGCGACGATGCGTCCGAGCCCGGAGGTGACGCGCCCGCTCGGGAACACCACGACCAGCAGCGGAAGGAGCATCCAGACCGCGTATCCGATCGCGCCGAGCGCGAGTTCGACGCCCACGGGGAGCGCTGCAGCGACTCCCGGAATCACGAGCGCACCGGTGAGACTCCAGAGCAGGGCGATCCCGAGCAGGATGCGCCCGATCGCGTTGCCCGACCTGCGCAGCAGCAGCAGCGTGCCGACGATCGCGAAGCCGCACCAGGCGACCAGCGTCCAGCTCTCTCCCGTGGCGACGATCGTGAGGGTGCAGAGCGCGAGGTAGACCGCGAACAGGAGCAGGATGCCCCCTCGCCGCACCGCCTCGCGCACGGTCATCAGACGGTGGCCCCCGTGCGCCGCGGACGGAACGGCGCCGACAGGGCGTGGGCGAACGTCCGGATGCCGGCATTGTGGCGCACGTTCGTCCAGTTGGCCCAGAGCCGCCGGCGGTCGACGCACACCGTCTCCTCGCGGACCTCGACCTCGTCCACGCCGTGCGCGGCGGCGAGGTTGCGCAGCACTCCGGGCCAGAAAACGTCTTCGCCCCGACGCGCGAGCGGCCACATCGTCTCGAAGAGCGGGTCCGAGCAGCGCAGAAGCATGCGGATCTGCGCGGTCGTGCGGCCACCGGCATCCGATTCGGCCGAGAAGGTGATCATCGCGGCGAACATGTGTCCCTCGGGAGTGAGGAACGTGAACGACGTGTCGTCGGCGTAGAGGACCATGATGCCTGTCGTTACTCCGCCCGCGGTCAGCGCTGTGACATCGCCGGGCTGGATTGCCGACACCGAACCATGAAAGCGCCCCATCCGCGGCCAGTACCGGCCGAAGTGTGCGCGCCAGTCGGCGACGAGTGCTGCGGGAGTGATCGCCGTGCCGAGGTCGGCTGTGTAGGTGCGCTGCCAGAGTCGGCCGAAGCCGTTCATCGGACCTGCGACGCGCTTGCCCTGGATGTTGTAGCCGTGTGGTTCGGTCGGGTCGCTCACCTGCAGGCGATCGATCTTCGCGGCCCAGAACGCCGCGTCCCTCGGCACCGCTTCGCTGTTCTCGGTCATGCTCATGCTCCTTGCGTCGAGAGCGCCCGGATCGCGGAGGCGGTGTCGTCATGCAGGACGATCGCCTCGTCGAGCCGGGTGAGCTCGAAGATCTGCCGGTAATGCTCGGTCAGTCCGACAGCCGCGATCCGCTGCTGTCGCCGCTGTCCGCGGACGAGCAGCGTGACGAGCATGCCTATGCCGCCGCTGTTCATGTACTCCATCTGCGAGAAGTCGAGGACGACGAGCTTCGCGCCACCGTCGGAGGCGCGCTCGTGCGCCGCCATGAGATCGTCTTCGCACGCCGCGGTGACATCGCCGGAGATGGCGATCGCCGCCGTTCCCGGTGCGGGATACGTGACTTCCATATGCGCTGCAGGTGCCATGTCGATCTCCTATCGTTCGGCCGGCTGGACGATCTCGATGAAGTCGCTCAGACGCGTGATCTCGAAGATGTGCCGGTAGTGCTCGGTCAGGCCCGCGGCGCGCATGCCGATCCGCTGCGCGCGCGCACGCGCCAGGACGCTCACGATCAGGGCGATGCCCGTCGAGTTGATGTAGTCGACGTCGGTGAAGTCGAGCTGGATCGACGCGGGGGACAGAGCGGATGCCGCGGCGAAGGCCGCGTCAAGCGTCGCCGTCGCGTCCCGATCGATACGACCCGTCAGCACCAGGTCGACGCGCTCGCCGTGCCGCCGGATGTCGTGACTCAGGCTCATGATTCCCTCCGCTCCGCGGGGGCGGTGCCCGCCGCATCCGTCCCATCCACACGCATCACCAGTCGGACGACGTGACGGTCGCCGTCCCTGAACTCCTCGACCCTGTCGACGAGCTCGCGCACCAGGAACAGGCCCCAGCCACGAGGCCTCTGCAGTCCAGCGAGCTTCAGGTCGAGGTCGGGCGTCTCGGCGTCCTGCCGAAGCCCGCGACCGTAGTCGGCGACCTCCACCGTGACGTACTCGGACGTCCGCCTCACCGCGATGAGCACATTGAGCGCGGCGTCCCCCCGGTTGCCGTGCTCGATGGCGTTCATCACCGTCTCACTCACGGCGGTCTTCAGGGCGTCGAGGCGTGCGCCGGCCAGCGCCGTCGACGCGATCGATGCAACCCGGTCCATCGCGCCGCGTTCGTTGCCCGCCTCGCTGGCGACTGAGAACGACACCGTCTCAGCGGCTCCGCCGCGTCGCCCGCGCTGGAGTGTCACGAGGGTGATGTCGTCCTCCTGCTCGACTCCGAAGGAGAAGGTGTTGAGGGACTGGACGGCGTCATCCACCAGCTGTTGGCCGGTCTCGGCGCCCGAAACCAGCGCTGCCGTCCTTCCGAAGCCGAACATCTCACCGTCTGCGCGATGCTGCTCGGTGATGCCGTCGCTGTAGAGCAGCACAATCTCGCCCGGGCCGATCACGGTCTCGTGCTCTTCGTAGACGCTGCCCGACATCAGTCCCAGCGGCATTCCGCGCGCGTGCAGCTGCACGACCTCGTCGCCCCGACGCACGTAGGGGAGATTGTGACCGGCGTTCGCGAAGTGCGTGCGACCGGTCTCGAGGTCGAGCACGAGAACGAGGCACGTCACGAACATGTGGGTAGGGATCTGGGGAATCAGCAATTCGTTCACCCGGCGCAGCACCTCTCCGGGCGAGGTCACCATTGCCGCCGTCGACCGCAGCAGCGCGTGCGTGCTCGCCATGACGAGCGCGGCAGGAACTCCCTTGTCGGTGACGTCGCCCGCGACGACCATGATCCTGCCGTCGGGCAGCTCGATGAGGTCGTAGAAATCGCCGCCGACGGTGCGCGCGGGGCGGTAGAAGGCGGCGACGTTCCACCCGCCCAGCTCGGGCAGCTCGGCCGGGAGGAACTGCTGCTGGATGAGCTGGGCGACGTGAAGCTCCTGCTCGATGCGCTCGCGCTCACGGGCCTGGCGTTCCTGAACCCTCATCAGCTGCCCCAGGCGCAGCGCGGGTGCGGCGTAGCGCGCCAAACTGTCCAGCAGCCGGCGGTCGTTGCGCGAGTACGTCCTCTCGGACAGGCGCTGCCCGAGGGCCAGGATGCCGACCAGCTCGCCGCTGGTGACCAGGGGCACGACCAGCTGCACCTCCTGCGCGATCATCTTCGCCACAGCGGGGGAGTAGTCGGGCAGGGCGCCGATCTCGACCGGGCCCGACGCGGACTGGAGGTACACCAGCAGCGGGTCGCCGGGCTCGATCTCGATGTCGATACGGCGCGCGCGCGAGGGGGCCGGGCTCTGGTCGGTGCGGCGCGCTGACTTCGCGGCTGCGCGCCGCGCGGCGCGCCCGTGCCGGCGCTCAGCTCCGCTTTGCGCATCCCGCTCGGCGGGACTCGGCAGGTCGGCGGGCGTCTGCGCCTTCGTCTCCAGCGTGTCGGTCATCGGATCCTCCTCGACCGGACGCCCGCGCAGCGACCGGTACTGCAACGATGATGCTCCGGCGGGCGTTCCGTAAGCGTTACGGTTTCGCGCCTTCTTGAGAATTCGGAACGCTACGTGCTCGGGATCTGGCGTTACGGTATCCACGAAGGAGGCGATCGTGTCGGTGCGGATCGAGTTGTTCGGACCACCGCGGGTGCGGCGGGACGATGCCGACGTGCGCTTCGACACGCGCAAGGCGGTCGCACTTCTCGCCCTCCTGGTGGTGACGGGGCGGGAGTTCGGCCGCGAGGCGCTCGCCGGAATGCTGTGGCCCGATCTCGAACGGTCACGCGCCCGCGCCACCCTTCGGCGCACGATCTCGGTCGCGGCCGCGGTCGGCCCGGCGTTGGTCGTGCACGCCGATCGGGTGGGGATGGATGCCGGCGCCGTGGACTGCGATGTCGTCGAGTTCCGCAGGCTCGCCTCCTCGCCCCGCGTTGAAGACTGGCGGCACGCAGCCGCATTCGCGGCCGACCGATTTCTGGAGGGATTCTCGCTGCGGGACAGCCCGCCGTTCGAGGATTGGATGCTGGGGGTCGCCGATGAGCTGCGGGATGAGCTCTCACGCACCCTGGCGCGGCTCGTCGCCGCCGCCGTCGACCGCGGGTCGTGGCCGGAGGCACTCGAGCACGCCCGACGGCGCGTGCAAGTTGAGCCGCTCTCGGAACCCGCGCACGCCGACCTGATCCGTGTGTCGGCGTGGTCGGGCGACAGGCCCGGCGCACTGCAGGCCTACCGCAGCCTCGTGCGGCTGCTGGATCGCGAACTGGGGGTGCCGCCGCTGCCCGAGACGCTCGCGCTGCACGAAGACATCCGCGCCGATCGGCTCGCGCGCCCGACGACGGCAGCCGCAGCTGCGGAGCGGCAGTCCCCCGTCAGCTCGGAAGAGCCGGTCGCGCCCGTACCCACGAGGCTGGTCGGGCGCGACGAGCAGCTGGCGCGCCTGACTGGTGCCTGGCGCGAGGTGCCGGCATCCGGCCGCCTCGTCGGCATCGTGGGCGACCCCGGGCTCGGCAAGACGGTACTCGCGGCAGCGATCGCGGGCCACGCGGATGGCCGGACGATCCGGATCGCCGGACGGTCGTCGGAGACGATGCTCGCCTACGCGGCCGCCAACGATCTGGTGCGCTCGCTGCTGACCCTCCGGCCGGATCTGGTGGCGACACTGGGGCCGTCCGCGGCGCCGCTCGCAGCGCTGGCGACCCAGATAGACGGCGCCGCGCCGCGCACGATCCGCACTCCGGGCGACCTGCAACGAGTGCACGAAGCGGTCCGGACGGCACTCGAACAGCTGGCGGCGGAGTCTCCGATGCTGCTCGTCGTCGATGACGCGGAGCTGCTGGACCGGCCGTCCGCGGCGTTGCTGGGCTATCTCGCCCGGCGGCTTCCGGCGGGACTTCTGCTCGTGGTGGCCTGGGCGCCCGGACTCTCGGACGGGCCCCTGCAGCAGGCGGTCACGGAGCAGGGTGAGACGCTCTTTCTGAAGCCGTTCAACGAGCGCCAGATCGCCGAACTTGCCGGCCAAGATCTCGATGCGGGTGAGATCCTGCGACGCACCCGGGGCATCCCGCTGCTGGTCAGAGAGGTGGTCGCGGCGCCGTCGGATGCCGAAGCCGGCCAGGTGCGCGAAATCGTGGCTGCCCGATTCGCCGGCGCGTCGGAGACCGCCCGGCAGGTGGTGGCGGCATCCGTCGTCATCGGCACCGTCGCCACTCCCGAACTGCTGCGGTCGGTGAGCGGTCGCGATGAGGCCGAGACGGTCGAGGCGATCGAGGAGGCGGTCGCGCGCGGCCTGCTCGTCGAGCACACCGACACGCCCGGGTACGACGCACCGCACGACCTCGTCCGCGGTGCTGCGCTGCACGGACTGTCGCTCGCCCGGCGCCGACTCCTGCACGCGCGGGTCGCTGACGTCTTCGTGCGCCGGCATGCGGCCGATCCGCGCGCGACCCCCGCCGGATCGGTGGCGCAGCACCTGGCGGCCTCGGGGCGCGAGGAAGAGGCGGCATCTTGGTTTCTGACGGCGGCGGCGGAGTCGGCGAGCGTCTCCGCGCACGAGGAGTCGATCCTCCAACTGCGAGCCGCGCTGGCCCTGGGTCGGCGCAACGTCGAGGTGCACGCGGCGATCGGCGCCGCCCTCGTGCGGCTCGGCCGCTATGAAGAGGCGCTCGTGGCGCTCGACCAGGCGTCGGCGCTCGCGGAGGGCGAGCCGGAACGTCGATCCGAAATCGAGCACGCGATCGCCGGGGTGCACGACCGTCTCGGCGATTGGGAGCTGGCGCAGGCGCACCTCGAATCGGCGAGCGATCTGGCCGCCGATGGCCTGCGCGGGCGCCGCGCCCGCGCGCTCGCGGATCTCGCGCTCGTCCTCCACCGAAGAGGTCAGGTCGCGCAAGCGCGACAGACCGCGAGCGCCGCCCGGGAGGCCGCGGCGGCGTCACACGACGACGCGGCACGGACGCAGGCCGACAACGTGCTCGGCATGATCGCCCTCGCCGACGGTCAGGTCGCGCTCGCCGAGGAGCACCTGCGGGATGCGGTCGTCCGAGCGCGTGCGGACGAGAACATCGATCTTCTGATCGCCGCACTCAACAATCTCTCGCGGGCGCTGTCGGCGGCCGGCTCCGCTCCTCTCGCGCTGGACACCGCCCGCGAAGCCCTCGCGCTCGCCCAGCGCCAGGGCGATCGTCACCGCCTGGCCGCCTTGCACTCCCACGTCGCCGACCTGCTGCACGCCGCCGGGCGTGAGGACGAGGCAATCGCCGAGCTCAAGCTCTCGGCGGCCGCCTTCGCGGACGTGCAGGGCTCGACCGCGCGCCCGGAGGTGTGGACGCTCACCGAGTGGTGAGCACCGAAGCGCCCACAGACGGATCCTTGAGCAAAATCAACAGCTCGAATGCCCGGCGGGAGAAGTGCCTGCGCCACGCTTCCCATAGCGTTCGGTCGTTACCCGACCAGCACGAACACTTGTGGTGAACTGGCGCACATCGACGAAAGGTCACTTGCGCGGAATTCCGGGCGAGGAAACCCGGCAAAGCCCCGAAGTGACACTGGATGTGAGTTCACACCTCACCGTCACCCCCTGACGGAGAACAAGAGTGAGCCGCTTCTGCCCACCGTCTGCCTCAGTGAGCGTGCGACCGAAATCGTGCGGTCTTGGCGAATGGGCCGCCCGAGACGGCGTCACCGTTAGCGGCAGTTGGCGCTCATTCGCCCTCGTTCGTCGACGCCTCGAGCGGCGACATCGAGAAGTGCCGGGGAAGTGAGACCACTCGTGCCGGGAAGCGACAGGCACTTTGCCGGCACGAATGCCTCGGTCAACGCCCTTATGGATGCTTGAACAGCTGAGCAACCAGAAAGCGCCGCTTCCCGCTGCGGCACAAAATCGCCTCTGATCGGGCAGGAAGAAACCCCCATGAGTAGAAGCCTCACGAGGGTTTCAGTGGCTCCGACGGGCGTCGATCCCGTGACCTCACGATTTTCAGTCGTGCGCTCTACCAACTGAGCTACAGAGCCGAGCGGCATCCGAAGAATGTCACTCCCGAGACGAAAGGCCCTTCTCGATGAAAAGGGCCCGTCGCTCGAAGCGACCCTGACGGGACTTGAACCCGCGACCTCCGCCGTGACAGGGCGGCACGCTAACCAACTGCGCTACAGGGCCATGCTTATTCAGTTGTGTGGAAAGGGTGACCCCAACGGGATTCGAACCCGTGCTACCGCCGTGAAAGGGCGGCGTCCTAGGCCGCTAAACGATGGGGCCGAGCGAACCCGGAGGCTCACGCTTACCGACGCTCAAGCATACGCAATCCCTCGCCGAATCGGAAATCGCGGGCGCGGCAGCCGCTCTCGAGGGGCTGTCCGGGTGAGGATGTGGGTGCGCTGCACCTCCTTCGGCGAGAAGATGGCTCTGGGAAACACTGGGCTCGTGTGACAGCTGTTGCTAATGTGAAAGCTGTTGCCCGATGACGAGAGGTGGTTCCGTGCGGTCTGAAGCCTCGGAATCTGCTGAGGAATGCGGTTGCGCTCCCACGCCCAAGGAATGGCGTGCCTTCCGCAGTCCCCTGTCGCGCCGCGGCGCCATCGGACTGGGTGTCGCCGGGATCGCCGGCGCCGGCCTTCTTCTGGCATCCCCCGCGTGGGCCGCGTCCTACCCGTCATGGGACGACGTTCAGCGCGCCAAGGCCAATGAGACCAGCAAGGCGTCCGAGGTCAGCCGCATCGAGGGACTGATCTCCCAGCTGCAGCGGGACGTCGCGGACAAGCAGGCCATCGCCGAGCGGCTCGGCTACGAGTACGACCTGGCGCAGCAGGCGTTCGAAGAAGCCGCGGACCGCGCCCGCTCGCTGCAGGAGCAGGCGGATGCGGAGGAGCGCCGCGCAGCCGAGGCCGCCGGCAAGCTCGGTCGCCTGGCGGCCCAGCAGTACCGCACCGGCGGCGACGACACCTCGCTCCAGCTGTTCTTCTCCGACTCCGCCGCGAGCGCCGACGACCTGCTCGCACGTCTCGGAACGATGGACCAGCTCCTCGCCGCGAACAAGAACGTCTACGCGGCCGCCATGGCAGCGCGCGACAACGCGCAGAGCCTCAGTGATCAGGCCTCCGTCGCCCGTGACGAACGCGACCGGCTGCAGCGCGACGCCGAGCAGAAGATGGTCGCCGCGCAGAACGCCGCGATCGCCGCCCAAGCCGCACTGGACGCGCAGACCGAGCACCTCGACACCCTGCAGGCGCAGCTCGCCGCACTGAAGGACACCACCGCCAAGACGATCGCCGATTACCAGGCGGGTGTCGAAGCGGAGCGCAAGGCCCGCGAGGAACGCGAGCGCCGCGCCCGCGAGGAGGCGGCACGCAAGGCCGCCGAGGAGGAGGAGCGCCGTCGGCGCGAAGCCGCGGCGGCCGCGGCCGCCAATGCCGGCAACAGCGGCGGCGGGGGCGGCGGTGGTGGCGGCGGCGGCGGGGGCAGTCCCGCCGGCGAGGTCCAGAGCTCCGGGTGGGTCCGTCCCGCGGCCGGGTGGATCAGTTCGTGGTTCGGCGCCCGCGGCACGATCTGTGCCAACGGGCACTGCACGTCCAGCGGACACCGCGGCATCGACTTCGCGCCCGGCTGCAGCGCGCCCATCTACGCCGCGGCGTCGGGAACCGTCGTCTTCGCCGGGCTGAGCGGCAGCTGGGGCAACTTCGTCAAGGTAGACCACGGCGGCGGGATCGTCACCGGGTACGCGCACATCAAGCCCGGCGGGTTCAACGTCTCGTACGGCCAGCGCGTCTCGGCCGGTCAGGTCATCGCGTACGTCGGCAACACCGGCGCCTCCACCGGATGCCACCTGCACTTCGAGGTATACAGCGGCGGCGAACGGATCGACCCCGCGTCCTTCCTCCGCGCCCGCGGCATCTCCGTCTGACGCCGGGCGGCGACCCCCGAACGCAGAAGAGCGGATGCCGTGGCATCCGCTCTTCTCGTGTGCTGAGGGGTCTCAGAGGGTCTTCGGCGCGTGGCCCTCGCCCTGCGTCGCGGTCTGCGCGTCGTGCTCCTGGAAGCGGTCGAACGCCTCGGACACGAGACGCTCCGCCTCGGCGGCGTCGCCCCACTGGTCGACCTTGACCCACTTGCCGGGCTCGAGATCCTTGTAGTGCTCGAAGAAGTGGTTGATCTCGCCCTTCGTCCACTCGTCGAGGTCGCCGACATCCTGGATGTGCGCCCAGCGGGGGTCCTTCGCGAGCACCGCGACGACCTTGTCGTCGCCGCCGGCCTCGTCGAGCATCTTCAGGACGCCGACGGGGCGGACCTTGGCCATGACGCCCGGGTACAGGTCGCGGTCCAGGAGCAGCAGGACGTCCAGCGGGTCGCCGTCCTCGCCGAGGGTGTCCTCGAAGAAGCCGTAGTTGGCGGGGTAGCCCATCGGCGTGAACAGCACGCGGTCGAGGAAGACGCGGCCCGTGCCGTGGTCGACCTCGTACTTCACGCGGCTGCCGCGCGGGATCTCGATGACGGCGTCGTAGGCGCCCATGTGGTTCTCCTTCGGAAGTGCGGAATGCCGCGCACCAGCCTAGTCGGCGGCCGTCCGGGCCGTAACTCCCCCCGGATCGACCCTTGCGGCCGCCGTGGGCGGCGCTACGACCGCAGAGGCGGAGTTACGACACCCCCCGGCGGTACCGTGGCCTCGTGGAGCACCGTCCGAGCCTCGATCCCGCCGTCGCCGAGATCCGCCGCGCGGTGCGCGCCGCCCTCGCGGAGATCGACGGGTCCGTGATCGTCGGGCTGTCCGGCGGGCCCGACTCCCTCGCGCTCGCCGCCGCCGTCGCGTTCGAGGCGCCGAAGGCCGGGCGCACCGCCTCGGCTGTCGTCGTCGACCACGGGCTGCAGGCCGGGTCGGCCGGCGTCGCCGACCGCGCCGCGCAGGCCGCGGAAGCCCTGGGGCTCCCCGCCCGCATCGTGCGTGTCGAGGTCGGCGGGGACGGTGGCCCCGAGGCCGCGGCCCGGGACGCGCGCCGCGCGGCCCTGCGCAGCGCTGCCGACGACGCCGGGGCCGCCGCCATCCTGCTCGGTCACACGCTCGACGACCAGGCCGAGACGGTGCTGCTGGGCCTCGCACGCGGCTCCGGCGCCGCCAGTCTCGCCGGCATGGCCGCGGCGCGGGACGACGACGGCGTCGTCTGGCTCCGTCCCCTGCTGGCCGTCCGGCGCGCGACGACGCGCGCGGCGTGCGCGGCGGAGGGCCTCGAGCCGTGGGAGGACCCGCACAACCTCGACCGGCGCTTCCTCCGCGTCCGGGCGCGCCACGATGTCCTGCCGCTCCTGGAGACCGAGCTGGGTCCGGGCGTCGCGGAAGCCCTCGCCCGCACGGCGGAGCAGCTGCGCGAGGATGCCGACGCGTTCGCCGAGATGATCGAGGAGACCATCGAGGACATCGTGGAGCCCGCCGAGGCGGGCATCGCCGTCTCGGTTCCCGCGCTCGCCGCGAACCCGCCCGCGCTCCGGCACCGCATCATCCGGCACGTCGTGGCGAGCGAGTTCGGCGCGAGCCTGACGCGCTCCCAGACCCTCGAGGTCGCCCGGCTCGCGACCCACTGGTCGGGTCAGGGCCCGATCGATCTGCCCGGATGCCGCGCGACCCGCAGCGGAGCGCGCATCGTGTTCACGGCATCCGGGAACGCGATCGTCTAGCGCTTCCCGCCGAACAGGCCGCCGAGCAGGCCGCCGATGTCGATCCCGCCGGCCTTCTGGCCGCCGCCGGACCCGCCGCCGAGCAGGCCGCCGATGAGGTCGCCGATGCCGCCGGAGGATTCCTGCGCGGCCCCGCCGGTCTGCTTCTTCTTCGCAAGGAGCCCGAGGATGATCGGGGCGAGCATCGGCAGCAGCTTCCCGAAGTCGATGCCGGCCGTCTGCGGCTCGGAGGTCAGCGTCTGCGCGACCTGGTCCTTCTGGCCGCCGAAGACATGTCCGAGGATCTTCTCGCCGTCGGCCGTGTCGACCTGGTCGAGGTCGACGGAGTCGCCGAGTCCGGAGTGCTTCGCGAGCGCCGCGTCGATCGCGGAGGCGCCCTCCGGGGTGGCGGCGTTGCGCTGCAGACCGCCGAGGATCGCGCCGCCGCCTTCCTGCACCGCCTGCGCCGCGGTCGCGGGGTCGACCCCGAGCTTCGCGGCCACCTGGTCGATCGGCAGCATGCCGAGGATGTCATCGAGTCCGGCCATGAGGGCTTCCTCCCGTGTCGTGAACGGGCGGCGTTGCCCGTCGCGGTCAGCCTAGGCCTGCCGCCATCCGATCCGCCTCCCCTTGCGGGGGAGGTGCTCGCCTCGCTAGCGTCTCGGCGCCCGGACGCGAGTGCCTAGACTCGGAGCATGCGCGCGGCCGACATCGCTGACCAGCTCTCCACCGTTCTCGTCACCGAGGAGGAGATCCAGAAGAAGCTCCTCGAGCTCGCGCAGCGCGTGGATGCCGAGTACGAGGGCAAGGATCTGCTCCTGGTCGGCGTGCTGAAGGGCGCCGTCATGGTGATGGCCGACTTCGCGCGTCACCTGCAGCGCGACATCACGATGGACTGGATGGCGGTGTCGTCCTACGGCGCGGGGACGAAGTCCTCCGGGGTCGTGCAGATCCGCAAGGACCTCGACACCGACCTGCACGGCAAGCACGTCCTCATCGTGGAGGACATCATCGACTCGGGTCTGACGCTCAGCTGGCTGCTGGAGAACTTCCAGTCCCGAGGCGCGGAGTCGATCGAGGTGCTCGCGCTGCTGCGCAAGCCGGATGCCGCGAAGGTCGTCATCGACTGCCGCTACGTCGGCTTCGACATCCCGAACGAGTTCGTCGTCGGCTACGGCCTGGACTACGCGGAGCGGTTCCGCAACCTCCGGGATGTCGCGGTGCTCGCGCCGCACGTCTACAGCTGAGCGCCCGGTACGCCGTGGGCGAATGCACAGTCGCCGCATAGATGCTGCGCGGTAGCCTTTTCGGACCATGGACTTCAAGAAGCTCTCGCGCAACCCGTTCGTCTACGTGTTGCTCATCGGCGTCCTCCTCCTGATCGGCATGACGCTGATCTCGAGCCTCACCGGCGCCAAGCAGGTCACGACGCAACAGGGACTCGAGCTGCTCGAGGGCGGCACCGTCACCGAGGTGACCACCACCGACGGCGACCAGCGGGTGGACATGACCCTGTCCAAGCCGTTCGAGGGCGCCACGCAGGTGCAGTTCTACTACGTCGAGCCCCGCGCCGACGAGATCGTCGCCGCCGTCGACGCCGCCGACCCGAAGGAGGGCTTCAACGACGTCGTCCCGCGGGCCACCTGGTTCGACGGCCTGCTCTCCCTCCTGCTCCCGCTGATCCTCCTGGGCCTGCTGTTCTGGTTCCTGCTGTCCTCCGCGCAGGGCGGCGGCAACAAGGTCATGCAGTTCGGGAAGTCCCGCGCGAAGCTCGTCAACAAGGAGACCCCGACCGTCACCTTCGCCGACGTCGCCGGCGCCGATGAGGCCATCGAGGAGATGCAGGAGATCAAGGACTTCCTGAAGGACCCCGCACGCTTCCAGGCCGTGGGCGCCCGCATCCCGAAGGGCGTGCTGCTGTACGGCCCTCCCGGAACCGGCAAGACCCTCCTCGCCCGCGCCGTCGCCGGCGAGGCCGGCGTGCCGTTCTACTCGATCTCCGGTTCGGACTTCGTCGAGATGTTCGTCGGCGTCGGCGCGAGCCGCGTCCGCGATCTGTTCAACCAGGCCAAGGAGAACTCCCCGGCCATCATCTTCATCGACGAGATCGACGCCGTCGGCCGTCACCGCGGCGCCGGCATGGGCGGCGGGCACGACGAGCGCGAGCAGACGCTCAACCAGATGCTCGTCGAGATGGACGGCTTCGACCCGAAGGTCAACGTCATCGTCATCGCCGCGACGAACCGTCCCGACATCCTCGACCCGGCGCTGCTGCGCCCCGGTCGCTTCGACCGTCAGATCGGCGTGGACGCGCCCGACCTGAAGGGCCGGCAGCGCATCCTCGAGGTGCACGGCCGCGGCAAGCCGCTCTCCCCGTCGGTGGACCTCAACGTCATCGCGCGGAAGACCCCGGGCTTCACCGGCGCCGACCTCGCCAACGTCCTCAACGAGGCCGCGCTGCTCACGGCGCGCTCGAACGCGCAGCTCATCGACATGCGCGCCCTCGACGAGGCGATCGACCGGGTCATCGCCGGTCCGCAGCGCCGCACGCGCGTCATGCGCGACAAGGAGAAGCTGATCACCGCCTACCACGAGGGTGGGCACGCGCTCGCGGCGGCGGCGATGAACCACACCGATCCGGTCACGAAGGTCACGATCCTCCCGCGCGGCAAGGCCCTCGGCTACACGATGGTGCTGCCGATCGACGACAAGTACTCGATCACCCGCAACGAACTCCAGGATCAGCTCACCTACGCGATGGGCGGCCGCGTCGCCGAGGAGATCGTCTTCCACGACCCGACCACCGGCGCCTCCAACGACATCGAGAAGGCCACCGGCATCGCCCGCAAGATGGTCACCGAGTACGGCATGACCACCGACGTCGGCCCCGTCAAGCTCGGCTCCGCCTCCGGCGAGGTCTTCATGGGCCGCGACATGGGCCACGGCCGGGACTTCAGCGAGCGCATCGCCGAGCGCGTCGACGGTCAGGTGCGCGAGCTCATCGAGCAGGCGCACAACGAGGCCTACGAGGTCATCAACGCCAACCGCGACATCCTCGACAAGCTCGCCCTCGCCCTGCTGGAGAACGAGACCCTCGACCACCTCGAGCTCGCGGAGATGTTCAAGGACATCAAGAAGCTTCCGCCGCGCCCGCAGTGGCTCTCCAGCGCCGAGCGTCCCGTCTCCACGCTGCCGCCGATCGACGTGCCGCAGCGCCAGGACGAGGCCGGGCTCGCCGCTGCGACCGAAGCGGCGGAGCAGACCGCCACGCAGAAGGCCCCCGCGCTCCGCGCGACGGGACAGGCGCGCCCCGCGACCGCCTAGGCTCGGGTTGTGGCCGTCGACCGTGACCGCGTCGCCGCTCTGGTGCGCGAACTGCTCGAGGCGATCGGGGAAGACCCGGATCGTCCCGGACTGAAGCTCACCCCGCAGCGGGTCGCCGACGCGTACGCGGAGTTCTTCGCCGGTGTCGGCGAGGATGCCGCGGCGCCGCTCGCGCACACCATCTCGGTGACCCGCGGGCCCGCGCCCGACACCCTGCCGTCCGGGGCCGTGATGCTCCGCGATGTGCGGTTCCGCTCGGTCTGCGAGCACCACCTCCTGCCCTTCGCCGGCCACGCGCACATCGCGTACCTGCCCGGCGAGCAGGTGGTCGGGCTCGGCGCGCTGCCCCGCGTCGTCGACGTGCTCTCCGCCCGGCCCCAGGTGCAGGAACGGCTCGGCGAGCAGATCGCCGACGTCGTCGCCGCGTCCCTCGACACCCGTGGGGTCCTCGTCATCCTGGACGCCGTGCACGAGTGCGTGACGATGCGCGGTGGCCGGCAGCCCGACGCCTCCACGGTCACGATCGCCGCTCGTGGCGAGTTGGCCGAGCCCGCCGCCCGCGCCGAGATCATCGCGCTCCTCGCCGGCGGCGCCGCATGACGCTCGTCATGGGGGTCGTCAACGTGACCCCCGACTCGTTCAGCGACGGCGGCCGGCACCTCCGGGAGGACGACGCCGTCGCGCACGGCGAAGCGCTCCGCGTCGACGGCGCCGACATCCTCGACATCGGGGGCGAGTCGACCCGCCCCGGCGCCCCGCGCGTGGACGCGTCCGTCGAGCAGGAGCGGGTCCTCCCCGTCATCGCCCGGCTCGCCGCGGCCGGCGCGATACTCAGCGTCGACACGATGAACGCGGCGACGGCGGTCGCGGCGGTGGCCGCGGGGGCCCGCATCGTCAACGACGTCTCCGGCGGGCTCGCCGACCCCGACATGCTCGCGGCCGTCGCCGGCACCGACGCCGACATCATCCTGCAGCACTGGCGCGGCCACTCCGCCGCCATGTACGAGCCGGCACGCTACGCCGACATCGCAGCGGAGGTCATCGGCGAACTGCAGCAGCGGGTGCAGGCGGCGACGGATGCCGGCATCCCGGCGGAGCGGATCATCCTCGACCCCGGATTCGGCTTCGGCAAGCAGCCCGCCGACAACTGGGTGCTCGCCCGCGACCTGCCGCGCCTCATCGGGCTCGGGTTCCGGGTGCTGGTCGGGACGAGCCGGAAGCGCATGCTCGCGGTCGCGACCGGCGACGATGCGACCGAGGAGGCCAAGGACCTCGCGACCGCCGTCACGAGCGTCCTGGCCGCGCAGGCCGGCGCGTGGGGCGTCCGCGTGCACGACGTGGCGTCCACGCGCATCGCCCTCGCGGTGCGCGACGAATGGGAGGGACGCGGATGACCGACCGCATCACGCTGACCGGCATCCGCGCGACGGGACACCACGGGGTGTACGACGCGGAGCGCCGCGACGGCCAGGAGTTCATCGCCGACGTCGTGCTGGGCATGTCGCTGCGGGCCGCCGCGGCGAGCGACGACGTCGCCGACACCGTGCATTACGGCGAGTTCGCCGAAGAGGTCGCCGCGATCCTCTCCGGCGACCCGGTCGACCTCATCGAGACGGTCGCCGAGCGGATCGCCGACGCCGCGCTGCGGCATCCGCTCGTGGAGACCGTCGCCGTCACGATCCACAAGCCGAGTGCGCCGATCGCCGTGCCGTTCGGCGACGTCTCTGTGACGATCGAGCGGGAACGGGGCGCATCATGAGCCGCCGCCTGGCACAGGGCCCGGGCGACCCGCCGCCGCCGGCCGCCGGGACGCCCGTCCGCGCCGTGGTCGCGCTCGGCGCGAACCTGGGCGATCGCGCGAAGACGATCGTCGCGGCCCTCGCCAACCTCGGTCGGCTGCCGCTGACCGACGTGGCGGCATCCGCGGAGCCCATCGAATCCGTCGCCGTCACGCTCGACGGGCCGGACACCTCGGCCCCCGCCTATCTCAACACCGTCGCCCTGCTGGAGACGCGGCTCGCGCCGTCCGTGCTGCTGGCCTACCTGCACGCCATCGAACTGCACCACGGGCGGGAGCGCCGCGAACGGTGGGGCGATCGCACGCTCGACCTCGACCTCGTCGCCTACGGCGATGTGCGCAGCGACGCACCGGAGCTGACCCTGCCGCACCCGCGCGCCGCGGAGCGCCACTTCGTCCTGGAGCCCTGGCTGCGGATCGACCCCGACGCCGAGCTCCCCGGCGTCGGACGCGTCGCGGACCTGCTGGCCGCGCTGCGATCGGGAGGCGACGGGTGAAGCGGACCGGAGCGAGCCTCCTCCTGACCGCCGCCCTCGTCGGCGCGGTCGTCGGGTTCGTCGCCGACCAGCTGCTGACCGCCGGCGGGCGGCCGACGTTCACCCCGTCGCTCATGCTGCCCGTGCTCCTCGTGCTGCTCGGCGTCATCATCGTGGTCCTCGCGCTGCCCATCCGTCGCGCGATCACCGGCTCGGGCACGGCGCCGGTCGATCCCTTCCGCGCCGTCCGCATCGCGATGCTCGCGAAGGCGTCGAGCATCGTCGGCGCGTTCGTCGCCGGGGTGGCGCTCGGCCTCCTCGCCTTCCTGCTCACCCGACCGGTCACGCCCTCGTTAGGCTCGACGGGTGCGGTGGTGGCCGCCGTCGTCGGCGGTGTCGTCCTCGTGGCGGCCGGCCTCGTCGCCGAACACCTCTGCATCATTCGGAAGGACGACGATGACGAACAGCCCGGACCCGACGAGCCCGGCTTCGGACTCTCCCACCACGACTGAGGCGGGTGCCGACCCGGCGCCCGCCCACACGGGTGCCGACGAGGTGATGGATGCCGGAACCTTCCGGCGCATCGTGGAGCCCCGCAGCGCGAACCGGCTGCCGCTCGGCGACGGGACGTGGCACCAGGTGTCCCCCAAGTACCTCGTCGTGCAGTTCATCTCCAACGGCGTCGTCCTGGCGCTCATCCTCGCGGTCGCGCTCGTGCTGTTCTTCGCCCTCGACCAGGCCTGGGTGTGGATCCCCGCCGGCATCGCGCTGGTGGTCATCGGGCTCACCCTCGCCGTCCTCCCGCGTCAGGCGCGGTCGATCGGCTACCAGCTGCGCGCCGACGACCTCGTCTTCCGCCGCGGCATCCTGTGGCAGCGGATGGTCGCCGTCCCGTACGGCCGGATGCAGCTCGTCGACATCACGCACGGCCCTCTGGACCGCGGCTTCGGCATCGCCCAGCTCAAGCTCGTGACCGCCGCGGCATCCACCGGCGTGACCATCCCGGGGCTCAGCCAGACGGCCGCCGAGCGTCTGCGCGACACCCTCATCGACGTCGCCGAGACCCGCCGGACCGGACTGTGACCTTCCCCACCGACCCGGCGGCCCAGGCCGCGCCCCCACCAGCGCACGCCGGGGCGGGCGCCGCGGCGCCCCCGCCTGCGCGGGTGCGCTCGCCGCTCAGCGACGGCGAGTGGCACCGGCTGCACCCGCTCACCCCCGTGATGCGCGGGGGGCTCTTCATCCTGGTGCTCACCGGCATCGTCGTCACCAACCTCCGCGACCGGCTGATCGGGCTGTTCCTGCCCGCGATGGGGCCGGACGGGGAGCGGTTCGATGACTACGAGGGCGACCCCATCGACTTCATCGTCGCCAACAACCTGATCCTCGTCGCGCTCGCCGTGGTCCTCGGGGTGCTCGTCGTGCTGCTCGCGGTCTTCTGGATGTCGTGGCGCTTCCACACCTTCCGCATCACGGGCGACGACGTCGAGGTGCGCAGCGGCGTGCTGTTCCGCACCCACCGGCGGGCGCCCCTGGACCGGGTGCAGGGTGTGAACCTCACGCGGCCGATGGTCGCGCGGCTGTTCGGGATGGCGAAGCTCGAGGTCGTGGGGGCGGGCCTGGACTCGAACGTCAAGCTCGAGTACCTCTCCACCGGGAACGCCGAGACGATCCGCGGCGACATCCTCCGCCTCGCGTCGGGCCGGCAGCTCGGCGACGCCGTGGCGCCGGGGGCGGCGGGGATGCCGCTGGGCCGCGCCGCCGTCGCGACCGTCGGGGCGGGGATCGCCGGGCTCATCGACGGCGCCGAGGAGCCCGTCACCGAGCCGGCATCCGTCGTGCACATCCCGCCGGCGCGGCTCATCGTCGCGCACCTGCTCTCCGGCTCGACGATCTGGCTGGTCCTGATGGTGATCGCGGCCATCCTCGGCTCGGTCTTCGGCACCCCGTGGATCCTGTTCTCGCTCATCCCGACGATCATCGGCTTCGGCGCGTACTGGTTCCGGCAGATCACGCGGTCGCTGCGCTACTCCATCGCCCCGACGCCGGCGGGCGTGCGCGTCACGTTCGGGCTCTTCACGACCATCACCGAGACGCTGCCGCCCGGCCGCATCCACGCCGTCGAGATCCGGCAGCCGATCCTGTGGCGCCGCTTCGGCTGGTGGGCCATCCGGGTCAACCGGCTCTCCGGGCGCGCCGCGACGGACACGCAGAGCCTGCAGTTCGCCGAGGTGCTGCCGGTCGGGACCCGCGCGGATGTGGAGCGGGTCCTCGGCCTCATGCTGCCCGCGCTCGACGCGCGATGGGAGGACGTCGCCGACCACGGCCTGTGGGGGCCGACGGGCGACGACCCGTACACGACGACCCCGCGGCGCGGCCGGTGGCTGCGGCCGCTGTCCTGGCGGCGCAACGGGTTCCTGCTGACCCCGGGCGCGCTGTTCCTCCGCCGCGGCTTCCTGCAGCGGGCGCTCGTCATCCTCCCGCTCGCGCGCCTGCAGTCCATCCGCGTCAGCCAGGGCCCCGTCGATCGGCGCCTGGCGCTCGCGAACATCACGGGGCACACCGTCGTGGGGCAGGTCAACGGGCACCTCGGCATCCTCGACGTCGGCGATGCGATGGGCATCTGGCGGGCGACCGCCGACGCCGCGGTGGCGGCCGCCGCGGACGACCGCTCGCACCGGTGGGATGCCGAGGCGCCCGGGGCCGACGCGGGGGAGACCCGGTGAACCGCGGGGGACGCCTCGGCGTCGGCGTCATCGGCGCCGGCCGCGTGGGGCCTGTGCTCGCGTCGGCGCTCGCGGGTGCCGGGCACGCGCTGACCGGCATCACCGCGGGGTCCGACCCGGAGCGGGTTGAGGCCGTGCTCCCCGGCGTCCCGACGCTCACGGCGGATGACGTCGTCCGCCGCAGCGAGCTCGTCATCCTCGCCGTGCCGCACGACGAACTGCCCGGACTCGTGACAGGACTGGCTGAGCTCGGGGCGTGGCAGGTCGGCCAGCTCGTCCTGCACACCGACCCGGCGTACGGCATCGATGTGCTCGCGCCCGCCGCCGCGCGCGGCGCCATCCCGCTCGCCGTCCACCCGGCCGTGGCGTTCACCGGTACGAGCATCGACCTGCGTCAGCTGCACGATGCGTACGCCGCCGTGACCGCGCCGGCCGCGGTGCTGCCGATCGCGCAGGCGCTCGCGGTCGAACTCGGCTGCGAGCCGATCGTCATCGCCGAGTCCGACCGTCCCGCGTACGGCGAGGCCATCGCCACCGCGACGGAATTCTCGGCATCCATCGTGCGGCAGTCCGCGGCCCTCCTCGCGCAGGCGGGCGTCGACGAACCCGGCCGGTACCTCTCCGCCCTCGTGCACTCCACGATCGACCGGGCGCTCACCGACGCGGGCGGCGCAGGAGAGCCCGAGGTACCGCCGATAGACTGAAGGGTCGATTCCGAGGAGCCCTGAACATGACCGACGCGTCTGCGCCCGTGACCGCCGAGCCCGAAGAGGACGTCTTCGAGCAGAAGGCGGTGCGCCTCGCCAAGCGCGAGCGTCTCCTCGCGGAGCGCACCGACGCCGCCGGCGGCGCCTACCCGGTCGCGGTGCCGGTCACCGACACGATCGCCGCCCTGCGCGAGCGCTTCGCCGACCTCGAGGCGGGGGCCGAGACCGGTGTGACGGCATCCGTCGCCGGACGCATCGTCTTCAGCCGCAACACGGGCAAGCTGTGCTTCGCGTCGCTGCAGGCCGGTGACGGCAGCCGCATCCAGGCGATGGTGTCCCTCGCCGAAGTGGGCGAGGAGTCGCTGCAGGCCTGGAAGGACCTCGTCGACCTCGGGGACCACGTCTCCGTCACGGGCCAGGTCATCTCCAGCCGCCGCGGCGAGCTGTCGATCATGGTGTCGGACTGGACGATCGCGGCCAAGGCGCTCCTGCCGTTGCCGAACCTGTACACGGAGCTCAGCGAGGAGAGCCGTGTGCGCTCCCGCTTCCTCGACCTGATCGTCCGCGACGAGGCCCGCGCGACCGTGCTCGCCCGCGCGAAGGCCAACGCGAGCCTGCGCGCGACGTTCGCGACCCACGACTTCGTCGAGGTCGAGACACCCATGCTGCAGGTGCAGCACGGCGGTGCGGCGGCACGCCCGTTCGTCACCCACGCCAACGCGTTCGACGCCGACCTCTTCCTGCGCATCGCGCCGGAGCTGTTCCTCAAGCGCGCCGTCGTCGGCGGCATCGACCGGGTCTTCGAGATCAACCGGAACTTCCGTAACGAGGGCGCCGACTCGACGCACAGCCCGGAGTTCGCGATGCTCGAGGCCTACCAGGCGTACTCCGACTACAACGGCATCGCCGATCTCACGCAGGAGCTCATCCAGAACGCGGCGGTCGCGATCGCCGGCACGACCGAGGTCACCTGGGCCGACGGGACCGTCTACGACCTGGGCGGCGAGTGGGACCGCATCTCGATGTACGACTCCCTCTCCGCCGCAGCCGGCCGGGCCATCACCCCGGAGACCACGTTCGACGAGCTGCAGGCATTCGCCGCCGAGGTCGGCGTCGAGGTGCCGGAGAAGATCGCGACGCACGGCAAGCTCGTCGAGGAGCTCTGGGAGCACTTCGTGAAGGGCGACCTCGAGCGCCCCACGTTCGTCATGGACTTTCCGCTGGACACCAGCCCGCTCGTCCGCGAGCACCGCACGATCCCGGGCGTCGTGGAGAAGTGGGACCTGTACGTGCGCGGCTTCGAGCTCGCGACCGGGTACTCCGAGCTCGTCGACCCCGTCATCCAGCGCGAGCGCTTCGTCGAGCAGGCGAAGCTCGCCGCCCGCGGCGACGACGAGGCGATGCGGGTAGACGAGGAGTTCCTCCGGGCCCTCGAGCACGGCATGCCCCCCACGGGCGGTATGGGCATGGGCATCGACCGGCTCATGATGGCCATCACGGGTCTCGGCATCCGCGAGACGATCCTCTTCCCGCTGGTCAAGTAGTCCCCGGCATTCACGCGGCGCCGCCCGCGGGGCGGCGGAACGCCCAGTCCGGCAGGTGCCCGGCGGTCACGAACGACTGGACGATGTCCGACAGTCCGTGGTCGGGTTCGATCTCCATCGCCAGCAGGGCGTATCGCTCGGCGTGCGTCGACCGTCCGAGCGCCCACGACAGCCAGGCGCACGTCGCCAAGGCGCCCGCCCGCAGCCGTTTCGGGGCGAGCGCGGCGATGTGCCTGGCCAGCTCGACGGCAGTCTCCAGGCGGTCGGGATCGGGCCGCGGCCCCTCGCCCCACATGACCGACGCCAGGTCGGCGGGATAGTCGGCGCCGTCCTCCCACCGCCGCTGGGCCTCGAGGGCGTCCTCCCCGCCGACGACGTCTGTCGCCCACTGCACCAGCGCGATGTCGCGGAGCGCGGGCCGGGCGAGGCACCAGGCGAGCAGGGCCGCGCGCATGGGGGGCAGCGCTGCGGCATCCCACCGCAGCGCGCGCTCGAACAGGCGCGGCAGATCGTCCAGTTCGCACGCCGCCTCCAACGCCGCCGGATCGACCCGGGCGACGCGGGCGGAGTCGGACGGGATGCCGCACAGCACCTCCAGCGAGGTCCGCAGCGACTGCACCGCCGCGCCGACGACGCGTCGCTCGGCGGCGCGATGCGGGGGGAGGGTGGCGCCGGTGGCCTGGTCGCCGACGGCGGCGGGCAGATCGAGGGGCGGCGTGGTCTCCAGGGCTGCGAGAGGGCGCCCGCCCGGGGGATGATCCGAATCGAAATGCGAGCCCCAGCCGTCGGCGGCGACGACGAGCGCGTCGACGAACGCGAGGCCGCCGGCCTCGGCCCGGCGGCCCAGCGCGTCGATGAGCCGGGCGTGCGGGAGTCCCACCGCCGCGGACTCGTCGGTGTAGGCGACGGCGACGAACGCCTCGGCCCCGCCGATGCGGCACACCATGCCGACGATGCTCGAGGCGAGTCGCTCGACGGTGTCGAGGTCGTCGCCGGGCGGGAGGTCGACGCGCATGGCGCCGACGCTGCGGTGGCCCGCCATCGGCACGACCACGAGGCTGCGCGCGGGCGTGTAGCCCAGCAGGCGCGGGACGAGGGAGAGGAACTGTGCCGCGTCGGCGGCCTTGACGGTGGTGGGCATTCCCCGAGGGTGGCGGCCGCAGGGAGCGCATGGACCGGCGTGGGCGGCATCGGGGAGAACCGCGTCAGCCCCGCGGGGTGGGGAGGAGGCGCTGCGCACCGGGCAACAGCCCGTGCCGGCTCACGGCATCCGCTCCGGGGAGGGCCGCGTACGATGGAGGTATGGATGAGTACTGGGCCGCGGTCGTCTGGTCGCTGCTGCCGACCATGGTCGTGCTGGGCCTGTTCGTCTTCCTGCTCCGCTCGATCCTGCGGATGGACCGCACCGAACGCCGCGTGTACGCGCAGATCGAGGCCGAAGAGCGCGCCAAGCGGGGCCTCGCGCCCGCTGCCGGTGACGCCGCCGCTCACTGACCGCCCTCCTCGCTACGCTGAGCGCAGGCGAGAGGCGGGGGATCGGGCGTGCTGAGCATCACCGTGGACTGGACCTGGACGTGGTGGGTGTTCGTCGTCCTCGCGTTCGACATCACCGTCCGCATCCTCGCCGTCATCATCATCCCGCGGAACCGGCGTCCCACGGCCGCGATGGCGTGGCTGCTCGCGATCTACTTCATCCCGATCATCGGCATCCTGCTGTTCCTGCTCATCGGCAACCCGCGGCTGCCGCGGAAGCGCC
Source organism: Microbacterium sp. UNCCL10 (assembly GCF_000746195.1). Lineage (NCBI taxonomy): Bacteria > Bacillati > Actinomycetota > Actinomycetes > Micrococcales > Microbacteriaceae > Microbacterium > Microbacterium sp. UNCCL10. Next base: position 187,415 of record NZ_JQKT01000009.1, on the reverse strand, counting down.
GCAAGAAGCAGCAGCAGATCAACGACTACATCCGGGAGACCAGCAGCGGCCTCGATATGGGGACGCTGCGGCCCAATGCGCCGGAATGGTTCCGGGCGCTCGTGCGCCTCAACCGCAACCTCGGCGCCCTCCCGCTCGCCGGTGACAACGGGGCGCGGCTGATCTCCGACTACCAGACGAGCCTCGACGAGATGGCCGACGCCATCCGGCAGGCCCGGCGCTATGTCCACGTCGAGTTCTACATCCTGCAGGCCGACGCCGCGACCGACAACTTCTTCCGTGCGCTCGAGGAGGTCGCCGCGCGGGGCGTCGCCGTGCGGGTGCTGCTCGACCACTGGGCCAACCGCGGCAAGCCGAAGTACAAGGAGACGCGCCGCCGCCTCGACGCGATGGGCGCCGACTGGCGGGTCATGCTGCCGGTGCAGCCGTTCAAGGGGCGCTACCAACGCCCCGACCTGCGCAACCACCGCAAGCTCCTCGTCGTCGACGGCCGGGTGGCGTTCATGGGCTCGCAGAACGTCACCGACTCGACCTACAACCTGCGGAAGAACCTGCGGCGCGGCCTGCACTGGGTCGACATGATGGCGCGACTCGACGGCCCCGTCGTGGCATCCGTCAACGCCGTCTTCCTGTCGGACTGGTACAGCGAGACCGACGAGACCCTGACCGACGAGATCGACCTGTTCTCCGTCGAGGCGGGAACGGGTGAGCTCGACTGCCAGGTCATCCCCTCCGGGCCGGGGTTCGAATTCCAGAACAACCTGAAGCTCTTCATGACGCTGCTGTTCGCCGCACGCGAGAAGATCATCATGGTGAGTCCCTACTTCGTCCCCGACGAGGGCCTGCTGCTGGCCATCCAGACCGCCTGTCAGCGCGGGGTCGCGGTCGAGCTGTTCGTCTCCGAAGAGGGCGACCAGGCGATGGTCTACCACGCGCAGCGCAGCTATTACGAGGCGCTGCTCCGCTCGGGTGTGCGCATCTGGATGTACAAGCGGCCGTACATCCTGCATTCGAAGTCGATGTCGATCGACGACGAGGTCGCCGTCATCGGGTCGAGCAACATGGACATGCGCTCCTTCGGTCTCAACCTCGAGGTCACGATGCTCTCCCGTGGGGCGGAGTTCGTGTCGCAGCTGCGGGCCGTGGAGGACCAGTACCGCGCGCTCAGCCGCGAGCTCACGCTGGACGAATGGCTGCAGCAGCCCCTGCGCTCCCGGGTCCTGGACAACCTCGCGCGTCTGACGTCCGCACTGCAGTGAGACGGATGCCGGTCGGCTGACACTGCGCCTCGGGCGGTGCGCCCCGGTTCGACCGCGCCACAGTGCGGGTGTGCGGTGCCGCGACCCGCGCTTCGGCGCGGTTGAAATCCGCGCCGAGTGTTCGGCGCGGGTGAACTCAGGCCGTCGCCCTCTGCACAGCTGGGGAGTCGCCAGGCCTCGGGTGTCGGGGCTGTGGAGAGCCGGAGAGAACGGCATCCCGGCGGCACCGTTGAAGGATGCTGCGCAGTCCCCTTCCCGTCGATCTCGGCGAATCGTTCTCCAGGGCCGCGGCGCTCGCCGCCGGCGTCAGCCCGTCGCGACTGCGATCCCGCGACCTGCTCCGGCCCTACCATGGCGTCCGGACGCGCAGTCCGCGCGAGATCGAGCCGGAGCGGTCGGCGGAGCTCCTCCTGCTCGACCGGATGCGACAGTACGCCGAGCGGATGCCGGCCGCGCAGTTCTTCACGCACGTGGCTGCGGCTGCGGCCTGGTCGATCCCCCTGCCGCTGAGCGTGGTCGTGGGGCGGCCCCTCGACGTCGGTGTGTTCGCGCCGCATCGCGCGCCCGCCGGGCGCGGGGTGATCGGCCATGCCGTGAAGCCCTGCCTGGCGCATACCGTCATCCATCCGGCACTCGGCTTGCCGGTGACGACGCCGGCATCCACGTGGGCGATGCTCGGCGGCCTGTTGTCACGCGTCGAAGACGTCGTGGCGGCGGCCGATGCCGCACTGCGGCTGCCGATGCACTCCGACGACCCGCCGGCGCTCGCCACGAGGCCGCAGCTGGAGGCGGCGCTGACGGCGGGGCGGCGCCGGGGCGCCGCGCTCCTCCGCGAAGCGCTGCCCCGGGCGATCACGCGGTCGCGCTCGCGCCCGGAGACGTGGATGCGACTGGTCATCGTGGATGCCGGGCTGCCCGAGCCGCACGCGAACCTCGACGTGTTCGACGCAGGCGCCTGGCTCGCGCAGGTTGATCTCGCCTATCCGCGGCACAAGGTCGCGATGGAGTACGAAGGCGATCATCATCGGACGGATCCCCGGCAGTGGGCGGTCGACATCCAGCGCGTCGAGCGCCTTGCCGAGGCGGGCTGGCGCGTCATCCGCGTCACCCGCGAGGACATCTTCGTGCAGCCGTCGCAGTTCGTTGCCCGCGTGCGGCGCGCGCTGGGCGAGGCCCGGCGCTGACATCCTCTTCGTCGCAGGCACGAACTTCACCCGCGCCGAATGGTGGGTCATGGCGCGCGCCACCCGCACTTCGGCGCGGATGAACCGGGGCCCTGCTTCACCCGCGCCGAATGGTGGGTCATGGCCCGCGCCATCCGCACTTCGGCGCGGATGAACCGGAGGCCCCTGCTTCGGCCGCGCCATGTGGTGGGTGTGAGCGCGCGGCACCCGCACTTCGGCGCGGGTGAACTCCCCCGCGCCTGGCGCCGCTCAGTCCGCGCGGACCAGCAGCTCGCCGACCTCGCAGTCGAGCGCGCGGCAGATCGCCGACAGGGTCGAGTACCGGATCGCGCGGGCGCGGTCGTTCTTGAGCACCGAGAGGTTCACGACCGAGACGCCGACGAGGTCGGACAGGCGCGTCAGGGTCATGCCCCGCTCGGCGAGCAGCTCGTCGAGACGGCAGTGGATGCCGGTGAGCTCGTCGTCGTCGGCGGGACTCACACGAGCCCCGCCGTGTCGCGCTCGAGCCGGGCGCCGTGCCGGAGGATCGTCGCGAGAGCGGCGAAGCCGAGTCCGGCGGCGATCGGCCAGAACGGGAACGTGATCCCGACGGCGGGCTTCGGCCACCAGGCATCCAGGACGTCCTCGATACCGGCGACCTCTTCGTAGCCGGCACCGCTCCACTGCAGGACCTCGGCCGCGGCCATGCTCCCGGCGATGTCGCCGAGCACCTGCGCCGCGACGCCTCCGACCATGACGACGACCGCGGTGACCATTGCCATCCGCGCGACGACCGGCGCGAAGGCCCGTCCGGCGAGCAGCTGGAAGCAGGCCACCGCCAGGAGCCCCGCGATCGCGCCCGGCACGAGCCACGACAGTGCCTGGCCGATGCCCCAGCAGACGCGGACGCCCAGGCTCAGGTCCGCGACCATGCCGCCTACGCTCGTGAAGCCCCCCGAGACGAGTGTGGCCGTCGGGCCGTCGATCGTCGTCCCGTCGGGCAGCTGCGGCCAGAACTCGCGGACGGGGAAGGCGATGGCGACCTCTGGGCTCCCGAGCGTGAGCGCCAGGGTAACGATCGCCGCGACGACGGAGAACCCGGCCCAGAGCGCCGCGACGACAAGGGTGACGGTGATCACGGGGGAGACCTCGTCCGCCCGGCGCGCCCGCAGCGCCGCCCGGGCGAAGACGAAGACGACGCCGGCGACGACGAGCACCACCGGCACGGCGACGAGGTAGATCCACGCAGAGCCCATGCCACACCATCCATATCGGTAATCGTTGTTATCGAGAAACGATATGGACGTATCGGATGCCGTGTCAAGGGCCCGCGTCTCGGGACGGGCACGCGCATCCCCGCCATCCGCGGCCCCTCCCACCTGACGTTCAGGGACGGTGCGCCGACGGCGAACACGGGCATGCCGGCATCCGGTGGTGGTTATCGTCTTTCGTAAGCACCGGAACACTCGGTGCGCGGAGGAGTCGACGATGTTCGAGAGATTCACGGATCGTGCCCGTCGTGTGGTCGTCCTCGCCCAAGAAGAGGCGAAGATGCTCAACCACAACTACATCGGCACGGAGCACATCCTGCTCGGTCTCATTCACGAGGGCGAGGGCGTCGCCGCCAAGGCGCTGGAGTCGCTGGGCATCTCGCTGGACGCCGTCCGCGAGCAGGTCCAGGACATCATCGGCCAGGGCCAGCAGCAGCCGACCGGCCACATCCCCTTCACGCCGCGGGCGAAGAAGGTGCTCGAGCTGTCGCTGCGCGAAGCGCTGCAGCTGGGCCACAACTACATCGGCACCGAGCACATCCTGCTCGGCCTGATCCGCGAGGGCGAGGGCGTCGCCGCGCAGGTGCTCGTCAAGCTCGGCGCCGACCTGAACAAGGTGCGCCAGCAGGTCATCCAGCTGCTCAGCGGCTACCAGGGCAAGGAGCCCGCGGGCGTCGCGACCGGCGCCGGCGAGCAGAACCAGCCTGCCCAGGGCGGCTCGGCGGTGCTCGACCAGTTCGGCCGCAACCTCACGCAGGCCGCGCGCGACAACAAGCTCGACCCCGTGATCGGGCGCGAGAAGGAGATCGAGCGGGTCATGCAGATCCTCTCGCGTCGCTCCAAGAACAACCCCGTCCTCATCGGCGAGCCCGGCGTCGGCAAGACCGCCGTCGTCGAGGGCCTCGCGCAGGCGATCGTCAAGAACGAGGTGCCCGAGACCCTGAAGGACAAGCAGGTCTACTCGCTCGACCTCGGCTCGCTCATCGCCGGGTCCCGCTACCGCGGTGACTTCGAGGAGCGCCTGAAGAAGGTCACCAAGGAGATCCGCACGCGCGGCGACATCATCGTCTTCATCGACGAGATCCACACCCTCGTGGGTGCCGGTGCCGCCGAGGGCGCGATCGACGCCGCCTCGATCCTGAAGCCGCTGCTCGCACGCGGCGAGCTGCAGACGATCGGCGCGACCACGCTCGACGAGTACCGGAAGCACTTCGAGAAGGATGCTGCGCTGGAGCGCCGCTTCCAGCCGATCCAGGTGGCCGAGCCGAGCCTCCCCCACGCGATCAACATCCTCAAGGGCCTGCGCGACCGGTACGAGGCGCACCACAAGGTGCAGATCACCGACGGCGCGATCGTCGCGGCGGCGAACCTGTCCGACCGGTACGTCTCCGACCGCTTCCTGCCCGACAAGGCCATCGACCTGATCGACGAGGCCGGCGCCCGCCTGCGTCTGTCGATCCTGTCGTCCCCGCCGGAGCTGCGCGAGTTCGACGAGAAGATCGCGAAGGTCCGTGAGGACAAGGAGCGCGCGAGCGAGGAGCAGGACTTCGAGAAGGCTGCGTCGCTGCGCGACGAGGAGAAGTCGCTGCTCGCCGAGCGTCTCCGCCTGGAGAAGCAGTGGCGCTCCGGCGACGTCGCCTCTCACGCGGTCGTCGACGAGGGCCTGATCGCCGAGGTGCTCGCCCAGGCCACCGGCATCCCGGTGTTCAAGCTCACCGAGGAGGAGACCAGCCGTCTCGTCTTCATGGAGAAGGCGCTGCACCAGCGCGTCATCGGCCAAGAAGAGGCGATCGCGGCGCTCTCGCGCACGATCCGCCGCCAGCGTGCCGGCCTCAAGGACCCGAAGCGCCCCTCGGGCTCGTTCATCTTCGCCGGCCCCACGGGCGTCGGAAAGACCGAGCTCGCCAAGGCGCTCGCCGAGTTCCTCTTCGACGACGAGGGCGCGCTGATCTCCCTCGACATGTCGGAGTTCGGCGAGAAGCACACCGTGTCGCGTCTGTTCGGTGCCCCTCCCGGATTCGTCGGGTTCGAAGAGGGCGGCCAGCTCACCGAGAAGGTGCGCCGCAAGCCGTTCTCCGTGGTCCTCTTCGACGAGATCGAGAAGGCCCACCCGGACATCTTCAACTCGCTGCTGCAGATCCTCGAAGAGGGTCGCCTGACCGACGGTCAGGGCCGCGTCGTCGACTTCAAGAACACCGTGATCATCATGACGACGAACCTCGGTTCGTCGGCGATCGCCGGTGGCCCGGTCGGCTTCCAGGTCGAGGGCAACGCCCAGACCAGCTACGAGCGGATGAAGGGCAAGGTCGACGAGGAGCTCAAGCGTCACTTCAAGCCGGAGTTCCTCAACCGCCTCGACGACATCATCGTCTTCCCGCAGCTGAACAAGATGGAGCTGCGTCAGATCGTCGGCCTCTTCACGAAGCGTCTCGCCGAGCGACTGCTCGACCGCGACATGACGGTGGAGCTGACGGATGCCGCGAAGGACAAGCTCATCGAGATCGGGTTCGACCCGACACTCGGTGCGCGGCCGCTCCGCCGCGCCATGCAGCGTGAGGTGGAGGACCAGCTCAGCGAGCGGATCCTGCACGGCGAGCTGACCGCGGGCGACCACGTCACGGTCGACGCGCAGGACGGAAAGTTCGTGTTCGAGAAAGCGCCGCGCGGCGACAAGGTCGCGATCGGCGTCGGGGCGGCGGGCGAGATCGCCGCCACGCCGGACATGGCGACCGGCTCGTAAGTCACCTGATCGACAAGGGGGTGGATGCTGCGGCATCCACCCCCTTCGTCGTTTCTGGCCGTCCCTACTCGATGGGCGCGACGTCGACCGAGACCCGCAGCGTCGAGGTCTTCGCCTTCGTGAAGATGATGCCCTTCACGGGGGAGACGTCGCCGTAGTCGCGGCCCCAGGCCACGGTGACGTAGCGGTCGTTCGCCCACTGGTTGTTGGTCGGGTCGATCGCGAGCCACTCATCGGTGCCCGGCAGCCAGACCGCCACCCACGCGTGCGACGCGTCGGCCCCGAAGACCCGCTGCTTCCCCGGCGGCGGCTGTGTCGCGAGATATCCGGACACGTAGCGCGCCGCGACGCCGTGCCCGCGCAGGCAGGCGAGCGCGACGTGCGCGAAGTCCTGGCAGACCCCCGCGCGTTTGCGGAACGCGTCGGCGACGGTGCTCGTCACGGTCGTCGCGGTCTTGTCGTAGTCGAAGTCGCGGAAGATCCGCTGCATGAGATCGGTCGCAGCCTCGCCGATCGGGCGCCCGGGGGTGAGCGACTCGGCCGCGTACGCCGTCGCCTCCTTCGCGTGGCGCACGCGCGCCGACTCGAGCGCGTACTCGGTCGCCGCCCACGCGCCGGGCAGGTCGGGCCGCAGCAGCGGCCGCGCGTCCTCCCAGGGCCGGGCGAGGGCATCCGGGTCGTAGACGGGCTCGTGCACCGTCACGTCGCTCGTCGACTCGATCGTGAGCTGCGGATGCGGGTCGGTGAGGTGGAAGTAGGTCGCCGCGTTGCCGAAGTAGTCGACGTCCGGCTCGTAGTCGCCGGGAACCGGGTCGACGGTGACCGACGCCGAGGAGACCTCCTGCCAGGGCAGCGACCGGGGGAGGAGGTGGAAGAGCCCGACGCTGTCCTGCACGGGCTTGCTGTACGTGTAGGCGGTGCGGTGCCAGACGCGGTACTGCTTCACGGGAGCGCCTCCGTCAGCTCGATGAGGGAGAGCTCCGACAGCGAGACCGCCGGCGGACCCATCTCGAAGTGCAGATGTGCGATGGCATCGGCGAGCTGCTCGAGCTGGGCCTGGACGTCTGCGAGGAAGTCGGCGAGAGCCGCGCGACGGCCGCCGGTGATGGCACCGAGGGATGCCGCGTCGACGGCGAGGAGCTCCGTCTCCAGGTGATCGAGCAGCCGCTCGGCCCGCGTCGACCCGGTGGATGCCGGCATCGCCGCCAGGTGCGAGCGGAGCCCCGCGAGCGCGAACGACAGCGACCGCGGATTGTCCCGGTCCAGCAGCAGGAGGTCGAGGGCGTCGGCGACGCGCAGCGACCCGCGGTAGCGGCGGCGGTAGGTGACGATGCTCTCCGCCGTCGTCAGCAGGCTCTCCAGGGAGGCGCGCTCGACGCGCGGCGTCCGCACCTCGATGAGCCCTGCGCTCAGCAGGTGGCACAGCTGCAGGCCGCGCTCCAGCGCGCGGCCGGCCTCGATCATGTGCCAGCCCGTATCGCGGATCATGTTCGCCGTGACCCCGTACAGCACGAGGATGGCGGCGAGCATGCGACCGGCGGACTCCGAGGTGCGGTGCGTGTGCGCGGAGCTGCGGAGGGCCCGCGTGGCACGGTCGACGTTCGCGAACACGCGCCAGGTGTCACCGGAGAGCTGATCGCGGACGCCCTCCAGCGCGTCCCGGAGGCGGGCGAGGGAGTGCGCGACCGAACCGGGTCGCGCGGCGTCGAGCAGGAGGGAACGGAACTCGGCGTCCGGGTCGAGGAAGCGTGCGCCGGAGAGGCGGTGCAGCGCGCCCAGCAGCACCTGCGCGGCGCCGTCCACGGCCGCCGCGTGCGCTCCGGGCTGATCCAGCTCGGCCTGCGTCGCCAGGAGGAGCCGGAGCAGGTCCTCGGCGCGCTCGGCGTACCGCCCGGTCCAGAACATGTCCGCGAGCGCACGGGGAGCGAGCGCCGGGATCGAGCGGGCGGAGGGGAGCGGGGCGATCTCGGTGAGACCCTGATCGGGGTCGGCATCCGAACTCTTCAGGACCCAGACGTCCTTCGTGATCGGGGCGGAGTCGATCGTCTCGCGGAAGGCCGCGAGCCCCCCGACGAGGGGCCGGTACGCGGAGCCGTAGCGCAGCGTGAACGCGCGGAGCGTGAGCGGCATCGCGGCAGCCCGACCGGTCCCGCTCCACACCGGCGCCTGCGAGAGGGGGAGGAGGTCCTGGCCCACGAAGCGGTGCGGTGTCGCCTCGATCCGTGCGGTGAGCTCGGTGGGGTCCAAGCCTGCCGTCGCGGCGCGCGGCTCGTCGATGGGGCGGACGATGAGCGCGGGATCCTCCGCGGCGATGCGCTGCAGGACGCTCGCGCGGGCTTCGGGGTCGCCGCACCACCAGGTCGGCGTCGACGGGAGCCGCAACTGCTCGCCGAGCAGATGCTCGCAGGCGGCCGGGAGGTAGGGCATGAGGCCCGGGTTCTCCAGCACCCCCGCGCCCAGCCCGTTGACGAGGCGCACCCGCCCCCGGCGCACCGCCTCGGAGAGTCCCGCGACGCCGAGGCGGGATTCGGCGCGCATCTCGAGCGGGTCGCACCACTCGGCATCCACTCGGCGGATGATGACGTCGATGCGCTCGGTGGGCTTCGTCAACGGCCAGCGGGCGGGCTTCATCCACACCCAGCCGTCGCGGACGACGAGGTCGGAGCCCTGCACGAGCGGGAAGCCGAGGGCGCTCGCGAGGAAGGCCTGATCGAACGCCGTCTCGGACAGGGTCCCCGGCGACATGATCACGATGCGCGGGTCTTCGATGTGCTGCGGGACCGCCGACAGCAGCGCCGCGCGGAGCGCCGAGAAGTACGGGTCCATCCGGTGCAGGCTGCTCTCCTGATACAGATCGGGGAGCACCTGCGAGAGGACCCGACGGTTCTCCGCCGCGAAGCCGAGGCCCGAGGGCGCCTGCACCCGGTCGGCCAGGACGTGCCATTCGCCGTCGCCGTCGCGGCCGAGGTCCGCGGCCGACAGCAGCAGCGGGCTGGTGTCGAAGGCGCTCGCGCGCGCCATCGGCCGGGCGAAGCCGGAATGGCCGACGACGACGGCCGCCGGCACGATGCCCTCCCGCAGGAGGGTCTGCGGGCCGTACAGGTCCAGGAGCATCGCGTTCAGCAGCTCGGCGCGCTGCGCGAGCCCGACGTCCAGGCGCGCCCATCCGGGCGCGTCGATCACGAGCGGCATAGGGTCGAGCTGCCACGGCTGGGAGCCGGAGTCGCGGCGGGTGTACGAGACGCCGTCGTCGGCGAGGAAGCGGGTGATCTCGCCGTCGACGCGGTGCATCTCGTCCGGCGTGACGGCGAGGGCGAGCGAGGCGAGCGTCTTCCACGCGGGCCGCAGGGTCCCGTCGGCCTCGACCACCTCGTCGTAGCGGACCGGCCCGCCGGGTGCGTCGAGGGGCAGTGTGGGCTGGGACACCGCCGTCGAATAGTCGCGGAGGACGCTCACGCGGCGCGGGTCCTCTGCGGCGCAGGATGCCGCTCGCCGGCGTGGCTCGGGCGGGCGACGCGGAAAGGCATGACCTCAGCTTGGCGGATCCCTGTTGCGGGCGGGTTACGGCGCACCGGTCCGGCGGCACCGCCGGGCATAAAGTGGTGCGGTGACCTCGTTCGTCGTCCGACCCGCCCGCACCGGGGATGTCCGCGGCATCCTCGAGATGCTCGACCCGTGGGTGCAGCGCCGCATCCTGCTCGGCAAGGAGCCGGTCACGCTCTTCGAGTCGGTGCAGGAGTTCGTCGTCGCCGAGGCGGAGGGGCGCCTGATCGGATGCGGTGCGCTCCATGTGATGTGGGAGGACCTCGGCGAGATCCGCACCCTCATCGTCGTCGAGGACTGGCTCCAGCACGGGGTGGGCGGCGCCATCGTCGCGCGGCTCGAGGAGAACGCGCGCGCTCTGGGCCTTTCGCGGCTCTTCTGCCTCACCTTCGAGGTCGACTTCTTCACGCGGCGCGGCTTCGCCCCCATCGGCGAGCAGGTCGTCGACTCCGACGTCTACTCGCAGATGCTGCGCAGCCCCGACGAGGGCGTCGCGGAGTTCCTCGACCTCGCGCACGTCAAGCCCAACACCCTGGGCAACACCCGGATGCTGAAGCAGCTCTAGGCGTGCCGCCGCGGACCGGAGCGGTCCCGCGGCTTAGCCTGAAGGGGTGAGCACCCCCGCACGTCGACGCCCGAGTCCCGCGGTCTACCGCCGCCGGCGTCTCGCCGTGCTGCTGGCGGTTCTCGCCGTGGCCGCCATCGTCGCCCTCCTGATCTGGCAGCCCTGGCGGGGTGCGGCAGGGGATGCCGCGAAGCCGGCGGCCACCACGACCCCGACCGCGACGCCGAGCCCGACGCCGTCAGCGGCGCCGACGACGCCCGCGCCCGCGCCATCCACCCCCGCCCCCGATCCGAGCGAGACCGCAACGGCCATCGCGCCGTGCAGCACGAGCGACATCTCCGTGTTCGCGGTGACGGACAAGGACTCCTACGGCAGCGGCGAGCTGCCGAAGCTGTCGATCACGATCTCCAACGACGGCGACGCGCCGTGCCTCATGAACGTCGGGACCACGACGCAGAAGTTCGAGATCACGAGCGGCAGCGACGTGTGGTGGCGGTCGACGGACTGTCAGACCGAATCCAGTGACCAGGTCGTGCAGATCGCGCCCGGCCAGACCGTCTCCAGCGCCACGCCCCTGGAATGGAGTCGCACCCGGTCGTCGGTGGACACGTGCGACGCGACGGACCGGCCCACGGCGGGTGCCGGTTCGTACCACCTGTCCGTCTCGATCGGGGGCATGGAGGCCGCCGACACCCGTTACTTTCAGCTTCGCTGATGCTTTCGCGGGCATAAACCGGTCTCGGGCCGCGCCTCCGTGCGGCATCTGCTCGGGTTCCTGAGGGTTACCTGACCTTCCTGAGAACATTCTCATGAATTGTCCGCCGAATGGGGGACGCGTGTTCCGGCCAGGATGCGTACCCTGTAATCAGCTCCCGAGGCGACCCCCGTTGTCCCCAGCATCGGTCGTCGGGCCAACCCCAGAGGCCCGACTCGGATCCCCCGCCCGGTGAGCAATGGGCCCTCTCGATTTCCCCAGTCCCCAATGGGGGGACCGAGAGGGCCCCTCACTTTCTCTAGGCTTGTCGTCATGGCCGGGAAGAAGCGCTCCGCGAAGGAGCCTCTGGAGTTCCGCAATACGCAGCTGGCGGACGCGCTGCAGACCCAGGACATGGCGGCCCTCGCGTTCGCTCTCCGGCACGGCCCCACGGTCGTGCCACTGCTCCGGCCGGGGCAGCGCGACAACCCGCTCGACGGCGGCGAGGTGTGGACCTACCGCGACCCCCGGACGGGGGATGTCGCGCTCCTGCTCTTCAGCGATGCGACGCACAAGCCGGCCACGCTGCCGCCCGCCGTCGCGCTGCAGTCGCCGGGCTGGCTCCGTGCATTCCTCAGCACGCATGAGTCGGAGATTACGACCGTGTTCTTCGACATCGCCGGGCCCCACCCGATGCAGGCGACGCCGGCGGATCTGCTCGCCGCGCTCGACGCGTAGCGACCGATCAGAACCCCGGCGCGTCGCCGCGCTCGGGGGTGTGCAGGCGCGCGAGGTCGCCGAGCGCCCGCCGCAGGTCCTTCGATGCCGTGTCGACGACCGAGCGATAGCCCAGGCGTGCCGCCTCGCCGCGGCGCTGATCGTGCTGCGTGACGGCGCGGATCTCGCCGGACAGGCTGAGCTCGCCGACCGCGGCGAGGTTCGGCGGGTTGTGCCGCCCCGTCACCGCGCTCGCGACGGCCAGTGCGATCGCGAGGTCGGCGGCCGGTTCGGTGAGCCGCACGCCGCCCACCGTGGAGACGTAGACGTCCTGGTCGGACACCCGGATGCCGGCGCGCTTCTCGAGCACCGCGAGGACCATCGCGACCCGCGCGCCGTCGACGCCGCTCACGATGCGGCGCGGGTTCGGGCCGGTGGCCGTCAGAGTGAGGGCCTGCACCTCCACCGGGAGGGCGCGTCGCCCCTCGAGCGCGATCGTGACGCACGTGCCCGGTTCGCGCGAGCCGTGCCCAAGGAAGAGCGCGCTCGGATCGCTCACCTCCTGGATGCCGGACCCGGTCATGTCGAAGCAGCCCACCTCATCGGTGGCGCCGAAACGGTTCTTGAGGGCGCGGACGAAGCGCAGCGAGGTCTGGCGGTCGCCTTCGAACTGGCAGACGACGTCGACCAGATGCTCGAGGATGCGCGGGCCCGCGATCGACCCGTCCTTCGTGACGTGGCCGACGATGATGACGGGCAGGTCTCGCTCCTTCGCGACGCGGATGAGGGTGGATGCCACCTCCCGCACCTGACTGGGATGACCCGCGACCCCGTCGCTCAGCGAGGATGAGACCGTCTGCACGGAGTCGACGATGAGCAGCTCCGGGCGGGTCTCGTCGATGTGACCGAGGATCGTCGCGAGGTCGGTCTCGCTGGCGAGGTAGAGCTCGTCGTGCAGGGCGCCGGTGCGCTCGGCGCGCAGCCGCACCTGCCCGAGCGATTCCTCCGCACTCGCGTACAGCACCCGTCGCCCCGCGCGGGCGCTCTGCGCCGCGACCTCCAGCAGCAGCGTCGACTTTCCCACCCCCGGTTCGCCGGACAGCAGAATGGCGGCACCCGGCACGATCCCGCCGCCGAGGACGCGGTCGAACTCGCCGACCCCGCTCGTCCGTCGCGGGGTTTCGCTCGTGTCGATCTCGGTGATGGGGCGCGCGGCCCGCGTCGGCGCGATCGGCGACACCGCGTGCACGATGCCGGTGGCGGTGGCCGCCTCGACGACCGTCCCCCACTGCTGGCACTCGCCGCAGCGACCGACCCACTTGGCGGCGGTCCAGCCGCACTCGGTGCAGCGGAAGGCGGTCGTCGCTGCGGGTCGTCGGGTTGCCATCCGATCAGCGTACGTCGCGCATGCGACACTGCCGGTGCGCCCATGGGCGGGTCAGCAGAGGTGGCTCCGGACCGTGGCCGGAGAACAGCTCAACGCAGCGAGTCGGCGACCCCGCGCAGCGCGTCCGCCGAGCGACGGAAGAGACCGAGTTCGCTGGGCGAGAAGGCGGTCGTGCGGATCGGTGCGGCGCCGTTGCGGCTGACCACCGACGGCACAGAGAGCGCGACGCCGCTCACGCCGTGGAAGTCGTCGAGCACCGTGGAGACGGGCATGACGGCGTGCTCGTCGTTGAGTACGGCCTCGACGATGCGCGCGCTGGAGAGGCCGATGGCGTAGTTGGTGGCGCCCTTGCCCTGGATCACCTTGTACGCGGCGTCGCGTACGTCCACCGCGATCCCGTCCAGCTCGTCGACGGTGAACTTCGGCTGACCGTCCAGGGGCTCCCAGTCGAGGATCGGGACGGTGCCGATCGTGGCATGCGACCACAGGGGGAACTCGGTGTCGCCGTGCTCGCCGACGATGTAGGCGTGGACGCTCGAGATCGAGACACCGGCGCGCTGCGCGAGCTTCCAGCGCAGGCGCGACGTGTCGAGCACGGTGCCGGACGCGAAGATGCGCTCGTAGGGCAGGCCCGTGGCCTGCTGGGCAAGCACCGTCAGCACATCGCAGGGGTTGGTGACGATCACGTACGTGGCGTCGGGTGCGACCTCGAGCAGCCGCGGCATCATCGATGTGAGGATGCCGGCATTCACGCCCGCGAGCTCCGTCCGGGTCTGACCCGGCTTCTGCTTGGCGCCCGCGGTGATGACCACGACGTGCGAGCCCGCCGCGACGGAGATGTCGGCGCCGCCGATGATGTCGCTGGAGCCGGTGAACTGCGCGCCGTGCGCGAGGTCGAGCACCTCGGCCTCGGTCTTCTCCGCCGCGATGTCGTACAGCGCGACGTGGCGCGCCGATCCGCGGATGAGCGCCGCATACGCCACGCTCGATCCGACCGCTCCGGCGCCGACGACGGTCAGTTTCGAGTTCTCGATCACGCTCATGCGTTCAGTCTGGCAGGGCGGGGTAGTGCCTGCCACCGCGCGGGCGTGGATGCGGGCAGACCCGGCGCGGTTCGCGCCATCCCGCGGCGTGTCGTAAGCTAGACGGCGGTGACGTGTCCGAGCGGCCGAAGGTGCAACTCTCGAAAAGTTGTGTAGGGTAACCCCCTACCGTGGGTTCAAATCCCACCGTCACCGCCAGTAAAACACCGGATCAGCGCCCCTTTCGAGGGGCGCTGATCGGCATTTTGGGAACATTTCGGGAACGACGGTGTTCTCAATCCGTTCCCAAATTGGCTCTCGCTTTACGGTCCAGCACTCTATTTTCTACGTTTGAGCAGGGGTTTTCGTAACGCTGGCGCAGAACTGACGGTGGGAAAGTGCCCCACCATGGGTGTGTGGGCGCACTCGGTGGGCGCACCCTCGGCTTGGTTCGCGGCCGTTGCTACACGGCAAGGTGGGCGCTGGGGTGTCGAACGCTCGCGAACGCTCGAGGAGCGAGCTGCGAGGGCGCGCAGCGATTGCACTCTGGCGGATCGCGTGAGTGTTCGGTGAGGATGACCTCATGCAGTTCGCTGGAGTTCTCCCTGAGGATGCGACTGACCCGCGGCTTGAACGCCTGGAGCGGCTGAAGGACATGCCGGTCCCGATTGTCCTGCTCGTCCCGCAGCCATCGGTGGAGTTCGTGGATTTCGGTGTCTCCACTACCGGTAGCGGTAGCGGCGTCGATGCGATGACCGTCAGCATGTCGGCGACACTGTGGCGGAACCCGGTGGACAAGTCCGACCCGGTGAACCTCGCGGACCTCGACGAGGACACGCGCCGTGCGATCGAGGAGGTGCCGCCCTGGCCGCGCCCGGCCTGGTTGGTCGAGTCCGTCGAGCGGATGCGGTATCCGATGCTCTGGGAGGCTGTGCAGACGACCTGGCATCGTGAGGAGACCGAGCGCAGCACCCTTCCCGCCTTGCTGGTGGAGCACACGACACACGTCCTCATGAACCAGTTCCGCGAGCAGCTCGGGCTCGGTGTGCACGACTGGTCGTCGCCCGCCCTGACCTCAGAACGGGTGGTGCGTCGCGGCGTCGACGTGTCGATCGATGGGGCTGTCGTCTCGGGTTCGGAGATCGACACCGACCCCTTCGTCTACGCAGTCGGCGCGACGCTCCCCAGCGGCGGCACCCTTACCGCCGTGGTCCCGCGAGATCACCTGCCGTATCTCACGCTTGCGTTCGTGCAGCGCCCCCGCTCACCCACGCGCCACCACCGCTTTCGGGCGCGTGGATGAGGGCGTACGGTCACCCCATGCCAGAGGTCGTGGTCCACGGTGTGCGCATCGCCTACCGGCGTCGCGGGGCCGGGGCGCCGCTCGTTCTCTTCCACGGCGCGTTCGAAGACTCCAGGGTCTGGGCGAGGGAACTCGAGCGACTCAGCTCGCACCTCGATGTGATTGCGTGGGATGCGCCGGGGTGCGGCGCCTCCGATGATGTGCCCGAACTGTGGGGCGACGCGGAGTGGGCAGGCGCCGCATCCGGGTTCATCACGACCCTCGGACTGCGGAACCCGGCCGTCGCGGGTTTCTCGTTCGGGTCGATGATCGCGCTGCTCCTCGCCCGTGATTACCCCGCGTCCGTCGGCCAGTTGGTGGTCGTCGGCGCCTACGCGGGCTGGGGTGGGTCCCTCGGCCCCACTGAGTTGGCAGAGCGCGTCTCGGCCGTGCAGTTCACGATCGAGCACCCGGTAGAAGAGTGGGCGGACGAGTTCCTCGATTCCGTCTTCACGCCCGATGCCGACCCGGAGCGTCGCGCGCTCGCGCGCAGGCTGCTCGATGACTGGCGACCCGCCACCACAGCGGCACTGCTCGCGGTGATCGTGCGAGACCTCCGTCCAGACCTCCCGGCAATCCGAACGCCGACCGTCATCGTGCGCGGCACCGCCGACGCACGCAGTCCCCGCAGCGCGGCGCTGAAGTTGAGCATGCTCCTTCCTCACGCCCGCATCGTGGAGATCGCCGGAGTCGGCCACGATTGCACCGGACCGGAGCTCGATTCCGTGCTGGTCGCTGCTACGTACGCAGCGGCGACGCCGCCGACCGGGTGATCGAGGCCGACCGCGCAGATCCTCCGGTAGGCAACCCAGGTACAAGCGTCGGGTTGCCGCACCCGCGGGTGCTGTCTCCGTTCCCGACCGCCAACCGATCGCAGGAGCGCGAGCGAGCACTGGCGAGCGTTGTCAGGGGACGCGAGAGGCCGCGCCGGGTTCGATCGGTGCGCGCACGGCACGGACGAGCCGCACGAGGTACTCCACCGCGCCGGCGACCGCGACCAGAACGGCGACGCGGTAGACCCACAGCAACGCGACCACCCCGCCGGCGAGGGGATTGGCGACAGTACCGTCGACCGGCTCGGCAGATGTCGCGAATACCGCCAGCGTCAGAATCGTCGCCCCCAACGCGATGGCGATGGTAGCGGGAATCCAGGCGAGCTTCGGGATTGGTCACTTTGGAGAGCAACCGAACCACGATGAGCAAGACAGTCGCCGCGAGGAGTCCCAGGCCGCCTTCCAGCGGGTCGATCAGCCCGACCACGAGCAGAAGCGACGCGACCGCGAGCAGCACGGTCGCGGTGATCACGCGAACTCTCATCGACATGGTCGCCCTCGCCTTCAGCCTCACCATGAGGGCCTCGACTCAACGCTCTCACCGGGCTGTCACGCGGTGGGTGCCATAGGTCCCGTCAGCTGCGCGATGGCAACGGCATGAGGGAACCAGCCCGCGAAACACCGGGGCGTCGAGAATGACAGGTCGGCTTCGGCGTGCGCGAGTTCGTCCGCAGTTGTGATGTCGAGACGGTTTCGGAGGACGGTCGTCCCGGGGATCAGGTATGGGTCGGCCGCCTCAGGAGAGACCTCACCTGAGTTCGGCCAGCAGCGTCTCCACGCGGGCGCGGATGTCGTCCCGCACGGCGCGCACGCCGTCGAGGTCGAGGTGGGCGGGGTCGTCGAGCTCCCAGTCGAGGTACCGCTTGCCCGGGTAGAGCGGGCAGGCGTCGCCGCAGCCCATCGTCACGACGGCATCCGCCGCGCGCACCACGTCGTCCGTGAGCGGTTTCGGGAACTCCTCCGAGACGTCGATGCCGATCTCCGCGAGTACCGTCGCGACCAGCGGGAGGATGCCGGCGCCCGGCTGCGAGCCCGCGGATCGGACATGCACCCGATCGCCCGCGAGATGGCGCGTGAGCGCCGCCGCGATCTGCGAGCGACCCGAGTTCTGCACGCAGACGTAGAGCACCTCCGGCACGGTCTTCGTGATGAGGCCCCGCGACTGCGCGAGGGCGGTCAGGCGGTCGCGCGCGAACTTCTCGGCGAGCGAGGTGAGGTGCGTGGACACGGTCGAGGTGCGGCCCAGCGCCGTGTACGACTCGAAGACGACCCGTTCGACGGTCTCCTCGTTCACCATCCCCACGAATCGTGCGGTCAACTGCTCCGCGATCCGGCGCAGGACCGCGTCCGGAGCGAGGAGGCCCGCCTGGCCCTTCGCCGCGCTCATGCCGCGCCGCGCTCGGGGAGGAGATCGGCGAGCAGCGCCTCGACGCGCCCGCGGATCTCGTCGCGGATGGGGCGGACGGCCTCGATGCCCTGCCCGGCGGGGTCGTCGAGAACCCAGTCCTCGTAGCGCTTGCCGGGGAAGATCGGGCAGGCGTCGCCGCAGCCCATCGTGATGACGACATCCGATTCCTTCACGGCATCCACCGTCAGGATCTTCGGAGCCTGGTCGGCGATGTCGATGCCCTCCTCGGCCATCGCGTCGATGGCGACGGGGTTGATCTGATCCTTCGGGGCAGAGCCCGCCGACAGGACCTGCACGGCATCGCCCGCGAGCTCTCGCAGGTAACCGGCGGCCATCTGCGAACGCCCGGCGTTGTGGACGCAGACGAAGAGGACGGTGGGCTTTTCGGACATGGGGGCCTCGCTTTCTGTGGTGAAAGTATAGAGGCTCATCTATGCATCAAGGGGCGGTTCGGTTAACGGGTGAGGGCTGGCACCTGTCGCGTGGGCGGCGCCGGTCCATAGACGGCAATCTATCCGGAGATAGGATGCGGGCATGCCTTCCGTGATGCCTGCGCCCGACGCCGACGCGATGGTGCCCCTTCCGCGTGCTGCGGCCGAGGGGCTGGCCCGCACGCTGCGGGCGGTCGCCGACCCGACGCGGCTGCAGCTGCTGAGTGTCGTCATCGATTCGACCGACGGTCGGGCGACGATCGGTCAGCTCGCGGATGCGCTGGGGCTGCGTCAGCCGACGGTCACCCACCACGCGCGGATCCTGGTCGAGGACGGCGTGCTGCGGCGCGAACGCGTGGGCAAGTTCGTCTGGCTCTCGATCGCACCCGACCGCCTTGCCGCGATCGCGGACCTCCTGCGGTGAACACAGGCGAACCGCACCGCGTCGGAAGGCCGCTCGATGTGGCCTCCGCCGCGGCGCGCGCGGCGCAGGCGGCCGCGCTCAGCGACGGGCTGTCGTTGCGCGCGCTGAGCGCTCTCGCGGCGGGTGTCCCCGCGACGGAGCTGCCGGAGGTGCTGGATGCCTCGCGTCGGGATGTCGCGCTCGCTCTGGCATCGCTGGAGCGGGTGGGGATCGTGCGGCACGGCGAGGGCGAGGGGTACGACCTGACCGGTGAAGCCTGGGTGCGGTTCGGTCGCCTGCTGGTGGAGACGCCGCGGGTCGGCGGACTGCGCGCGATCGATGTGCCGGTCGTCGCCCTCCCGGACGGCATCGCCTCGGTCGCGCGCGACCTCTCCTACCGGTTCAGCGCGACGTTCAGCGCCGAGACGGTCGGGCGGTACGTGGTGGAGAGCTACCTCCTGCTGAGTCAGCGGGCGCACGTGCGCACCCACCTGGCCGCGCTCACCGCGAAGTACGCCGCCGACCGGCTCGACGCGCTCGCCGCCGCGCAGGGGATGACGCTGCGCGGCACCCCCGAGGTGCTGTTCGTGTGCGTGCAGAACGCGGGCCGTTCGCAGATCGCCGCCGCGTACCTGCGCCATCTGGCAGGTGGCGCCGTGCATGTGCGGACCGCCGGATCCGAGCCGGCCGCCGCCGTGAATCCCCGGGTCCTCGAAGCGCTCGCCGAGGTCGGGGTGCCGCTGTCCGACGACTTCCCGAAGCCGCTGACCGACGAGGTGGTGCAGGCGGCCGACTACGTCATCACGATGGGCTGTGGCGACGCCTGCCCGGTGTATCCGGGCCGGCGCTACATGGATTGGGACCTGGCGGATCCCGTGATCCTGGATGACGCGGGGCTGCGCGCCGTGCGCGACGAGATCCGGGTGCTCGTGGAGGGCCTGCTGGTCGAGATCGGCGTGGCAGCTCAGCCGATCACCCGGTGACCGACATCCCGGAACGACTCTGTGTCGCATTTACCGATGTCGATGCGTGCTAGCGTTGTATCGAAGCTCATCTATACATCGGAGACGCATCATGGCACCGCAGGCACCGCCGAGGCTCGGCACTCTCGACCGGCTGCTGCCGGTCTGGATCCTCCTGGCGATGGCGCTCGGGTTGGCCCTCGCGTTCGTGGCGCCCGGGTTCGGTGACCTCCTCCATGCGGCCTCGATCGGCACCATCAGCATCCCGATCGCCATCGGCCTGCTCGTGATGATGTATCCCGTCCTCGCCAAGGTGCGCTACTCGGATGCCGCCGTCGTGTCGCGGGACAAGCGACTGCTGGTGACCTCGCTCATCCTGAACTGGCTCGTCGGACCGGCGCTGATGTTCGCCCTGGCCTGGCTCCTGCTGCCGGATCTCCCCGAGTACCGCACCGGGCTCATCATCGTGGGGCTCGCCCGCTGCATCGCCATGGTGCTGATCTGGAACGACCTCGCCTGTGGAGACCGCGAAGCGGCGGCGTTCCTCGTCGCGATCAACTCGGTCTTCCAGGTCATCGCCTTCGCAGGGCTCGGCTGGTTCTACCTCCAGGTGCTGCCCGCGTGGCTCGGGCTGCCGACGACCAGCGCCGACTTCTCCGTGTGGGCGATCATGATCAGCGTGCTGGTGTTCCTCGGCATCCCGCTGCTCGCCGGCTACCTCTCCCGCGTCGTGGGGGAGCGCACGCGGGGTCGCGACTGGTACGAGTCGGTCTTCCTGCCGCGCGTCAGCCCGCTCGCCCTCGGGGGACTGCTCTTCACGATCGTGATGCTGTTCGCGCTGCAGGGGCAGCAGGTGCTCGCGCGTCCCTGGGATGTCGCCCGGATCGCGCTGCCGCTGCTGGCCTACTTCGTGATCATGTTCCTGGTCGGCTTCGTCACCGGCAAGCTCGCGAGGCTGTCCTACGAGCGGACGACGACGCTGTCGTTCACGGCCGCCGGCAACAACTTCGAGCTCGCCATCGCGGTCGCCATCGGCACCTTCGGGGCGGCGAGCGGTCAGGCGCTCGCCGGCATCGTCGGACCCCTCATCGAGGTCCCCGTGCTGGTCGGGCTCGTCTACGTGGCACTCTGGCTGCGACCCCGGTTCGCCGCCGGGACGTCGGGGCAGTCCGATGGCGCCGCGCCCGCGCGGCAGCCGGTCGGCACCGCGCGCCGCTAGAAGCCGGCGCGGTCTGCGTCAGGATCCGACGAGCAGCTGCGAGACGCGGTCGAGCGCGCCCGGGACGAGCCGGAAGTACGCCCACGTGCCGCGCTTGCTGCGCTCGAGGAACCCTGCCGTGGTGAGGATCTTCAGGTGATGGGAGACGGTGGGCTGGCTGAGGCCGACGGGCTCGATGAGGTCGCAGACGCACGCCTCCGCGTTCTCGGATGCCGCGACGATCGACAGCAGGCGCAGGCGGGCCGGGTCGGCGAGGGCCTTCATGGTGACCGCCAGCTGCCCCGCCTCCTCGGCGGACAGCGGTTCGCGCACCAGGGGAGCGCAGCACGCGCCGGAGCTGACATCGACGACCTCGAGGACTGTGCCCATGATATCGAGCATAGTCGATATTGACAGAAGTCGATAGAGCGAACAGAATCAGGCATCGACGTCCATCGATATCCGGAGGCTCCTATGACCTTGCTCGATCTCACCCCGCGCGCGGCATCGAACGACCGGCTGGCGACGCTGCCCGTCGTCATCATCGGCGCCGGCCCCATCGGGCTGGCCGCCGCGGCGCACCTGACGGAGCGCGGGCTCGACTTCCTCGTCCTGGAATCCGGCGAGGAGGCCGCTGCGAGCGTGCGGGCGTGGGGCCACACCCGGCTGTTCTCGCCCTGGCGGCACCTGGTGGATGCCGCATCCCGTCGCCTGCTGGAGGCGCGCGGCTGGGAGGCGCCCGACCCCGACGGCGTGCCGAATGGCGCGGAACTGGTGGAGCACTATGTCGCGCCCCTCGCTGCGCTCGATGCGATCGCTCCGCGCATCCGCTATGGCAGCGAAGTGATCGGCGTCACACGAGAGGGGATGGACCGCACGCGCACACGCGGCCGCGCCGCCACCCCGTTCCTGGTGCGCTTCCGGACCGCGACCGGCGACGTCGACGAAGTCGCGGCCCGCAACGTGATCGACGCCTCCGGAACCTACCTGTCTCCGAACTCGCTGTCCTCCAGCGGCCTGGAGCTGCTCGGGATGGGCGAGATCGCCGACCGCGTCACTCCCGCGCTCCCCGATGTGCCCGGCCGCGACCGGGCGCTGTTCGCCGGACGGCGCACCACCGTGGTCGGCGCCGGGCACTCCGCCGCGAACACCCTGCTCGACCTCGTCCGGCTCGCCCGGTCAGAGCCCGGGACCACCGTCACCTGGCTGATCCGCAACTCCCAGGCGGTGCGGGTGTCCTCGTCGGATGATGACGAGCTGGCCGGCCGCGCGCAGCTGGGCGGCCGGGTCGACCGCGCGATCGCCGACGGGTCGATCGCCGTGCTGGACGGATTCGAGATCATCCGCGCCCGCCGGGCGGCCGGTGCCGTGGAACTCGTGGGGCACCGCCGCGGCGCGGTCCTCACCCACACCACGGACGTCGTCGTCAATGCGACCGGCTTCCGTCCGAACCTCGACATCCTGCGCGAGATCCGGCTCGACCTGGACGACATCGTGGAAGCGCCCGCACGCCTTGCGCCCCTGATCGACCCGAACGTGCACTCCTGCGGCACGGTGGAACCGCACGGGTTCCGCGAGCTCACGCATCCCGAGCAGGGGTTCTTCATCGTCGGGATGAAGTCCTACGGCCGGGCGCCGACCTTCCTGCTCGCGACGGGCTATGAGCAGGTCCGCTCCGTCACCGCGTGGATCGCGGGTGACACCGCGTCGGCAGCCCACGTCGAACTCGTGCTCCCGGCCACCGGCGTGTGCTCGAGCGATCTCGGCGGCGGCGGCGGTGGCGGCGGGTGCTGCTCGTGACCCGCGTGCGGGCGATGGCCGCGGCCGATTGGCCGGCGGTCGAGCGGATCTACCGGCAGGGCATCGAGGAGGGTGAGGCGACCTTCGAGGTCGCCACCCCCTCATGGGAGGCGTTCGCCGCCGGCCGGCCGGCGGGGCTGCGGCTCGTGGCGGAAGACGATGTGGGCGACGTCGTCGGCTGGGCGGCGGCATCGCCCGTCTCGGCGCGCCCCGCCTATCGCGGCGTCGTCGAGCACTCCGTCTACGTCGACCGCCGCGCCCGCGGCACCGGGATCGGCCGGCTGCTGCTGTCCGCGCTCCTGGAAGCCGCCGACGCGGAGGGCATCTGGACCGTGCAGTCGAGCATCTTCCCGGAGAATGCGGCGAGCCTGCGGCTGCACGAAGCGGCCGGTTTCCGGGTGATCGGGCGGCGCGAGCGCATCGCGAAGTCGGCGACCGGCGACCGCGCGGGACAGTGGCGCGACACTCTCCTCGTGGAGCGGCGAAGCACGACGGCCGGACTCGACGGAACCCGGATCTGAGCATACCCCCAGGGGTATGTTAGGCTGGCGGCATCAACCAGGAAGGCGATGCCATGTGCAGTCAGGTCATGTGCGCGACCGGAGACCCGGAGGTCGTGCGATGAGGATCGTCATCGTCGGTGGCGTGGCAGGCGGGATGAGCTGCGCGGCACGCGCCCGGCGCCTGGATGAGTCCGCCGAGATCATCGTGCTCGAGCGGGGCGCCCATGTGTCCTTCGCGAACTGCGGGCTGCCCTACTTCGTCGGCGGCGAGATCACCGACGAGCGCGCCCTGCTGGTCCAGACCCCGCAGTCGCTGCGCGCCGCTCTGGCGCTCGATGTCCGGCCGGGCAACGAGGTCATCGCCGTCGACGCGGATGCCCGGACCGTCACGGTCCGCACCGAGGAGGGCCTCGAGCAGATCGCGTACGACGCGCTCGTGCTGTCGCCCGGAGCCTCCGCATTCGTCCCGCCGATCCCCGGCGTCGACTCGCCCCGGGTGCGGACACTGCGCACCGTCGAGGATGCGATCGCGCTGCGCGAGAAGGTGACCGGCGGCGCTCGTCGGGCGGTCGTCCTCGGTGCCGGCTTCATCGGCATCGAAGCGGCCGAAGCCCTCGCCGCGCAGGGGCTCGAGGTCGCGGTGGTCGAGCTGGCGACGCAGCCGCTCCCGCCGCTCGAGCCCGAACTGGCGTGGCTGGTCTCCGAAGAACTGCGCGCGCTCGGGATCGACCTGCGCGTCGGGGTCGCCGCGACCGGCATCACACGCGGTCCGGATGCCGACACCGTCGTCCTCGCCGACGGCACCGAGATCACGGCGGACCTGATCGTCATGTCCGTGGGCGTGCGCCCCGACACGGCCATCTTCGAAGAGGCCGGGGTCGCGTGCGAGCGCGGCGCGATGATCGTCGACGCCCACGGTCGCACCAGCATCCCCGGGATCTGGGCGGTCGGCGACGCGACGCTCAGCGTCGATCCGATCACCGGCGCACGGCGTCCGGTGGCGTTGGCAGGCCCGGCCAACCGCGCCGGCCGGCTCGTGGCCGACGACATCCTCCGCCCCGACGTCGCGCGGGAGATCCCGCAACCGGTCGGCACCGCCATCGTCCGCGTCGGATCGCTCACCGCCGCGCTCACCGGCGCGAACCGCGCGGCGCTCGACGCCGCCGACGCCCCGTACCGCACGCTGCACCTGCACGCGAACCAGCACGCCGGCTACTTTCCGGGGGCCAGCCAGATCCACCTCGTCGTGCACGTCGACCCCGATGCCGGCTGGATCCTTGGCGCGCAGGCGGTCGGCGTCGAGGGCGTGGACAAGCGCATCGACGTGCTGGCCACGGCCATCCGGGCGGGGCTCACCGTCGAGGAGCTCATCGACCTCGACCTCGCGTACTCCCCGCCCTACGGGCAGGCCAAGGACGCCGTGAACCTGACCGGCATGGTGGGCGAGAACGTCCTGAACGGGACGCTGAAGCTCTGGTACGCGGAGGACCTCGACGAGACGCTGGCCACGGCGTTGGTGCTGGATGTGCGCCGTCCCGACGAATGGGATGCCGGGCATCTGCCCGCCGCGCTGCACATCCCGCACACCGAACTGCGGGAGCGCCTCGACGAGGTGCGCGAGCGCGCGGACGGTCGTCCGGTGCGGGTGATGTGCGCGTCCGGGGTGCGTTCGGCGATCGCCCACCGGGTCCTTGCGCAGGCGGGCATGGACTCGGCCTCCCTGTCCGGCGGAATGCTCACCCTGCGCGCCACCCTCGGCGCGCGGGCCGCCCAGGCGCTCGAGACCGAGGGCGCGGTGCAGCGTGCCTGACGCGCAGAAGCTCGTCTCGAACCGCCTGCGACGCGCTCGCGGGCAGCTGGATGCGGTCATCGCCGCGGTGGATGACGGGGCCTCCTGCCGCGATGTCGTCACGCAGCTCGCCGCAGTCTCCCGTGCGCTCGATCGGGCCGGCTACGCGATCGTGTCGTCCGCGATGAAGGAATGCCTCGCCACGCCGGACGCCGAGCGCGGCGACACCGCCCCGACCGCCGACGAGCTCGAGAAGCTCTTCCTCATGCTCGCCTGATCCCGCCTTCGAAAAGGAGACAGCTCGTGTGCTGCGCGGTCACATGCAAGAAGTGCGGAAAGGTGACCTGGGCGGGATGCGGTCAGCACGTCGATCAGGTCCTGCGGGGGGTTCCGAGATCCCAGCGCTGCGAGGGGCACGCGCACGATCCGTCCAACGGGTTCTTCGCCAGCCTCTTCGCCCGCTGACAGCAAGGACCGCGCCGGGTCACGCCAGCGTCAGGAAGAGCTTCTCGAGTTCGTCAGGGGTCATCGACTGATCCTCCGGGTCGGCGAGGCAGGTGCGCATGGCCGACGCGACGATCGCGAAGCCGGCGCGGTCGAGCGCCTTGGAGACCGCCGAGAGTTGCGTGACGACGTCGCGGCACTCACCCCCGGACTCGACGGCTCGGATGACTGCGCTGAGCTGACCTTCTGCGCGGCGCAGCCGGTTCACGATCTTGCGCTGCTGTGCCACGCGCTCGGCCTCAGGGTCGACGGCGGGCGCAAGCGCTTCGTTGTTGCTCATATGGGGGCCCTCCCGGTGTCGTGCGGCAACACCAGGATACCCGCCCGGGTATCATCATGCACGCCCTCACCCCTACGGTGAAGGCATGATGCGGTTTCTGGACGGCGTCCCCCACTTCCTGTTCTTCACGGGCAAGGGAGGTGTCGGCAAGACGTCGGTGGCGTGCGCGACGGCGGTGCGCCTGGCCGCCGAGGGCAACCGGGTGCTGCTGGTCAGCACCGATCCGGCATCCAACGTCGGTCAGGTGTTCGGGTTGACGGTGGGGAACACCGTCACCCCGATCCCGCAGATGCCCGGCCTGTCGGCGCTGGAGATCGACCCGGTACAAGCCGCCGACGCCTACCGGGAACGGGTGCTCGCGCCCGTTCGAGGACAGCTCGCCGACAGCGAGGTCGCGGCGCTCGTGGAGAGCATGTCGGGCTCGTGCACCACCGAGATCGCCGCGTTCGACGAATTCACCGCGCTGCTCACCGATGACGCCGCCTACGGCGAATACGACCACGTCGTGTTCGACACCGCTCCGACCGGCCACACCATCCGGCTGCTCCAGCTACCCGGTTCCTGGACAGACTTCCTCGCCACCGGCGGCGATGCGTCGTGCCTGGGTCCGATGGCAGGTCTCGACCGGCAGCGGGCCACCTATGCCGCGGCGGTCGCGGCGCTCACCGACCCCGCTCGCACCCGTCTCGTGCTGGTGACGCGTCCGCAGGCATCGGCACTGCGGGAGATCGAACGCACCTTCACCGAGCTGACGGCCATCGGCATGACCGACGCCCACGTCGTGGTCAACGGCGTGCTTCCGGACGCCGCGGGGGAGGAGCCGCTCGCCGTGGCGCTGCGGGCGCGGGAGGCGGCCGCTCTCGCCGCGATGCCCGCGTCGATCGCGGCCCTGCCCCGAGACGAGATCGCGCTGAGAGCCCACAGCATCATGGGCGTCGCCGCGCTGCAGACCTTCTTCGACTCCGGAGAGGATGCTCCGCCCGAAGACCTGCCGTCCGTGGACCCGGATCTGCGCGAGGCGCCGCTGTCCGACCTCGTGGACGCGGTCGAGGCCGACGGTCACGGTCTGGTCCTCTGCATGGGCAAAGGCGGCGTCGGCAAGACGACCATCGCGGCGGCGATCGCGGTCGCGCTCGCCGATCGAGGGCATGACGTGCTGCTGACCACGACGGACCCCGCCGCTCATCTCGCCGAGACGCTGCAGCAGGCGGTCGACGGGCTCACCGTGGAACGCATCGACCCGGTCGTGGCCATCCGGGAATACCGCGCTCGCGTGCTGGCCACGCGGGGAAGGGGGCTCGACGACGCCGGTCGCGCAGCTTTGGCGGAAGACCTGATGTCGCCGTGCACGGATGAGGTCGCGGTCTTCCAGCAGTTCTCCCATGCCGTGCACGAATCGCGTCGGCGCTTCGTGATCATCGACACAGCACCCACCGGGCACACACTGCTCCTCCTCGACGCGGCCGGCTCGTATCACCGCGAGATCACCCGTCAGATGGGCGAATCGCCGCAGCGGTTCACCACGCCGCTGATGCGTCTGCAGGATCCGGGGCAGACGAAGATCATTGTCGTCACCCTGCCCGAATCGACGCCGGTGCTCGAAGCGGCCGCGCTGCAGGACGACCTCGGACGGGCCGGCATCCGCCCCTGGGCGTGGGTCGTCAACGACTCCGTCGCCGCGGCGCACCCGCGCCTGCCCTTCCTGCGCGCCCGGGGCCGCGCCGAGCGGGAGCAGATCGCGAAGGTCCGGACCCTGGCGCCCCAGGTCGCCATCGTGCCCCTGCTCGCCGACGAGCCGGTCGGCCATGCCCGGCTCGCGGCGCTGACCGCACACCCGTCGCAGCTGCGCTGACGCGGGCTGCCGGCCGACGTCACGGCCGTCGCCGGCCGCGCGGCCTGGACGTCCAGGCGAGGTAGGCGCCCAGGGCGCCGATGGCGCCCAGCCCCGTCCCCAGCATGGTGCCTTCCCACGACCGCCACTTCCGCTCGTTGGAGACGAGCCCGCCGATCCCGGTGATCAGGGCGGCGCTGATCATGCCCGCCACGAGCCGGTTGCCCACCCGCTCGATGCGGCCGACCAGCGGGTCCACGTCGGCGGTGCGGATGTGGACCTCGAGACCCGTGGTGTCGACGCGGTCGAGGACGCGCCGCAGCACGCCCGGCACTTCGAGCGCGAGCTCGTTCATGTCGGCCGACGCACGCGCCGCCCGCCGGATGAACACCGAGAAGTTCGTCCGCTCGCGGGCGAGTCTCCGGACGTACGGCTCGAGCGCATCGCCGAGCCGGAAGTCCGCGTCCAGGCGCAGGGCGAGCCCCTCGATCTGCAGGAGGACCTTGAACAGGAGCGCCATCTGGTTCGGCAGCCTCAGCCGGTTGTTCCGGAGGATCGTGAAGAGATCGGTCATCATGCGCGCGAACGGTGTCTCGCGCAGGGAACGGAGCCGATATCGCGACAGGAAGCCGTGCAGGTCATCCTGCAGCCTCTCCCGGTCGACGGATGAGGCGCGGCCCGAGACGGCGATGAGAGCGGCGGTCATGGCATCCGCATTGCCGCGGACCAGCGCGATGAACAGATCGCTGAGATGCCCCCGCAACCTCTCCTCGACGACCCCCACCATCCCGAAGTCGATGAGCACGATGGTGCCGTCGTCGTGCACGAAGAGGTTCCCGGGATGCAGGTCGGCGTGGAAGAAGCGGTCCTCGAACACCATCTTCAGCACGATGTCGGCGCCGCGGCGAGCCAGGCGCTTCCGGTCGACGCCGACGGCGTCCAGACGGTCCGCGTCGGTCACCTTCGTGCCGTGCATCCTCTCGAGGGTGAGCACGCGGGAGGTCGTGTGCTCCCAGAAGACGCGCGGGATGAGGACGTCCGGCTCGTCGGCGAAGTCCTGGGCGAAACGCTCCGCGTTGCGGCCCTCCTGCAGGTAGTCCAGTTCGGCCCGGATGGTGGCGGCGAACTCGTCGGCGAGTCCGACGGCGTCGTACTCCTTCGCGAGGTCCCACGTGCGCGCTGCCCGCTCGGCGAGGTTCTGCAGGATCTCCACGTCCTGCTGCACCTGGGCCACCGCCCCCGGGCGGCGCACCTTGACGACGACCGGAGTCCCGTCCTTGAGTGTTGCGGCGTGCGCCTGGCCGATGGATGCGGAAGCCAGCGGCTCGTCGTCGAACTCGGCGAAGAGCTCCTCCGGTTCGCCGCCGAGCTCACGGCGGATCACGTCCCGGATGAGTGCGGCCGGGACCGGAGGCGCGCCGTCCTGCAGCTTGGTCAGCTCGCTCACGTAGACCGGGGGGAGCATGTCGGGGCGGGTCGACAGCACCTGCCCGAGCTTGACGAAGGTCGGGCCGAGCTCCTCCAGCGCGAGCCGCAGGTGCGCGGCCGCTTCACGCGGTTCTTCGGGGGACGCGCCGTCCGCCGGCCGCCGCGAGCGGCGGCCGTTGATCCCCAGCAGGGACGTGAGGAATCCGAGGCTGTGCCGCCCGAGGACGATCGCGATCTCGCGGTAGCGCGCGGTGTGGTTCGTCTCGCCGGCGCCCATCGTGATCCCTCGTCGTGGTGAAGCTGTCTCCGGGTTCGATTTCACGGTACACCGGGCTGCCCCGGTGTGCGGGAGGTCGCGCCGGCGGGAGGCCGGGACCTTCGACCCTCGCGTGGTCGTCATCGTCGCACAGCGGGGATCCTGTCGCCGGGAGGTTTCATCGGCGGCGACGGGACGCTGGATCTGGAGGCTCTGCGGCACGCGGTGCGGCGGCGCATCGACGGCCTTCCCGCGCTGCGACGGGTGGCAGCCCCCCGGGGCCGGCGGCACGTCTGGGTCGAGGCCGCACCGGACCTCCGCGAGCACATCCGGACGGCGCCGCCACTGCGGGACCGCCGCGACCTCGAGCGCTGGTGCGGGTCGCTCATGGGCACTCCGCTGCCGCTCACCCGGCCGCTGTGGGAATTGCTCGTCGCGCCCCTCGAGGAGGGGTGGACGGCGGCCTTCGTCCTGCGGATCCATCACGCGACCGCAGACGGCGTCGCGGCGGTCGAGATCGTGCGCACGCTGCTCGGTGCCGACGACGCGTCCCCTTCGTCCGCACCGTCACGGCCGGGGCGGCTCGCACCGGGCACTCCGGGGTCGCGCGCCCCGGCCCTGCTCCGGATCCTTCGCGGAGCGCGCCGCGCGGTCACGATGATCGTCGCCGGCCGCGTCGGACCGACGGTGCTCCTCGGACCCCGCAGCGCGCTGCACGGTGCCGCGCTGATCGACGCCGACATGGACGCTCTCCGCCTCTCCGCCCGTGCCGGCGGCGCGACCGTGAACGACGCGCTCCTGGCGGCGGTGACGTGCGGCCTCCGTGCCGCGCTCACCTCGGCCGGGGAGCGGGTGCCGGCCGAGCTGCCGGTGTCGGTCCCGGTCGCGCTGGAACGGCGCGGAACGGCGGGCAATCAGGTCGGTGTCATGATCGTGCAACTGCCGCTGTCCGCGGCGACACCGGGGGAGAGGCTCACGAGGATCGCGGGTCAGACGCGACAGGCGCCCGCCCGGGCGCGCGCACAGGGCACGCTCGAGCTCATGCGGGGGCCGATCGCGGCCGCCGTCATGGACCGGATCGCCCGCAGCCAGCACCTCGTCGCGGGGTTCGTCACCAACGTGAGAGGCCCGTCCGAGACGCTTCTCCTGGCCGGCGCCCGCGTGGAGTCGTTCTGGCCCGTCGCGGTGATCGCCGGGAACGTGCGGGTCGGGGTCGCGGCGGTCTCCTACGCGGGCAGGCTCTTCTGCAGCGTCCACTGCGATGCGCGGTGGCTGTCCGCGCACGTCATCGCCGCTGCCATGCACCGTGAGCTCCGGAGCATGACCGGCCGCGCAGGAGCATGATCACCCGTCGAGGTCGTCGTCGTACTCCGAACGGTGCGGGCGGACGGCGACGGGTGCGGGCGTGACTGCGATGCGCACGGTGTCGCCGAAGTCGACATGCTCGGAGGCCGCGTGCTGCACGCGCACGAGGTATCCGTCGTCGGTGCGGAGGACCGTGCGGCGGAAGCTGCCCAGGAAGGTGCTCTCGTGCACGACCGCGCCGATGCCCGGCTGATCATCGCCGACCAAGCGGAGATTCTCCGGCCGGAGGAAGACGTCCACGGGCCCGTCGCTCGCCGGCACCTGGACCGGCAGGGCGTGGCCCCACAGCCGTGCCATTCCGCCGACGACCTCGGCCGGCACGAGGCTCGACAGGCCGATGAAGGCCGCGACCTGGGGTGTGGCGGGACGCAGATACAGGTCCTCCGGTGTTCCGATCTGCTCGATCCGTCCGGCATCCATCACGGCGATCCGGTCGGACACGGCCAGCGCCTCCTCCTGGTCGTGCGTGACGAACACGGTGGTGATCCCGAGGCGGAGCTGGATGCGGCGGATCTCGTCGCGCAGCTGCGCGCGCACCTTCGCATCCAGGGCGGAGAGGGGTTCGTCCAGCAGCAGGATGCGGGGCTCGGTGACGAGCGCCCGCGCGAGCGCGACGCGCTGCTGCTGCCCGCCGGAGAGCTGGTGGGCGTACCGGTCCGCCACATGGCCCAGCCCGACGAGGTCCAGCGCGTCACCGGCGCGCCGGCGCGCCTCGGCGTGGCCGACTCCTCGACGGCGCAGACCGAACGCGGTGTTCTCCAGGGCGCGCAGGTGCGGGAACAGGGAGTACGACTGGAACACCATGCCGATGTCCCGCTTGTTCGTCGGCACCCGAGAGACATCGCGCCCGCCGAGGTGCACGGTCCCCTCCGTCGCCTGCTCCAGCCCGGCCAGGACGCGCAGCGCGGTCGTCTTGCCGCATCCCGAGGGCCCCAGCAGCGAGACGAACTCGCCGGGCGCGACATCCAGGTCGACGCCGTGCAGGACCCGATGCGCGCCGTAGTCCTTCACGACGCCGCGGAACTCGGCGCGGGAGCCTTCGCCGGCGGCGGCGAGGAGCAGGTTCTCGGAGGTGCGCGGCAGGGCGCGGGGTGAGGTCATGACCGATTCTTTCCGGGCTGGGAGCGGCCTGCGCGCCCGATGACGAGCAGCAGGGCGAAGGCGAAGGCGAGGGCCATCAGGGTGAACATCGCGGAGGCGTAGGCGTCGATCTTGTTGACGACGACGAGGCCGGTCTGCAGCACCTGGCGGTTGAGCAGGGAGGCGATGGTGAACTCGCCGAGGACGACGGCGACCGAGATGAGCGACGCCGCGAGCAGTCCCGGACGGAGGTTGGGTGCGAGGACCCGGGTGACCACCGTGAACCAGCCGGCGCCGAGAGAGCGGGCTGCTTCGGAGAGGGTGCGCAGGTCGACGGCGTCGATGGATGCCTGGATGGAGCGGTACGCGAACGGCAGCACCGTGATCCCGTATGCGAACGCGAGCGTCCAGGCGCCGGTGCCCAGGGTGCGTCCGATCTGCTGGTAGATCGGCGCGAGGCCGACGACGAGCACGATCGCGGGGATCGTGATCGGCAGCAGCACCAGGAACTCGAAGGACCGGCGCAGAGCGGGGAACCGCAGCGACACGAGGATCATCGTCGGCGCGAGGATCAGCAGCACGATCAGCACCGTGACGAGGGCGAGGAGCAGCGAGTTGCCCAGTCCCGTCCAGATCGGTTTGAGCACCGCCGCCTTCGCCGGGTCGAACAGGCCGGCCCAGCGCGCGAACGTGTACCCGTCGCCGTCCTGCAGGGTGAACAGGAGCGTCGAGACCAGCGGCAGGGCGAACAGGAGCCCGACGACGCCGCCGATGATCCAGCGGGTGAGGGGGCGGGGTGCGAGGCCGTTCATGCCTGCCACCGCGTCGTGCGTCGCTGGATGAGGGCGTACGCGCCCATCACGAGCCCGACGACGACGATCATCCCGAAGGCCAGGGCGCCGGCGAGGTTCTCCCGCCCGAGCAGCGTCTCGCTCGTGAGGGCGGTGCGGATCTGCAGCGGAACGATCTGCGAGCCCTGGCTCGCGAGAGCGGCCGCGGTCGCGTACGACGAGAACGCGTTCGCGAACAGCAGCAGGAGGCTGGCCAGGAACGAGGGGGCGAGCACGGGGACCCCCACGTGCCGCCAGAAGCCCGCCGGAGTGCCGCCCAGGGTGAGGTTCGCCTCCGTCCACTGAGGCTTCAGCGCGGACAGCGCGGGCATGAACGTGATGACCATGAGAGGCACCTGGAAGTAGATGTACGGGAGGATCAGGCCGGGCATCTCATAGATCCACGGACCCTCCGCGAAGATGTCGATGCCCAGCCGGTCCTTCAGGAAGGTCGTCACGAGTCCTTGCAGGCCGATGGTCGCGATGAAGGCGAAGGCGAGCATGACGCCGCCGAACTGCGCGAGCACGCCGGATGCGGCATCCACCATCGTCCGGATGACACCGGTCTCTGGCAGTCCGAGCAGGGCGTAGCAGACGAGTGCCCCGACGACGGCTCCGACGGCGGCGGTCAGCAGCGACACCCACGCGGAGTTCCAGAATGTCGCGAGGATGACGGGGTCGCTCAGCGCCGCGACGTTGTCGAGGGTGAATGCGCCGTCCGCGTCGAACAGGCCCGACCCGATCGCGAGGACGGTCGGGAGCGCGAGGAACAGGACGAGGTACACGGCGAACGGGAGCAGGCCCAGCCAGTCCCATCCGACGCGCACGGCACCGCGCCGTGCCGGAGCGGGAAGCTCCGGCACGGCGGGGCGCGTCAGACGGTCCGGAGCGGGACCGGCGACGAGTCCGGTCACTGGGCGGCCGCGGCCCACTTCTCGCCGAGCAGCTGACCGGCGGCCGTGCTCTGCGCCTCGGTCGGGACGACCGTCTCGGCCGGCACCTCGGGCAGGGCCGCGGCGAGCTTCTCGTCGATCGTGCCGGCGGCGATCATGGCCTCCATGCGCGCAGGACGGGCGCCGCCCTTCAGCCAGAGGTTCTGCACCTCGTCGCTGTAGAGGAACTCCTGCCACAGGCGCGCCGCGGCGGGGTGTGGGGCATCCTTGTTGATCGCCTGGTTGTAATAGCCGCGCGAGGTCGTCACCGCCGACCAGTGGCCGCCCAAGGACATCGACTACCGGCCCCTGTACCTGCGCCCGCGCGGCAAGCTCCTGCCCGAGCCGGAGCGGATGGCCGGCGAGTACGCCGCACCGGACGGCTTCTATCAGGCACCGCTCACGGTCACCGACAAGGTCGAGGTGCTCACCTGGCGCACCGAGCCCTTCGAGGAGCCGACCGAGATGATCGGCACGGGCGCCGCCCACCTGTTCGTCAAGATCGACCAGGACGACACCAACCTCATCCTGCGCTTCTGGGACGAGGCCCCCGGCGGCAAGCGGCAGCTCATCACGACGGCGTATCTGAAGGCCTCGCACCGCGAGCTCGACGACCGCACGACCGAGGGGAACCCGTACCACCCGCACACGCGGGCGGTGCCGGTGGAGCCGGGGAGCATCGAGGAGTACGTCCTGCGGATCTACCCGTTCGCGGCAACGTTCCTGCCGGGGCACAGCCTCGTCGCGGAGCTCTCCAACGCCGAGCCGCTCGTCGACGAGCACAACTCGCTGCTGCCGCCGGACGCGTTCCACCTGCCGGTGGGCCGCCCCGTCATGCACACGGTGTACCGCGACGCCGAGCACCCGTCCCGGTTCGTCCTGCCGTTCACGGCGCGCGCAGCGCGGTAGCCCGGCGCGCGAGGGGCGGCGGGACTTCCCAGCATCCGATCGATTGGTGTGGTCCCGGCGGGGTGTCACACCTCTTGCGGGTGTGCCCGGCGATACCCGCCGGTGCTGTGACATGCCACGCGCGGGTGTCACAGTGGATGCCGGTCGCCCCGGCGAGGACCGCTGGTTCTGTGACACGCCCCGCCACCACGGCGGGGGTCGGTGACGGCCGCGAGTCAGCGGGGGAGGAAGTACTCCCGGGCGAGCGGAGCGATCTCGAAGCGCTCCGCCTCGCCCGGGCCCACCCAGGCGAGCTCGGCGATCTCCGCTCCGACCGCGGGCTGCTGGTCGCCGATGTCGGCGGCGAAGACGTCGGCGACGACGACGAACCCGGGTTCGTTCGCGGCGGCCGCGGTGAAGGACCCCAACCCGCGCAGCGCGTCCGCCGCGACGTGGATGCCGAGTTCCTCGGCCAGCTCGCGGCTCAGCGTCTCCGCGGCGGTCTCGCCGGGCTCCGGCTTGCCGCCGGGCTGCATGAACGCCGTCGTGCCGGCCTTCCGGACGAGCAGGAGACGGTCGTCCTCGTCGAGGATCACCGCGGCGGAGACGTGGATGCGGCGCGCGCCGGCGCTCGTTGAGCTCACGCAGGCACGGTAACAGGTTCCGCCCATCCCGCCCGACGTAGAATCGTGTGTGCCTCCCGAGACCTCTGCCCTCACCGACCCGCCGAGCGGCATCGACCCGGACGAGCTCGCCGTCACGCTCAAGGTGCTCCGGGAGATCGCCGACGTCGACCAGTCGCATCCCGACTTCGTCACCGTCCGTCGGGCCACCGCGCACATGTTCAAGGCCGCGAAGCGCGTGCGTCGCCGGGAGATCCGCGACGCGATCGCGCAGGCCGACCGCGAGGTCGTCGCGGCGACCGCGACCGGCGCCCCGGACCGCATCGACGACGAGACCCGCGGCATCCCGATCAGCACCGCGACCACGGCGCCCACGGCGGGGACCCTCATCAAGGCGCGCGGCTGCTACATCTGCAAGCAGCCGTACACGGTCGTCGACGCGTTCTACCACCAGCTCTGCCCGTCCTGCGCGGCGATGAGCCACGCCAAGCGGGAGGCGCGCACCGACCTGACCGGCCGCCGCGCGCTGCTGACCGGCGGGCGCGCGAAGATCGGCATGTACATCGCGCTGCGTCTGCTCCGCGACGGCGCCCACACGACCATCACGACGCGCTTCCCGCGCGACGCGGTGCGCCGCTTCAGCAGCCTCCCGGACGCGCCGGAGTGGATCGACCGGCTCAAGATCGTCGGCATCGACCTGCGCGATCCCGCCCAGGTGATCGGCCTGGCCGACGACGTCGCGGCGGCCGGGCCCCTCGACATCCTCATCAACAACGCGACGCAGACGGTGCGCCGCTCGCCCGGCGCCTACCAGCCGCTGGTCGACGCGGAGCTCGCCCCGCTGCCGCCGGGTCCGCTGCCCGAGCTCGTGACCTTCGGGCACACCAACGACCAGCATCCGCAGGCGCTCGAACGCTCGGTCACCGCCCACCCGATCCTCGCGGCGGCGGCCAGCCGCGCCGACGAGCTCACCGAGCAGGCGATGGCCGCCGGCTCCAGCTCGCTGGAGCGACTCGCCGCGGGCACGGCGATCGATGCGGGGGGTCTCATCCCCGACCTGCACGACGTCAACTCCTGGACGCAGCGCGTCGGCGACGTCGATCCGCTCGAGATGCTCGAGGTGCAGCTGGCCAACACGACGGCGCCGTTCCTGCTCGTCTCGAAGCTGCGGCCCTCCCTCGCCGCGAGCCCGGCCCGCCGCACGTACGTCGTCAACGTCAGCGCGATGGAGGGCGTGTTCGGCCGCGGGTACAAGGGACCCGGCCACCCGCACACGAACATGGCCAAGGCCGCCGTCAACATGCTGACGCGCACGAGCGCACGCGAGATGTTCGAGACCGACGGCATCCTCATGACGAGCGTCGACACCGGCTGGATCACCGACGAGCGCCCGCACCCCACCAAGGTGCGCCTCGCGGAGGAGGGCTTCCACGCCCCGCTCGACCTCGTCGACGGCGCCGCCCGCGTGTACGACCCGATCGTCCGCGGAGAGGCCGGCGAAGACCTGTTCGGCGTGTTCCTCAAGGACTACGCGCCCGGCGCATGGTGAACCTCCCCGCGCCGGGACGCCGCGTCGTCGTGCGCTACCTGCTGCCGACCGGGCAGGCGACCGACGCGCTGGGCGAACTCCTCAGCGCGGATGCCGAGACGGTCGTCGTCGACGGCAAGCGCGGGGTCGAGCGGATCCGCGTGACCGACATCGTCGCGGCCAAGGAGGTCCCGCCCGCCCCGGCGCCCCGCATCCGCCGCCCGTTCGCCGACTGACGCGCTGCGGCGCGCCGGGCTTCGTCGCAAAGGTGTCAGCTCCGGTCGCCTCGACGCGCGCGAAGCGGCGCGAAGCGCCCCCATTCCCCTGCGCCCTGCCGGGCTTCGGCGGAAAGGTGTCACCCCTGGTCGCCTCGACGCGCGCGAGGCGGCGCGACGCGCCCCCATCCCGGCGGCGACCCCGGCGTGGATTACGCTTCGCGGATGAGCACACCTCAGGACGCCGCCCGCGCGGCGCAGGATTCGTCGGTGTTCCGTCGCCTCGCCCGGGTGGGATACGTCGTGCTCGGCATCCTGCACATCGTGATCGGCGGCATCGCGATCTCGATCGCGACCGGCGGCGGGGGCGAGGCCGACCAGGGCGGCGCGATGGGGCAGATCCGCAGCACGCCCGCCGGCGTCGTGATCCTCTGGATCATCGCCGTCGGCCTGCTGGCCCTCGCCGCATGGCAGATCGCCGAGGCCCTGCTCGAGCGTGACCCGGACGCGAAGAAGGCCTGGGCGCACCGCGCCAAGTTCCTCGGCACGGCGGCCGCCTACGTCGCCATCGCGGTGACGGCGGTCGGCGTCGCGGTGGGGTCCCGGTCGGGGTCCGCGGACTCGGCGGAGACCTTCAGCGGCCGGCTGATCTCGACGCCGGGCGGCGTGTTCCTGCTGGTCATCGTCGGTCTCGGGGTGGCCGCCATCGGCGCGGCGTTCATCATCCGCGGCATCACGCGGGCGTTCGAGAAGCACCTCGACCTCCCCTCCGGCACGGCGCGGCGCGGGATCGTCGCCCTCGGCATCGCCGGCTACGTCGCGAAGGGGCTGGCGATCGGCGCGACGGGCATCCTGCTGATCGTCGCCGCCGTGGCGCAGGATCCGGAGACGGCGGGGGGATTGGATGCCGGGCTGCGCGCGCTCGCCGCCCTGCCGTTCGGCGCTGTCGTGCTGTGGATCGTCGGGGCGGGGCTCATGCTGTACGGGCTCTTCTGCATCGCGCGGGCGCGCTACAGCCGCATGTGACGGGCACCATACGCACGAATCCGGCTCGAAATCAAGGGCCTACCGGTGCCCGCGCAGATGGAGGAAAGTCGTCCGCGCCAACACCATCAAGAAAGGTGCAGACACATGCTCGGACTCATCATCAGCATCATCATCATCGGACTGATCGCCGGCGCCCTTGCGCGGCTTCTCGTCCCCGGCAAGCAGAACATGGGCATCGGCATGACCATGCTGCTCGGAATCATCGGCTCCTTCGTCGGCGGCTTCCTCGGCAAGCTGCTGTTCGGCGCCGACGCGGGTGACGGCTTCCTGCAGCCGGCCGGCATCATCGGCTCCATCATCGGTGCGGTCATCGTGCTGCTGCTCTGGATCGCGTTCTCGAAGCGTCGTTCCGGCAACCGCGTCTGAGGCGCAGACGACAGAGCCCTCGCGGACCGTTCACCCGGTCCGCGAGGGCTCTTCCCCTGTCCGCCGAGCGGACGGTCAGGATGCCGAGGGCGCGCCGGAGCGTTCCGCCGCCGCCGCGCGCTGCTCCGCCTCGAGGCGCTCCGCCTCCTCACCGCCGATGGCCTCTCCCCGCGCGACGAGCCCCGCGACGTCCGACAGCGGGATCTGCTTGAGGAAGATCGCGAGCACGAGGGCGACGGCGATGAACGGGATGAGGTACCAGAAGACCGGCGCGAGGGCGTCCGCGTACGCCGTCACGACGCCTTCGCGCACCGCGTCCGGCAGCGCGCTCAGTCCGGCCGGATCGATGGTGGAGGCCGCCTGGTCCGCCTGGGCGGCCGACGCGCCGGCATCCGCGAACACCGACGTGAGGTTCTCCGTCAGGCGGGTCGTGAAGATCGTGCCGAAGACGGCGGTGCCGAGCGCAGAGCCGACCTCGCGGAAGTAGTTGTTCGTGCTGGTCGCCGTGCCGATCTCGCTCGCCGGCACCGCGTTCTGCACGACGAGCACCACGACCTGCATGATGAGGCCCAGCCCGGCGCCGAAGACGAACAGGTAGACGCAGATCAGCCAGATCGGGGTCGCCGCGGTCAGCGTCGTCATCGCGAGCATCGCGATCCCGGTGATGATCGTGCCGAGGATCGGGAACAGCCGGTAGCGGCCGGTCTTCGTGATGAGCAGACCCGATGTGATCGACGTGCCCAGGAGGCCGACCATCATCGGCAGCATGAGCAGGCCGGATGCCGCCGCAGAGGTCCCCGAGGACATCTGCAGGAACGTGGGGATGAACCCGATCGCGGCGAACATGCCGATGCCGAGCGCGAGTCCGATCGCGGTCGCGTTGACGAACACCGGGTTGCGGAACATCGACAGCGGCATGATGGGGTCGGCGGCGCGCGACTCGGTGAAGACGAACGCGGCCGCCGCCGCGAGGAGGCCCAGGCCCCACGCCCACGTGGCCATCGAGTCCCAGCCGAAGTCGGCCGAGCCGCCGAAGTCGGTGAAGAAGATGAGGCAGGTCGTGGCGGCCGAGAGGAACAGGACGCCGAGCCAGTCGATCGGCTTGTCCGCCCGCTTGTTCGGCAGGCGCAGCGCGAACGCCGCGATGAGGAACGCCGCGACGCCGACGGGGATGTTGATGTAGAACGCCCACTGCCACGTCAGGTGGTCGACGAAGAAGCCGCCGAGGAGCGGTCCGCCGATCGCGGCGAGCCCGAAGATGCCGCCGAGCGGGCCGAGGTACTTGCCGCGCTCGGATGCCGGGACGATGTCGGCGATGATCGCCTGCGACAGGATCATGAGGCCGCCGCCGCCGAGACCCTGGAGGGCCCGGAAGACCACGAACATCCAGAAGTCGGTCGCGAACGCGCAGCCGACCGAGGCGAGGGTGAAGATCGCGATGGCGAGCATGAAGAGCCGCCGGCGCCCGAGGACGTCGCCGAACTTGCCGTAGATCGGCATGACGATCGTCGTCGCGAGGATGTAGGCGGTCGTGATCCAGACCTGGTGCGAGACCCCGCCGAGCTCGCCGACGATCGTCGGCATGGCGGTGGAGACGATCGTCTGGTCGAGGCTCGCGAGGAGCATGCCCGCAATGAGCGCCGAGAAGATGATCCAGATGCGCCGCTTCGTCAGCAGGAGGGGAGCCGCGCCGCTCGGGGCGGTGCGGACGGTGGTCGTCGTCATGGGCGGGGTCCTGTCGAGGGGGAGGGGAGGGTGAGGAGGTCCCGCGCGGCCCGGATGCGGCGCGCGAGGATGTCGGAGAACGGCTCGGAGTCCGCCGAGGTCAGGAACTCCTGCGTCGCGCCGCGCGCGATGGCGCCGATCAGCTGGGCCGCGACCTGCGCGCGCACGTCGCCCGCCGGGAGGTCCTCCCGCTGCGCGACGAGGCCCGCGTCCAGGGCTTCGCCCTCGAGTTCGAGCTGCACCATGCGTCCGACGAGGCGGGGTTCCCTCTCGGCCGCCGCGACGAGGTGCGCGACGCTGTCCGGGTCCATGTCGAGATCGCGCCAGCGCGCCTCGGCGAGGACGGCGAGATCGTCCAGAAGGGACGCCGAGAGGCCGGGGCCGTCGACGGGCGGGCGCGTCAGGAATCGCGCGACGGCGTCCTCGTCGTTGCGGACGAGCGGCATGCCGAGGACGGCATCCTCCTTGGAGGCGAAGTAGTTGAAGAAGGTGCGGCGGGACACGCCCGCGTCGGCGCACAGCTCTTCGATCGTGAAGCCGCTCAGTCCGCGATCGGCGGCGTACGCCCGTGCGGTCCGGACGAGCGCGCGCGTGGTGATCGTGCGTTTGCTCTCGCGGGACGGTGTTGCACTCTGGGCCATGACGTGCAGTATTGCACCATGCCCCCTAGGGTGCAAACTGGTTCAGGATGCCGTCGGCGGTGGTGCCTGATCCGACGCGGTTTCGATGTCGGGGTCTTCGCCCGGGGCTGTGCCGCCGACCCCACTGCGGGCGCGCCCCTCGGCCAGGTAGGCGAGGCGGCGGAGCGTCTCGGTGTTCCGCCCGTGCAGCAGGACATCCCGGATGGGCTTCGGGATGACGCGGGCGGGCCCCGAGACGGCATCCTCGCCGATCCGCACGATGCAGTGCGCGTCGCCGGACGGCCGCACCTCGATCGTGACGCGCGCCTCGCCGATCGGCCACCCCCGCGCCGTCATGACCATGCGACGCGGCGGCTCCCACTCCTCGCTCACCGTGACGTCGTCGATGAGCATCGGCCAGGGGCCCACCGAGTGATGCAGCTTCGCGCCCGCCTGCGGCCAGAGGGCGTCGACGGCCCGCATCCGCGCGGCGCCGACGACCCAGACCGGGTACACCCAGCCGTCGCGCAGCACGTCGAAGACGTCCTCGGCTCGGCAGTTCATCCTGCGCACGTTCTGTGACATCGGCCACTCCCTTCCGGTGCGGCCACGATAGGCCGGACGAGCACTCCCGCGCCCCGGCCTTGACGGACGCGCCACGCCGTGCTTGCCCGCGACACCCGCGGCATCCGGTATGCATGGGAGGGTGACCGCCCTCTCGCTCGCCGACATCCAGATCCGGGATCCCTTCGTGCTGACCGTCCCCGACGAGGGCGCGTACTACCTCTTCGGCAGCACGGATGCCGACATCTGGCACCCGCCGGCGACCGGGTTCGACTGCTACCGGAGCACCGACCTCGAGGCAT
The DNA here is from genome assembly GCF_000746195.1 of Microbacterium sp. UNCCL10. Classification (NCBI taxonomy): domain Bacteria; kingdom Bacillati; phylum Actinomycetota; class Actinomycetes; order Micrococcales; family Microbacteriaceae; genus Microbacterium; species Microbacterium sp. UNCCL10. The sequence continues at coordinate 146,001 of NZ_JQKT01000009.1, read as the reverse complement.
GGGAGGGCCCGATCCCCGCCTTCCGCCCGCCCGCGGGGTTCTGGAGCGACCGGAACTACTGGGCCCCCGAGGTGCACCTCCACGACGGCCGGTTCTTCATGTTCGCGACCTTCACGGCCGAGGGGCGGCGCCGCGGCACGCAGATCCTCGTGGCGGACGCCCCGGCCGGGCCGTACGCACCTTGGAGCGACGGGCCCGTGACTCCCCGTGACTGGGAGTGCCTCGACGGAACTCTGCATGTCGACGACGGCGGCCGGCCATGGATCGTCTACTGCCACGAGTGGGTGCAGGTCACCGACGGCGAGGTGGTCGCACAGCGCCTGTCGGACGACCTGCGGGCGGCGATCGGCGAACCACGGCTCCTCTTCCGCGCCTCCGCGGCGCCGTGGGCGCGCAGGGTCGACCATCCCCGGGTGCCGCCGGAGGTCGACGCGTACGTGACCGACGGGCCGTTCCTGCACCGCACGCGCGACGGCGCCCTGCTCATGCTGTGGTCGAGCTTCGGCGACACCGGCTACGCGATGGGCATCGCCCGATCGGAGAGCGGGCGCATCGAGGGGCCGTGGCTGCAGGATGCCGACCCGATCTGGGCCGCGGACGGCGGGCACGGGATGATCGCCCGCACTCTCGACGGCGGGCTCCTGCTCACGCTGCACCAGCCCAACACGACGCCGCACGAGCGCGCCGTCTTCCGCCGGCTCCGGGAGGCCGGCGGCACCGTCGTGCTCGACGCCGTCACGGACTGAGGGCCGCCGCCACCCAGCGCGCGTACGCGCGCCACGGATCCTCCCCGGCCGCGATCGACGCCGCGTGGTCGAGCAGCGCGTCGTCGGCGCGGAACCATTCGCCGCCGAGCCGCAGCGCCGCGAACTCCCGGTGCCGCTCCTGCTCCACCGCCCGCCCGCCGGGCTCGAAGGCGAGCAGCGCGTCGTGCCACAGCGTGGCCAGGCGCTGCCGGGGCCGCCAGGAGGTCCCGATCTTCACGCGATCGGCGTAGCGGATGTAGTACACGACCTCCACGCGCGGCCGCGACAGATCAGGGTCCGGGACGTCGCCGGCTCGCCATCCGCAGACGGCGCACCGCCAGCCGTCGGCGGCGCGCACCCCGTCGCCCGCGCCGCAGAGCAGGCACGGGCCGGGCATCGCGCCGATCGTCACGCCCGAAGACTACGTCGCACCCCCGACGCCCGGGCCTAGGGTGAAGCATGCGATCACCGGCGGCGTACCTGCGCGGCGTGCGACACCCCGAGGGCTATCACGGCGACGGCGTCACGCAGCGGTTCTTCGAGGGCTGGTACATCAAGCTCGTGAGCGCCGACCGTGCGCACCGCTGGGCCGTGATCCCCGGCATCTTCCGGGGCACCGGCTCGGGCGGCGACTCCCGCGACGAGGCGTTCGTGCAGGTGCTGGACGGTGTCACCGGCCGCTCCTGGTACCACCGCTTCGACGTCGCCGACTTCGCGGCCTCCGACCGGCGGTTCGACGTCTCCGTCGGAGGGAACCGGTTCACGGCGGAGGGCGTCACGCTCGACCTGCCGCAGCTGTCCGGGCGGATCGAGGCGGCCACGGCGCTGGATCCCTGGCCGGTCACCGTGCGCGAGCCCGGCATCATGGGCTGGTACGGCCTCGTCCCGCTCATGGAGTGCTTCCACGGCCTCATCTCGTTCGGGCACGATCTGGCCGGGACGCTGCAGGCCGAGGGCGCACCAGTGTCGTTCCACGGCGGACGCGGCTACATCGAGAAGGACTGGGGGCGGGCGTTCCCCGCCGGCTACGTGTGGCTCGCGAGCAACCACATCGACGCGGATGCGGGCGCATCGCTGACCGCGTCGGTCGCGATCATCCCGTGGCTGCGAGGGCGCTTCCGCGGGTCGATCGTGGGTTTCCGGCACGGCGGATCGCTCTACCGCTGGACGACGTACAACCGCTCCCGGACCACGCGGCTCGAGATCGACGATCATCGCGTGCGCTGGACGGCCGAGGGGCCGGCCGGTCTGCTGGAACTGGATGCCGAGCGGGTGCGCGGAGGGCTGCTGCACGCACCCCTGCGGACGGCGATGCACCGGCGGGTCGAGGAGACCCTCGACGCGCGGGTCGCGGTGCGGCATACCGGCCCGGACGGGACAGTGCTGCTCGAGGGGACCGCGTCGTGCGCCGGGCTCGAAGTTTTCGGCGACCTCGCGGAGCTGCAGGCGCTGCGCTGACGGCGGTCGCCGCAGCGGCGGCGGACGCCTCGGGCGTGCGTGCGAGGCCGGACACTGCGCGTTCCAGGAGGTGGAGCCAGGTCAGGACCGCGCCGAACGCCATCGCCTCGTACAGGGCCAGGTTGATCACGCCGGAGATCATTCCGGCGATGCCCGCGACGAGGAGCACCGTCGCGACGGCGCCCACGCGGCGCACGTGCGGCGGGAGCTCCGGCAGGAACCTGCGGGTGACGAGCTGCAGGGCGCCGAAGGCGAGGATGACGCCGTTCGCGGCGCGCTCATGCAGGAACTCGTTCAGGGTGAGCGGGATGACGCCGATCAGCAGCAGGCAGATCCCGAGCGTCGCCACCAGGACGGGCGTGACGCGGACGGCGCGGGCGTCGCCGACGGCTCCACGGCCGGCGGCCCGGGTCAGACGCACGTGCGCGGAGACGCCGGTGGAGGCCGTCACCGCGCCGCAGGCGATGACGCCGGCGTTGAACGTGGCGCCCGACGCGTCGGCGAACATCCCGAGGCGGCTGAAGTGCAGGTGCCACCACAGCGGGTCGGATGTCGTCAGGGCGGCCACCCCGGTCATGAGGCAGAGGACGGTGGCGGCGAGGAGGATCCCCGGGGCGCGCAGTCGCCTGCGCGCGCGGGAGGAGGAGGTCAGGTCGCTGTCGGCTGGAACGGCGGTCTGTGTACGGGTTGGCATCGGGTCCCCATCATCTGAAATCCCCCATCCGCTGCCCCATGCAGCGGATGCGTCACCCCAGTGCGATTTCTTGTGTTGTCGCGTCGTCCCAGATCGCCGCGTCGTGCTGCACACATCTTATGAAAATTCGTGGCCGCCGATCTTGTCCCCCATATGGTGGACAAGCTAGAGTGGCGCCCGGGACCAAGAGTGAGCATCCGGGGGGAGCTCCTCAGGACGTCCCATTGGGGGGATCAGGGAAGACAGGCGACGTCCGGACGTCGCCTCCCTGTGTTGCGGCGAAGGGTTCCCCTCAGGAGCACGCGTGGAGAACTCGGCTCTTGAGGGGAACCCGGATCCAGAACGCTCGCCGTGGACCATGCTGGGGGGTAAGGCCGCATCCCGATGCTGGGGACATCGGGAGCGCGAGGCGCTCGCAGATCCATCTCGAACTTAGCGCGGGAACAGGCGCCATTACCAGCTTTTTCCGGTACTCGCGCGACCCCGACCGGGTCGGCGCCCGGTTCCGCGCCGCGTGGGACGCGGTGGCAGGATGGCGGGATGACCCAGATCCACGTCCTCACCGGGGCCGGCTCCGGCATCGGCCTCGCCGTCGCACGGCGCCTCCTCGACCGGGGTGACCGGCTCATCGTCGTCGCCCGCGACCGCCGGCGCGCGAGCGAGGTGGAGGCCCAGCTGCCCGGCAGCCGCGCCGTCGTGGCCGATCTCTCGCGGCCGGAGCAGATCGCGGCGGCCGTGGCCGACCTGCCGGGCCACGTCGATTCCGTCATCCATGCCGCCGGCATCGTCGACCTCGGCGAGGTCGCCGACGCCCCCCTGCGCTCGTGGACCGACCAGCTCACCGTGAACCTCGTCGCGCCGGCCGAACTCACCCGCGTCCTGCTGCCGAGCATCCGCGCGGCGCGTGGCCAGGTGCTGTTCATCAACTCCGGCGCCGGCCTGACGGCGCACCCCGGCTGGGGTGCCTACGCCGCCTCGAAGCACGGGCTGAAAGCGCTCGCCGATGCGCTGCGCGGTGAGGAGGCGCCGCACGGCGTGCGGGTCGCGACCGTCTACCCGGGCCGCACGGCGACGCCCATGCAGGCGCGGGTGCACGAGCAGGAGGGGCGCGACTACGACCCCGGCGCGTTCATCGACCCGGAGTCGGTGGCCGACGCGGTGATGACCGCGCTGACCCTCCCGCGCGACGCGGTGATCAGCGACCTGACGGTGCGGCCGGGTCCACGCTGACCCCGGTCGGGTCGCTCAGCAGCTCCGCGAAGGCGGCCTCGGCGGCGCCGATGAGCAGGCGGTGCTCGGCGAGCCCGGCCGCGCGGATGTCGAGGTCCTCGGCGCACGCCGGCATCGACTGCGCCCGCACGGCTTCGACGAGACCGGGCATGTCGAGGTCGGCGAGGATCGCGAGGAAGCCGCCCAGCACGACGATCGACGGATTGAGGACGTTGACGGCGTTCGCGAGGGCCGTCGCCAGGATGCGGCGCTCCCGCTCGATCTCCGCCGTCGCATCGGGGGCCGTGGCGGCCGCGAGAGCCGCTCCGAGCTCACGGTCGTCCGCGCGGCTCAGTCCCATGGCCGCGAGGAGCCGCGCGCGGCGCACTTCGTCCTCGAGCACCCCGCCCTGCGCGCGCCGGTCGGCCAGGGTCGCGATGCCGGGGCGGTTCTGCCCGAATTCCCCGGCGTAGCCGCCGACGCCGCCCACCGGCATCCCCTGGACGATCAGCCCGCCGCCGATGCCGCTCGCGCCGCCGTTGAGGTAGACGACATCGTCGTGCTCCTTCGCCGCTCCGAACAGATGCTCGGCGATCGCGCCAAGCGAGGCGTCGTTTCCGACCGTGACGGGGAGCCCGGTCGCCTCCGCGACGAGATCGCGGACCGGCGCGTCGGTCCAGTGCAGGTGCGGCGCGTTGCGGACGAGTCCGTCCGCCGCGCGCACCAGGCCGGGGACCGCGAGGCCCACCCCGACGATCCGTGCTCCGTCGAGGTCGGTGCGCCGCCAGTGCTCCACCTGCTCGGCGACGAGCCGGGCCGTGTCGGTGGGGGAGAGCAGTTCGTCGCGCGGGATCCGCTCGAAGGCGCGGATGCCCTGATCCAGGCCGACCGCGGCGATCTCGAGCGCGTCGACCTCCGGGTTGACGGCGATCGCGACGACCTGCGGGTCTACGGCGACGACCGGCGAGGGCCGCCCCACCCGGTTCGACGGATCCGGCGAGCGCTCGTGCACGCAGCCGACGCGGACGAGCTCGCCGACCAGGTCGGCGATGGTCGAGCGGTTGAGGCCGGTCTCCTCCGTCAGCGCCGCCCGCGACTGCGGCCCGCGCAGATGGACGATCCGGAGCAGATGCGCCAGATTGGCGCGACGAACGGACTCGATGGTTCGTCCGCTCTGGCTCACGTGCCCACTGTAGCGAACTCCGGGTATTTGTTGCTCTTGACCTCAAAACCTGTGGCTCCTATATTGAAGGCGTCCAGATCACTTTTCGACGTAGCAGTCGAAAGTTTCGAAAGGTTCGAAGATGAACAGACGCAGCATGACGAGGCTGTCCGCGGGCGTCGCGGCCGGCGGTCTCGCGATCGCCGCCCTCACCGGGTGTACCGGCAGCACCGACACCGGCGACGACGCCGACGGCGTCACCATCACGTGGTGGCACAACGCCACCTCCGACCCGCTTCAGGGCCTCTGGGCGGACGTCGCCGCCGAGTTCGAAGAGGCCAACCCCGGCGTCACGGTGGAGGTCACCGGCTACCAGAACGAGGAGCTCCAGCGCACGCTCATCCCGAACGCCCTGCAGAGCGGCGACGCCCCCGACGTGTTCATGGTGTGGCCGGGTGGTGAAGTGCGCTCGCAGGCCGAGGCCGGACACCTCATGGACCTCACCGACGCCGCCGCCGCCGAGATCGCGGCCCTCGGCGCCACCGTCAAGCCGTGGGAGGTCGACGGCAAGCAGTACGCACTGCCGTTCACGTTCGGCGTCGAGGGTTTCTGGTACAACACCGACCTCTTCGAGCAGGCCGGCATCTCCGACCTGCCCGAGACGCTGCCCGAGCTCGAGGACGCGAACAGCAAGCTCAAGGAGGCCGGCGTGGCGCCCATCGCCGTCGGCGCCGGCGACCTCTGGCCGGCGGGCCACTGGTGGTATCAGTTCGCGCTCGCCGCGTGCTCGACCGAGACGCTCGAGACCGCCATCCCGGCCCTCGACTTCAGCGACCCGTGCTGGCTCGAGGCCGGTGAGCTGCTCCAGGACTTCGTGGCCACCGAGCCGTTCCAGTCCGGCTTCCTTGCCGCCTCGGGGCAGCAGGGCGCCGACAGCTCCGCGGGCCTCATCGCCAACGGCAACGCCGCGATGGAGCTCATGGGCCACTGGAACTCCGGCACCATCGGCTCCCTCACCGCGGACGGCGAGGTGCCCGGGTTCCTCGGCTGGTTCCCCTTCCCGAGCGTCCCCGGCGCCGCCGGCGACCCCACCATCACGATGGGCGGCGGTGACGGCTGGGGTGTCCACAAGGACGCGCCGGAGGAAGCCGTCGACCTGCTGAAGTACATCATGAGCGCCGACGTCCAGAAGCGCTTCGCGGAGACCGGTGCGGGCATCCCGACGCACCCGGAAGCCGCGGACAGCGTCACCGACCCGAACCTCAAGACGATCGCCACCGCCCTCGCCGAGTCGTCCTACGTGCAGCTCTGGCTGGACAGCGCCCTCGGCCCGACATTCGGACAGCCCCTCAACCAGGCTGTCGTGAACCTCATGGGCGGCTCGGGCACTCCCGAGGACATCGTCAAGACGCTGGAGGACACGGCGGCCGCGCTGTAACCGACATGACCACCAGCATGATCGAGACGGGGCCCGCGCTCGCCGCGGGCCCCGTCCCCACCCCCCGCCCCCGCCGACGCACCGACGGCCGGAAGTGGCTCGAGATCGGCCTGTTCGCCGGCCCCGCGCTGATCGTCTTCCTGACCTTCGTGATCCTGCCCGTCGTCCTCGCGGCGGTGTACAGCTTCTTCAACTGGAACGGCCTGACCCCGCTCGAGCGGTTCGTCGGCTTCGACAACTACATCCGGGCGCTCACGGATCCGCTCTTCCTCAAGGGCATCGGCAACAACGCCGTCATCCTCGTCGCCTCGGTCCTCATCCAGGGCCCCCTCGCGATCGCGATCGCCCTCCTGCTGAACCGGCGCCTGCGCGGGCGCACTCTCATCCGCGCCCTCATCTTCGTCCCCTACGTCCTCGCCGAGGTCGTCGCGGGTCTGTCCTGGAAGCTCCTGCTCTCCCCGCGCGGCGGCGTGAACGCGGTGCTCGAGTCGATCGGCCTGGGCGACCTCGCCCGGCCGTGGCTCGCCGAGCCCGCCATCGCCCTGTGGGTCATGTTCGGCATCCTCACCTGGAAGTACCTCGGCTTCGCGATCCTCCTCATGCTCGCCGGCCTCCAGGGAGTGCCGGAGGAGCTCACCGAGGCGGCCCAGCTCGACGGCGCCAACTGGTGGCGCATCCAGTGGCACATCACGCTGCCGCTCATCGCCCCCACCATCCGCATCTGGATCTTCCTGTCGATGATCGGCTCACTGCAGCTGTTCGACATGGTGTGGGTCACGACCCGTGGCGGCCCCGTCGGCGCCACGAACACGATGGCCGTGTACATGATCCAGTACGGGCAGACCCAGCCCGGCTTCGGCAGCGCCGTCGCCGTCATCCTCTTCATCATCTCGCTGGCCGTCGCGCTCGTGTACCAGCGCTTCGCCCTCCGCCGCGACCTCGCCGGCGCCACCACGACAGGAGTCCGCTGATGGCCGCCGTCGCCGTGACCGCCCCGACCGAGCCGCGTCGCCGGGACCGCCCCGCCGGCTCCGGTTTCGACTGGGGCCAGCCCTTCGTCTACCTCGTCGCGCTGATCGCCGTCCTCATCTCGGTCGTGCCCGTCGCGTACGTCTGGATCGGGGGGTTCCGCAGGACCGCCGACATCAACGCGAACCCGGCGGGCTGGCCCGACCCGTGGACGCTCGACAGCTACCTCCGGGTGCTCGGCTCGAGTCGCTTCTGGGGGTCGGTGTTCTCCTCGTCCGTCGTCGGCATCGGCACGACCGCCGGGGTCGTGCTGCTCGGCGTCATGGCGGCGTTCGTGATCGCGCGGTACGACTTCCGCGGCCGCGGCGCCCTGTACTCGCTCTTCGCGGCGGGACTCATGTTCCCGCTGACCGTCGCCGCGCTGCCGCTCACGATCCTGCTGCGCGACATCGGGCTGCAGGGCAGCTTCCTCGGGGTCATCATCCCGCAGGTCGCGTTCGCACTGCCGACGACCGTCATCATCCTCGTGCCGTTCCTGCGGGCCATCCCGGCGGAGCTCGAGGAGGCCGCGGCGATCGACGGGACCAGCCGCATCGGGTTCTTCTGGCGGATCATGCTGCCGCTGTCCGTTCCCGGCCTCGTCACCGTGGGCGTGCTCGCGTTCGTCGGCAGCTGGAACGCGTACCTCCTGCCCCTCCTCGTGATGGCGGCGGGCGGGATGCCGCAGGACCTGTGGACCCTGCCGCTGGGCGTCCAGCAGTTCTCCACGCAGTACTCCGCCGACACCGGCGCCGTGCTCGCGTACACCTCGCTCGCCATGCTGCCCGCCCTGGCGTTCTTCCTGTTCGCCGAGAAGCGGATCGTCGGCGGTCTGACCGGGGCGGTGAAGGGATGACGCGCGTCGACGAGCTCGTCGCGGCGATGACCCTCGACGAGAAGATCGCCCAGCTGTACGGCGTGTGGGTCGGCGCGTCCGACTCCGGCGGCGACGTCGCCCCGCACCAGCACGACATGGACGACGTGGTCGACCTCGACGCGCTGCTGCCGCACGGCCTCGGCCAGCTCACGCGGCCCTTCGGCACGCGACCGGTGGATGCCGCCGTCGGCGCGCTGTCGCTCGCGCGGACGCAGGAGCGGATCCGGGCCGCCTCGCGGCACGGCATCCCGGCCCTCGCGCACGAGGAGTGCCTCGCGGGCTTCGCCGCCTACGGCGCGACCGCCTACCCCGTGCCCCTCTCGTGGGGTGCGACCTTCCACCCCGACCTCGTGCGGGAGATGGGCCGCCGCATCGGCGCGGACATGCGCCGCGTCGGCGTGCACCAGGGCCTCGCGCCCGTCCTCGATGTCGTGCGCGATGCCCGCTGGGGCCGCGTCGAGGAGACGATCGGCGAGGACCCGCTCCTCGTCGGCACCGTCGCGACCGCGTACGTGCAGGGCGTCGAGTCCGCCGGCGTCGTCGCGACGCTCAAGCACTTCGCCGGGTACTCCGCCTCCAAGGCGGGCCGGAACCTCGCGCCGGTGTCGATCGGCCCCCGCGAGCTGCAGGACGTCATCCTCCCGCCGTTCGAGATGGCGGTCCGGGACAGCGGCGTCCGGAGCGTGATGAACTCCTACTCCGACATCGACGGCGTACCGACGGCGGCCGACCGGTCGCTGCTGACCGAACTCCTCCGCGACACGTGGGGGTTCGACGGCACGGTCGTCGCCGACTACTTCTCGGTCGCGTTCCTGAAGCTGCTGCACGGGGTGGCCGAGTCGTGGGCGGATGCCGCCGGCCAGGCCCTCGCCGCCGGGATCGACGTCGAGCTGCCCACCGTGAAGACCTTCGGCGAGCCGCTGCGCCGCGCCGTCGAGGAGGGCGTCATCGACGCCGGGCTCATCGACACGGCGCTCCGCCGCGTGCTGGCGCAGAAGGAGGAGCTCGGGCTGCTGTCCCCGGACTGGTCCCCGGTGCCGGAGGCTCTCGCCGGCCGTGACCTGTCCGACCCGGAGGCGCTGCGCGGAGTCATCGACCTCGACCCGGCGGAGAACCGCGCGCTCGCCGCGCGGCTCGCCGAAGAGGCGATCGTGCTCGTCCGCAACGACGGCACGCTGCCCCTCGATGCACCGGCGAGGATCGCCGTCGTCGGCCCGAACGCCGACGACCCGTACGCGATGCTCGGCTGCTATTCGTTCCCGACGCATGTCGTGTCGCAGCATCCCGGCGTCCCGCTCGGCATCCGCATCCCGACCCTGCTCGAGGCGCTCCGCACGGAGTTCCCCGGGGCCGAGGTCACGCACGTGCACGGCACGAGCGTCGACGGCGGCGAGCGCGACGGCATACCCGAAGCCGTCGCGCTCGCCCAGGCCGCGGATGTCGTCGTGCTGGCGCTCGGCGACCGCGCCGGCCTGTTCGGCCGCGGCACGAGCGGGGAGGGGTGCGACGCCGAGTCGCTCGCCCTGCCCGGCGCGCAGCAGGACCTCGTCGACGCCGTGCTGGATGCCGGCACGCCGACCATCCTCGTGCTGCTGGCCGGTCGCCCCTACGCCCTCGGTCGCGCCGAGGAGGAGGCCGCGGGCATCATCGAGGCGTTCTTCGCCGGCGAGGAGGGCGCGCCCGCCGTCGCCGGTGTGCTGAGCGGCCGCGTGAATCCGAGCGGACGCCTGCCCGTCAGCATCCCGAAGGCCCGCGGATCGCAGCCGTCGACCTACCTCGCGACCCCGCTCGCGCGGAAGACCGGGGTGTCGAACATCGACCCCTCGGCGGCGTTCCCGTTCGGGCACGGCCTGTCGTACACGACGTTCGAGTGGGGCGAGCTGGCGGCCGATGCCGCCGAGATCGCGACCGACGGCGCCGTCGGGCTGACGCTGCGCGTCGCGAACACGGGCGACCGGGACGGCGTCGACGTCGTGCAGCTGTACCTGCACGACCCCGTCGCCGAGGTGCCCCGCCCCGTGCAGCGGCTGATCGGCTACGCCCGGGTCGAGGTGCCCGCGGGCGCTGCCGTCGAGGTGCGCTTCACGGTGCCCGCGGACCTCGCGGCGTACACGGGCCGGGCGATGGCCCGCATCGTGGATGCCGGCGAGCTCGTCCTCGGTGCGGCGCGCTCCAGCGGCGACATCGCATCGTCCCAGGCGGTGCGTCTCGTCGGGCCGACGCGCGTCGTCGACCACACCCGGGCCCTCGTGCCGGGCGTCGAGGTGCGGGCGGCCGCGGCGTCGGTCGTCTGAGGAGGCCGGGGCGGGCGGCGCGGGTGGCGCCGCCGGGTGCAGGCCGGGCGGCCCGGGTGCAGGCCGAGGTCAGGCGATCAGCCGAGGTCAGGCGATCAGCCGAGGTCAGGCGGATTCGGCGCGCATCCGCCTGAGCCGGGCAGATCGCCTGAGCCGGGCCGGGGCGGGCGGCCCCGGGGCACGGCGTAACGGCGGAGATCGTGCACGGCAGCACGGCGTAACGGCGGAGATCGTGCGTGCGGCCCGGGCCGATCGGCATCCTGGGCGGGGATCGGGGCCGATCTCCGCCGTTGGGTCGCGTCGTCCCCGCCGCGTCACCCGCGCATGGCGAGCCGGACCCGCCGGACCGACCCACCCCGCGACTCAGGCGGGCGGGGCGGTGCTGCCGCGCACCACAAGGTGCGTCGCGAGGTCCATGCGCAGGGTGTCCACCGTCTCGCCCTCGGCGAGGCGCAGGACGATGCGCGCCGCCTCCTCGCCCATCCGGCGGAGCGGCTGGTGCACCGTGGTCAGCTGCGGACTCAGCCACCGCGCGAGCGCGATGTCGTCGTAGCCGACGACGGAGAGGTCGTGTGGGACGCTCAGTCCCGCCGCCGTCGCCGCGGCGATGACGCCGAGGGCCTGCAGGTCGCTGCCGGCGAAGACGGCCGTGGGCCGGTCGGGCCCGGCCAGCAGGTCGCGGGCGTGGCGCTCGCCGCCTCCGGGGTGGAAGTCCCCGAAGCGGATCCAGGCCGGATCGATGGGCAGGTTCGCGGCGCTCATCGCCGAGCGGTAGCCGTCGACGCGCGCGAGGGAGCACATCATGTCCTCGGGGCCGGTGATGGCCGCGATGCGCCTGTGGCCGAGGTCGATCAGATGCCGGGTCGCCATGAGGCCGCCCGACCAGTTGGCCGATCCCACCGACGGCACGTCGGGTGCGGGGTCACCGGCCGGGTCGACGATCGCGAAGGGCACGCCCCGCGAGCGCAGCTTCTCCCGGTGCGCGCGAGGCAGGTCGGAGAACACCAGCACGACGCCGACGGGCCGGCGCCGCAGCACGCCGTCGATCCAGTCGGAGGAGGGTGCGTGCCGGTCGCCGCTCACCGTCAGGACGACGGAGAGGCCAGCCGCGTGGGCGACCTCCTCGACCCCCTCGATGACCTCCATCGACCAGCTGGCCTCGAGCTCGTGGAAGACGAGTTCCAGCGTCTCGGTGCGCTGTGCCGGCGTGCGGCGGTGGTAGCCGTGCCGCTTCAGATGCTCTTCGAGGCGGGCGCGGGTGGCCGGGGCGACGTCCGTGCGGCCGTTGAGCACCTTCGACATCGTGGCGACCGAGACCCCCGCCTCGGCGGCGATATCGGCCAGGGTCACGCGTGGAGCGGTGGTCATGGAGGGTCCTCGGTGCCGGGCGCGGGCTGCGCCGTACGTACGGGCGAGGCGATTCTTGCACGTTTCGTTCGTCACAGCGATACTTTCGGATGCCGGATCTCCCGCGCGAAGGGGTGGTGTCCGGCCCACCCATGGTATAGGTTGTGTATCGCAACAATTCCTTGACGTCGAGCAGGAGCATCATGGTCACCCCCACCCCCGCGGACAAGTTCACCTTCGGTCTGTGGACCATCGGCTATAACGGCACCGACCCGTTCGGCGGGCCCACCCGGCCCCCGCTCGACGTCGTGCACGCCGTCGAGAAGCTCGCCGAGATCGGCGCCTACGGCCTCACCTTCCACGACGACGACCTGTTCGCCTTCGGCTCGACGGATGCCGAGCGGCAGAAGCAGATCGACCGGCTCAAGGCCGTGCTCGATTCCACCGGGCTCACCGTCCCGATGGTCACGACGAACCTCTTCTCGCCCCCCGTCTTCAAGGACGGCGGGTTCACCTCCAACGACCGCGCCGTGCGCCGCTTCGCGCTGCGCAAGGTGCTGCGTCAGCTCGAGCTCGGCGTCGAGCTCGGCGCCAAGACCTTCGTCATGTGGGGCGGCCGCGAGGGCGCCGAGTACGACGCCGCCAAGGACGTCCGCACGGCCCTGGAGCGCTACCGCGAAGCGGTCAACCTCCTCGGCCAGTACGTCATCGACAAGGGCTACGACATCCGCTTCGCGATCGAGCCGAAGCCCAACGAGCCGCGCGGCGACATCCTGCTGCCCACGGTCGGTCACGCCCTCGCCTTCATCGAGACGCTCGAGCACCCCGAGCTCGTGGGTCTGAACCCCGAGGTGGGGCACGAGCAGATGGCGGGCCTGAACTTCGCCGCCGGCATCGCGCAGGCGCTGTACCACGGCAAGCTCTTCCACATCGACCTGAACGGCCAGCGCGGCATCAAGTACGACCAGGACCTCGTGTTCGGCCACGGCGACCTCCACAACGCGTTCGCCCTCGTCGACCTGCTGGAGAACGGCGGCCCGAACGGCGGCCCGTCCTACGAGGGCCCCCGTCACTTCGACTACAAGCCGTCGCGCACCGAGGACGAGACCGGCGTGTGGGACTCCGCCGCCGCGAACATGCGCACCTACCTCCTCCTCAAGGAGCGGGCCGCGGCGTTCCGCGCCGACCGCGAGGTGCAGGAGGCCCTCGAGGCCGCCCGTGTCTTCGAGCTCGCGCAGCCGACCCTGGGCGAGGGGGAGTCCTACGACGACCTCCTCGCCGACCGCTCGGCCTACGAGGACTTCGACGCCGACGCGTACTTCGGCGCGAAGGGCTTCGGGTTCGTGCGGCTGCAGCAGCTCGCGACCGAGCACCTCCTCGGCGCTCGCTGACCTCCACCCCGGCCACACCCCCGGCACACCTCTGCCGAGCGTCCGCAGCACGCGGATCACGCACCCGAGCGTCGCGTGCGTCCCGGACGCTCGGCAGAGGGAGCGGGACAGAGAGGATGCCGCATGGCACTCGTGATGGGCGTCGACTCGTCGACGCAGTCGTGCAAGGTCGTCATCGTGGATGCCGGCACCGGCGCCGTGGTCCGCTCCGGTCGCGCGGCGCACCCGGACGGCACCGAGGTCGACCCGGCCGCGTGGTGGACGGCGCTGCAGGCCGCGATCGCGGAGGCCGGCGGCATGGACGACGTCGCCGCGTGGGCGGTCGCGGGGCAGCAGCACGGCATGGTCGTGCTCGACGCGGACGGCGACGTCATCCGACCCGCCCTGCTGTGGAACGACACCCGCTCCGCCGGCGCCGCGCGGGACCTCATCGCCGAGATCGGGGCCGAGGAGTACGCCCGTCGCACCGGCGTCGTGCCGGTCGCCTCCTTCACGGCGACGAAGCTCCGCTGGCTGCGCGACCACGAGCCGGACGCCGCCGCGCGCGTGGCAGCCGTCGCGCTGCCGCACGACTGGCTCACCTGGCGGCTCCGCGGCTACGGCCCGGAGAACCCGCGCCTCGACGAGCTCGTCACCGACCGCTCCGACGCCTCCGGCACCGCCTACTGGGGTCCCGATGGATACGATCGCGACCTCCTCGTCGCCGCCCTCGGCCACGGCGCGACCCTCCCGCGCGTCCTGGACGCCGACGAGAGTGTCACCGACGATGCGGGCCGCGCGGTCGCGCCCGGTGCCGGCGACAACGCGGCCGCTGCCCTCGGGGTCGGCGCGGGCGTCGGCGACGTCGTCGTCTCGATCGGCACGAGCGGCACGGTCTTCGCCGTCTCCGCCGAGCCGACCGTCGACCCGTCCGGCACGGTCGCGGGGTTCGCCTCGGCCGACGGGCACTTCCTGCCGCTCGTCGCGACGCTCAACGCGGCGCGCGTCCTGGACGTCATCGGGCGGCTCCTCGGCGTCGACCACGCCGAGCTCTCCCGCCTCGCTCTGCAGGCCGAACCCGGCGCGGGCGGTCTCCGGCTCGTGCCGTACTTCGAGGGGGAGCGCACCCCGAATCTGCCCGACGCGACCGCATCGCTCGAGGGCATGACCCTCGCCGCCACGACGCGGGAGAATCTCGCCCGCGCCGCCGTGGAGGGGATGCTGTCCGGCCTCGCCGCCGGCCTCGACGCGGTCCGCGGGCTCGGCGTGCCGATCCGGCGCGCTCTGCTCATCGGCGGCGGCGCGCAGTCCGAGGCGGTGCGCCGCATCGCGCCGCTCGTCCTGGGCGTCCCCGTCGAGGTCCCCGAGCCGGCCGAGTACGTGGCGCTGGGCGCCGCCCGGCAGGCGGCGGCGATCCTCGGACGCTGACGCTGACGCTGACGCTGACGCTGACGCGGACGCGGGCGCGGGGCGTGATGCGGCCCGCACGTCGGCGCGACCCGGTGCGAGGATGAGACGGTGACGGATGCCACGGCTTCGACCCTGCTCGCCACCGCCCGCGAGCGTCTGCGCGGCGCGCCGCAGGAGCGCCTCGGCGAAGCCGTCGCGCCCCGCCGCGTCTTCGGACTCGGCCGCGCGGCGCGCGTCGTGCCGGTGCACGAGGCCTGGCACGTCGGGGTGCTGCTGCTCTCCGACGACGCCGCCTTCGCGACGGGCGAGATCCTCCGGGCGCAGTCGGAGGCGATCCGCGGATTCACGGCGGAGTCCCAGCGCGCCCGGGCCGAGCTCGCCGCCGCCGCGCGGCGCGGCGGATTCGGCGAGGGCGAGGTCGTCCATCTGGCCTGGCAGCCCCTCGACATCCCCCTCGTGGACCGGGGCGGCACGTCCGGTCCGCTCTCCGTGGTCGGCGGCGTCGTGCACGTCCGCTGGAGCGCGGCAGGCGGCACGCGTCCGCTGGCGGACTATCTGGCCGAACAGCTCTCCCTGCGGTGACCTTTCCGGCTTCCCGGCCGAAGTAGGGTTGTCGTCACGACTCAGGAGGTCTGCATGCAGGTTTGGCCCGGTTCCGCCTATCCGCTGGGGGCGACCTTCGACGGGAACGGCACCAACTTCGCGCTGTTCAGCGAGTGCGCCGAGCGCGTCGAGCTCTGTCTCTTCGACGAGGATGGCGCGGAGACGCGCGTCGAGCTGCGCGACGTCGACGCGTACGTCTGGCACGCGTACCTGCCGACGGTGCAGCCGGGCCAGCGCTACGGCTACCGCGTGCACGGGCCCGAAGACCCGACGCAGGGGCAGCGGTTCAACCCGAGCAAGCTCCTCCTCGACCCGTACGCCAAAGCGGTCGAGGGCGAGGTCGAGTGGGGGCAGTCGGTCTTCGGCTACACGTTCGGCGACCCGGACTCCCGCAACGAGGACGACTCCGCGCCCCACATGATGAAGGGCGTCGTCGTCAACCCGTTCTTCGACTGGGCCGGCGACCGCCTCCCGAAGACGCCCTACGCCGAGTCGCTCATCTACGAGGCCCACGTCAAGGGGCTCACCGAGCTGCACCCCGACATCCCCGATGAGATCCGCGGCACCTACAGCGCCATCGGCCACCCCGCCATCATCGACCACCTGAAGAAGCTCGGCGTGACCGCCATCGAGCTCATGCCGGTGCACCAGTTCGTCAACGACTCCACGCTGCAGGACAAGGGCCTGTCGAACTACTGGGGCTACAACACGATCGCCTTCTTCGCCCCGCAGAACACCTACGCATCGGCGGGCGACCGCGGGCAGCAGGTGCAGGAGTTCAAGGGCATGGTCCGGGCGCTGCACGCGGCCGGCATCGAGGTCATCCTCGACGTGGTCTACAACCACACCGCCGAGGGCAACCACATGGGCCCCACGCTGTCGATGAAGGGCATCGACAACATCGCGTACTACCGCCTCGAAGACGACGACAAGCGGTACTACACCGACTACACCGGCACCGGCAACAGCCTCAACGTCGGCAACCCGCACACGCTGCAGCTCATCATGGACTCGCTGCGCTACTGGGTGCTCGAGATGCACGTCGACGGCTTCCGCTTCGACCTCGCCGCGACCCTGGCGCGGGAGTTCTACGAGGTCGATCGCCTCGCCGCCTTCTTCGAGCTCGTGCAGCAGGATCCGGTGGTCTCGCAGGTCAAGCTCATCGCCGAGCCGTGGGACATCGGGCCCGGGGGCTACCAGGTCGGCAACTTCCCTCCGCAGTGGACCGAGTGGAACGGCAAGTACCGCGACACCGTCCGCGACTTCTGGCGGGGTGAGCCCTCCACGCTCGGCGAGTTCGCCTCCCGGCTCACCGGATCGGCCGACCTGTACGAGCACTCGGGGCGCCGTCCGGTGGCATCCATCAACTTCGTCACCGCGCACGACGGGTTCACCCTCCGCGACCTCGTGTCGTACAACGAGAAGCACAACGACGCCAACGGCGAGAACGGCAACGACGGCGAATCGCACAACCGCTCGTACAACCACGGCGTGGAAGGCGACACCACCGACCCCGAGATCCTCACGCTCCGGGCGCGGCAGCAGCGCAACTTCCTCGCGACGCTCCTGCTCAGCCAGGGGGTGCCGATGATCGCGCACGGCGACGAGCTGGGCCGCACCCAGAAGGGCAACAACAACGGCTACGCGCAGGACAACGAGCTGACCTGGGTGCACTGGGACAGCGTCGACCAGCCGCTCGTCGAGTTCACGGCCGCGCTCGCGCGGCTGCGCCGGGACCACCCGACGTTCCGGCGCAGCCGGTTCTTCAACGGCCGGCCGATCCGGCGCGAGGAGGGCTCGCCCGTCCCCGACATCGCGTGGGTGCGCCCGGACGGCACCGAGATGCAGCCGGAGGACTGGGACAGCGGCTTCGGCCGCGCCGTCGGGGTCTTCCTCAACGGCGAGGGCATCCGCGAGCGCGACCGCCGCGGTGAGGAGATCAGCGACCGGCACTTCCTGATCTTCTTCAACGCCGGCGACGAGGGCGTGGACTTCACGATCCCGACGGTGGACCTCGGACCCCGCTGGGAGGTCGTCATCGACACGTCCGGCGACCTCATCGACGGGGAACCGCGCGACGGCGGCCACGTGCTGAGCCTGGCGTCGAAGTCGCTCGTCGTGCTGCGCGACTACGAGGCCGTCGAGCCCGACGTCGATCACTCCGTGGCCGCCTCGCTCGCCGCGCGGACCACCCCCATCGACACGATCCCCGCCCACGCGCCCCAGATCGAGCTGCCCCACTGACGCCATGACGCATCCGGTCTCGACCTATCGTCTCCAGATCCGCGCCGACTTCGACCTGGATGCCGCGGCCGACGTGACCGCCTACCTCCGGGCGCTGGGGGTCGATTGGGCGTACCTGTCGCCGATCCTCGAGGCGGCGGCCGGCTCCGACCACGGCTACGACGTCGTCGACACGTCACGGGTCGACCCGGCCCGGGGCGGGGCGGAGGGACTCGTCCGCTTCCACGGTGCGGCCCGCGCCGCGGGTCTCGGCATCCTCGTCGACATCGTGCCCAACCACATGGGCGTCGCCGACCCCTCCCGCAACGCCTGGTGGTGGGACGTGCTGACGCACGGGCGGTCCTCCCGGCACGCGGACGCGTTCGACGTCGACTGGGCGCACGGTTCCGGGCGGCTGCGGCTGCCGATCCTCGGCGCGGAGATCGAGGACGTCCTCGCGGCGGGGGAGCTGACGGTCGACGCCGAGGCGGGCGTCGTGCGCTACTTCGACACCGCCCTGCCCCTGGCCCCGGGTTCGCTCGACGCGGACGCGGACGACATCCGGGGCGTGCTGCAGCGCCAGCACTGGGAGCTCGTCCACTGGCGCCGCGACGCCGACCTGAACTACCGCCGGTTCTTCACGGTGACGAGCCTGGCCGGCGTCCGCGTCGAGCGGGAGCCCGTCTTCGCGGCTACGCACGCCGAGGTGGGGCGCTGGTTCCGGGACGGCCTCGTCGACGGCCTCCGCATCGACCACCCCGACGGTCTCGCCGACCCGGGCGGGTACCTCACCCGCCTCGCCGAGCTGACCGGCGACGCCCACGTCGTCGTGGAGAAGATCCTCGAGCACGGCGAACAGCTGCCCGGCTGGTGGGCGACCGCCGGGACGACGGGCTACGACGCCATGGCCGAGATCGACCGCGTGCTCGTCGACCCCGCCGGCGCCCCGGTCCTCGACGCCCTCGATGCGCGACTGCGCGCGGAGAGCGGGATGGCGCCGGTGACCTCGTACGCCGACCTCATCCACGACACGAAGCGCGCGATCGCCGACACCGCGCAGCACGCCGAGGTGCGGCGCCTCGTCCGGCTGCTGCCCGCCGAGCTCGCAGGTGCGGGCGACGCCGACGCCGTCGACGCGCTGGCCGAGCTGCTGGCGAACTTCCCGGTCTACCGCGCCTACCTCCCCGCCGGTGCCGGCCACCTCGAGCACGCCGTCGCGGAGACCGCGCGGCGCCGCCCCGACCTGGCCGCACGCGCCGCCGCCGTGGCGGACCTGATCGTCGCCGACCCGCACGGCGAGCTCGCGACCCGGTTCATGCAGACCACGGGCCCGGTCATGGCCAAGGGCGTCGAGGACACCGCCTTCTACCGGTACACGCGACTCGGGACGCTCACCGAGGTCGGCGGCGACCCGTCGGTCTTCGCCCTCGACGTCGACGGGTTCCATGCCGCAGCAGGGATGCGGCAGTCCGGCTGGCCGCACGCCTCGACGGCGCTGTCCACCCACGACACCAAGCGCAGCGAGGACGTCCGTGCGCGGCTGTCCGTGCTCGCTGAGCTGCCGGAGCGCTGGGCGGAGACGCTCGATCGGCTGCGCGCGGTCGCCTCCACCGGCAACGGGCCGTTCGATGCCCTGCTGTGGCAGGCGATCGTCGGGGCGTGGCCCGCATCCCCCGGCCGGCTGCACGCCTACGCGGAGAAGGCGGCACGGGAATCCGCGGAGAACACGACCTGGGCGGACCTGGACGCCGCCTTCGAAGCGCGCGTGCACGCCGTCGTGGATGCCGCGTTCGGCGCAGCGCGGGAGCTCGTGGAGTCCTTCGCCGGCGAGATCGTCGGCTTCGGGCGCTCGAACGCGCTCTCCGCGAAGCTCCTGCAGCTCGCGGCACCCGGCGTCCCCGACGTCTACCAGGGCACGGAGCTCTGGGACCTCTCCCTCGTCGACCCCGACAACCGCCGCCCCGTCGACTACACGGTCCGCCGCGACCTGCTCGCCCGGATCGACGGCGGCTGGACGCCGGAGATCGACGAGTCCGGCGCCGCCAAGCTGCTGGTGACCTCCCGCACGCTGCGGCTCCGCCGCGACCGGCCCCACCTGTTCACCCGCTATACCCCGCTCCCGGCCGCGGGACCCGCCGCCGGCCACGCCGTGGCGTTCGACCGCGGCGGCGCGATCGCGGTCGCGACCCGGCTTCCGGTGGGCCTCGCCGCCCGCGGCGGCTGGGGCGACACCGTCCTGCTCCTGCCGCCCGGGGAATGGCGGGACGAGCTGACCGGACGCCGGCACGCCGGCGGCGAGGCGCCGCTGTCCGAGGTCCTGGCGACCTACCCCGTGGCCCTCCTGCGCCCCGCCGCCGAAGCGGCATCCGGCGCCGCACGCGCGGCATCCGGCACCGCGGACACGGCATTCGGCAACGCGGCATCAGCCGCCGCCGGGAGCAATCCGCAGGAGCAGGTGTGACCAGTGTGGCCGGTGAGGCTCGGCAGTCACAGGAGCCACAGCCGATCCTGCCGTTTGCACGGCACCACACCGGCGCCGGATCGCACGACCGGTCCGAGATGACGACGGGATGCCGGGACTCCGGCACGCCGCACCCCCCGGGAGGACGACGATGATCGAGGTATGGGCGCCGCGCGCGGAGCGCGTGCGGCTGCGACGTCCGGGCCGGGCCGACCTCGAGCTTGCCCGCCGCGCAGACGGCGACGGCTGGTGGGAGGGCGACGCCGTGCTGGCCGACGGTGACGAGTACGGCTTCGTGCTCGGCGACGGCGACGACCTCCGGCCCGACCCCCGGTCGCGGCGGCAGCCGCGCGGCGTGCACGACGCGTCGGCGCACCACGACCCCGCCGCGTTCGCGTGGACCGATCGGCACTGGACCGGGCGCCAGCTCGCCGGCGGCCTGATCTACGAGCTGCACATCGGCACGTTCACCCCCGAGGGCACACTCGATTCCGCGATCGGCAGGCTCGGGCACCTCGCCGACCTCGGCGTCACGCACATCGAGCTGTTGCCCGTCAACGCGTTCAACGGCACGCACAACTGGGGCTACGACGGGGTGCTCTGGTACGCCGTGCAGGAGACCTACGGCGGCCCCGCCGCCTATCAGCGCTTCGTGGACGCCGCGCACGCGGCCGGTCTCGCCGTCATCCAGGACGTCGTCTACAACCACCTCGGACCCTCCGGCAACTATCTGCCCGAGTTCGGCCCCTACCTCCGCGACGGCGTCGAGACGACGTGGGGGTCGAGCCTCGACCTCGACCAGCGCGCCGTCCGCGACCACATCGTCGGCAACGCCCTCATGTGGATCCGCGACTATCACGTCGACGGGCTGCGCCTGGATGCCGTGCACGCGCTGCACGAGAGCCAGGACAGCCCCGTGCACATCCTCCGCGAGATCGCCCAAGCGGTGGACGCCCTGAGCGCCCACCTCGGCCGCCCGCTGTCGCTCATCGCGGAGAGCGACCTCAACGACCCCGTCATGATCCTGCCCCGCGAGGCCGGCGGCCACGGGCTCGCCGCGCAGTGGGCGGACGATTGGCACCACGCCGTGCACGTCGCCCTGACCGGGGAGACCGACGGCTACTACGCCGACTTCGCCGACCTCGGGGCCCTGCCGAAGGTGTGGACGGGCGGGTTCTTCCACGACGGGACGTGGTCCTCCTTCCGCGGCCGCGACCACGGCGCGCCGATCCCCGCGGATGTGCCGACCTCGCGTCTCGTGACGTTCGCGCAGGATCACGACCAGATCGGCAACCGTGCCGCCGGCGACCGCCTCTCGGCGACCCTGTCCGCCGACCGGCTCGCCGTCGCGGCGGTGCTCACCCTCACGACGCCCGGCACGCCGATGCTCTTCATGGGAGAGGAGTGGGGCGCCTCCACCCCGTGGCAGTTCTTCACGTCGCATCCCGAACCCGAACTCGCCGCGGCCACGGCGAACGGCCGCAAGGCGGAGTTCGCCGCCATGGGGTGGGACGAGTCGCTCGTCCCCGACCCCAACGACCCGGCCACGTTCGCGCGGTCCAAGCTCGACTGGGACGAGGCATCCGAAGGCCACCATGCGCGCCTTCTCGCCCTGTACCGCGACCTCGCGCGCCTGCGGCGTGAGCGGCCCGAGCTCACCGATCCGGCGTTCGGCTCCGGGGGCGCGGCGTCGGCCGAGGCCATCGGCGGACGCGTGTACGAACTCGACCGGGGCGCCGCGCGCGTGCTCGTGAACCTCTCCGCCGTGCCGTGGGAGGCGCCACTGGGCGGCGCCGCGGTGTGGCTCGCGACGGCGGACCCGCAGCGACACGGCGGGGCGCTCGTGCTCGCCCCGGACTCCGCCGTCATCGTCGGACCGGCCTGACGGCCCAGGCGCGCCCGCCCCGCGCCCAGCCCGCGCCCGCTCGCCAAAGCTGTCAACCCCCTCCCGCCCCGCGGTCCGCGCGGTTAGCGTGCCGGCATGCCCGACGACCATCGCCCCCCGCTTCCTGCCGACCTCGTCCGGCAGATCGTTGTCATCTCCGCCGTGAGCTTCATGCTCGTCGCCGCCCTGTTCGGCTCCGGCTTCTTCGGCGGCACCGACGTCAGCGAACTGCAGGACGGGAACCTCGCCGCCGACTCCACCTACCTCGCTCCCGGCAGTCCCGCGTTCTCCATCTGGAGCCTCATCTACGTCCTGATGATCGCGTACGCCGTGTGGCAGGCGCTGCCGTCCCAGCGGGCCCGGGAGCGGCAGCGCTACGCGGGCTGGTGGATCGCGCTGACCGCGGTCCTCAACGGCTTCTGGCTGCTCGCCGCCCAGTATCTGAACCTCCTGGCGACGGTCATCGCGATCGTCCTGCTCCTCATCGCCCTCGCCGCCACGATCCGGGTGCTCGTCGTGCGCCCTCCGCAGCGGGTGTCGGATGTCGTCTTCACCGACCTCACCGTCGGCTTCCACCTCGGCTGGGTCACCCTGGCGACCGTCGCGAACGTGACGGCGTGGCTCACCGCCGACGTCGCCCCCGCGTCCTGGGGCGATGCCGCGGTCCCCGTGGCGATCGCTGTGCTCGTCGTCGTGACGGTCATCGGCGTCGCCCTCGCGTACGGCACCCGCGGCCGCCTGGCCCCGGGCCTCGCCGCCGGCTGGGGGCTCATGTGGATCGGCATCGCCCGGGCGACGGACGAACCGGCATCCATGACGATCGCCGTCGCCGCATGGATCGCGGCAGCCGTCGTCGTGCTCGCGCCGATCATCATGATCGTCACGGGTCGGCCCGGGCGGGGCGAGTTCGACCGGCGCCCCGACGGCGACGGCGTCAGAACGTCTGCGCGAACCGCTGCAGGATCCGGGCGGGCTCGGTGAGCGAGGCCGCGAGCACCCGCGCCGCAATGGCGTCGTAGTCCCCGGCGGCGAAGTACCCGTCGTCGCGGTACACCGCCATCCGCTCCGTGAAGGCCTGCGCCGTCGGCTCCGGATGGAACTGCGTCGCGTACAGCCGGTCGCCGACGCGGTAGGCCTGCACGGGGCACGCCTCGTTCGTCGCGAGCAGGACGGCCCCGGCGGGAGGCTGTGCGACCCCCTCCTTGTGCGCCGTCAGTGCGGTGAACGTGTTCGCCAGGCCGCCGAACAGCGCGTCCCGTGACCCGTCGTCGGTCAGCGAGACCGTCGTCGGGCCGGTGTCCTCGGGATACGCCCGCGTGACGCTCCCGCCGAGGGTCCGCGTCGCGATCCCGATGCCGTAGCAGGTGAAGAGGGCCGCCGTGCGTCCGTCGGCCGCACGCTCCGCGATCCGCGCGAGCGCTCCCTCGAGCCGGCGCTGCACGTCGGTCTTGGTCGATTCGGGGTCGGTGACGTTGAACGGGCTGCCCCCCACGACGAATCCGCGCCAGCGCTCGAAGGCGTCCTCCGGCAGCTCGTGTCGCACGAGATCCAGCTGGTCCAGCTCGCCGTCGCCCAATCGCGCACCGGAGCGGAACGACTCGTATTCGGCGGCGGCGGCGCCCAGCTGCGGACGGACGCAGACGTATACGAGCGGTGCCATGCGCCGAGTCTAGGTGGATCGGCGTGCACCGGGGAGGGGACGCCGGACCCGGTCGGCCCGTGATGTATCACAGGGGTCTCGCCAGGCTCCTGTCCATGTGGCAAGAATGGGCGCTATGACCGATGCCGACCCGCCGCCCGTCCGAGATCCGTCGGAGGGCGACGGGGACCTCGGCGCACCCGTGACGATCTGGGAGCGCGCCGCCACGGCGTTCCACGGCTGGCGGGAGGGGGACCCCCGCGCCATGGACGAACTGGTGCGCATCATGACGCCTGTCCTGTGGCATGTCGTGCGCGCGTACGGTCTCGAGCACATGCTGGCCGAGGATGTCGTGCAGGCGACGTGGATCACGCTCGTGCAGCGTCACGAGACGATCGCCGACGAGCGGGCCGTCGCCGGGTGGCTCACGACGTGCGCCCGCCGCGAGGCGTGGCGTGCGGGGCGGGCGCATCAGCGCGTCCGCGCGACCGACACCGTCGACCTCGAACCGAGACTGCCCCCGGCCGATTCCGCCGAAGACCTCGCGCAGGTCGCCGACCGCGACCACCGGATCTGGGGCGCCGTGGGCCGACTCGACGACCGCTGCCGCCGCCTCCTGCGGATCGTGGCGTTCGAGGACCGCCCCGACTACGCCCGGATCGCCCAGGACCTGGCCATGCCGATCGGCTCGATCGGCCCGACCCGGCAGCGCTGCCTCGGCAAGCTGCGCACCGCCCTGCTGGCGGATGGATGGAGAGGGGATACTCGTGACCTCTGAGATGCCCGCGGCGGATGCCGCACTGTTCCGCGCCCTCCGGCGCACGTGGGAGGCGGTCGATCCGGTCCCCGCCGACCTCGTCGACCGGATGGTCGCCGCCGTCGCGACGGCCGACCTCTCCCGCGAGTACGCCCTGCTCACCCTCGTCGAGAGCGACCGCCTCGCCGCCGTGCGGGGCGACGCCGACATGCTGACCCTGCAGTTCAGCGACGGCACGACCAACGTGCTCATCCATGTGACGGCCGCCGAATCCGGAGCCCGCCGCATCGACGGCTGGGTCGACGGCGACGCCCTCCGGGTCGAGCTCGTGCAGGACCGCGCCACCTTCCCGACGGTCCCGGAGGGCGGACGCTTCGCGTTCGACGATGTGCCCGCCGGCGTCTCGCGGCTGCGCATCCTCCTCGCCGCATCGCCCGTGCCGGGCACCGCCGCGGACGTCGTGACGCCGCGCTTCGAGGTCTGACGGCCGCACCACCCCCGAGTCCACACCACGACGTCGCGCCACGCGACCAGGAGAGGAGCGACCATGGTCGCCGACATCCCCGACGAGCAGACTCCGCCCGAACCGGGCCCGCAGCCGAAGGGGTGGTCGTGGCGTGACCGGGCCCGCGGCTCGGTCGTCAAGGGCACCGTCCTCGACCCCGGCACCGAGCCGCTGGACGGGATCGAGGCGTTCCAGACCGCGTACGTGCCCGATCGGCTCCTCCTCTCCGGCGGGGAGAAGGGAGCGCTGCTGCCCGACAACCTCGAGCGGGTCCGCCGTGCGGCGGGTGCGTTCGGCTGGGGCGTCGAGCGCGAGGCGCTGGACGGCAGCGAGACGGACGACGACGCGCCGCCGCCGGAGCCGCGGTTTCCCGGTGCACCGGTCGTCATCCGCGTGCGCCTCACGACGCCGGACGGCGACCGGGGGGTCTCACCCGCGCTGCCGGACGCCTGGCGCGTGCTGCAGCAGGTGCGGCGCGACGCCCTCGGCGGCGATCCGGTGCGGTCCCGGGACGGCCGCGTGGACGCCGCCGCGACGCTGCGGGCCGCGGGCCTCGACCGCGTCGGCCTCGACCACCTGCTCACCGTCGACCCCGTCGGGCTGAACCCGTACACGAAGTCCAACCCGTACACGAAGTCCAACCCGTACACGAAGTCGAACCCGTACACGAAGTCGAACCCCTACACGAAGTCCAATCCCGTCGGCGAGTACGGCGAAGCCGGCCTCGGCGGGCGGCAGCCCGTCGCGTGGGTGGGCCCGCCGCTCGTGCGCACCGAGCCGGCGAAGGGGCGCCGTCGCGCGGTGGTGGCCGTGCTCGACACGGGCGCGGGCGTCCACTCCTGGCTGCCCGACGACATCGTCGACCGGGACGTGCAGATCGACGGACGCCCTCTGGGGCTCACCGACGAGGCCGACCCGGAGGTGTACCCCGACCTCTACGGTCCGCTCGACGGCGAACTCGACCCCGTCGCCGGGCACGGCACGTTCATCGCCGGCATCGTGCGGCAGGCGGCACCGGATGCCGACATCCTGGCGATCCGTGTGGCCGACGCGCTGGGGATCGTGGAGGAGTCGGCGCTCCTGCGGGTGATCGAGGACCTCGGCGTGCTCGTGCACCGGTACCGCACCGGGCAGGGCGGGGGGCGACCGGTCGACGTGCTGAACCTGTCGCTCGGGTACTACCACGAGACCCCGCAGGACGGGCTATACACCCGCGACCTGTACGACCTGCTCGCCGCGCTCCGCGCGCTCGGGACCGCGGTCGTCGTCTCGGCCGGGAACGACGCGATCGACCGGCCGACGTTCCCGGCGTCGCTGTGGCCGTGGCCCGGGTCCGACAACGGGATCCTGCCGGACGGCGGCGCCGCGCACGTCTCCGTCGGGGCGCTCAACCCGAACGGCTGGACGACGGCGCTGTTCTCCAACGTCGGCCCGTGGGTGCGCACCTACGCCGTGGGCGCCGGCGTCGTCAGCACGATCCCCGACTTCCGCGGCGGCATCCAGGCGACGGCGCGCGACGACCAGTACGGGCGCCGCCGGCTCACGATCGGCCCCGAGGACTTCCGCGGCGGGTTCGCCGTCTGGAGCGGCACCTCCTTCGCGGCGCCGCTCGTGGCGGGCCGGATCGCGGCGGCCCTCACCGATCTCCCGGCCGAACCGGAGAAGGCCGAGGACGCGGTGGCGGGCATCGCGAAGGCGGCGGAGGCGGTGATCGCCCCGGACTGAGGCCGGCGCCGGAATCGTCGCGCAGGGGGCGCGAGGCAGGGCATGCTGTCAGGGTGACCCCCACCGCGGACGAGCTCCACCGACGGGGCCTCCGTCTGACGAACGAGCGCCGCTACGCCGACGCGCGGCGTGTGCTCGATCAGGCGGCGGCGGCCGCCGTCGACCCCGATCTGGCTGCGCGCATCGCCGGGACGCTCTCCTATGTCCTCGTTCAGACCGGCGACCCGCAGGCCGCGGAACGACTGTGCCGCGACGCGGTCGCCGCGGACGGGCTGAGCGCCCACACGCGGGGTGTGCTGGCCGGGCAGCTCGGGAGTCTCCTGGCCAATCAGGGCCGGCTCGATGAGGCGCTCGTGTGGCTGGAACGGGCCATCTCCACCATCCCGGACGATCCCGTGGCGGTGGCCAACATCCGCATGAACCGCAGCGTGCTGCTCATGCAGCGCGGCGACCTCGTCGCCAGCACGGCCGACCTCGAGGAGGCCGTCGCGGCCTTCGCGGAGCACGGCGACGCGGTGGACGTCGCCGAGGCCCAGCACAACCTCGGCTACGTCTCCCTCCTCGGCGGCGACATCGTGCGCGCGATGCGGGAGATGGCCGCGGCGCGACCCGCGATCGCCGCGGCCTCACCCGCGAACGCCGCGATCGGCGACGTCGACCGGGCGGAGGTGCTCCGCGACGCCGGCCTCGTGACCGAGGCGGAGCGGCTGCTGGCACGCGCCGCATCCGTCTTCGGCGAGAACCGGATGCCGCAGGCCCGCGGCGAGGCCGAGTTCCACCTCGCGCGCTCGCTGCTCCGGCACGACACCGCCCGGGCCGCCGCCACCGCCCGCGCGGCGGCCCGCCGGTTCAAGCGGCTCGGCAACCGGCTCTGGGCCGCGCGGGCCGAGGCGATCCTCCAGCGCGCCGCATTCGCCGGGGGAGCGCTGGACCGCGCGGGCCGGCGCTTCCCGGAGATGCGCCGCCGCCCGACGCCGGAGGACGTCCGCCGCGTCGCCCGGGTCCTCGATGCCGGCGGGCTGCGCAGCGACGCCGCCGCCCTGCGGCTCGCGCAGGAGCTGTGGCGCGCACGGCGGGACGCCCCCGCCGGGCGGCTGCCGCGACTGCCGGCATCCGCATCGGTCGAGGTCCGCCTCCTCGCGGACGAGGTCCGCGCGGCACGCGCCCTCCGCGCCGGCCGTGTCGCCGAGACCCGCCGGCACGCGGCGCGCGGCCTCGATGAGCTCGCCGCATCGCAGGCCTCCTTCGGCAGCCTCGACCTGCAGACCTCCCTCGTCATGCACGGCAGCGGGCTCATGCTCGCCGGCCTCGACGCCGCCGTGCAGTCCGGCCGTCCCGATGTCGTCTTCGAGTGGTCCGAGCGCGCCCGGCACCTCAGCATCCAGGTGCTGCCGCTGCGCCCGCCGCCCGACCCGGAGCTCGCCGGCGACCTCGCCGAACTGCGCGTCCTGCGCGCGGATCTCGCCGGAGCCGACTGGCTGTCCGACCCCCGCGCCGTCGAGCTCGGCGAGCGGCTCCGGCAGCGCCAGTGGACGACGACCGGCGCGCGCGGCGTCGAGGAGCGCGTCGGCCTCGGGGCGGTGCGGGCGACGCTCGACGCCGATACCGCCGTCCTCTCCTTCGTCTTCAGCGGGAAGGACATGCACTGCCTCGTCGTCACCCGCGACGCGGAGGCCGTCGTCCCCCTGCCGGGATGGGACGATGCGCGCACCGCGCTGGCGGGCCTCCGCTCCGACCTCGACGTCGCGGCGTCGGTGCGCTCCGGCCCGATGGTCGCCGTGATCCGACGTGGGCTCGACGCCCGGCTCGCCGCCCTGTCGGCAGCCCTGCTCGACGGACCGCTGCGGCGCACCGCTGCCCGGCGCCTCGTGCTGACCGCGCCGGGCGTCCTCGCCGGACTGCCGTGGGGGATGCTGCCCGCGCTGCAGGGCCGCGCGTTCACCCTGGCCGGCTCGGTGACGCGGTGGGTGCGCGGCCGCTCCGCCGCCGCGCCGATCACGAGCGCCGGGTTCGCCGCCGGCCCGCGCGTCGCCCGCGGCGAGGAAGAGGTCGCCCGCGCGGCATCCGCGTGGCCCTCACCGCCCCTGCTGCGCGGGGGCGACGCGACGGCCGATGCGGTCTCGGCGCTCGGCGGCGAGGTGGACCTGCTGCACGTCGCCGCGCACGGCCGGCACGCCGTGGACAACCCGCTCTTCTCCGGTCTCGAGCTCGCCGACGGCGTGCTGTTCGGCTATGACATCGACCGGATGCCGCGCGTCCCGGCCACCGTCGTCCTGTCGGCCTGCGAGGTCGGCCGCTCGGCGGTGCGCTGGGGGGAGGAGGCGGTGGGGATGACGCGGTCGTGGCTGCACGCCGGCGCCCGGTGCGTCGTCGCCGCCCCGGTCGTGGTCGCCGACGACGAGGCCTGCGAACTCCTCGCGGCCATGCACGAAGGCCTCGCGGCGGGTCGTCGGCCCGCCGACGCGCTCGCCGACGCGACCGCGCGCACCGGCATCCTCGCGCCCTTCCAGGCGCACGGCGACGGCCTCTGATCGCCTCGCTCCTCGCCGCCGCAGCCGATTCCGCGGCGCGTGTATCAGGGTGGGTGCGGACTGCTCTTGATGCATGGAACGACAGTGCGGGCGGATCGGCTGGATCCCGCCCCGATCACCTCTGGGGGATCGCCGCCCTGCTGGGGGCGCGCTGGTGAGTCATTCCGAGGACGGCCGTCCGGGGGTTCACGCCCGTCCAGGGGCCGGTGGCATTGGGGGATGCCATCGGCCCCGGTCCGGCCACCGGCCGGGGCCGGACGGCGACGCCCCGGTCCGGCCGGCGACGCCCGGCGGGTCAGGAGCGCGACGAGTTCGCGGTGCGCCCGCGCACGATGCCGATGAAGGCGTCCACGAGCGGGGAGGCCTCATCGCGCGGCCACGCCAGGGCGACGGTGGAGGTCGGCCCGTCGGTCAGGACGCGGTGGTCGGCGTCCTTCCGGTGGTGCAGGCGCGCCAGCGACATCGGCACGATCACGATCCCGACGCCGGCCGCGACCGTGGCGATCGCGTCCGCGGTCGTCTCCGGCGGCGCGAAGGCGGGAGCGACGGCATCCGGGACGTGCACAGCCAGCACGTCGTCCTCCGGGACGATGAGGATCTCACCCGCGAGATCGGCGAGGGTCAGCTCGTCGGCGGCGGTGAGGTGCGAATCGGCGGCGCAGACGACGACGGGCAGCTCGTCGTACAGCGGGATGACGTGCAGCGCCGCCCCGTCCACGGGAAGACGCACCAGGGCGACATCGGCCCCGCCGCCGCGCAGCGCGTCGAGCTGCGTCGCGACGGAGAGCGGGACGAGTTCGACCGCGATGCCCGGCATCCGCTCCTGCCACCGGTCGATCCACGAGCCGACGGTCGCGCCGGGGATCGTCCCCAGCCGGAGCGGCCCCGCGGGCAGCGATGTCGCCTCGACCGGCTCGGGCTTCTTCGGGGTCTTGACCGGCCGCGGCGCGCCCTGCGGAGACTTCCGCCGGACGGCGCCGGGCCGCGCCGGTCGGCCGCGCCCCCGCTGAGAACCTCCGCCTGCCGCCATGGGTTTCAGCGTAGCCGCGCTATCGTCTGCTCATGGTGCCCCTCATCGCGACGGTCGTCGCGGCCCTGGCCGCTCTGCTGCACGTGTACATCTTCGTGATGGAGAGCATCCAGTGGACCCAGCCGCGCGTGTGGAAGCGGTTCGGCGTGCCCGACCAGGCGGCGGCCGAGACGACCCGACCGCTCGCGTACAACCAGGGCTTCTACAACCTGTTCCTCGCGATCGGCGTCATCATCGGGCTCGCCCTGTTCTGGGCGGGCGGAGCGGGAACGGTCGCCGATGTCGCGGGCCGGACGCTCGTGCTGTTCGGCCTGGGCTCCATGCTCGCCGCCGCGCTCGTGCTGACCACGAGCGGCGCGAAGTACCTGCGGCCCGCACTGATCCAGGGCACGCTGCCGCTCATCGGCTTCGTCCTGATGCTCTTCGCCTGAGCCGCGGGCCGCCCCCGCGTCGAGCCCCGTCACCGGCACGCGGACCACTGCCCGCGCCCGGCCGTCCCCGCGTCGGCCTCGAGGGCGGAGAGGAGCGCGGCATGCGTCACGTTCGGGGGGACGCGGAGCGCCGCCGCCTGGCCCGCTGCGACGA
Source organism: Microbacterium sp. UNCCL10 (assembly GCF_000746195.1). NCBI lineage: Bacteria > Bacillati > Actinomycetota > Actinomycetes > Micrococcales > Microbacteriaceae > Microbacterium > Microbacterium sp. UNCCL10. The sequence goes on along the minus strand of NZ_JQKT01000009.1, from coordinate 115,044 downwards.
GCTCACCCGCGACGAACCGGCCGTCATCGGTCCACAGGTGCAGCAGCCGGCGGCCGTACCGGTCCTGCGGCTCCGCCTCGACGGCCGCCCACACCCGCGCTCCTTCGGGGAGCAGGCCGGCAAGGTGATCGCGCGCCCCATCCGCGCCGTACTCGAGGGTCGGCGTCCCCTCCGGGGCGTCGATGCCGATGATCCGCACCCGCACGGCATCCGTCGACCCGAGGAGAGTTGCCCGATCCACGGGACGCGCCCGGATCGTGTCGCCGTCGTAGGCGTACTCCATCGTCATCGCGATGGCGTCGGCGGGCCGGGGCGGCGGCTGGATCGCGACGGGGACGCTCGGTGGTGCCGCGTCCGGTCCGGAGCGGCGCTCCTCGGCGACACACGCGGCGACGAGGATCGCGGCGGCGAGCACGAGCACGCCGAAGAGGCCTGCGCGAGGGTGCGGACGCCGTGCCATCCGCCGATGCTAGCGGCGGCCGGTGACGTCGTTCGGGGGACTGCGGGCGGTCAGGCCGCCAGGCGCAGGCCGCGCGGATCGGTGGCGACGCGCTCGTTCTCGCCGACGCTCTCGTCGTCGCGGATCAGGGAGCCGACCGCCACGCGGGCGTTCGCGCCCACGTACGCGCGGACGCCGATCTTGGCGCGCGCGCCGATCGCGGCACCCGGGCCGATGTGCGCGTGCGGCGCGATCTCCGCCTCGGGGCCGATGACGGCATCCGGCTCGATCCAGACCCCGCGGCCGATGTGCGCGCCCGCGGCGACCTGCACGCCCGGCTCGACGTACGCACCCTGTTCGACGAGCGCGGTCGGGTGCACTTTGGCGCCGTTCGCGATCAAGCCCCGCCCGTTGACGTGCTTGCGGTATCGCAGCGTCTCGCCCCGGTCGTTCTCGATGTCGACGTAGTTCTTGCCCACTGGTCCTCCTAGATGAATGACAACCGTGTCAGGGGGTCGGGCATTCCCCGCGGGCCCCCGTTCCGCAGGTCCATAGGGATTTGTCAGGATGGGCTGATGAGCGATCCTTCCGGCGGTTCCGAGACGACGACCGGACCCTCCCTCGTCTTCGAGGGGACCACCGCGCCCCACACGCTCGCCGACGATGTGCTCGGCATCCTCACCGGCACCTTCGCGGCATCCCTGGGACTGCACCTGCTGCACGCCTCGGAGGCCGTCACCGGCGGCACCGCGGGGCTGTCGCTGCTCCTCGGCTATGCGACACCGTGGCCGTTCTGGGTGCTCTTCGCCGTCATCAACATCCCGTTCGCGGTGCTCGCGGTGGTCAAGAAGGGGTGGGACTTCACGATCCGCACCGTCATCTGCATCGCGCTGGTGTCCGGGTTCGCGCTCGTCCACGAGACCTTCTTCGCGATCGAGCGGCTGCAGCCGCTGTACGGCACGCTCGCCGGGAATCTGCTGGCCGGCATCGGGATGCTGATCCTGTTCCGCCACGGCGGCAGCGTCGGCGGCATCCACGTCGTCGGCCTCCTCATCCAGGAGCGCACGGGCGTGCGTGCCGGATGGACCCTCATGCTGTTCGACGTCCTCGTGATCCTGATCGCACTGCTCGTCGTGCCGTGGCCGAACGTGCTCATGAGCGCGGCCGGGGCGGTACTGCTGAACCTCGTCCTGGCGCTCAACCACCGCCCGGGCCGCTACATCGGCCGCTGAACCGGGGGTCGCCGCGGCGGGTGCCGTGCGAACGGCAGGATCGGGTGTGACTGGTGGGGCCAGTGACCACTCATCCGCCCCAGGAGTCACATCGGATCCTGCGGATCGCCTCGCGCCCCGCGCCGAATCGGCGCGCCGGCCGCGCGGCCGGGGTCAGCGCTGGCAGGACGGGCACCAGAACACGTTGCGCTCGCTGGTCGCGCTCGCGCCCAGCTGCGCGGCGCGGATGAGCGTCCCGCACCGCCGGCACGGCTTCCCCTCGCGCCGGTACACCCACATCCGCTGGCCGGGCCGGTTGTCGCCGGTGAAGGTGCGGCCGCTGCGGTCGCGGTTGAGGAGGATCATGCGCGCGCCGGTCTCCAGGAGGCCCGCCGCGTCCACCTGCGACGCGGGCGTGGTGGGCAGGATGCCGCGGACGAACAGCAGCTCGTTCGCGTAGACGTTGCCGAACCCGGCGACGTTGCGCTGATCCAGGAGCGCGACGTGCACGGCGCGGTCATCGGTGCGGAGCCGCCGTGCCGCCTCGGCGGCGTCCCAGTCAGGGCTCAGCGGGTCGGGGCCGAGGTGGCCGACGATGCGGTCCTCGTCGGCGGTGGGCAGCACCTCCACCATCGCGAGCTCGAAGCCGACCGCCTCGGCGCGGGCCGTGCCGACGATCGCGCGCGCCTGGAAGGCGGGCTTCCGCCAGCGTCCCCCGGGCCGGTACACGTGCCATTCGCCCTCCATCTTCAGGTGCGAGTGCAGCGTGTGCGCGCCGACGCGGATGAGGAGGTGCTTGCCGCGCGGCACGACCTCGTGGACGCGCTCGCCGGTGAGGTCGGCCGTCGCGCTGCCGGGGACGCGGATGTCGAAGCGCGTCACCTCGCCGCCGGCGAGCGCGTCGTGCAGGTTCCGGGCCGTCCGGAAGACGGTGTCGCCCTCAGGCATGGCCCGCCGCGGCGGCGCGGGCGCCCGCCGTCACGCGTCGCAGCGTGAGCCCGCGCGCCGACTCGACGAACCCGGCATCCCGCAGGGCGCGGCCCGCGGGCGTGCCGTAGACGAACGCGCCGCCGACCTGCTCGATCGTGAGGGTGTCCAGGCGCCGGGCGCGGGCGGTCTCGACGAGGCTGCGGGTCGCGGCGGTCAGCACGTCCTCCTCGTCGGTGAACGCCAGCGCCGAGCGGCCCCCGCGTTCGAGGTACAGCACGAGGGCGCCGTCGACGAGCACCACGAGGCCGCCCGCCTTGCGCCCGGGGCGGTGCGCGACGCCGTCCAGCGCGGGCCACGGCAGCGCGGCGCCGTACGGGTTGGCGGGGTCGGTCGCCGCGAGCGTGCGTGCGAGGAGCGGCGCGGGATCGGCGACGGCCGCGAACTCGCGCAGCCGGTCGACGGTGGCCGAGGTCGCGAACTGCGCGGCGCCCAGCTTCTCGATGAAGTATCCGCGGCGGCAGTGCCCGGCATCCTCGAAACCGGCGAGCACGCGGTACGCCTGCGCGAACCCGCCCGGGAGGCCCTCGGCCTGCACGGAGCCGCGCGTGACGACGCCGTACCGCTCGAGGAGGAGGCTCGCGGCCGCGGCCGCACGCAGCGCCAGATCGGGTTCGGCGGCCGGCAGCAGCGACCAGCGGCCGCCGACGAGCTGCGGACGCTGCGGCGCGGTGCGGGGTGCGGCCGCCAGCGGCGTCCCCCGGAACATGCGGCTGCGCGGCGTGCGGCGTGCGACGCGGTGCGCCTGCGAGCCCCCGCCGAGCAGCGACCGGACCGGCGCGAAGGTGTCGTTCGTGACCCGGCCGCCCCACGTGAGGTTCCACAGCGCCTCGACGACGGACTGCTCGTTCTCCGCGCCGATCATGGGGACGAGCTGCGCCGCGAAGTACGCGCCGCCCGCCGCGAGGGCGTCGAGGATCCGCTGCTCGAACGGGGTCGGCTCCTCCTCCGGTGGGGCGAGGGTCAGGGCGGCGGTGTCGGCCGGGTGCAGCGCGATCCAGCCGTCCCGCCCGGGGAGCGACCCGTGCCCGGACCACAGCACCTCGCCGGTCGCGGTCAGCTCGTCGAGCATGGCCGGCGTGTACCCGGTGACCCGCGAGGGCAGCACGAGCGACTCCCACGCGCTCGCCGGCAGCGGCACCCCGGCCAGCTGCTCGATGGTCGCGAGGACCCCGTCCACCCCGTCGAGAGGCCGGGCGAGGTGCTGCCAGACCGGCAGGAAGCGCGCGAACGCCTCCGGGGAGACCGGCTCCACGGCGCCGCGGATCGCAGCGAGGGAGCGCAGCCGCAGCCGCCGGAGCACCTCGCTGTCGCACCACTCGAGGTCGTCGGAGCCACCGGCATCCGACCGCTCGGGCAGGAAGAACCCGCTCGCGATCCGCCCCTGCGACTCGAGACGCTGCAGCGCCTGGCGGGCGACGGCGGCGCCGATGCCGAGACGTTCGGCGACGTCGGCGGTGCGGAACGGCCCGTGCGTGCGGGCGTGCCGGGCGACGAGGTCGCTGAGCGGGTCGACGACGGGCTCCAGGAACGCCGTCGGGATGCCGACCGGCAGCGCCGCGCCGAGCGCGTCGCGCAGGCGACCGGCGTCCTCGATGCCCGCGACGCGGGCGGCGCCGGCGATCGTGACGCGGATGGCGCGGCGGGCTTCGACGAGGTCGTCCAGAAGAGCCTGCGCGGTCCCGACCGGCGCGGCGTCGGCGGCGCGTGCCGCCGGCTCGCCGCCGGGATCGTCCACGGCCGTCGTGTCGGGCTCGAGGCGCGCCGCCACCTCCGCGGCGTCGAGGGGCCCGAGGAGGCGGAGCAGGTCGGCCACGCCCTCGAGCCCGCGCACGCGCCGCGAGGGGTCGAGGCGCTGCACCTCCCGCTCGAACTGCGCGATGATGCCGGGGTCGAGGAGTTCCCGCATCTCCACCTTGCCGAGGAGTTCGCTCAGCAGGGCCGGGTCGACCGACAGAGCGGCGGCGCGGCGCTCGGCGAGGGGCGAATCTCCCTCGTACATGAACGCGCCGACGTAGCCGAACAGCAGGTCGCGGGCGAACGGGGAGGGCTGGCTGGTCGTCGTCTCCACCAGCCGGATACGGCGGTCGCCGATCGAGCGGGCGATGCGGAGCAGGGCCGGGAGGTCGTAGACGTCCTGCAGCACTTCGCGCAGGGTCTCCAGGATGATCGGGAACGTGGGGTGCTTCTTGGCCACTTCGAGCAGCTGCGCCGACCGCTGCCGCTGCTGCCACAGCGGCGACCGCCGGTTCGGGTTCAGCCGGGGCAGGAGGAGGGCGCGGGCGGCGCACTCCCGGAACCGCGAGGCGAAGAGCGCGGACCCGCCCACCTCGTCGGTGACGATCTGCTCCAGCTCGTCGGGTTCGAAGACGAAGAGCTCGGCGCCGGGCGGCTCGGTCTCGGCATCCGGCACCCGCGCGATGATGCCGTCGTCGCTCGCGACCGCCGACCCCTCGACGCCCAGACGCTCGCGGATGCGCGCGTTCACCGCGAGCGCCCACGGCGCGTGCACGTGCATGCCGTACGGGGAATGCAGGATGACGCGCCAGTCGCCGACCTCGTCGCGGGACCGCTCGACGGTGAGTGTCTTGTCCGTCGGGAGGCTCCCGGTGGCCTCGCGCTGCTCCGCGAGGTAGGCCAGCAGGTTCCCGATCGCGTTGTCGTCGAGTCCGGAGTCGCGCAGTCGCGCCGTCGCCTTCTCCGGGGTCGCGGCGGAGACCTCGCGGGAGAACTTGCCGAGCGCCTCGCCGAGTTCCGCGGGACGGCCGAGGCCGTCGCCGTGCCAGAACGGGAGCTTCCCGGGCTGCCCGAACGCCGGGAGGACGTTGACCCGGTCGTGCGTGATCTCCACGATCCGCCAGCTCGTCGTCCCGAGCGTGAACACATCGTTCACGCGGGACTCGTAGACCATCTCCTCGTCGAGCTCGCCGACGCGGGCGTTGCGCGTCTCGCCGGCGACGAAGACGCCGAAGAGGCCGCGGTCGGGGATCGTGCCGCCGCTCGTGACGGCGATCCGCTGCGCGCCGGGGCGGCCGGTGAGGGTGCCCTGGTCGCGGTCCCAGATGACGCGGGGCCGGAGTTCCGCGAACTCGTCGGACGGGAAGCGCCCGGCGAGCAGGTCGAGGGTCGCCTCGTACGCGGAGCGGGGGAGGGAACGGAACGGCGCCGAGCGCTTGACGGTCTCGTACCAGCCCTCCACGTCGACCGACCCGGTCGCGCACGCCGCCACGGTCTGCTGGGCGAGGATGTCGAGCGGGTTCTGCGGGACGGAGATCGCCTCGATCTGGCCGGACAGCATCCGCTCGGTCACGACGGCGGTGTGCAGCACATCGCCACGGTGCTTCGGGAAGAGGGCGGCGCGGCTGACCTCGCCGACCTGGTGGCCGGCGCGGCCGACGCGCTGCAGCCCGGAGGCCGCCGACGGCGGCGCCTCGACCTGGATGACGAGGTCGACGGCGCCCATGTCGATGCCGAGCTCGAGGCTGCTGGTCGCGACGACGCAGCGGAGCACGCCGGATTTCAGCTCGTCCTCGACGATCGCGCGCTGCTCCTTCGAGACCGAGCCGTGGTGCGCCTTCGCGAGGACGGGGTCGGCGCCCGCGGTCGCGCCGGCCTCCGCTGCGTGGGCCCGCATGGCCGCGGGTGTCGCCGGACCGGGCAGGTCGAGGCCGAGCCGCTCCGCATAGATCTCGTTGAGGCGGCCGGTGAGCCGCTCGGCGAGGCGGCGGGAGTTGGAGAACACGATCGTCGAACGGTGCGCGAGGATGCGGTCGACGATGGCCTCCTCGACGTGCGGCCACACCGAGCCGGTGATCTCGGTCGCCTGCGGCGGGGTGTACCAGCCGTCGCCGTCCCCGTCGCCATCGTCGTCCGTCGCCGGGGGCGTCGATTCGGCACCGGGCGGCGGCGGAGGGTTGAGCATGTCGTCGATCGGCACCACGACGGACAGGTCGAACGCCTTCGTGGCGCGCGGCGCGACGATCTCGACGGGGGCGGCGCCGCCGAGGAAGCGGGCGACCTCGTCGATCGGCCGGACCGTCGCGGACAGCCCGATGCGCTGCGCGGGCCGTTCGAGCAGGTCGTCGAGCCGCTCGAGACTGACCGCCAGGTGGGCGCCCCGCTTGGTGGCGGCGACGGCGTGCACCTCGTCGACGATGACGGTGTGGATGCCGCGGAGCGTCTCGGCGGCCTGCGAGGTGAGCATGAGGTACAGCGACTCGGGGGTAGTGATGAGGATGTCGGGCGGGTCGGCGACGAGCTTCCGGCGATCCGCGGACGTCGTGTCGCCCGAGCGCACGCCGACCGTGACCTCGGGGACGGCGATGCCCAGCCGCCGCGCGGACTGCCCGATCCCGACGAGCGGGGAGCGCAGGTTCCGCTCGACGTCGACGCCGAGGGCCTTCAGCGGCGAGATGTAGAGGACGCGCGTGCGCGGCGCCCGGTCCTCCTTCTTCCTCTTCTGCTTCTTGACCGGGGCCGGCGCGGCATCCTTGTCGTGGAAGATGCGGTCGATGGCCCAGAGGAACGCGGACAGCGTCTTGCCCGAGCCGGTCGGCGCGACGACGAGCGCATGGCGGCCGGCGGAGATGGCATCCCATGCCCCCGTCTGCGCGTCGGTCGGGCGCGCGAAGGCGGAGCGGAACCAGTCCTGCGTGGCGGGACCGAACCGCTCGAGAACATGGGCCATGACCCCATCTTCCCCCGGGCCGCCGACACACGGGCGGGGGTTGCGTCGGCGGGCGGTTTCGTGCGTTTCGGCCCGACCGCGCGCGGTCCGGGCTATGGTGGGGGATTCGCCGTCGACCGCCGGCGGGAGGGAGAAGCAGCCATGCAGGACCAGACCGAGACCGTGTGGATGACCCCCGCGACCCTCGCCGCGCTCGAGGCCGAGCTCGCGACCCTCACCGACAGCGACCTCGACCGCGCCCGGGCCATGGAGGTCCGGGAACTGATCCGCCGTGCCGAGGTGGGCACGAAGCCCGACGACGGCCTCGTCGAGCCCGGCATGACCGTGACGGTCCGCTTCGAGCGCGACGGCTCCACGGAGACGTTCCTGCTCGGCAGCCGCGACCTCGTCCGGCAGGACGCCGGCCTCGACGTCGACGTGTACTCGCCGACCTCGCCGCTCGGCGCGGCCATCACCGGCCGCTCGGTCGGCGACAGCGTGACGTTCGAGGCGCCGAACGGCGCGACGCTCGCCGTCACCGTCGTCGCGGCCGTCCCCTACGCCTGACCCGGCCCGCTCACCCGAGGCTCACCTCCGTCAGCGACCCCGCCCGCAGCTCCAGCGTCCGGTCCACGCCGAGACGGCGCAGGAACGCGTCGTCGTGGCTCACCACGAGCACCGCGCCGCGGTAGGCCGCCAGCGCGCCGATCAGCTGGTCGACCGTGTCGAGGTCGAGGTTGTTGGTCGGCTCGTCGAGGATGAGCAGCTGCGGCGCCGGGTCCGCCAGCAGCAGCCGGGCGAGGGCCACGCGGAACCGTTCGCCGCCGGAGAGCGCCGCCACCGGCCGGAGCGCGGCGTCACCGCGGATGAGGAAGCGCGCGAGCCGGTTCCGCAGCTCGACGTCGCCGACGCCCGGCGCGGCCGTGCGCACGTTCTCGAGCACGGAGGCCGCGTCATCCAGCCCGTCGACCCGCTGCGACAGGTAGCCGATCCGGTCGGTGTGCGCCTCGGCCGACGGGCCGGGTGTGTCATGACTCCGCCTGGACGGGGTCCGTGCGGCCTCGTCCGGTGCGTCCGCGGGTGCTGAGGCGGAGTTGTGACCCGCCTCCCCGCCCGCCGCGGGACCCGCCGAGGCGACGAGCCGCTCGAGCAGCGTCGTCTTCCCGGCGCCGTTGGGTCCGATGAGGGCGACGCGCTCCGGCCCCTGCACGATCCACGACCGTGACGCGTCGCGCAGGGTCGCGATGCGCCGGCCCGCCGAGACCGCCGGGTCCGGGAGGTCGATGCGGACCGCGTCGTCGTCGCGGACGCGCCGTTCCGCCGCGTCGTGCGCCGCCCGGGCCGCGGCCTCCTTCCCGGACGCCTCGACCCGCAGCCGCCCCGCGGAGACCTGCGCTGCGCGCTTGCGGGCGCTCGCGACGATCCCCGGCACCCGCTTCTCCACCTGGGCCTTGTGACCCATCGCCGCGCGGGTGGCGAGCACCGACTCCTGATGGATGCGGTCGCGCTTCTCGCGCCGCACGAGCTGCGCGGCCGCCGCCTCGGCCTGCCGCGCCGCGGCCTGCTCCGCGTCGAGCCATGCGCGCCATGCCGTGTACGGGCCGCCGAAGACCGAGAGCTCGTTGTCGTACAGCTCCGCCGTGTCGTCCATGAGGTCGAGCAGCGCCGTGTCGTGGCTCACCACGATGAGGGTGCCCCGCCACGCGCGGACGAGGTCGTGCACGCGCCGCCGCGCGTCGCGGTCGAGGTTGTTCGTGGGTTCGTCGAGGAGGGCGATCGGCGCCGCCCGCAGTCGGACGCCGACGAGGGCCGCGAGCACGCCCTCACCGCCGGAGAGCTCGCCGATCCGGCGATCGAGCGCGTCGGCGGGCAGGCCCGCCTCGGCGAGGGCGGCGGTCGCGCGCGCCTCGACATCCCAGTCGTCGCCGACCGCGTCGAAGTGGCGCGGGTCGACGTCCCCCGATTCGATGGCCCGCACCGCGTCGAGCGCCCGCGCGACCCCGAGCGCCTCGGCGACCCGCAGACCGACGTCGAGGGTGAGCTGCTGCGGCAGCAGATCGACGGCGCCGACGCGGGCGAGCGTTCCGCCGGTCGGCTCGAGCGCTCCCGCGATGAGCTTCAGCAGCGTCGTCTTGCCGGAGCCGTTCCGGCCGACGAGGCCCGTGCGTCCCGCGCCGAACGCGCCGGACAGCCCGCGCAGGGCGACGGTGCCGTCCGGCCAGGTGAAGGTGAGGCGGTCGAGCGTGACCGCGGAGGTGAGGGTGGTGGGCATGGTGTCTCCGTGTCGGTGGGTGCACTGACACGGGGATGCCGAAGGGCCGGGGATCCCGGGAGGTGGACGGCGGGTCGACGTGTCAGCGCGGATGGGGCGCGAACACATCGGGACCTCGGAGGAGGGGACGGCTCAGCGCGGATTCACAGCGCGGTGGCGTCGATACCCTTCAACGGTCTTCCTCACACTCGGGACGAGAACTCGGAAACGCTATGCCACCCGGCATCCGCTGTCAAGGGCGGGCCGGTCAGCTCTCGATGCGCTCGAGCTGCTTGTCGAGGAACACCCGCACGTCGCGCAGCTCGTCCTCCGAGACGCTGTGCGTCAGGCCGGGGTACACGCGGCCGCTCAGGTCCACCCGCCCGGGCAGCCAGTCCACGGTGTGCTCGACGAGCGCGAGCGGGATCGTCTCATCGTGCGAGCCGCGCCCCCAGAACACCGGCGGGCGCACCTCGGCGAGCTCGGCATCCGTGTCGAGCGCTCCGGGCGTGACATACCCGGAGAGGTTCACGGCGAAGGCGATGCCCCGGGGTCGCAGCCGCAGCGCCTGCAGCGCGACCGCGGCGCCCTGGGAGAACCCGAGCAGGCCCACCGGACGACCCTCGGCGACGCCGTCCAGCCAGCCCAGCAGCACCTCGGCGGCGATCGTGACCTGGGTGGGGTCGCGCCCGTCGAGCCCGTCGATCGGATACCAGGAGTACCCGGGCAGGGGGAACGGCGGCGGCAGCGGTGCCCGTACGGCCGCGACGACGAACCGGTCCGGCAGGTACGGCACGAGGCCGAACAGGTCGCGTTCGTCCGAGCCGTAGCCGTGCAGCAGCACGAGCAGGGGCCGGCCCTCCCGCTCGGCGGGCTCGGCAGACCACAGCACCGCCGTGGGATCCAGCGCGGAGGGGGAGACCATGGCATCCATCTTCGCAGGGAGGTCCGACGGCGCCGCCGCCCCGACGGGGTTCGGGGTATACATGAGGCATGGCCGTCCGCACCCCCGATCCCGATCCGAACGAGCGCGACGACGACGGCGAGCCGCGTGACCCGCTGCGCGGACTCGACTCGACGTTCGACCGTCCCGGGCACCCCGGCGGCGAAGGGTCGTTCGGCTCGGGCGGCCGGGGCGCGGCGCGGAACCCCGCGTGGCTCTCCGACATCGAACTCGCCGAGGCGCGCCGCCGCCTGCCCATGCTCTACGTGGAGGCCGTCCCGGTCCGCACCGATGGGATGGGGGCGGTGACCGAGGTCGGCATCCTGCTGCGCGCGACCCCCGTCGGGGAGATCACCCGGTCGATCGTCAGCGGCCGCGTCCGCTACGGCGAGCCGGTGCGCGACGCCCTGTTCCGCCACCTCGAGAACGACCTGGGGCCGATGGCCTTCCCGCTCCTCCCGCCCCAGCCGGTGCCCTTCACCGTCGCGGAGTACTTCCCGATCCCCGGCGTGAGCGCCTTCCACGACGACCGGCAGCACGCCGTCTCGCTCGCGTTCGTGGTCCCCGTCACGGGTACGTGCGAGCCCCGGCAGGACGCCCTCGAGGTCACCTGGATGACGCCGGAGGAAGCCTGCTCGGACGCCCTCGCCGCCGAGATGGAGGGTGGCCGCTCGACCCTCGTCCGCCTGGCCCTCGCCTCGGTCGGCGCCCTGCGCTGAGCCGCGTCCGCACGGCGGCCTCCGCCCCCGTCCGGGCGCGGGGCGCCGGCGGGCGTGTCGGGGGTCGTGCGCCGGCCCCCGCGAGCACTATTCTCGATTCACCGGTGACACCCGCACCGGCCTTCCCCGGTCGCTCCTCCCCCCGCGACGCACCCGGTCCGTCCGATGCCGCGATGCTGCCTGCGACCGCGCGACACATCGGAGACCCGTGAGCGACCAGACCCCCACCGACGACCCCTCCGCGTTCGATCAGCTGCTCGGCGCCGGCTCCGCCGCCTCGTTCACGACCGGCTTCCGCGGCTACGACAAGGACGAGGTGGATGCCGCGATCGCCGACCTCACGCGGCGGCAGGCGGCGCAGGCCGACGAGGTCGCACGCCTGAAGGACGCGCACCACCGGGTGACCCTCACGGCCGGCGCGGGGGCGCGGCGGATCGAGGAGCTCGAGGAGCAGGTCGCACTGCTCACGGCCCAGGCGGCCACCGCGGAGGACCGGGTGCAGACGCTCAGCGACGAGCTGCTCGCCACCGGCGGCGAGTCGGTCGCGCGGCAGCGGTTCGAAGAGGTGCTCCACGTCGCCGAGGAGCAGGCCGGCGTGCTGATCCGGAACGCGACGGTCCAGGCCGAGCGCCTGCTGGGCGCCGCGCACGAGGAGATCCTGGCCCGCCGCGCGGAGGCGCAGGCCGACGCCGAGGCGATCGTCGCCCGCGCGGAGCACGACGCCCAGCAGGCGCGGCTGCGCATCGACACCGAGCTGACCGCGCATGAGGCGCAGCTCGAGCGCGAGCGGACGCACGCGGCCGAGAAGGTCGCCCAGGCGGAGCGGGAGGCGGCGGCGATCCGCACCGAGGCCGAGAAGGGCGCGGCGGCGCTGCGGTCGATGACGGCGCGCGAGGCCGAGCGCACGCGGGCCGAAGCCGAGGAGGCCGTCCGGCAGCTGCGCGTGCGCGCCCTCGAGTTCGAGGAGTCGCTCACCCGCCGGCAGGACGACGCGCAGCAGGAGTTCCTCGTCCTGCACAACCAGGCGGTCGCGCACGCCGAGCGCATCACGCAGGACGCAAACGACCAGGTCGCCGCCTCGCTCGAGCACGCACAGCGCGTCGCAGGGAAGGCCGACGACTTCGAGCGGCTGATGCGGGCGCAGGCCCAGCAGATCGAAGCGGATGCCGCGGCGCGCGCCCGGGAGACGCTCGAGCGCGCGCGGGTGAAGTCGCAGAAGATCATCGACACCGTCACGAACCACTCGCAGGCTGTGCTCCGGGATGCGGAGGACCGCACGCGTGCGCTGCGCTGGCAGCAGCATCAGCTGACGAGCTTCATGGCCGAGGTCAGGGAGCTCATGCGCACCGACGTCCTCGGCGGCGCCGAGGCGCTGTCCGCGGAGGACGCCGCCGCGATCGAGGCGGTCGTCTCCGTCGAGGAGGCGGTTGCCGTCGAACTCGCCGACACGGTCGCGGAGATCCAGGGGGAGTCCGGCCGGGACGGCGACGCCGCAGCGGGCACCGCGGACGCCGAGGGCGAGCCGACGCCGGTCTGACGCCGGTCATGACGCGGCGCCGAGCCCGCGAGGGACCCGGCGCCGCGGATGACGTCGATCAGCCGGCGGTGTATCCGCCGTCGGCGACGAACTCCGCGCCCGTCGCGAAGCTGGCATCGTCGCTGGCGACGAACGCGATGAGGGCGGCGATCTCCTCGGGGCGTCCGAGGCGCCCCATCGGGGTGCCGGCGATGAGCGCGTCGCGGTCGGTCTCGCCGAGGATGGGCGTGTCGATGAATCCGGGGTGCACGGAGTTGACGCGGACGCCCTCCTTCGCCCAGCCGAGCGCGGTGGTCTTGGTGAGCAGTCGCACGGCGCCCTTCGCGGCGTGATACGCGGGGCTCACGCCCGAGCCGACGATGCCGTACATCGAGCTGATGTTGACGACCGCGCCGTTCCCGCTGGCCTTCAGCGCGGCGGCGGCGGCCTTCATCCCGAGGAAGACGCTCGTCTGCGTGACGGCGACGACCTTGTCCCACGTCTGCGAGGTGGTGACTTCGAGCGGCTCGGTGTCGCCGATGCCGGCGTTGTTGACGAGGACGTCCAGGCGCCCGTGCCGATCGAGGACCGTGGCCACCGCGGAGGCCCAGCCGTCTTCGCTCGTGACGTCGAGGTGGACGAAGGACGCCGACCCGCCGTGGGACTGGATCTCGGTGACGACGGCAGCGCCGGCGTCATCCTGCAGGTCGGCGATCACGACCGTCCCGCCCTCGGCGGCGATGCGCTTCGCGGTCTCCTTGCCGATTCCGCTCGCGCCTCCGGTGATGAGTGCGACGCGGCCTTCGTAACGAGTCATGATCTTCCTCTCTGTCGATGGTCCGACCCGGGGTCGGCGATCACAGACGACAACGAGGAAGAAGAGATATCTATTCCAGTGAATAGATTTGGCGGAGCGTCGCGGTGTCCGGCGGAGGGCGCGGTCAGGCGGTCGTGAGGCGCGACAGCTCCGCGACGAACGCGTCCACGTCGTCGGCGTGCGTGTCGAACGAGCACATCCAGCGCACCTCGTTGCGCGCGGCATCCCAGTCGTAGAAGCGGAAGCTCTCGCGCAGGGCGTCGGCCACCCCGTCGGGCAGCGTCGCGAAGACGCCGTTGGACTGCGTCGGCTGCGTGAAAGCGACGCCGCGGATCGAGCCGTCCGCGATGCCGGCCTCCACCTCGGCGCGCAGGCGGGCCGCCATCGCGTTGGAGTGCCGGGCGTTGCGCAGGTACAGGTCGCCCTCCAGCAGCGCGATGAGCTGCGCCGAGACGAAGCGCATCTTGGAGGACAGCTGCATGTTGAGCTTCCGCAGGAAGATCAGGCCTTCGGATGCCGCCGGCTCGAGCACGACGACCGCCTCGGCGCCGAGCGCGCCGTTCTTCGTGCCGCCGAAGCTCAGCACGTCGACGCCGACGTCGCGCGTGAAGGCCCGCAGCGGGAGGTCGAGGGCGGCGGCGGCGTTGGAGATGCGGGCGCCGTCCAGATGGACGCGCATCCCGAGGCCGTGGGCGTGGTCGGCGATCGCGCGGATCTCGTCCGGCGTGTAGAGGGTGCCGAGCTCGGTGGACTGCGTGATCGACACGACGAGCGGCTGCGCGCGGTGCTCGTCGCCCCAGCCCCAGGCCTCGCGGTCGATGAGCTCGGGGGTGAGCTTCCCGTCGTCGGTGGGGACGTTCAGGATCTTGATGCCGGCCACGCGCTCCGGAGCGCCGCCCTCGTCCACGTTGATGTGGGCGGTGGATGCCGCGACCACGGCGCCCCACCGGGGGAGCATCGACTGCAGACCCGTCACGTTGGCGCCGGTGCCGTTGAAGACCGGGAACGCCTGGACGCCCTCGCCGAAGTGCTGCGCGAAGACCTCCTGCAGCCGGGCGGTGTACGCGTCCTCGCCGTAGGCGATCTGGTGTCCGTCGTTCGCGGCGCCGATCGCGGCGAGGATCTCGGGGTGCACGCCGGAGTAGTTGTCGGAGGCGAAGCCGCGGACGGCGGTGTCGTGGAGGGTGCTCACGAGCATCCAGCCTAGTTCTCGGGGCCCGCCCCCTCGCCGATCCCCCCCGCCGATGTCGGTGCCGGCGCGTACCCTCGCGGTATGTCCGACGATCTCCGTCCCGACATCGATCCCGCCGCCGCGGCCGACGCGACCGCCGGCGCCTCGCGCCTGGCCCCGCCCGGGGGTGAGCGGACGTTCCTGCACGTCCTGGTCAACACGGCCGCCGCCAACGTCACGACCAGCTTCCTGTGGTTCGCGCTGACGTTCTGGGTCTACATCGAGACCGAGTCGGTCCTCGCGACCGGCATCATCGGCGGGGCGTACATGCTCCTCCTCGCGATCTTCGGCATGGTCTTCGGCACCCTCGTCGACCGGCACCGGAAGCACCGGGTCATGGTGGTCTCCGCCCTCGCGACGCTCGCGGCGTTCCTGATCGCCGGCGCCCTGTACCTCGCCCAGCCCGAGTCGGCGCTGCTCGACCTCGGCGGCCCGTGGTTCTGGCTGTTCTCGGGCATCATCCTCGCCGGTGCCGTCGTCGAGAACCTCCGGAACATCGCGCTGTCGACCACGGTGACGCTGCTGATCCCCGTCGAACGGCATGCCAATGCGAACGGCCTCGTCGGCACGGTCCAGGGTCTCGCGTTCCTCGTGACGAGCGTCTTCTCCGGCTTGTCGATCGGGCTCCTCGGCATGGGGTGGACGCTCGTCATCGCCATCGTCATGACGGCGCTGGCGCTGCTGCACCTGCTCACGATCCGCGTCCCCGAGGACCAGCCGGAGCGGGACGGGACGGCGAAGGCCGTCGACGTGCGCGGGGCCGCCCTCGCGATCCGCGCCGTGCCGGGACTGTTCGCCCTCATCATCTTCTCCACGTTCAACAACCTCATCGGCGGCGTCTACATGGCGCTCATGGACCCGTACGGGCTGACGCTGTTCCCCGTCGAGTGGTGGGGCGTCGTCCTCGCCATCGGATCGACCGGCTTCCTCGTCGGCGGCGGCATCATCGCCGCCAAGGGCCTCGGCCGGAACCCCATCCGCACCCTCCTCGTCGTCGTCATCGCCATGGGCGCCCTGGGCGCGCTCTTCACGATCCGCGAATGGGGTTGGCTCTACGCGGTCGGGATCTGGATGTACATGGCGCTCGTGCCGGCAGCCGAGGCCGCCGAGCAGACCGTCATCCAGAAGGTCGTGCCGTTCGAGAAGCAGGGCCGGGTGTTCGGCGCGGCGACCGCGCTGGAGGTCTCCGCGGCGCCCATCACGTCGTTCCTGATCGCGCCGATCGCGCAGTTCTGGGTCATCCCGTACATGCGCAGCGACGCGGGGGCCGACGCCTGGGGCTGGCTCCTCGGCGAGGGCGAAGCCCGCGGCATCGCCCTCGTGTTCCTCTTCGCCGGCCTGATCATGATCGTCTTCGGCGTGCTGGCGTTCCTCACGAAGTCGTACCGCGTGCTCTCGGCCGAGTACGCCGAGGCGCCCGGGATCCGCGCCGGCCGGCGGGGAGACCGGCCCGCCGGCGTCGTCCCGCGAAACGATGGGCGGCGTCGCCGGCGGCGGTGGTGGCGGTCAGTCCTGACCGAGCGTGCGGATCGTGTCGTTGACGCTCGCGGCATCCGCGTCCCACAGCGCGGCGAAGCGTTCGGCGAGGTCGTCCTCGAGACCGGCGAGCGCCTTCGCGCGGAAGACGACGGCGGCCGCCCGCAGGGGAGCCTGCTCGTCGCGTGCGGCCTTGGCGAACCCCTGCGCGACGGCCCGCGTCCACGCCTCGGAGGCGGCCTTGACCGCGGCGTAGTTGGCGCCGCCCGCGAGGGGACGCGCCACGGCGGTGGACGAGACGATCGCGAGGCGTGCCGCATCCGAGGCCCGCAGGTCGGCGTCGAAGGCGCGTGTGACGTGGCGGAGCGCGGTGAGCCCGCGCTCGAGGAACCGGTAGTCCTCGTCGCTCTGGCCGGCCAGGCCCCCGCCGCCGCGCCAGCCGCCGACCAGGTGCAGGATGCCGTCGGCCCGAACGCCGTCCGCCCGCAGCCGCTCCGCCAGCCCCGCGACCTCCCCCTCGTCGTCGAGGTCGCACCGCTCCACGCACACCGGCGGCGCGAGGTCGCCGGCGGCGCTCGCCGCCCCCAGGGCGAGCGCCGCCAGCTTCTCCGGGTCGCGGCCGACCGCGATCACCCGCGCCCCGGCCCCCGCCAGGACGCGGCATGCGGCCGCTCCGCTCGTGCTCGTGGCCCCCGCCACCAGCACGGTCCGCCCCGCGACACCGCGGGGGGAGTCAGGCATCCGTTCCCCGGATGCCCGCGGTCGATTCGATGATCGGCCGCATCTTCTTCTCCAGCGCCTCGAAGAACATCGACAGCGGGAACTCGTCGTCCAGCACTGCGTCGGTGTACCCCTTCGGAGCTCCCGTGAGCACCTCATCCGGGAGGCCGCGCGCCCACGCCGAGGCGGGGTGCGGGGTGAGGGTGGCGCGGACGAGGTCGTACGCCGCGAGCCAGTGCGCGACCTTCGGCCGGTCGATCGACTCCCAGTAGAGGGCATCGATCTCGTCGGCGAGTGCGACGACGGCGGCCGGGACCTCGTCCCAGTCGAACGCGAGCGCCGTGTCGGTCCAGTGCAGCACGCCGCGCCGGTGCAGCCAGGCGAACAGCAGCTGACCGCCGACGGCGTCGTAGTTGCGCACGCGTGCGCCCGTGATGGCGAAGCGGAAGATCCGGTCGAAGATCACGGCGTACTGCACGAGACCCGCGTGCTCGAGCATCTCGCGCTCGGTCGCCGTCGGGTCCTCGCGCGCGGCGAGGCGCTGCTCGATCGCGACGCACTCCCGGAACGCCGTCAGATCGCAGCGCAGCTCCTCCAGCGAGTACAGGAAGTACGGCATCCGCTGCTTGATCATGAACGGGTCGAACGGCAGGTCGCCGCGCATGTGCGTGCGGTCGTGGATGAGGTCCCACATCACGAACGTCTTCTCCGCGAGCGTCTGATCCTCCAGCATCCGCGCGGCGCCGGCCGGCAGGTCGAGCTTCGTGATCCCGGATGCCGCGCGCACGACGCGGCGGTAGCGGGCGGCCTCGCGGTCCTGGAAGATCGCCCCCCACGTGAACGTCGGGATCTCGCGCATCGCGACCGTCTCCGGGAAGAGCACGGCCGAGTTGGTGTCGTACCCCGGCGTGAAGTCGAAGAGCCGCAGCGAGACGAACAGGCGGTTCGTGTACTCCGTCTCGAGCTGGGCGATGAACTCCGGCCAGATGACCTCGACGAGCACCGCCTCCACGAACCGGTTCCGCGACCCGTTCTGCGTGTACATCGGGAACACGACGAGATGCGGCAGGCCGTCGATGCGGTGCTCCTGCGGCTGGAACGCCGAGAGGGAGTCGAGGAAGTCGGGCACACCGAAATCGTCCTCCGCCCAGCGGTCGAAGTCGCGCACCGACGCGGCGAGATAGGCGGCGTCGTGCGGGACGTGCGGGGCGAGTTCGTCGATCGCGCCGGTGATGTCGGCGACGAGCCGCCGCGCGGCGGGACGATCGACGGGGTCGGCGACCGAGCCGTCCTGCGCCTGCAGGGCCTGCAGCGCGGTGGCGGCGGACTTCAGCGACAGCCACGCGGGGTGGCCGGCGAGGGAACGGGCGTCCTCGACGACCTCGGGCTCGCCGATGACGGCCTGCTCCGTTGCGGGGGCGTGGCTGATGGTCATGAGTCCTCCGTTCGTCGCTCGCGGTTCCCGAGATTCTACGGGACTTCTTCCGCCGGAGAAATCCGCAGACAGGAAGATTTCCGGTAACCTGGCCCGGTGAGCACCCCGCACCAGCCCCACGCCGAGACGGGGCACCTCGACGACGAGATCGACGTCCAGATCGTGCGGGAGGTCTCGCGCGACGGGCGGGCGACGCTCGCGCATCTCTCGGCCGCCGTGGGGCTGTCGGTCTCCGCCGTGCAGACCCGACTGCGCCGCCTGGAGGCGCGGGGCGCCATCCGCGGCTACCGCGCCGTCGTCGACCCGGACGCCGTGGGCCGCCCGCTCGCCGCCTTCATCGAGATCACGCCCCTCGACCCTGCCCAGCCCGACAACGCGCCGGAGATGCTCGAGCACCTCGACGCCATCGAGGCGTGCCACTCGATCGCCGGCGCCGCCAGCTACATGCTGTTCGTGCGGGTGGCCGCCCCGCGGGACCTCGAGGTCCTGATCCGCGACATCCGCCAGGCGGCATCCGTGAGCACCCGCACGACCGTCGTGCTGCAGACCTTCTTCGAGAACCGCCCCATCGAGCCGGCCCTCACCCGCTGAGCGCGCACACGGGTCCGGGATACATCTCCCGGCGGATGCCGGCGGGCCCGGCGCTCGCGTAGCGTCGAGGCGTGCTCCGCCCGATCCGCAGATACCAGCTCGTCGTCGACCTCGTCCTCGCGGGCCTGTTCGCCGTCGTCGCGCTGCCCATCGAGCTGCGCGTCGACCCGTCCCTCTCGTTCAACGGACTCGGGACGACCCTGGTCGTCGTCGCCATGTCCGGGGCGCTCGCGGTGCGCCGGCTGTCGCCCGGACTGGCGCTCGGCATCGCGTGGGCGGGTGCCGTGATTCAGATGGCCTTCGGCCGCACGCCGGGCTACGTCGACCTCGCGATCTTCGCCGTCCTCTACGTCACGGCGGCCTACGGGTCCCGGCGGGTGTTCTGGGCGGGCTTCGCGTCGGTCATCGTCGGCGCGGCCGTCATCACGCTGTACGTCTTCCTCCCGGTCTTCGGCGGCGGCGGGTTCAGCCTGTCCTCCGTCACGACGGCCTTCGCGGTGCTCATCGCCGCGCTGTTCGGCCTCGGCCTGGCCTGGACGATCGGCGCACTCGTCCGGACCGGCGTGCGTGCCCGCGAGACGCGGCGCGCGCAGGAGCGCGCCGAGACCGCCGCCGCGACCGAGGCCGAACGCACCCGCATCGCCCGTGACATGCACGACGTCGTCGCGCACTCCCTCGCCGTCGTCATCGCCCAGGCCGACGGTGCCCGGTATGCCGCGGCCGCCGACCCGAACGCCGCGACGGCCGCGCTGGGGACGATCTCGGCCACCGCCCGCGCCGCCCTCTCGGACGTGCGGATGCTGCTCACGCAGCTGCGGCACAGCCAGGCCGACGGCCCCCAGCCGACCCTCGCCGACCTCGAGCAGCTGTACGCGCACGTCCGGGGCGCGGGCGTCGACCTGCGCGTCGACGTCGACCCCGCGCCGCGCGCCGACCCGCCGGCATCCGTGCAGCTCGCCGTCTACCGCATCCTGCAGGAGGCCCTCACCAACGCGCTGCGCCACGGCGGCGACGGCCCCGTCGAGGTGTCGCTGGCATGGCATCCTGACCGGGTGGAACTCCGCGCCGTCAACCCCGCCGTAGCGGCCCGCGCCGATGATCAGCCGCGCGGGCACGGCGTCATCGGTATGCGCGAACGCGCGCAGCTCGTCGGGGGCACCTTCGACGCCGGCATCGACGGCGCCGCCTTCATCGTCCGGGCGACCCTGCCGATCGGAACCGCCGCGTGAGCGCCCCCATCCGCGTCGTCCTCGTCGACGACCAGGCGCTGTTCCGGGCGGGCATCCGCATGGTCATCGACTCCCAGCCCGACCTGGTGGTCGTGGGGGAGGCCGGCGACGGCGCCGAGGCCCTGCGCGTCGTCCGCGCGACGCGCCCCGATGTCGTCCTCATGGACATCCGGATGCCGGTCATGGACGGCCTCGCCGCGACGGCCGAGCTGCTGCAGGACGCCTCGTTCGGCGACAGTCCGCCGCGCATCGTCATGCTGACGACGTTCGACCTGGACGAGGCGGCCGCCCGGGCGATCCGGCAGGGGGCGAGCGGATTCCTGCTCAAGGACGCCGACCCCGAGTTCCTCCTCGCCGCGATCCGGACGGTGCACGCTGGCTCGGCGGTGATCGCCGCCGCCGCGACCCGCGAGCTGTTCGCCCAGTTCCCGCAGGCCGCCGCCGCACCGGTCCCCGCCAGCTTCGCGACGCTCACCGACCGGGAGCGCGAGATCTTCGCGCTCGCCGCCCGGGGGCTCTCGAACGCGGAGATCGCGGCGAGGGAGTTCCTGTCCGAGGCGACCATCAAGACGCACATCAGCCGCATCCTCACAAAGCTCGCGCTCCGCGACCGCGTGCAGCTCGTCGTCTTCGCGTTCGAGCACGGGCTCGCCTGACCGCGACCGGGGACGACCGCGGGATCATCCTTCCGATGTACGCCCGCGCGACTGCGGGCGGACGCGCCCGCACCCGGTGTCTTCGTAGCGTCGGAGACATGGAGATCACATCGACCGACCTGGGCCTGGCTGCCCGGGTGCAGCAGCTGACCAAGACCTACGGGACGGGCGAGTCCGCCGTCCGCGCCCTCGACGGCGTGACCGTCGGCATCCGCCGCGGCGAGTTCACCGCGATCATGGGGCCCTCCGGCTCCGGCAAATCCACCCTCATGCACATCATGGCGGGCCTGGACGCGCCCACCGGGGGCCGCGCGTGGATCGGGGACACCGACATCACGGGCCTCTCCGACCTCGAGCTGACGATCCTGCGCCGACGCCGCGTCGGGTTCGTGTTCCAGTCGTTCAACCTCGTCCCGACCCTCGACGCGCTCGGCAACATCCTGCTGCCCTTCGCCCTCGACGGCCGGGAGCCCAGCGCCCTCGAGCGCTCGCGCATCGACGGCCTCATCGCCTCGCTCGGCCTCGGCCCTCGCCTGACGCACCGCCCGCACGAGCTCTCCGGCGGCCAGCAGCAGCGGGTGGCGATCGCGCGGGCGCTCGCGACCGCGCCCGACCTCGTCTTCGCCGACGAGCCGACGGGGAACCTCGACTCCCGCTCGGGCCGCGAGGTGCTCGCGCTGCTCGCCGCCGCGAGCCGCGAGCACGGCCAGTCCATCGCGATGGTGACGCACGACCCGGTCGCCGCCGCGTACGCGGACCGCGTCCTCTTCCTCGGCGACGGGCGCATCGTCGCCGACAAGCCCGCCCAGACCGCCGAGGCGATCTCGGCTCACATGCTCGCCGCCGAAGAGGTGCCCGCGTGACCGCCGTCACCGTCGCGGCGCCGAGCCGGCGGATGCCGGCGGCCGTGCCGGTCTGGCTGCGGGAACGCGGCATGGGCGCCACCGTCCTCGTGGCGGCGATCTCCGCCGCGTTCGGCGTGCTGCTCATCAGCGTCACGGGCTTCCTCGGCGCCTGGCTGAAAGCCGACCCGTACATCGGCGGGGGCGAGACGGTGGCCGTCGTCGTCGGCATCCTGAGCGCCCTGCTCGTCGGTGTCGCCGTTTACGTCGCCGCGATCGTCACGGCGAACACCTTCGCGACGATCGTCGCCGGCCGCACGCGCCGCATCGCCCTCCTCCGCCTCATCGGCGCGTCCGCCCGGTCCCAGCGCGCTGAGATCGCCCGGCAGGGGCTCGTGGTCGGCGCGATCGGCGGCCTCGTCGGCCTCCTCGGCGGCACGTTCGCGGCGTGGGGGCTGCTCGCGATCGGCTCGCGGCTCCTGGGCATCGAGGTCGCCTACACCGTCGTGCAGCCGCTCCTCCTGATCCCCGCGGCGATCGTCGCGCTCACCACGTGGGCCGCCGCCTGGGCGGGCTCGCGCCGCGTCCTGTCGGTGACACCGCTGCAGGCGCTCTCCGGCTCCGTCGAGCGCACGCACGAGGAGGTCTCCGCGACCCGCGGTCGCACCGTCGTCGCGATCGCGCTCTTCGCCGTCGGTGCCGCGCTGCTGGCGCTCGGCATCGTGGTCGGCATGATCAGCCCGTTCGGCGTGATCGTCGCGTTCTTCGGTGGCCTCGCGTCCTTCACGGGACTCACGCTCGGCGCCGTCCTCGTCATGCCTCCGCTGCTGCGCCTGACCGGCCGCCTCTTCGGCCGGTCCGTCCCCGCGCGACTGGCCGCGGAGAACGCCCTCCGCTACCCGGAGCGCTCGAGCCGCATGGCCATCGGCGTCGTCATGGGCGTCGCCCTCGTGACGATGTTCGCCGTCGCGAACGAGTCGGTGAAGATCGTCGTGGCGGCCTCCGGCGGCGGTGCGCTGCCCGCCGACCTCGGGCAGCTCCTCGACACGTTCGCCGCCGTCATGATGGGGCTCGTCGCGGTCTCCGCCGTCATCGCGGCCGTCGGCCTCGTCAACCTCCTGACGATCGGGATCGTGCAGCGCCGTCGTGAGCTCGGCCTGCTCCGCGCGCTCGGGCTCACGTCCGCGCAGGTGCGGCGGGTCGTGCTGTTCGAGGCCGCGCACGTGACGGTCACGGCGCTCGTCTTTGGGCTGGCGCTGGGCGTCGCGTACGGGTGGGCGGCGGCGCAGTCGCTGTTCGGGTCGATCCCGATCCCGCCGGACTGGGCGTCGCCGACGTTCGTCCCGCCGGGGATGCCGTGGGTCCCGTTGCTCGTCGTCGTCGTGGCGACGGCCGTGCTCACGCTCGTGGCCGCCGTCACGCCGACGCGCCTCGCGACGCGCGCCGCACCGGTGGAGGCGCTGGCCGAGTGATCTGATCGGGCGGGGCGGGGATGCTGCGGTCAGGCCGCGGCATCCCCGTCGCCGTGCGCGGCGGGCTCGGGGTCGTGCGCCCAGGACGGCGCCACCTGCCGCAGCCGCGCGCCGCGCCACTGCCACGTCGCCCACAGCACGGGCCAGAGCGGCAGCGCCGCGGCACCGCCGACGACGAGCCGGTCGCGCCACAGAGTCTTGGTCGGGTCGCCCGGGGCCGGGGAGACGGCCATCTGGTGGTCCCAGACATCCAGCGCGGCCAGCGGTCCGGTGAGCGGGATGCCGCTGTCCCGCAGGATCCGGACGGGGCCGCGCGCGTCCTCCGTGTAGCGCTCGCTCACGTGGATGAGCTGCCGGCCGACCGGGATGGCGCCGGCGAACGTCAGCTGCACGGGCACGTCGGCGCCGACCGTCATCGACGTCGCCGGGTGCGCCTCGAGCGGCTGCATGCCCAGCAGGGGTGCGTACAGCTCGGCGACGGCCCGGGGGGAGTGCAGCGCCCGCCACGCGGCATCCGCGTCGCAGTCGAGGACGAGCTTCAGAAGGATCCGCATGGTCCAGTGTCGCATCACGCCGAATCCGTCTAGAGTGAGAGATCGGATGGGAGCGCTCCCATGACGACCGCCACGACACACCCTTGGACACCGATGCCCCTCTCTCCCGCCATTGAATCCGGTGACCGCTCGCACGCTGTGACGCCGGTCGAATCCGTCGCGCAGATCTCCACGCTGCTCGAGGACACCGATCCCACCCTCGACCCCGCCCTCGCCGAGGTCGCGCGGCAGGCGGCCGCCGACGGTCTCGTGCTGCTGCACAACGACGGCACGCTGCCGCTGGCGGGGCGCCCCGTCGCCGTCTTCGGGCGCGTGCAGATCGACTGGTTCGCCGTCGGCTACGGGTCGGGCGGCGACGTGAAGGTGCCGTACGTCTGGAACCTCCTCTCCGGCCTGCGCGACGCGGGCGTGGCGGTGGATGCCGCGACCGCCGAGCTGTACACCGCCTGGTGCGCCGCCCACCGTCCTGCCTTCGAGGGCACGTGGGGGCAGTGGCCCCACCACTTCCCGGAGATGCCGCTGGACCCGGCCGTCGCCGCGGCGGCCGCCGAGCGCGCCGACACGGCGGTCGTCGTGATCGGGCGTGCCGCCGGTGAGGCGCGGGAGAGCGTCCGGGCTCCCGGCAGCTTCCACCTCACGGGCGACGAGCGCGCCATGCTGGACGCCGTCACGGCATCCTTCCCGCACACCGTCGTGGTGCTCGACGCCGGCAACGTCATGGACCTCTCGTGGATCGCGGACTACGGCGACCGCATCGGCGCGGTCCTGTACGCCTGGCAGGGCGGCATGGAGGGCGGGCGCGCGGTGGCCGCCGTGCTCGCCGGGGAGGTCTCGCCGAGCGGCAAGCTGACCGACACCATCGCGTGGTCCTACGAGGATTACCCGAGCGCCGCGAACTTCGGCGACCCAGACGCCAACGAGTACGCCGAGGACATCTTCGTCGGCTACCGCTGGTTCGAGACCTTCGCGCCCGAGCGCGTGCAGTACCCCTTCGGGCACGGCCTCGGCTACACGACCTTCGACGTCACGGTCGCCGAGACGACCGTGGACGAGGCCGGCCTCCGGCTCGCCGTCGACGTCCGCAACACCGGCGCCGCGCACAGCGGGCGCGAGGTCGTGCAGGTCTACGTCGCCGCGCCGGACGGGCGCCTCGGGCAGCCCGCACGCCGCCTCGCGGCGTTCGCGAAGACCGGCGAGCTGGCCCCCGGCGCCGCCGAGCGGCTCGAGCTCGCGGTCCGCCTCGACGACCTCGCCTCCTACGACGACTCGGGAGCCACGGGACATCGCAGCGCGTGGGTGCTCGAGGCCGGCCACTACCGCTTCCTCGTCGGCACCGACGTGCGCTCGGCGGCGCCGGCGGCCGTCGTGACGATCGATGAGCTCCGCGTCGTCCGCCAGGTGTCCGAGGCCGCGGCGCCCTCGCCGTCGGCCCCGTTCCGCCGGATGACGCTGGCCCGCGACGAGGACGGCCGCGCCGTCGTCGCGTGGGAGGACGTCCCCACCGCGACCGTCGCACGTGCCGAGCGCATCACCGCGGGCCTTCCCGCCGAGACGCCGATGACGGGGGACCGCGGCATCACACTGGACGCCGTCGCCGCCGGCGCCGCGAGCCTGGACGAGTTCGTCGCGCAGCTGAGCGCCGAGGAGCTCGCCCTCCTGGCCCGCGGCGACGTGACGATGCACAGTGCGCTGGGCGCCGCCGGGAACGCCGGCGTCCTCGGCGGGGTGTCCCCCTCGCTGCGCGCGAAGGGCGTGGCGCCGGTCACGACGACCGACGGACCCAGCGGCATCCGCCTCTCCGCTTACGCGTCGCTCCTGCCGTCCGGCACCGCCCTGGCATCCACGTGGGACACGGCGCTCGTCCGTCGGCTCACGGCGCTGCACGGCGAGGAGATGATCCGCAAGGGCTCCGACGTCCTGCTGAGCCCGGGCATGAACATCCATCGCGACCCGCTCTGCGGCCGCAACTTCGAGTACTTCTCGGAAGACCCGCTGCTGACCGGCCGGATGGCGGCCGCGGTCGTCACGGGCGTCCAGTCCAACGGCGTCGCGGCCTGCCCGAAGCACTTCGCCGCGAACAACCAGGAGACCAACCGCACGCGCAACGACTCCCGCGTCTCGGAGCGGGCGCTGCGCGAGATCTACCTGCGCGGGTTCGAGATCTGCGTCCGCGAAGCCGAGCCGCTTGCGCTCATGACCTCGTACAACCAGGTCAACGGGGTGTGGTCGCACTATCACCACGATCTCGTCACGACGATCCTCCGCCAGGAGTGGGGGTACGCCGGCTGCGTCATCACCGACTGGTGGATGGAGGAGGCCGTGGACCCCGACTTCCCGGCGCTGGCGGACAACGCCTACCGCGTCCGCGCGCAGGTCGATGTGCTCATGCCCGGCGGAGTGAAGACCGAGGCCGGACCGGGCGACTACGCCGACGACACGATCCTCGAGTCGCTGGCGCGCCCGGACGGCCTGACGCTCGGCGAGCTGCAGCGCTCGGCGCGCAACGTGCTGCGCCTCGTGCTCGCGCTCAAGCCGGTCATCGACGCCCGTAGCCTGGAGGCGTGAGCTCCCCCTTCGACCAGTCCCGCTACCAGGTCCGTCTCGACTGGGGCGTGGCCGGTTACGACCGCCTCGCTCCGGCCGACGTCACGGTCGTCGTCGACGTCCTGCGCTTCTCGTCGACCGTGATCGACCGGGTCGCGGCAGGCGAGTCGGTGGCGCTGGATGCCGACGCGCACGCCGTGTCGCTGAACGGCGCGGCGGTGGCCGCGCACGCGGCCGCGTCCGGCACCGTCGTGATGCTCGGGGCCCTGCGCAACGCCGCCGCCGTCGCGGACGCGATCCTCGCCGAGCAGCGGCGCCGCGGCGCCCGGACGAGCATCGCGCTCATCGCGGCGGGGGAGCTGGCCGGCCGTGCGGCCGGCGCGCCGCTGCGGTTCGCGGTCGAGGACCTGCTGGGGGCCGGCGCCGTCGTCGACGCGCTCGGTGCGCTCGGCCTCGACCACACGTCGCCGGAGGCGGCCGCGGCGGGCGAGGCGTTCCGCGGGCTCCGCGGTGCGGTGCGGCACCTCCTCACGGCGAGCGGCTCCGGCCAGGAGCTGATCGACCGCGGGGTGCGGGACGAGGTCGTCGCCGCGGCGACGACGGATGCCGCGACCTGCGTCCCGGTCTTCCGGGGCGGCCGGTTCACGGCGTACGCCTGAGCCCCGGACGTCGGGCTCAGCGCGGCGTCATCGCGGCGAGCCGCGTCGCGGCGGTGATCTCGCGTCGCCGCCAGCTGAACAGGTGCCGCTCGTCGAAGACCGGCGAGCACTTCGCGCACGATGTCGCGCGGGTGGCGCGGCGGTGCCGGTAGGCGGTGTGCCCGGCGGGGCAGACGCCGACCCAGGGCGCGAGCTCCGTGGCCGTCTCGCCGTGGTGCGTCACGCCGCCGGTGTACCCGATCGAGCGCGCCGTCCGCTTCCAGGCGGCGCCGTGCGCGGCCTTCGCCCCGGCGAGCGCATGCGCGACCTCATGCAGCAGCACCTGCCGGTTCTCCTCGTCGTCGAACCGGGCGGCGAGGTACCGCGACACCGTGATGCGCTTGCGGGTGTAGTCGCAGGCGCCGGCGCGGCGCTTCGCGTTGTCGAACGCGAACGACCACGACGCGTCGAGGTGCGCCGCGATGAGGGCTTCCGCCTCGCGGCGGACGACGTGCAGATCGGTCATGCCGGGACGATAGAGCGTGGGTCGGACACTCAGCTGGCGACGGATGCCGCGTGCCGACGCCGGTCGGCGGCCTCGATCGCGAGGAGCGTGGACTCCAGCTGGTCCTCCGGCGCTCCGGACTCCTGCCGCAGGAACAACGCCCGCTTGAAGTCGGCGCGCGCGGCGCCGTAGTCGCCGGCGTCGTAGTGGACCTTGCCGCGGTGCTGGCAGGCGAACGCCGCAAGGGCCGTCCAGCCCTGCCCTTCCGCTTCCTCGGTGCACATGTTCAGCTCGTGCACGGCGGCCGCGTAGGCGCCGCGGAACTGCTGCACCGTCGCGTGCAGCACACGGGCGCGGAGGAGGTCCTTGCGGGTGCCGGCCATGCGGGCGACCCGCACCGCCTGCTCCGAGACGACGAGCGCGTCCTCGAGCTTGCCGAGGACCTTCAGCAGCCAGACGCGCTCGAGGAGCGCGGGGAGGCTCCGCTGGTCGCCGAGCTCGTCGAGACGGTCCTTGCAGCGGCGGAGATCTACCTGCTCGCGCAGGGTGTCGGGGTCGTACCCGAGGATGTAGCTCACCGTCGTCTCCCTTCGCGCGTGCCGGTTCGCGCCTCCAGTGTCACCCGAGGTCCGCCGCATCCGGCGAGGCACGCCGCGTGCCGTCGACCTCGGCGTCGGAACCGGGTTCAGCGTTCGAACACGGACGCCGCGGGCTTCGGCGACGGGGCGGCATCCGCATCCGTCACGACCCGCGCGCCGCGCGCGAACTCGTCCAGCTCGGTGCCCTGCGCGACCTTCGCCGGGTGCGGGCCGGCGGCCATGAGACGCGGCAGCCACTCGACCGGGAGGCGAGCAGGCGACGCCGCGATCACGAGGTTCCCGAACCGGCGGCCCTTGAGCGTCTGCACCTCGGCGAGCACGATGACCTCCGGCAGGACGGCGCGCACCGTCGCGACCTGGCGTCGCGCGAACGCGAGCCCGGCGCCGTCGGCGACGTTGACGAGCAGGACGCCCGCGGGGGCGAGGAGGCGCGTGAGGATGCGGTAGTACTCGACGGTCGTGAGGTGCGCGGGGGTCTGCGCCCCGGCGAAGACGTCGGAGACGACGAGGTCGGCGGCGCCGATCAGTCCCGGCGGCATCTTCTGCGCGACGGCCCGCGCGTCGCCGATGCGCATGCGCACCTGGGCGCCGCGGGGGAGCGGCAGGTTCTCCCGCACGAGGTCGGCGAGCGGCTGCTCGAGTTCCACGACCTGCTGGCGGGAGCCCGGGCGGGTGTGCTCGAGGTAGCGCGGGAGGGTGAGGGCGCCGGCCCCGAGGTGCACGGCGGTCAGCGGCTGCCCCGGCATCCCGAGCAGGTCGATGACGGCCGCCATCCGCGCGATGTACTCGAAGTGCAGGTGCGTCGGGTCGTCGAGGTCGACGTGTGACTGCGGGGTCCCGTCGACGTCGAGCTCGAAGCCGCCGGCGAAGCGGCTCGGGAGGATGCGCGCGATCGTGCCGTCGGACAGGCGCCGCGACGGCCCCGCATCCTCCACGTGTGCGCGCGCCATCCCCCCACGCTAGTCGTGCCCCCCCTCAGGGCCCCACGCCTCCCGGGCCGCCCGGGCCTCCGCCATCCCATGCCCGGCCCGTCGAACCAACACTGGCTCGCCGGCCCCATGCGACTTTGGCGCGGTTCTCGTACGGGTTCGGCGAGCCTGTACCGGTGCGCCGCCGTCAGCGGGGTTCGGAGCGGGGAGAAACCACATCCGGCGTGATAAACCACGCCTGTCGTGGTGTCTCATGCTCGATGTGGTTTCTCAGCGGATGCCGGGATGCCGGGATGCCGGGATGCCGCGACCGGGCCGAGGCGCCGGCACGGCGCTACCGTGGGGGCATGGCGGCGATCGACCTCAACGCGGACCTCGGCGAGACGGTCGATGGGATGCCGACGGCCGACGACGAGGCGATGTTCGAGGTCGTCTCCAGCGCCTCCGTCGCGTGCGGCGGCCACGCGGGAGACGCCGCCTCGATGCGCGACGCGGTCGAGCGCGCTGCCCGCCGCGGCGTCGCCGTCGGGGCCCACCCGTCCTACCTCGACCGCGCGGGATTCGGCCGCGCCGCGCAGGACGTCGACCCCGCCACGCTCCGCGCGCAGGTCGCGGCGCAGCTGACCGCGCTCGTCGGCGCCGGCGCCGACCTCCGCTACGTGAAGGCGCACGGCGCGCTCTATCACGCGGTCACGGCGGATGCCGCTGCCGCCGCCGCCGTCGCGACCGCCGTCGCGGACGTCGCCGCGCGCCTCGGCCGCCCGCTGCCCGTCCTGGGCCTGGACGGCGCGATCGCCCGTGCGGCGGAGTCCCGCGGGCTGCCCTTCCGCCGTGAGGCGTTCCTCGACCGCGGGTACCGGGCCGACGGCTCGCTCGTCCCGCGCGGCGAGCCGGGCGCGCTCCTGCACGACCCGGATGCCGTCGCCGCCCGCGCCGTGCGGCTCGTGCGGGAGGGTGTCGTCGAGGCGGCGGACGGGACCCTCGTGCGGGTGGATGCCGTGTCACTCTGCGTGCACGGCGACACCGCGGGCGCCGTCGCGATGGCGCGGGCCGTCCGTGCGGCGCTGGACGCGGCGGGTGTGGCGGTGCGCGCGCCGTGGTGACCGGCCTCCGCCTGCTGCCGTTCGGCGACCGGGCCGTCCTGGCCGAGGTCCCGAGCCTGCACGCCGTGCTCGACCTGCACGCACAGCTGACGGCGGCGCCCCCGCCCGGGGTCGTCGACATCGTCCCCGCGGCCCGCACGGTCCTCGTCCGCGTGGACCCCGGCGCGCTGCCGCTCACGGCGGCGCGGGCGTGGATCACCGCCGCCGCGGAGGCGCCGGCCGCCGCGCCGGCGCCCTCCTCCCTCGTCGAGCTTCCGATCACGTACGACGGCGCCGACCTGGCCGAGACGGCCGACCTGCTCGGCCTCACCCCCGCGGAGCTCACCGCCCGGCACGCCGCCGCAGAGTGGACGGTCGCGTTCACCGGCTTCGCCCCCGGCTTCGGCTACCTCGTGAGCGAGGGGTGGCCGTTCGACGTACCCCGCCGCGCGACTCCGCGCACCCGCGTGCCGGCCGGCGCCGTGGGGCTCGCCGGCGCGTTCAGCGGGGCGTACCCGCGCGAGACGCCGGGCGGCTGGCAGCTCATCGGCACGACGCCGGCCCCGCTCTTCGACCCGGATGCCGGCACCTCGGCCCTCCTCGCACCGGGTGCGCGCGTGCGGTTCGTGCCGCAGGTTCCGGATGCCGTGAGCGGCGCCGCACCCGTGACCGGCGCCGCCCCTGCCGACCGTGCCGGCACGGCCGGTGCGCCCCCGCCTCCCGGTTCCACCCCCTCCGCGTCTCGCGGCCGCGCCGACTCCACCCCGCCCGTGCCTCGCGTCCCGGCGACCCCGAACCTGACCCCCACCCCCGCCCTCACGATCCGCGAGCCCGGGCTCCTCGCCACCGTCCAGGACCAGGGCCGCCCCGGTCACGCCGCGGAGGGGGTCGCCGTCTCCGGTGCGCTGGACCGCGCCGCGCTGCGCACCGCGAACCGGCTCGTCGGCAACGACGAGGGCGCCGCGGGGGTCGAGATCACGCTGGGCGGGTTCCGCGCCGTCGCGCACACCGACCTGTGGGTCGCCGTGACCGGCGCGTGGGGTCCGATCCGCTGCGCCGGTCGCGAGCTCGCGCCGTACGAGGCGCACCTGTGGCCGGCCGGCGCGGAGCTGCAGGTCGACTGGTTCACGCGCGGCGCGCGCGGCTACCTCGCGGTGCGCGGCGGCCTCGACGCCCGCGCGGCGCTCGGGTCCCGGAGCACCGACATCCTGTCCGGGCTCGGCCCGGCCCCCCTCGCCGCCGGCTCCGCGCTCGCGCTCGCCGCCGCCGCGGCGCGCCCCGTCCCGCCCGACGACCTGCACCCGTGGAGCCCGCCCCGAGACGACCTCATCGAGGTGGAGCTCGCCCCGGGGCCCCGCGCCGACTGGTTCGCCCCGCCCGCGCTCGCCGCCCTGTTCGAGGCGGCCTGGACCGTGACCGGTCAGGCGGACCGCGTCGGCATCCGACTCGACGGACCGCTCCTGGACCGCGTGCGCACCGACGAGCTCCCCAGCGAGGGGATGGCCCCCGGCGCCCTGCAGGTCCCACCCGCCGGCCGCCCTGTCATCCTCGGCGCGGACGGGCCGGTCACCGGCGGCTATCCCGTCATCGCGGTGGTGACGGATGCCGGACGCGACGCGCTGGCGCAGGCGCGCCCCGGCACGACACTGCGCTTCCGGCACGCGCGGACCGGGCCCTGGCCCGCCTAGGGTTGACCGCATGTCGCGCACAACGAAGTCCGTCCCCCTCGTCCTCGTCGCCCTGCTGGCACTGGCGGGATGCTCGTCGTCCCCCGCCGTGGAGGCGGACCCGACGGATGCCGCCGACCCCGGCACGTCCGCGGCGACCGGCGACACGATCTCCGGCACCGGCTACTCCTTCCAGGTGCCCGAGGGGTGGGGCGAGCCCGAGCAGGAGATCGAGGGCTTCGACCCCGACGCGTTCGCCGCCGACCTCGACGACGCCGACGGGTTCTCGGACAACGTCAACGTGATCCTCTCGCCGGCCGGCGAGGTGACGCCCGAACAGGTGGAGACCCTCGGCGTCGAGGAGCTCGAGGGCGTCGGCGCGACCGACGTCGAGATCGGCGACCGCATCACCGTCGCCGGCTCCGAGTCGGCGCACCTCTCCGCCGCGCTGGCATCGGAGGGAACCGAGTACGTGGTGGACCAGTTCTACGTCACGGCGGACGGGCAGACCTACGTCGTCACGTTCTCCTTCAGCCCCACGGTCTCCGACGCCGACCGGGACGAGATCGCCGAATCGGTCCTCGCCTCCTGGACCTGGAGCTGACCGGACCCGCCGCGCGAGCCGGCCTCGGTCACCAGCGCGCGAGCTGCTCCTGCGCCGTGGCGAGCTCGCGCGGGGGCAGCGCGCGGGCGACGGCCTCGGTGAGGGTGAGCTCCGCGCCGCTGGCCTCGCCCTCGGCGACGAGGGCCGGAGCCTTCGCGCGGGCCGCGTCCAGCGACAGCGCGTGCACCGTGAACGCCTCGACGTCGAAGACGCCCACGCGATGGCGGATGGTGGTCGCGGCGGCGGAGAGCTCGCCGGCGCGCCGCGCGTCGCCGCGCGCCGCGGCGACGGCGCACAGTCCCTCGAGGCCGTAGGCGACGCCCTCCTCGTGATGCAGGCGCAGCGAGTCCAGCAGCGTCCGGACGAAGACCGCCTCCGCCTCGTCCACGGCGCCTCCGACCATGAGCAGCCGCCCCTTCTGGTTGCCCGCGATGGACCGGGTGAAGAGGTCGCCGCCCGCGTCGGCGATGGCGCTCGCCCGCTCGAAGTGCGCGAGCGCGTCTTCGCGTGACCCGCGGAGCCACGCGACCCTCCCGAGGGAGACGCGCGTGATCGCCTCGCCCCACGCGTTTCCGACGGCGTGCAGCCGCTCGACCGCCTCGTTCAGCTCCCGCTCGGCGAGATCGATGTCGGGGTCGGGCAGCTGCACGCGCGCGGTCGCCCGCGCCGCGAACGCCATGGCGGCGGCGTCCTCGTCGCCCGCCTCGCCGAACAGCCGCGCCACCTCGCCGAGGCCGGCGACGACCTCCTGCGCGGGGCGCTGCCACAGCTCGCCCCACAGGGCGTAGAACCATGCGACGGCGCGGGTGTGCTGCGTCATCGGCTTGTCCTTGCCCAGCAGCTCCAGCATCCACACCCGCACGCCGGCGAACAGGCCCATGATCCACCAGTAGATCAGGAGCGCCCACGCGAGGTCGCCGGCGTCGTCGAGCCGGTCGATGTAGACGAGATGCCGCACCGCGGCCCGGAGGTTCGCCAGCTGCAGGCCGAGCTCGGCCAACGCCGCCTCCTGCCCGGGGCCCCGCAGTTCCGGCGCGATCCGCCGCACGAGGGCCAGGTGGTAGTCGGCGTGCGCGGCCCGCATGAGGTCGGCCTCGCCGCGCTCCTTGAGCCGGTCGATGGCGTACTCGCGGACGATCGCGAGGAGCGACAGGACGCTCCGCCCGTCGATGTCGGTCTGTGTGACGAGCGAACTGTCCACGAGCGCCGCGAGGCCGTCGATGACCTCGGCCTCCCAGTCGCGTCCGGCGCCGATGGCCTCGACGGCCTCGAACGTGAACCGCTCCGCGAACACCCCGAGGTCCTCCAGGAGCGCCCGGTGCGCCGGGGTCAGCAGGCTCACGCTCCACTCCAGGGTGGCCCGCATCGTGCGGTGCCGCTCCGGCATGTCGCGGACGGCCGCCGTCAGGAGGGGGAGGGCACGGCTCAGCCGCTCCGCGATGGCCTGCGGCGACAGCATCCGCACCTTCGCGGCGGCGAGCTCGATCGCCAGCGGCAGCCCCTCCAGGCGCCGGCAGATGTCCATGACCGCGCCGGCGTTGTCCTCGGTGAGGGCGAAGCCGGGCTTGGCGGCGAGGGCGCGGTCGGCGAAGAGGGCGCACGCCGTCGACATCCCCGCCCGTTCCCGCGTGGCGGGGGCCCCGTCGGCAGGCGTCGTGAGGGCGCGCACGTCGTAGACCCGCTCCCCGCGGATCCGCAGCACGATGCGGCTCGTCACGAGGAACGTCGCCTGCGGCGCGAGGTCGTACAGTCGCACGAGCAGCGGGGCGGCGTCGACGATCTGCTCGAAGTTGTCGAGCACGATCAGGACGCGCCGGTCCTCCAGCGCCCGTGCGATGCGGCCCTCGAGCGCGGCTTCGCCGTTGTCGCGGATGCCGAGACCGTAGGCGATCGTCGGGATCAGCAGCGCCGGCTCCAGGACGTTCTCCAGCGCCACGAAGTACACCCCGTCGGGGAAGAGGTCCCGGGCGCCCAGGGCGAGCTCGATCGCGAGACGGCTCTTGCCGATGCCGCCGGGGCCGATGAGGCTCACGACGCGGTCGTGGCCGCGCGCCAGCATCTCCCGCACGGCGGCCAGGTCGTCCTCGCGCCCGATCGTCGTCGTGTACGGCACGGGGATGCGCGCCGCCGGCGAGGCGCCGGCGGCGGCCGGATCGTCCCCTTCCGGCGTGCGCCGCGACTCGTCGAAGCGCTCCGCGAGAAGCGTCGCCAGGTCGGCGGCGACCCGGGACTCCAGTTCGTCGGCCGCCGTGAACGGGAGGTAGGCGGCGGTGTCGTCGGCCTGGATGCGGGCGATGAGCTCCGTCAGGCGCTCGTCGCGGTGGTCGGTCGCCTTGATGTAGATGAGCTTCGGCATGTCCCGCGGCGCGAGGTTGTACTCGTCCTCCAGCCCCGACACCTCCTCGTCCGGTGCGACCCAGCCGTAGCTGGCGCCGTAGATGCCCACGAACACGTCGCTCTGCTCCAGGTACGAGCGGTACAGCTCGCGCGGGGGATGCGGGCGGGCGCCGAGCTCGAACATCACCGGCGCGAGGTGGAGGCGCTCGATCGCCGACCGCGCGGCGCGGCGCTCATCGACGAGCTCGCGCAGGGTGGAGCTGACGAAGACCCGGATCCGCTGGTCGGGCGTGCGGATCACGGGGCGGATGACCCCAGTCATGGGGACATCATGGCCTTCCGTCCGCGCTCGCGCCACGGGTTTCCGGCGGATCTCGCGGCCCGACGCCGCGTGATCGCGCGGTTATACCGCAGCATCGGGGACAAATCAAGAATCTCGCTGGACATGGCGCGTCGCCCGGGCTATAGTGGGTAGTTGCGCTCCCTTCCCCCTGCCCTCATATGGTGGTCGGCTTGTGCCTGTTGTGCCCCCGTCGTATTCCGGCGGCGCGTGCTGCGCAGGTTTTCGGGTTCGGGAGCACTCCACCTGACGACAAGGAAACCAGCCCCTGCCCGGGCTCACGGAGGTAATCCCCTTGGCTGCTGCGCGCAACGCAACCAATTCCACCACCACCCCCAAGAACGGCCGTGACGCTTCGCGTCTCACGTTCGCCAAGATCTCCGACACGCTGGCGGTCCCTGACCTCCTGGCGCTGCAGACCGAGTCCTTCGACTGGCTCGTCGGCAACGAGACGTGGAAGGCGCGGGTCGCAGAGGCGAAGGCCGCCGGCCGCACCGACGTGCCCGAGACCAGCGGCCTCGAGGAGATCTTCGAGGAGATCTCCCCGATCGAGGACCTGGGCGAGACGATGCAGCTCTCGTTCACGAACCCGTACCTGGAGCCGGAGAAGTACTCGATCGAGGAGTGCAAGGAGCGCGGCAAGACCTACGCCGCCCCGCTGTACGTCGAGGCCGAGTTCATGAACCACCTCACCGGTGAGATCAAGACCCAGACGGTCTTCATGGGCGACTTCCCGCTCCAGACCACCAAGGGCACGTTCATCATCAACGGCACCGAGCGCGTCGTCGTCTCGCAGCTCGTCCGCTCGCCCGGTGTGTACTTCGACAAGACCCCCGACAAGACGAGCGACAAGGACATCGTGTCGGCGCGCGTCATCCCGAGCCGCGGTGCGTGGCTCGAGTTCGAGATCGACAAGCGCGACCAGGTCGGCGTGCGCATCGACCGCAAGCGCAAGCAGTCGGTCACCGTGTTCCTGAAGGCGCTCGGCCTCTCCAGCGAGGACATCCTCAACGAGTTCGCCGGCTTCGACTCCATCGAGGACACGCTGTCCAAGGACACGATCCTCACCAAGGAGGACGCGCTCCGCGACATCTACCGCAAGCTCCGTCCGGGCGAGCAGGTCGCCGCCGAGGCCGCCCGCGCGCTCCTGGACAACTTCTACTTCAACTCCAAGCGCTACGACCTGGCGAAGGTCGGCCGCTACAAGATCAACCAGAAGCTCGGCCTCGACAAGCCGCTCAGCGACTCGGTCCTGACCGTCGACGACATCGTCGCGACGATCAAGTACCTCGTCCGCCTGCACCGCGGCGACGTCACGTTCGAGGGTCTCCGCGGCGGCAAGACCACCGACATCCGCCTGGACGTCGACGACATCGACAACTTCGGCAACCGTCGCATCCGCGCCGTCGGCGAGCTCATCCAGAACCAGGTCCGCACGGGTCTGTCCCGCATGGAGCGCGTCGTCCGCGAGCGCATGACCACGCAGGACATCGAGGCCATCACGCCGCAGACCCTGATCAACGTGCGCCCCGTCGTCGCCGCGATCAAGGAGTTCTTCGGAACCTCGCAGCTGTCGCAGTTCATGGACCAGAACAACCCGCTCGCGGGTCTGACCCACAAGCGCACGCTGTCCGCGCTCGGCCCCGGCGGTCTGTCGCGCGAGCGCGCCGGCGTCGAGGTCCGTGACGTCCACCCGTCGCACTACGGCCGCATGTGCCCCATCGAGACGCCGGAAGGCCCGAACATCGGTCTGATCGGCCGTATGGCGACCTTCGGCCGCATCAACGCGTTCGGCTTCGTCGAGACGCCGTACCGCAAGGTCATCGACGGCCGGGTCACCGACCAGATCGACTACCTCACGGCCACGGAGGAGAGCGACTTCATCGTCGCCCCGGCCAGCACGCCCCTCAAGGACGGCCACTTCGCCGAGGACCGCGTCCTCGCCCGTCGCGGTCAGGGTGGCGAGGTCGACCTGTTCCACGTCGAGGAGATCGGCTACATCGACGTCTCCCCGCGCCAGATGGTCTCGGTCGCGACCTCGCTCATCCCGTTCCTCGAGCACGACGACGCGAACCGCGCCCTCATGGGTGCGAACATGCAGCGTCAGGCCGTCCCGCTGCTGCGCAGCGAGTCGCCCGTCGTCGGCACCGGCATGGAGGGCCCCGCGGCCATCGACGCCGGTGACGTGATCATCGCGCAGAAGGCCGGTGTCGTCACCGAGGTCTCGGCCGACGTCGTGACCCTGCAGCTCGACGAGGGCGGCACGCACGACTACTTCCTGCGCAAGTTCGACCGCTCGAACCAGGGCACCTCCTACAACCAGCGCGTGGTCGTCTCGGCCGGCGAGCGGGTCGAGGTCGGCGAGGTCATCGCCGACGGCCCGGCGACGGAGAACGGCGAGCTCGCGCTCGGCAAGAACCTCCTCGTCGCGTTCATGATGTGGGAGGGCCACAACTTCGAGGACGCGATCATCCTCAGCCAGGAGCTCGTCAAGAACGACACGCTCTCCTCGATCCACATCGAGGAGTACGAGGTCGACGCGCGCGACACCAAGCTCGGCAAGGAGGAGATCACCCGTGACCTCCCCAACGTCAGCCCCGACCTGCTGAAGGACCTCGACGAGCGCGGCATCGTCCGCATCGGCGCCGAGGTGCGTCCCGGTGACATCCTCGTCGGCAAGGTCACGCCCAAGGGCGAGACCGAGCTGTCGGCCGAGGAGCGCCTGCTCCGCGCGATCTTCAATGAGAAGAGCCGCGAGGTCCGCGACACGTCCCTGAAGGTGCCGCACGGCGAGCAGGGCACGATCATCGCGGTCAAGGAGTTCAACGCGGAGGACGGCGACGACGAACTCGGCTCGGGCGTCAACCGCCGCGTCGTGGTCTACATCGCCCAGAAGCGCAAGATCACCGAGGGTGACAAGCTCGCCGGCCGTCACGGCAACAAGGGTGTCATCGCGAAGATCCTCCCCGTCGAGGACATGCCCTTCCTCGCCGACGGCACGCCGGTCGACATCGTCCTGAACCCGCTCGGCATCCCGGGTCGAATGAACTTCGGCCAGGTGCTGGAGACCCACCTCGGGTGGATCGCCCAGCAGGGCTGGAAGGTCGAGGGCGACCCGGAGTGGGCCAAGCAGCTCCCCGAGTCCGCTCGCCAGGCCGCGCCCGGCACGAAGGTCGCCACCCCGGTGTTCGACGGTGCCGCCGAGTCGGAGATCGCGGGTCTGCTCGACTCGACGCTCCTCACCCGTGACGGTGAGCGCCTCATCGACCGCTCGGGCAAGACGAAGCTGTTCGACGGTCGCTCCGGCGAGCCGTTCCCGGCTCCGATCTCGGTCGGCTACATGTACATCCTGAAGCTGCACCACCTCGTGGACGACAAGATCCACGCGCGCTCGACGGGCCCGTACTCGATGATCACCCAGCAGCCGCTCGGTGGTAAGGCGCAGTTCGGCGGTCAGCGCTTCGGTGAGATGGAGGTGTGGGCCCTCGAGGCCTACGGCGCCGCGTACGCGCTGCAGGAGCTCCTCACGATCAAGTCCGACGACATCGTGGGCCGCGTCAAGGTCTACGAGGCGATCGTCAAGGGCGAGAACATCCAGGAGCCCGGCATCCCCGAGTCCTTCAAGGTGCTCATGAAGGAGATGCAGTCGCTCTGCCTGAACGTCGAGGTCCTCTCGGCCGACGGCACGGCGGTCAACCTCCGTGACACCGACGACGAGGCCTTCCGCGCTGCTGAAGAGCTCGGCATCAACATCTCCACCCGGTTCGAGACCACGTCCATCGACGAGATCTGACCCGGCCAGGCTTACAAACGATTTTCGACACAGGAGAACTAGTGCTCGACGCAACCACTTTCGATGAGCTTCGCATCGGCCTGGCCACAGCTGACGACATCCGTCGTTGGTCCTTTGGTGAGGTCAAGAAGCCCGAGACCATCAACTACCGCACGCTGAAGCCGGAGAAGGACGGCCTCTTCGGCGAGCAGATCTTCGGCCCCTCCCGCGACTGGGAGTGCGCCTGTGGCAAGTACAAGCGCGTCCGCTTCAAGGGCATCGTCTGCGAGCGCTGCGGCGTGGAGGTCACCAAGTCCTCCGTCCGCCGTGAGCGCATGGGCCACATCGAGCTCGCCGCGCCGGTCACCCACATCTGGTACTTCAAGGGCGTCCCCTCGCGTCTCGGCTACCTGCTGGACATGGCGCCGAAGGACCTCGAGAAGGTCATCTACTTCGCCGCGTACATGGTCATCTCGGTCGACGAGGATGCTCGTCACCGCGACCTGCCCACGCACGAGTCGAACCTGCGCCTCGAGCTGAAGAACCTCGCCGACCGTCGTGACGCCCGCGTCGCCACGCGTCTGGCGAAGCTGGAGGAGGAGCTCGCCGCCCTGGAGGCGGAGGGTGCCAAGGCCGACCAGAAGAAGAAGGTCAAGGACGCCGCCGAGAAGGACATGGCCGGCATCCGCAAGAGCTCCGACGAGCAGATCGGCAAGCTCGAGCGCGTCTGGGAGGAGTTCCGCAACCTCTCCGTCGGTCAGCTCAAGCAGGAGGACGACGTCTTCCACGAGCTGCAGGACCGGTTCGGTCAGTACTTCGAGGCCTACATGGGCGCCGAGTCGATCAAGCGTCGCCTCGAGGCGTTCGACCTGGCCGCCGAGGCCGAGTCGCTGCACCTGCAGATCTCCGAGGGCAAGGGCCAGCGCAAGATCCGCGCGATCAAGCGCCTGAAGGTCGTCAACTCGTTCCTGCAGACGGGCATGAGCCCGGCCGCGATGGTCCTCGACGTCGTCCCGGTGATCCCGCCGGAGCTGCGCCCGATGGTCCAGCTCGACGGTGGCCGCTTCGCGACCAGCGACCTGAACGACCTGTACCGCCGCGTGATCAACCGCAACAACCGTCTCCGTCGCCTGATCGACCTCGGTGCCCCCGAGATCATCGTCAACAACGAGAAGCGGATGCTGCAGGAGGCCGTCGACGCGCTGTTCGACAACGGCCGCCGTGGTCGCCCCGTCACGGGCACCGGCAACCGTGCGCTGAAGTCGCTGTCCGACATGCTCAAGGGCAAGCAGGGCCGCTTCCGTCAGAACCTCCTCGGCAAGCGCGTGGACTACTCGGGCCGTTCGGTCATCATCGTCGGCCCCCAGCTCAAGCTGCACCAGTGCGGTCTGCCCAAGCAGATGGCGCTCGAGCTGTTCAAGCCGTTCGTGATCAAGCGCCTCATCGACCTCGGTCACTCGCAGAACATCAAGGCCGCCAAGCGCGCCGTCGAGCGCACCCGTCCCGAGGTCTGGGACGTGCTCGAGGAGATCATCCGCGAGCGCCCCGTGCTGCTCAACCGTGCGCCCACGCTGCACCGTCTCGGCATCCAGGCCTTCGAGCCTCAGCTCGTCGAGGGCAAGGCGATCCAGCTGCACCCGCTCGTCTGCGCCGCGTTCAACGCGGACTTCGACGGTGACCAGATGGCCGTCCACCTGCCGCTGTCGGTCGAGGCCCAGGCCGAGGCCCGCATCCTCATGCTGGCGTCGAACAACATCCTGAAGCCGTCCGACGGCCGCCCGGTGACCCTGCCCTCCCAGGACATGATCATCGGTCTGCACCACCTGACCACGGTCATCGAGGGCGCAGCAGGCGAGGGCCGCGTGTTCGGCTCGGTCGGCGAGGCGATCCTGGCGAAGGACGAGGGCACCCTCGACCTGCAGGCCAAGGTCCGCATCCGCGTCCCGGGTCTGACGTTCCTCGAGGGCGAAGCCCCCGAGGGCTACGAGCGCCACGGTCTCGTGGACGCCTCGCTCGGCCAGGCGATCTTCAACGACACGCTCCCCAAGGGCTACCCGTTCGTCCGCGAGCAGGCCGACAAGGGCAAGCTGTCGCAGATCGTCAACAAGCTGGCCGAGGAGTACCCGAAGGTGGAGGTCGCGGCTTCGCTCGACCGCATCAAGGACGCCGGCTTCTACTGGGCCACCCGTTCGGGTGTGACCGTCGCGCTCAGCGACGTCCTCACGCCGCCGAACAAGGCCGAGATCGTGGCGGGCTACGAGAAGCAGGCCGCGAAGGTCCAGGGCCAGTTCGAGAAGGGCCTCACGACCGACGCCGAGCGTCGCCAGGAGCTCATCAAGATCTGGACCGAGGCGACCGACGAGGTTCAGGGCGCGATGCGCGCGAACTTCCCGGCCGACAACACCATCAACCGCATGGTGAGCTCGGGCGCTCGTGGTAACTGGCTGCAGATCCGCAACATCGCGGGTATGCGCGGCCTCGTGAACAACCCCAAGGGTGAGATCATCCCCCGTCCGATCATCTCCTCGTACCGCGAGGGTCTGTCGGTGGCGGAGTACTTCATCGCGACGCACGGTGCCCGTAAGGGTCTGGCCGACACGGCTCTCCGTACCGCCGACTCGGGCTACCTCACGCGTCGACTCGTCGACGTCTCGCAGGATGTCATCATCCGCGAGGAGGACTGCGGGTCGAACAAGGGCCTGGAGTTCACGATCGCGGCGCCCGGCGCCGACGGCACGCTGGTGAAGGACGCGAACGTCGAGAACTCGGTGTTCGCCCGTACCCTCGCCGCGGATGTCGTCAGCCCCTCGGGCGAGGTGCTCGCCTCCGCCGGCGACGACGTGGGCGACGTGCTCATCAACGCGCTCGTCGAGGGCGGCGTGGAGTCCATCAAGGTCCGCTCGGTCCTCACCTGCGACTCGGCTGTCGGCGTCTGCGCGAAGTGCTACGGCCGTTCGCTCGCGACCGGCAAGCTCGTCGACATCGGCGAGGCCGTCGGCATCATCGCGGCCCAGTCGATCGGTGAGCCCGGCACCCAGCTGACGATGCGCACCTTCCACACGGGTGGTTCGGCGTCCGCCGATGACATCACGCAGGGTCTGCCGCGCGTGCAGGAGCTGTTCGAGGCCCGTACCCCCAAGGGTGCGTCCCCGATCGCCGAGGCCGACGGTGTCATCAAGATCGACGAGACCGACAAGGCCAAGAAGGTCATCCTGACGCCCGACAACGGCGACGAGCCGCACGTCTACCCCGTCCTCAAGCGCGCCACCCTCCTCGTCGAGGACGGTCAGCGCGTCACGGTCGGCCAGCCCATCCTGGTGGGCACGCTCGACCCCAAGGAGGTCATGCGTGTCATGGGTGCCCGCGAGGTGCAGAAGTACCTCGTGAACGGCGTCCAGGGCGTGTACCGCTCGCAGGGTGTGCCGATCCACGACAAGCACATCGAGGTCATCGTGCGCCAGATGCTGCGCAAGGTCACCGTCGTCGACCACGGCGAGACCACGCTGCTGCCGGGTGAGCTGGTGGACTTCAAGCGCTACCAGCAGATGAACCGCGAGGCGGTGGCCGAGGGCAAGCGTCCCGCGTCCGGCCGTCCCGAGCTGATGGGTATCACGAAGGCGTCGCTCGCGACGGAGTCGTGGCTGTCGGCGGCATCGTTCCAGGAGACCACCCGCGTCCTGACGCAGGCGGCCATGGAGGGCAAGAGCGACCCGCTCGTCGGCCTCAAGGAGAACGTCATCATCGGAAAGCTCATCCCCGCCGGCACCGGCCTTGCGAAGTACCGCAACGTCGTGGTCGAGGCGACGGAGGAGGCCAAGAGCGAGCGGTACCCCAACCGCATCTTCGCCTCGGACGGCGCGTACAGCGACGCCGACCTGAGCTTCGTCGACTTCGACAGCTTCTCGACGGACGACTTCACGCCCGGCACGTACAACTGAGGCGGATGCCGGTGGTCACCCACCGGCATCCCTCACTCGAAGGCCCTCGGCATCATGCCGGGGGCCTTCGGCGTTCCCGTTCCGCGGCTCCTCGGAGCGCCGGTGCGGGCGCCGGGGCCGGGGCGCCTACCGTGGGAGCATGACCCGGGTCGGCGGCAGGAATGCGATCTTCGCGTGGGTCGTGGGGCTCATCAGCGCCGCGATCGTGGCGGTGCTCGTCGTCCTCGCGCTGCCGATGCTCCCGACATCCCTCGCGTGGCTCGGCGATCAGGTGAAGGGCCCGGCATCCGCCCCGGAGGCCCGCGACGAACCCGCCGAGGACGGCGCGCCCGCGGAGTGCCGCGATCTGTACAGCCAGCCCCTGTGGGCCTCGCTCGTCTGGGCGCCGGACTCGGTGCTCACGCCCTCGCGCGACCTGCCGACCACGACGGCGACAGGACTCGTCGAGGCGCTCGCCCCGACCGTCCGGATGACCTGCACCTGGCGGTCGGCGGAGGGCGAGATCTCCACGACGCTCGCGGAGGTGGCCACGGATGCCGGCGCGATCGCCGCGACCGCCCTCCCCACCGCGGGCTTCGCGTGCGCCGCGTCCGACGGACGCACGCGCTGCACGCGCACCGACGGCGAACTCATCGAGACGATCGAGGCCGGCGGCGGGCTGTGGCTGTCGACATCCCAGACGTCCTGGCAGCCGGCGGACTACCCGGGGCGGGTCGCGGACGCCGTCTGGGCGGATTAGAGCGCGGACGGCCAGATCGCGCGGATGACGGCGGTCGTGTAGCCGGTCGGCGCGAGGTTCGAGTACTGCGTGTCGATGAGCACGCCGTCACGGTAGAACAGCGTCCGGCCGTCGGTGACCGGGAAGTCGGCGTTCTCCCACGTCTTCTCGCAGCGGAGCCCGCCGGCCGGCTCGTAGCAGACGAAGCCTTCGTCCATGCGGGCGTTGAAGTAGTCGAGGACGTCGTTCTTCGGCGC
The DNA here is from genome assembly GCF_000746195.1 of Microbacterium sp. UNCCL10. Taxonomy (NCBI): domain Bacteria; kingdom Bacillati; phylum Actinomycetota; class Actinomycetes; order Micrococcales; family Microbacteriaceae; genus Microbacterium; species Microbacterium sp. UNCCL10. The sequence continues at coordinate 71,359 of NZ_JQKT01000009.1, read as the reverse complement.
GTAGTTGATCGTCGTCTCGAGCCGCGTCGTGTCGGCGCCGGGCTGCCCCCAGACGCAGCGCAGCGACCGGTCCGGGAGGACGCCGGTCTCCCCGAATGCCGGGTCGTTCAGGGGAACGCCCTCCAGCTGGGTGCGGACGGCGTCGTCGACGATCGCCTCGCAGTCCGTCGGCAGCACCGTCATGGACAGCACGGGGCCGGACGGGACCGGCGGGACGCCCGTGGGCGTCGCGGTGGGCGTCGGCGTCGGGGTGGCGGCGGCCGTCGTGGGGGCATCGGACGGCGCCGCCTCGGGGGTCGGCGCGCAGGCCGCGAGGAGCGCAGCGAGGAGCACGGCCCCGGCCGGAGCGGCGAGGAGCGCGCGGCGTGCGGACGGGGACGACATGTCCTCCACGATAGGCGGGAGGTTCCCACCCGACGCCCCGACACGTCGCGGGGCTCGGCCCTGCACGGGACACGTCCCGACACGTCGGCATGGCTCCCGGACTGTGTGCGGCGGGCGCGTTACGCTCACTGTGCGGCGGCGAACGCCTTCGCGTGAGGAGCACATCGCAATGAGCGACCCCAAGTACGGTGAGCCCGTCGACGACAGCACTCCCGCTCGTGACGACCGGTCCGTCGATGACGTGGTCGGCAGCGCCAACGCCGGTCTCGCCGAGGCCGAGGCGGCCAAGCGCGACGCCGTGACCCCCGAGGAGCAGGCCGCTGCGGCGCGCTCCGACGAGGCCGCCCGTGACGACCTCGCCGCCGACGCCGCGCGTGACGACCGCCCCGTGGGCGCCGCGTACGACGACCGCCAGGATGCCGTCTACGGCGACCGCGGGACGCGCGACGCCGCGACGACCGGCGCCGCGCACGACCGGTCCGCCGACGACGACGGCCTCGACTACCTCCGCACGGGCCCGGCCGCGACCGGCTCCTCCGTCGACGCCTCCGCCGACGACCGTTACTCGATGGCTCCCTCCGCGGCGCCCACCGAGACGTACCGTCCGGTCGAGAGCGAGCCGGTCGCGCCCGTCGCCGCCCCCGCGCCCCAGCCGATCTTCGTCCAGGCCCCCGAGGCCCCGCGCGCCCGCGGCAACCGCGGCGCCGCCGGCGCCATCGGCCTGCTCGCCGCGCTCTCCTTCGCCGTGCTGTACCTCGCGGCCGCGCTCGGCTTCGGCGCGATCCAGGGCGACGTCACCCTCGAGAACGTCGGCGAGGAGGCGCTCGCCGCGCTCACCACGTGGTGGTTCTGGGTCCCCGTCGTCGTCTTCTTCCTCGGCTTCTGGATCCTCGGTGCGGTCATCAACCGTGGCCGCTGGGGTCTCTGGGTGATCTTCGGGATCATCGTCGGCGCCGTCGCCTACGTGGGCCACCTGCTGGGCCAGCTGTTCCAGGCGCCGTTCTGGACGCTCACCGCCAGCGAGGGCGCGGAGATCGTCAACGACCAGCTGCTCGCGCCCCTGGCCATCGCCGCGTTCGTCTTCGGCCGCGAGCTGACGATCTGGTTCGGCGCCTGGGTCGCGGCACGCGGCAAGCGCGTGACCGAGCTGAACTACGAGGCGCAGCGCGAGTACGAGCGGACGCTCGAGGCGGGCCCGCAGCTTCACCGCGTGTGATGCCATGACCGGCCGTGGAGTGGCGCCGCCGGTGGCGGTGGCGCTCGCGACGGTGGCGTTCGTCGCGCTCGCGATCGGCGGCCTCGGGATGGCGAGCCTCCTGCTCGAGGCCGACGTCATCGCGACACCCGGCGTGGGCCAGCTCGCCGGCATCCTGGCCCTCACGGTCTCGACGGGGGCTTTCGGCGGCCTGCTGTGGGCGTATCTGCGCCGCCCGCAGCCTTCGTACGTCGCCGCGCTTCCGGTGACGGTGGCCGCCATGCTCGCGTACCTGGTGGGCTTCGGCCTGGGCGCGATGCTGCAGGGGACGGATGCCGCGCTCGCGCTCGCCGCCGCGGGCGGATTCGCGACCTCGTGGTTCGCGCTCGTCCTGGCCGGGGCCGCGTTCGTCGCGGCCTGGTCGGCCGTGGCTCTCGTGCGCACGCGCGCGGAGCGTCCGCGCTGGCCGTGGGAGCGCGACGACCTCGACGAGCCCTGACCCGCCGCCGCGCGCCTCGTCGGCGTGGCTCGGTCGCCCCGGGGCGTTGCCCGCTGCCGCCCGCCGCGGTTCGCTCGCGCCGAATGGTGGGTGTGCACGCGTCGCACCCGCACTTCAGCGCGGATGAATATCCCCGCTCAGGTTCACTCGCGTCAAATGGCGGGTCTCGACGCCCCGCACCCGCACTTCGGCGCGGGTGAGTGCGTGGCGTCGCCGGGGCTCTCGCGCAGCGTCACCGCCGTGGTTCACTCGCGCCAATTGGTGGGTGCGCACGCTTCGCGCCCGCACTTCGGCGCGGATGAATATCCGGGCTCAGGCTCACTCGCGTCAAATGGTGGGTCGCGACGCCCCGACCCGCACTTCGGCGCGGGCGAAGATCCCCGCTGAGGTTCAGTCGCGCCAAATGGCGGGTCTCGACGCCCCGCACCCACACTTCGGCGCGGGTGAAGTGCTTAGGGTCGCCGGGCGGCGACGCCTGGCGCCGCGGACGCTACGGCGAGCTCGCTCATCCGCGCCGCATGGCGGGCCCCGCTGGCACGCACTCGCAATCTGGCGCGGATGAGTGCGGGGCCGGGAGCGTGTGGTGCCCCGCGGCCGATTCACCCGCGCCGAATGGCGGGTGCCCTCGCCCCCAACCCGGGTTTCGGCGCGGATGAAGACCCCGCGGCCGATTCATCCGCGCCGAGTGGCGGGTGTCTTCGCCCTGGACCCGCGTTTCGGCGCGGGTGAAGATCCTGGCGAGCGCTCGCCCCGGCGAGCGCGGCCCCGAACGGCTCCGACCGCTCCCGGCGCGCCCGCCCCACCGCCCCGGCCCGCCCCGCCCACGCCGCGTGGCGCCCGCCCCACCGCCCCGGCCCACCCCGGCGGCCCCGCCCCCGCCCACGCCGCGTGGCGCCCGACCCACCGCCCCGGCCCACCCCGGCGGCGCGCGGCGCGGACGCGGTTTCCGCGGCGCATACAGCGAAACGCCGCGCCGCACGGAACAATGGTCCCGTGGAGCGGTCGATCGAGACCCAGGTCAGCCAGGCGGTGGACGCCTGGCTGAAATGGCTGCCGCGCTGGGAGCCGGCGACGCACCGCGGCCGCGTGGCCCCGTGCCGCCGCTGCTTCGGGTCTCCCGTGCTGTCGGCGGCGGGGCTCGGCGCCGACGTGCCGCACGGCGTGCAGCACGGCCTGTCCACGCGAGTGAAGACCATCGTCGACCGCGCCGTCGCCGAGTACACGGCGCGGAACCTCCCGATGCTGCAGGCCGAGCTCGATCAGCAGGCGGCGCGCAACCAGGCGCGCAGCTACCGCCCCGCCGAGGGCCTCGACCCCGAGTTCGAGGGACTGCCCATGGACCCCGACCCCGTGCCCGGGTCGCCGTTCCTCTTCACGATCTCCGGCCTCGCCGAGGAGGCCGCGGCCGCGGTGCCCGACCTTCCCCCGCTGTCCGAAGAGGCCAAGAGCGCCCTCCGCCAGGAGGTGCGCCTCGCCGACGACTACGCCAACATGATCGGCCGCGAGGTGTGCACCATCCTCCTGCACCACCGCCTGCGCATCCAGGCGGCCGTGGGCCAGTACGTCGAACCGCAGATCGCGGCGATGCTCGAGGAGCTGACGCGTTCCCTCGACGCACCGTTCGACCCCGGCGCCGAGCCGGGGCTGCCCGACCTGTAGCCGCGCCCGCAGCGCCCCGCCCGGCGCGGCCCGCCTTTGTTAGCATTGGCCGGACTCGCCGCAGAGGACGGCCACCCGGCATCCGCGTGGCACAGCGTCTTTTTCCGTCGACCGGTGAGGGGTGGCATGGCACAGAGGCTCCCGTCGTCGCCGCCCATCCTCCCCGGCCTGGATTACGTGCGGCCCCTCGGATCGGGCGGTTTCGCCGACGTGTTCCTCTACCAGCAGGACATGCCCCGTCGCGCCGTGGCCGTCAAAGTGCTGCCGACCGATGAGCGCGACCCCGACCTGCTCCGCATGTTCAACGCCGAGGCCGACGTCCTCGCGCACCTGTCCGCACATCCCGCCATCGTCACGGTCTACCAGGCCGGCATCTCCGCCGACGGACGGCCGTACATCGTCATGGAGTACTGCCCCGGCTCGCTCGCGCAGCGATACCGCATCGAGCGGATCCCGGTCGAGGAGGTCATGACGATCGCCGTGCGGCTCGCTGGCGCGCTCGAGTCCGCGCACCGGGCCGGGCTCATCCACCGCGACATCAAGCCGAGCAACATCCTCGTCACGACGTTCGGCGCGGCCGTCCTCGCCGACTTCGGCATCTCTGCCTCGCTGCTGCGGCACACCCCGGGGGAGGTGCTGGCCATGTCGATCCCGTGGAGCGCGCCCGAGGTGATCGCGGAGCAGACCGCCGGCACGGTGGCGAGCGAGGTCTGGAGCCTCGGCGCCACCGTGTACTCCCTCCTGGCCGGGCACAGCCCGTTCGAGCGCCGTGAGCGCGGCCAGAACACCCGCGAGCACCTCCGCCGGCGCATCGCGCGCGCCACCTTCATCCCCGTCCAGCGCCCCGACATGCCCGACGATCTGCAGCGCGTGCTCGCGACGGCGATGGCGCGCGACCCCGCCCAGCGGTACCGCACGGCCCGCGAGTTCGGCGAGGCGGTCCGCGATGTGCAGCGGAGTCTCGGCATCGCCCCGACACCGCTCGAGGTGCCGACCGAGGAGTGGACGCCGGTCTCGGACGAGGTCGACTTCGCCGACGCGCGCGTCCGCGGTCCCGTTCGCACCACCGTGCCGCACGAGACCCGCCGGCGCCGCGGGACGGACTCGGGCCCGCCCCGCGGGCGTGATGAGGACTCCGCGATCTCCGGCGGCCCGCCGCCCCGGCGGCTGATCTGGCCGTGGGCGGTGGGCGCCGTCGTCGTCGCGGTGATCGTCGTCGTCGCGGCCGTCCTCCTGGGCGGGCGCTGATGCGACGCCGCACCGTCGTCGGCCTCGCCGCGAGCGCCCTCGCCGTCGCGCTCGTCACCGGGATGAGCATCGTGTGGCCCGGCCTCGACGCGCAGGACACACCCCCGAAGGATGCCTCGGTGTGGGTGCTGCAGAGCGACGGCCTCCGCTACGCCCGCGTGAACACGGCCATCGGCGAGCTCGACACGGTGCGAAGCGTCGCCAACCCGACGCGCATCGTGCAGGCTGACACCGGCGCCTACATGTTCACCGACAGCGACAGCAAGGTCATCCGCATCGACGAGGCGGCGCCGGTGGACCTCGATGCGCAGGGACTCGAGCAGGCGGACTCCGCCCCGGCGGGGACGCGCGAGGCGGTCAGCGCGGGGGACTTCGTCGCCTACCGCACCGACACCGGCGCCGTGTACGCGGGCCGGCTCTCCACGGGGTCCTTCGCCCGGGTGGACCCGTTCGGGTCACCGGATGACGAGGACCGCGTGCCGTACACGGCGGACGCCATCGCCGTGGACCCGGAGGGGATGCTGTTCGGCTACTCCTCGACAGCGGATGCCGTGCTGCGCTTCGACGTCGTCTCCTCGACCGTGCGGGGCGAGGATCCGGTCGCCGCCGACCCGGATCTTCCGGCGCTGACCGCGGCCGGTGAGGACTGGGTCCTCGTCGACGCCGGCGACGGGCGGTTCTGGGTCCGCGGCGCCGACGAGGGCGGGCAGGCCCCGACGCAGGGCGCGGTCGTGCTGAGCCGTCCCGACCCGGACGGCGACGCCGTGTATCTCGCGGATCAGAGCAGCCTCGTGCGGGTCGGCGTCGACGGCGGCACCGAGCAGATCGTGCCTCCCGGAACCACGGTGCGGGGGACGCCCGCCCGCCCCGTCATCCGGGACGGCGGGGTGTACGCCGCCTGGCTTCCGGAAGGCGCGGGGCCCGGCGCGCTGTGGGACGCCGGACGGATCCGTCCCCTCGAGTACGCCGGGGCGGAGCTCGGTCCGCAGCGTCGCCCCGTCTTCCTCGACACCGGTGACGCCCTCGTGCTCAACGACGCCCGGTCCGGGTGGGTGTGGACCGTGGAGGATGCCCGGCTCCTGCCCTCCAGTCAGCGCTGGGACATCGAGAAGGTGACCGAGACGGCCGCCGAGACCAGCGAGGAGGAGCCGCCGGCCGTCATCGACCCGCGGCCGCCGGTCGCGGTCCCCGACGCGTTCGGCGTCCGCCCGGGTGCGCTGGTGCCGCTGCCCGTGCTGCTGAACGACCACGACCCCAACGAGGATGTCCTCGCCGTCGACCCGACCTCCGTGACGGGCCTCGACCCGGGTTTCGGCGTCCTGACCACCACCGATGACCGCCAGCGCCTCGCGGTGCGCGTCGCGTCCGACGCGCGCGGCACGGCGACCTTCTCCTACGCCGTCTCGGACGGGACCGCCGAGAAGGGCCTCACCTCCGAGCCCGCGAGCGTGACGCTCACCGTCGCGGCGGAGGCCGCCAACTCCGCGCCGGTCTGGTGCGGAGTCCCGGGATGCCGGCAGAGCGCCGTGACGCCGCAGCTGCCCCGCGGCGGGACGCTCACGCTGCCCGTCCTCACCGACTGGGTCGACCCCGAAGGCGACGCCATGCTGCTGAGCAGCGTCGTGAACACCTCCGGCATCGGCAAGGTGGCGTGGGTTCCGAGCGGCGAGCTCGTCTACCAGCACAGCGACGCGACCGGCCGGGACGAGAGCATCACCCTCAGCTACACGGTGTCGGACACGCACGGTGCGAGCGCGACGCGGACGCTCGTCATCCGCGTCGTCGGCGAACCGGAGCCGACGGTGCAGTCCTTCGCCGTCGTCGACATCGCCGGCTCGCGCCTCACCGTGGACGTCGCGCCGCATGTGACCGGCGCGGCGGGGGAGATGACGCTGACGGCCGCCCGCGTGCTCGACGACGCCGCCGCGACCGCCACCGTCGTCGGCGGCACGACGCAGTTCGACTTCTCGACGACCGAGCCGGGCACGTACCGGGTGGCGCTCACCGTCGCCGTCGGCGGCGGCGAGGCGACCGGCACCGCCCGCATCACGCTGCTCCCCGCGGACGCCCCCGCCCAGCTGTCCACCGCACCCGTCATCGCGTTCGTCCGCCCGCAGGCCGACGCGACCGTCGACGTGTTCGCCGCCGTGTCCAATCCCACGCGGCGGGTGCTGCTGCTGAGCGACGTCGTGGCGTTCCCGGCACCGGGGGCGACCCTGTCGGTGGATGCCGTCGCGCAGAGCCAGCTGCGGGTCTCCGGCACGACCGCGACGGCGGAGCCGGGGCTCCTCGGCACCGTCGCCTACCGGGTCAGCGACGGCACGAACGACGAGGGTGCGTCGGTGGAGGGGCTCGCGACGGTCTACCTGCTGCCCCCGCCTCCGGAGATCGCCCCCATCGCCGTCGACGACACCGTCGTCGTCCGGGCCGGGTCGCAGGTCGACATCCCCGTGCTCGCCAACGACTTCGCGCCGTCGGGGGCCCGCCCCCGCATCGACCCGGAGTCGGTCGTGTCCTCCAGTGAGGGCGCCCTGGCGTTCGCATCCGGCGACCTGCTCCGCTACCTCGCGCCCACCACGCCCGGCACCTACACCGTCGAGTACGACGTCTTCACGACCGGTTCCCCGACCCTGACCGACACCGCCACCGTGCGTATCCGCGCGCTCGCCGACGATGCGAACCGTCCCCCGCTGCCCGCGAACCTGTCCGGCCGGGTCGTCAGCGGGCTGTCCTCGACCATCCCGTTCGACGGATTCGGGATGGATCCCGACGGCGACGTCGTGCGCCTGGACCGTATCGTCGACCAGCCCGATGTGGGGTCGGCCGCCATCTCGGCGGACGGCGCATCGATCGTCTACACGAGCGTGGCCGGCGACAGCGGTCAGCACTCCTTCCGCTACCGCGTCGTGGACGCCGCCGGCGCGACCGGCGAGGCGACGGTGCGGGTCGGCGTGCTCACCGGGGATGCCAACCCGGGACCGGTGACCTACACCGACTACGTGCACGTCCAGCAGGGCGACGGCAACGTCATCCACGTCCGGCCCCTGTCCAACGACCTCGACCCCATGCGGGGGAAGCTGACGCTCACGGACGTGCGACCGGACGTCCCCGCTGCCGCGGCCGATGGAACGCCCTCCGAGGAGTACGCGCTGCTGGAGAGCCGCATCCTCTCCGTCACCGACGACACCGTCACCATCGCCGCGGGGACCGAACCGACCACGATGGCCTTCCTGTACGACGTCGAGTCGTCCTCGCGCAACACCGCACGGGGTCTCATCGTCGTGCGCGTCGTCCGGGAGCGTGTGCCGGACTACCCGATCGTGGCCGACACCGTCCTCACCGTCGAGGACCGTGAGGACTTCGCGACCGGCGTGGATGTGCTCGGCGGCAAGGTGACCTGGTCCGGCGGCGAGGTGGACGAGCTCGCGCTCGGGCTGTGGCGGTCGCCGCGCGGCGTCGAGGTCGACGGCGATCGCCTGCGGGGCGAGCTCACCGAGCAGGCGCGCATCATCCCGTTCTCCGTCACGGGGCAGACATCCGACGGGCCCGTCACGACCTACGCCTTCCTGCGCCTGCCGGCCGAGGCCGACCCGCCGCTGACGCTCCGCTCCGGCATCCCGCCGCTCGTCGTCGGGGAGGGCGAGGCGGAGACGGCCGACATGGCCGACCTCGTCGCCCGCCCCCGCGGCACCGACCTCGAGATCGGCGACGTGCGCGCGTCCGGCGCGCGCGCGGCCGCCGTCTGCGAACGGGTGCGGGGCACGACGGTGCGCTACACGGCCGGGGAGGGGGCGCCGTGGACGGACGCCTGCCTCGTGTCGGTGCGTCTCGCCGGTCAGGGCGGCTGGACCGTGCTGCCGGTGCCCGTCACCGTGACGCCCCTCGACCCGCAGCCGACGCTCAGCCCCGCCTCCATGACGGTCGCACCGGGGGAGTCGCAGACCTACGACCTCGGCGAGCTCACGACCTGGCAGGGACGCGCGGAGGCGATCGAGTACCGCGTCGAGGACACCGCCGCCTCGTTCGACATCGAGCTCCGCGGCGCCGTGCTCACCGTCGCGGCACGCGACGACGCCCGACCCGGCACGTCGGAGTACGTGACGGTCGAGGTCCTGAGCCACGCCGGCGTTCCGCCCGCGCGCATGATCCTGCGGGTCGGCGCCGCGCCCTCCGTGCTGCCGCAGGGCGGCACGGTGCAGCAGCTGTGCAGCCAGTCCAGCGGGACCCAGTGCACCATCACGGTGATCGGCGCGGCCGGCGAGGTCAACCCGCTGCCCTCCACCCCGCTCGAAGTCGTGGCCGTCGCCCCCCGCGGCGTCTGCACGGGGGTCACCTTCACCGTCGCCTCGGCGCGCACGGTCACCGCCTCCTGGACCGCGGACGCGCCCGGCGCGACCTGCGCAGCCTCCTTCTCGGTCCGCGACGCGCAGGACCGGCTGAGCGCCGGGGAGCGCGACGGCGCCATCCTCCTCGACCTGCAGGGGTACCCGCAGGCGCCGGCGAGCGTCGTCCAATCCGCCTACGGCGACGCCTCCCTCACCCTGCGCGTCGACCCCGGCGCCGCGCGCAGCGCCTATCCCGCGCTCCGCGGCTTCGAAGTGCGTCACGGCGGGGTGGTCGTGGCGCAGTGCACGGACGCCGGCGTCTGCCCCGCCCTGACCGCGCCGAACGGGGAGCGGCGCGAATTCGAGGTCGTGGCCGTCAACGCCGTCGGCGTCTCGCGGACGTCCGTCCGCACGGTCGCCTGGGCGTACGACCCGCCGGTGCCGCCGCGCGCGGTCACCGCGGCCCCGCTCGTCACGAGTGGCGAGGGCGGCCTCGTGTCGCTCGCCATCACGGGCGTGGATGCCTCCGACACGGGGTCGCTCCAGATCGCCAGCCCTGCCGGCGAGACCATCACGGTGGCCGTCGCGGAGGGGCAGACCGCGGTGACCGTCCCGTCGTTCCGGGTGGGCGCGAACACGGCGACACCCATCACGGTGACCCCGCGCTCCCGCTTCGAGGTGCCGCCGGTCGCCGGCGCCGCCCCCGTCATCGAATCCCTCACGGCCAGCGCCAGCGGCATCGGCGCGCCGGTCGACCTCGGGCTCGCGCTGACGGCGACGGCCGCGGGCGGCGGGCGGACCGATGTCTCCGCAGTGGGCTCGGCGAGCCTGAACGGCGACGGGTCCGAGCTTCGCTGGGGGATCGTGCGGGACGGTCAGCCGTGCGTCGCCTCCCCCGGCGGGCGCACCGCGGAGTTCCGCGGGCTCCCCGACGGACGCCTCTACACCTTCGTCCTGTGCGTCGAGTCGTGGTTCGACGGCCGGTCCTTCGGGCGCTCGACGACCACCGCGGAAGTGCGCGCCGTGCAGTCCACGGCCGCCCCGGAGGGCTTCACCTTCGTCGTCGGGCCGACGCCGCATGTGGACGGTCAGCGCGCCCGGTGGACGATCGACTCCGTCCCCACATCGCGGGAGACCCCGCCCTATGACAATGTCGCCGCCTTCCGCGGCTACCCCTCGGGCGTCTTCGACACCGACCCGGGCATCACGGTCCGCTACGAGCACGTCTCCGGGTGGTGGCAGTCCGCGTGGGGCGCGGTGACCCCCGCGCGCGGCAGCGCCCCCTACCAGGTGCAGGCGCGCTGGTGGGTCGACGCCTGCAACGGCGGTGCCCGCCTCGTGCCGCAGGCCGCGTCGACGGACTCCCTCGCACGAGTCGACTTCACCGCCGTCGGCATGCGGTACTACGACGCGGCCGGCGCCGAGCTCGCCCCCGGCACCGACCCCTGGATCGTCCCGGACGCCGCGGTGCGCGTCACCGGCATCGGGGTCGTGGTGGACTGGGTGGAACGCGGCTGGGGTCTGCGTCCGGCGGCAGCCGAGTTCTCCGCCACCTGCAGCCCTGCCCCATCGCCTCCCCCCGGCGACTGACAGACGAGGACGACGAATGACCATCACGCAGGAGCAGGCGACCTGGTTCGCGCAGACCTTCGGCCAGCTGGCCGACAACGTCGAGCGCGCCGTGCTCGGCAAGCGTCATGTCGTGGAGCTGATCCTGACCGCGATGCTCAGCGAGGGGCACGTGCTGCTGGAGGACGTCCCGGGCACCGGCAAGACCTCGCTGGCCCGCGCCGTCGCGCAGTCCGTCCAGGGCACCACGACCCGCATCCAGTTCACGCCCGACCTGCTGCCGGGCGACATCACCGGCATCACGGTGTACGACCAGAAGACCGGCGCCTTCGACTTCCACGCCGGGCCCGTGTTCGCGAACATCGTGCTCGCCGACGAGATCAACCGGGCGAGCCCCAAGACCCAGGCGGCGCTGCTGGAGGTCATGGAGGAGTCGCGGGTCACGATCGACGGCGTGACCCGCGCGGTGGGGCGTCCCTTCCTCGTGCTCGCGACGCAGAACCCCATCGAACAGGCGGGCACGTACCGGCTTCCCGAGGCCCAGCTCGACCGCTTCCTCATGCGCACGTCGCTCGGCTACCCGGACCACGCCGCGACGGTGCGGATCCTCGACCGCGCGGCCGTCGCGACCGACGACCTCCCGCCCGTCGTCACGCCCGCCGCGCTGGTGGGGATGACGGAGCTCGCGGCGGACGTCTATGCCGACGCGCTGGTCCTGGATTACATCGCCCGGCTCGTGGAGGCGACGCGCTCCGCCGACGAGGTGCGCCTGGGTGTCAGCATCCGGGGGGCGCTCGCCCTCACCCGCGCGGCCCGCGCGAGCGCCGCCGCGCGGGGACGCACCTACGCGACCCCCGACGACGTCAAGCGCCTCGCCGTCGCCGTGCTGTCGCACCGCCTGATCCTGCATCCCGAAGCCGAGTTCGACGGGGTCACGCAGGAGGCCGTCATCGGCCAGGTGCTCCTCGACGTCCCACCCCCGACCCGCCGAGACATACCGTGACGAGCCTCGATCAGCGCGGGACCGACAGCCGGGTGACCCGCACGCTCACCTCGACGGGGTCGGGGGAGCGCACCGAGGTGACCACCCCGCGCTCCCGCGCGCTCGTCGGCCTCGCCGTGTGGGCGACCGGGCTGTGGCGGATGCTGCGGCGCGCGGCGCGCCTGACCGCTGCCGCGGCGGGGCGCACGGTGCGGCCCGCGGGGGCGCTCGTCCTCCTGGCCGCGACCGTCGGGCTGACCGCGGGCCTCGCGCTGGGCTGGGTCGAGTGGATCGCCGCGGGCGTCGTCGCGCTCGTGCTGCTCGCGATGACGGTCCCGTTCCTCTTCGGCGCCCGCGCGTACGACATCGACCTGGCGCTCGCGCACGAGCGCGTCGTCGCCGGGACCGGCGTCGCCGCCCACGTGGTCGTCCGCAACGCGGGGTCCCGTGTCGCGCTGCCGGGACGCATCGACGTGCCCGTGGACGCCGGGCTGGTCGAGTTCGGGGTGCCGATGCTGCGTCCCGGGCAGGAGATCGTGCACGCGTTCGACATCCCGCCGCAGCCGCGGGGGATCGTGCCGGTGGGTCCCGCGACGACGGTGCGCTCCGACCCCATCGGCCTGCTCCGCCGGGAGCGCGCGTTCGAGGACCGGCACGACCTGTACGTGCATCCGCGGACCGTCGCGCTGCCGTCCACGAGCGCCGGGCTCATCCGCGACCTCGACGGCAGCCCGACGCGGCGGCTCGTGGATGCCGACATGAGCTTCCACGCGATCCGCGAGTATGCGCCCGGCGACGCCCGTCGGCAGATCCACTGGAAGTCCACCGCCAAGACCGGCCGGCTCATGGTGCGGCAGTACGAGGAATCCCGCCGCTCCCGCATGGCCGTCGTCCTCGGGCTCGCCGAAGCGGAGTACGCGTCCGCGGACGAGTTCGAGCTCGCCGTCAGCTGCGCCGCGTCCCTGTCCGTCCGCGCCGTGCAGGACGCGCGAGACCTCGACATCGTCGTCGGTGCCGAGATCCCGCGCGTCGTGCGCGGCCGCCTGCGCGCCATCCGGCATATCCCGTCTGGGGCGCCCCGGCCGCTCCTGGACGGGTTCAGCGGCGTGGCGCGCCTCGCCAACACGATGGCCCTCGAGGACGTCTGCCGGCTGACGGCCGAGGCGAACGAGCGGCTCTCCATCGCGGTGATCGTCACGGGATCGACAGGCGGCCCCGCGCGGCTGCGCCGCGCCGCGCTCGCGTTCCCCGCCGACACGGCGCTGCTCGTCGTGGTGTGCGACGAGCAGGCGCATCCGCGCTCCCAGGTCTTCGGCCCGTTCACGGCCATCACGGTGGGCACCCTCGACGACCTCGCGGGCCTCCTCCTCCGATCGGCGACGTCGTGAGCGGCCCGCGCCACGCCGCAGCGCCCGAGGAATGGCGCGGCCGCTACGTCGCCGGCACCGCATACGTCATCGTCATGATCCTTCTGGCGGCCGTGGCGGCCTGGCCGATCTACCGCGCCCCGGCGTTCGTCCTCGTCGTCGGCACCGGGTCGCTGCTGGGTGCCGCGCTCGCCGTGCTCATCGCCCGTCGCGGCTGGAGCGGCTGGGCGACCGCGGGCCTGCTGGCCCTCACGCTGCTGATCGTCGGCGTCCCGCTCGCCGTCCCGGGGCGCACCGGCAGTTCCGGAGAGCTGCTGCGCGGCCTGGGGGAGCTGGCCGCGGGGGTCGTCGTCGGGTGGAAGGACCTGCTGACGGTCCCTCTGCCGGTCGGCTCGTACCGGAACCTTCTCGTACCCGCGCTCGTGGTCTTCCTCTGCGGCACCTGCGTCGCGCTGCAGCTGGCGTGGCAGCACCGTCGCATCGCCTACGCGGCCGTCCCCATGGCCCTCGCGATGACCGGGTTCGGGCTGATCTTCGGCCGCCGGTCCGTCAGCGGACCGTGGGACTTCGGACCCCTCACGATCGCCGCACCCGCCGAGACGATCGTCGGCGTCGCGGCGCTGCTCGCGAGCGTCCTGTGGCTCGCCTGGCGCGGCCGGCACGAGCGGCAGGACGCGCTGCAGCGTGCGGCGCATGCCGGCGGCGGGCGGCTCCGCCGCCGCTCGCGCGCGGACGCCCGGCGCGCGGCGCTCGGCGTCGGGATGGTCGCGGTGGCCGCGCTCGGCGTCGCCCTCGTCGTCCCCGGGGCGGCGCAGTCCGCCGACCGGCACGTCCTCCGCGACGCCGTCGGCCCGGAGGTCGAGCTGTCGCGGGCGCTCAGCCCGCTCGCCGCGTACCGCACGCTCTTCACCGACGACGCGATCGACGACGTCGTCTTCACCGTCACCGGCCCCGCCCTCCCCGATCGGATCCGGCTGGCGACCCTGGACACCTACGACGGCGCCGTGTTCCGCACCGGCTCGTCGGGCGCCGGGGGCCGCTTCGCGCGCGTCCCGGCCATGCGCGACCCCGGTCCCGGCGATGCCGTCGACGCCGTCGTGGAGGCCGGCTCGCTGACCGGGATCTGGATGCCGACGATCGGGGCGCTCGCCTCGGCGCGGTTCGACGCCCCCCGCGCCGCGACGCTGGCGGACGGCTTCTACTACAGCGCCGAGCTCGGGGCGGCCGTGCAGACGGCGGGATGGCGGGAGGGCGACAGCTACCGCCTCCGCGGGACCGAGGTCCCGGCGACGACCCTCGCCGAGGCCGCCGCGCCGGGCGGCGTGACATCCCAGGTCGAGGCGCCCACGAGCCTGCGCCGCTGGGTCGACGAGCACGCCGCCGGCACGGGCGGGGCGGCGCTGCAGGCGCTCGTCGACCTGCTGCGCACCCGCGGCTACCTCAGCCACGCCCTGACCGACGAGACCGACACCGCGTGGATGGGGCGCCTGGACGGCTACCGGTTCGTGCCCTCCACCTCGGGCCACTCGCTCGGACGCGTCGACGACATGTTCGAGGCGCTGCTGGAGCGCGAGAACGAGGTCGACGGCGGCCTCGTGGCGGCGATCGGCGACGACGAGCAGTTCTCCGTCGCGGTGGCGCTGATCGCCCAGGAGCTCGGCTTCCCCGCTCGGATCGTGTACGGCGCGCGGCTGACCGCCGAACCCGGGCTCCCCGTCTGCACGGACGGCGTCTGCCGCTCGGGCGACCTCGCCGCGTGGGTGGAGGTGCGCTCGTCGGCGGGGGAGTGGATCGCCGTCGACGTGACGCCCCAGCACACTCAGCCGCCGTCGCTGCAGGTCGCCGAGCAGCGCGACCCGCGCGTCGCGACGGAGGTCCGCCCCGACGTCGTCGAGGAGGTCGTGCCGCCGCGCCCCGGCCAGGACGACACCACCCGCGCCGACCGCGGCGACCCGGCCCTCGACCTCACCTGGCTGTGGGCGACCCTGCGCGGGCTGGGCGTGGGGGTCAGCGTCCTCACGATCCTCGTCGGGCCGCTGCTGCTCATCGTCGCCGCGAAGGCGCTGCGCCGCCGCGGCCGCCGCCGCGCGGAGGATCCCGTCGCCCGCGTCGCGGGCGGCTGGGAGGAGTACGTGGATGCCGCCGCCGACGCCGGCCGCGCGACCCCCGGGCACCTCACCCGGACGGAGGCCGCAGGGGTTCTCGCGACGCCCTCCGGGACCGTCCTCGCCGAAGCCGCCGACCAGGCCGTCTTCTCGCCGGTGGGGATCACCCCCGCCGAAGCCGACGAGTTCTGGCGCATCGTCGAGACCGAGCGCCGCGGGATGGCGACCGGTCTCTGGCGCCGCTGGCTCGCCGCCGTATCGTTGAGATCGTTCGCCCGCCTCGGCGGGACCCGCGCCCAGACAACCGAGAGGGGGAGCCGTCGGCCCGCAGGCCGCCGGACCGAACCATGATCAGCCCGCTCCTGGATGACTCGCTGACGCCCCTCCTGGGCCTCCTCTCGCTCGCGATCGGCGTCGCCCTGTACGTGTGGACCGCGCTGGCGCTGGCCGCGATGTTCCGGAAGATGGGCGAGGAGCCGTGGAAGGGCTGGGTGCCCCTCCTGAACCAGGCGACCGTCCTGCGCTGGGGCGGTCTGAACCCCTGGCTCGTCCTGCTCGTGTTCCTGCCGCTCGTCGGTCCGCTCGCCCTGTGGGTGCTGCAGACCGTCGCGGCGCACCGCCTCAACCCGGGCTTCGGCTACGGCACGGAGATGACGGTGCTCGCCGCCGTGCTGTTCGTCGTCTGGGCCAGCATCCTCGGGTTCGGGCCGTCCCGCTGGCTCGGCGCGCGCGCCGCCGCCTCCGCGGCCCCGCCGGCGGGGTCGCGGGCCGTCCCGCCCGTCCCGTCCGTCGCCGACCCGGCGACCGCACCCGGAGCGCCCGCTGCCGCCTTCGCGCCCGCGGGCGACGCGGAGGAGCCCGCCCAGGCGTGGCGCCCGCCGACCGCGCCCATCGCCATCGTGCCCGGCCCCATCGCGCCCACCCCCATCGTGCCCGGCCCCAACGCGCCCGCCCCCATCGCGCCCGGCGCCGACGACGCCGCCGCCGCGGAGCGCCGCACGCCCCCCGCACCCGTGGCCGCGGCGCGCGACGACACGTCGTGGCCGTCCGAGGTCGACGAGGTCTCCGCGGTGCACCCGTCCCCGTTCCCGCCGAGCGCGGCCTCCGCCCGCCCGTACACCCCGCCGCCAGTGTCCCCCGCCGCGGGCCCCATCACCTTCGTGCCGGGCCGGAAATCCGCCGTCCCGAGCATCCACGGCGACGCGCCCGTGACCCGCGTGCCCGCGACCGATCCCGCGGCGCCGCCGCCCGCATGGGCGCCCGCGCGCTCGGCGGAGTACGACCCGGACGCCTTCCCGGAGATGTCCGGCGAGGTCTCCGCCGTCGTGGGCTCCCCGGCCGCGGGGACCCCGCTGTCCGCCCGGCGGTCGGTGTCCGCGCAGCAGCGCCCGCCCGAGCCGGAAGGCGAGGATGACGACGACGACGCCGAGCAGACCGTCATCGCGCGCCGCCGCCGGCCGACCTGGAAGCTGACCGCCGCCGGGCGCACCGTCGCGCTCGTCGCGGATGTCGTGATCCTCGGTCGCCAGCCGGCGCCCGACCCGGCGTTTCCGCGGGCGCAGCTCGTCGTCGTGGACGACCGCACCCGCACCGTCTCGAAGACCCACGCGCGACTCGAGCTGAAGGGCGACGGGTGGCACGTGACCGACCTGCATTCGACCAACGGGGTCCTGATCCCGACGCTCATGGGCACCGAGGAGGAGATCGGCCCGGGCTCGCCGGTCCCCGCCGGCGATCGGTTCCGCCTCGGCGACGCGCAGGTCACGCTCGCGCGCGCGGACCGCTGACCCCGCCCTCGTTTGACCGCCTCCCGCGGGGAGCGTATGATTGACCGGGTGTGCGCTCACGCGCGCCCTGCGTCGCGCCTCGGCCCCGAGCCGAGTCGCCAGGCAGGGAGACCGAGGCGCCGCATCTCAGGGAATGATCTGCGAACAGATCACCCCCACGGCATATCCACCACGAAAGCACGGCGCGTTCGCGCTGCGCCGGTGGATCTGTGGTGAAACCACGACGCTGTCACCGTGCAGCATTCACAAGGAGAGAACGTGCCAACCATTCAGCAGTTGGTTCGCAAGGGCCGTTCGCCGAAGGTCTCGAAGACCAAGGCGCCGGCACTGAAGTCGAACCCGCAGCAGGCCGGGGTCTGCACCCGCGTCTACACGACCACGCCCAAGAAGCCGAACTCGGCCATGCGCAAGGTCGCCCGTGTCAAGCTCCGCAACGGCACCGAGGTCACCGCCTACATCCCCGGCGAGGGCCACAACCTGCAGGAGCACTCGCTCGTGCTCGTCCGCGGCGGCCGTGTCAAGGACCTCCCGGGTGTGCGATACAAGATCGTCCGCGGCGCCCTGGACACCCAGGCCGTCAAGAACCGTAAGCAGGCTCGCAGCCGCTACGGCGCGAAGAAGGGTTAAGGAACATGCCTCGTAAGGGACCCGCACCTCGCCGCGTCGTCGTCAACGACCCGGTCTACGGCGCTCCGATCGTCACCCAGCTGGTGAACAAGATCCTCGTCGACGGCAAGAAGTCGATCGCCGAGGCCATCGTCTACGGCGCCCTCACCGGCGTCGAGGCCAAGAACGGCCAGGACGCCGTCGCGACGCTCAAGAAGGCGCTCGACAACGTCCGCCCCACCCTCGAGGTCAAGAGCCGCCGCGTCGGCGGCTCGACCTACCAGGTTCCGGTCGAGGTCAAGCCGCACCGCGCGAACACGCTCGCGCTGCGCTGGCTCGTCTCCTACGCGAAGGGCCGTCGCGAGAAGACGATGACCGAGCGTCTGCAGAACGAGATCCTCGACGCCTCGAACGGCCTGGGTGCCGCGGTCAAGCGCCGCGAGGACACCCACAAGATGGCCGAGTCGAACCGCGCCTTCGCGCACTACCGCTGGTAAACCGGCGAATCGGCGACCGGCCGGCGCACCCCGCCGGCCGGTCGCCCCGCGACATCCGTCACTACACGTAAGGACACCCCGTGGCACAAGAAGTGCTCACCGACCTCAAGAAGGTCCGCAACATCGGCATCATGGCTCACATCGATGCCGGCAAGACGACGACGACCGAGCGCATCCTGTTCTACACGGGCGTCAACCACAAGATCGGTGAGACGCACGACGGCGCCGCGACCACCGACTGGATGGAGCAGGAGCAGGAGCGCGGCATCACCATCACGTCCGCCGCTGTGACGTGCTTCTGGGACAAGAACCAGATCAACATCATCGACACCCCCGGTCACGTCGACTTCACCGTCGAGGTCGAGCGCTCGCTGCGCGTCCTCGACGGCGCCGTCGCCGTCTTCGACGGCAAGGAGGGCGTCGAGCCCCAGTCCGAGACCGTGTGGCGTCAGGCCGACAAGTACGACGTCCCCCGCATCTGCTTCGTCAACAAGATGGACAAGCTCGGCGCGGACTTCTACTTCACCGTCGACACCATCATCAACCGCCTGAAGGCCAAGCCCCTCGTGCTCCAGCTGCCCATTGGCTCGGAGAGCGACTTCGTCGGCGTCGTCGACCTCGTCGAGATGCGCGCCCTGGTCTGGCCCGGCGACTCCAAGGGTGATGTCACCATGGGCGCCAAGTACGAGGTCCAGGAGATCCCCGCCGACCTCGTCGACAAGGCCGCCGAGTACCGCGAGATGCTGCTCGAGACCGTCGCCGAGTCCGACGAGGTGCTCCTCGAGAAGCACTTCAGCGGCGAGGGCCTGACGGTCGCCGAGGTCAAGGGCGCGATCCGCAAGCTCACCGTCGCCGGCGAGCTGTACCCCGTGCTGTGCGGCTCGGCGTTCAAGAACCGCGGCGTGCAGCCGATGCTCGACGCGGTCGTGGACTACCTGCCGTCGCCGCTGGACGTCCCCGCCATCGAGGCGAAGGACCCCAAGAACGAAGAGATCATCATCGAGCGGCACGCCGACCGCGACGAGCCGTTCGCGGCGCTCGCGTTCAAGATCGTGACGCACCCCTTCTTCGGCCGCCTCACCTACATCCGCGTCTACTCGGGTCACCTCGACTCCGGTGCGCAGATCGTCAACGCGACGAAGGGCAAGAAGGAGCGCATCGGGAAGATCTTCCAGATGCACGCCAACAAGGAGATGCCCGTCGACTCGGTCACCGCCGGCCACATCTACGCCGTCATCGGCCTGAAGGACACGACCACCGGTGACACCCTCTCCGACGCGGCCAACCAGGTCGTCCTCGAGTCGATGACGTTCCCGGAGCCGGTCATCGAAGTCGCCATCGAGCCCAAGACCAAGGCCGACCAGGAGAAGCTGGGTCTCGCGATCCAGAAGCTCGCGGAGGAGGACCCGACGTTCCGCGTCGAGCAGAACTCCGACACCGGTCAGACCGTCATCAAGGGCATGGGCGAGCTGCACCTCGACATCCTCGTGGACCGCATGAAGCGCGAGTTCAAGGTCGAGGCCAACGTCGGCAAGCCGCAGGTGGCGTACCGCGAGACGATCAAGAAGACCGTCGAGCGTCACGACTACACGCACAAGAAGCAGACCGGTGGTTCGGGTCAGTTCGCGAAGATCCAGTTCGCCCTCGAGCCCCTCGAGGTCACGGCCGACAAGATCTACGAGTTCGAGAACAAGGTCACCGGTGGCCGCATCCCGCGCGAGTACATCGCGCCGGTGGACCAGGGCTTCCAGGACGCCATGAACGTCGGCGTGCTCGCCGGCTACCCCATGGTGGGCGTGAAGGCCATCCTCATGGACGGTGCGTCGCACGACGTCGACTCCTCCGAGATGGCGTTCAAGATCGCCGGCTCGATGGGCTTCAAGGAGGCCGTCCGCAAGGCGAACCCGGTCATCCTCGAGCCGCTCATGTCCGTCGAGGTGCGCACGCCCGAGGAGTACATGGGCGACGTCATCGGCGACCTGAACTCCCGTCGCGGCCAGATCCAGTCGATGGAGGACGCCCAGGGCGTCAAGGTCGTCCGGGCACTGGTGCCGCTGTCCGAGATGTTCGGCTACATCGGCGACCTGCGTTCCAAGACCTCCGGCCGTGCCGTGTACTCCATGGAGTTCGACAGCTACGCCGAGGTCCCGCGCAACGTCATGGACGAGATCGTCCAGAAGACCAAGGGCGAGTAACCCTCCCCTTCGGATGCCGGGGGCTCCGGCTCTCGGCATCCGCCCAAACTGAATACTGAACTGTCAACTACACTGACTACATCCCCGTAGAGCACCGGTCGCAATCCAGCGACCGGATCCTCTACACGACCGTCCTGAGGAGGACCTAGTGGCTAAGGCCAAGTTCGAGCGGACCAAGCCGCACGTGAACATCGGAACGATCGGTCACGTCGACCACGGCAAGACGACGCTCACCGCGGCGATCTCGAAGGTGCTCGCTGACAAGTTCCCGTCCGCGACCAACGTGCAGCGTGACTTCGCGTCGATCGACTCGGCTCCCGAGGAGCGTCAGCGCGGCATCACGATCAACATCTCGCACGTCGAGTACGAGACCCCGAAGCGTCACTACGCGCACGTCGATGCGCCCGGTCACGCTGACTACATCAAGAACATGATCACCGGTGCGGCCCAGATGGACGGCGCGATCCTCGTGGTCGCCGCCACCGACGGCCCCATGGCGCAGACGCGTGAGCACGTGCTGCTCGCCAAGCAGGTCGGCGTGCCGTACCTCATGGTCGCGCTGAACAAGGCCGACATGGTCGACGACGAGGAGATCCTGGAGCTCGTCGAGCTCGAGGTCCGCGAGCTGCTGTCCAGCCAGGGCTTCCCCGGCGACGACGCTCCGGTCGTCCGCGTCTCGGGCCTGAAGGCTCTCGAGGGCGACGAGCAGTGGACCCAGTCCATCCTCGACCTGATGGACGCCGCTGACGAGTCCATCCCCGACCCGGTGCGTGACAAGGACAAGCCGTTCCTCATGCCCATCGAGGACGTCTTCACCATCACCGGCCGTGGCACGGTCGTCACGGGTCGCGCCGAGCGCGGCACGCTCGCGATCAACTCCGAGGTCGAGATCGTCGGCATCCGCCCGACGCAGAAGACCACGGTCACGGGTATCGAGATGTTCCACAAGCAGCTCGACGAGGCCTGGGCCGGCGAGAACTGCGGTCTTCTCCTCCGTGGTCTGAAGCGCGACGATGTCGAGCGCGGCCAGGTCGTCGTGAAGCCGGGCTCCGTCACGCCCCACACCAACTTCGAGGGCACGGCGTACATCCTGTCCAAGGAGGAGGGTGGCCGTCACAACCCCTTCTACACGAACTACCGTCCGCAGTTCTACTTCCGGACCACCGACGTCACCGGCGTCATCACGCTGCCCGAGGGCACCGAGATGGTCATGCCCGGTGACACCACCGACATGACGGTCGAGCTGATCCAGCCGATCGCCATGGAGGATGGCCTCGGCTTCGCGATCCGTGAGGGTGGCCGCACCGTCGGCGCCGGCACGGTCACGAAGATCCTGAAGTAAGTCTTCCGACACCTCACGAAGCCCCCCGGGTCCGCCCGGGGGGCTTCGTGCTGTCCGGGGGGATGCCGTCGGCCGGGAGCGCGCCTTCTGGTCTTGCCGGGCGCCGGGCGTTCGGGCCAGACTGTCGGCAGCGGCCGGCACCGTCCGGTACCGTCCAGCACCACCCCACCGAAAGGGACAGATATGGGCATCGACGATCTGGTCAACCAGGGCAAGGACTTCCTGGAGCAGAACAAGGACAAGATCGAGGAGACGCTGAACTCGGACCAGGCCGAGGACGTCAGCGACAAGGTCCTCGACGCGGCCGCCGAGTTCGTCAAGAGCGTCGCGCCGGATTCGGTCGACGCGAAGGTCGACGAGGTGCGCGACGGGATCGACGCGAAGATCGGCAACGAGTAGCCCGGAGTGAGCAAGGGGGATGCCGGCCGGCATCCCCCTTTTTCCATCCCCCGCGGGAAAACCCTTGACGGCGCGCCCCTCGTCCTTCTAGCGTCGCCTGTGGCGGTTCTCGTCCGATCCGGGGGGTGAGGGCGGGCCGCCGATGGGCTTGGGAGCTCATCCGTCGTCGTCGGGACTTGGGGCCGGCGACAGTTGGGGGCAGGTGGGGGATGGGCGCTGCACGCGTCGCTGGGGTAACGCTGTTGCGCGCCCGCCGCGTCGACTCGTCGTCGACGCACCTCGCCGACCCCCGCGGATGTGTCTTCGGAGGCCGCGGGGCTCTGCCTCGCACCTCGTGAGCGGGGCGGGCGTCCCCCAAGGCCCGTCCCGCTCACACCCTTCGGCCCGGATCGGCGGGAGACACGCCGAACGCGACACGCCCGAGTTTGCGACACGCCCGGGCGACACGTAGACTAGGGAAGTTCCACATTCTGATGCCGCTTCGGTGTGCGTCGGATCACTGCCAGGGCAGTGCATAGGCGGCGCATGAGCGCAGGGTCCTAGGCCGCGGGCAGTCAGAACACCAATCCAACACCCCACCCGGAGACGGGATCGCCTGTGTGCGTCCGGGGGAGCGGATACCGCAGGGTGACCTGCGGATTGACATCAGAACAGCGGTGCAGCATCCATCGCCACCGCGATGGGAAGTGCCCGGCGCGCAAGCGCCCCGTGCGTCCGATGCCCCAGAGGTATGACGCGAGAAAGAGAGTGAGCAGACAATGGCGGGACAGAAGATCCGCATTCGCCTGAAGTCGTATGACCACGAGGTCATCGACACGTCGGCGCGCAAAATCGTCGACACCGTGACCCGTGCGGGCGCGACGGTTGTGGGCCCCGTGCCCCTTCCGACCGAGAAGAACGTCGTGTGCGTCATCCGGTCGCCCCACAAGTACAAGGACAGCCGCGAGCACTTCGAGATGCGCACCCACAAGCGCCTCATCGACATCATCGACCCGACGCCCAAGGCCGTCGACTCGCTGATGCGACTCGACCTCCCGGCAGACGTCAACATCGAGATCAAGCTCTGAGGTCGACATGGCTGATATCAACTCCAAGGTTTCCAAGGGCCTGCTGGGCACGAAGCTCGGCATGACCCAGGTCTGGGACGAGAACGGCAAGCTCGTTCCCGTCACCGTCATCGAGGTCGCCCCGAACGTGGTCACCCAGGTTCGCACGCCCGAGAAGGACGGCTACAACGCGGTTCAGATCGCCTACGGGCAGATCGACCCCCGCAAGGTGAACAAGCCGCTCACGGCCCACTTCGAGGCCGCCGGCGTGACCCCGCGTCGCCACCTCACTGAGATCCGCACGGCGGACGCTGCTGACTACTCACTCGGTCAGGAGCTCACCGCTGACGGCGTCTTCGAGGCCGGCCAGCGTGTCGACGTCGTCGGCACCAGCAAGGGCAAGGGCACCGCGGGTGTCATGAAGCGTCACAACTTCAAGGGCGTCTCCGCTTCGCACGGTGCGCACCGCAACCACCGCAAGCCCGGCTCGATCGGCGCATCGTCGACCCCGAGCCGCGTCTTCAAGGGCATGCGCATGGCCGGCCGTATGGGTGGCGAGCGCGTGACCGTCCTCAACCTCACAGTGCACGCCATCGACGCCGAGAAGGGTCTGCTGCTCGTCAAGGGCGCCGTCCCCGGTGCGCGTGGCCGCATCGTCTACGTCCGCAACGCAGTGAAGGGTGCCTGATCATGGCTGACTCGACTCTCGCGCTCGACGTCCACAGCGCCGACGGCAAGAAGGCCGGTTCGGTCGAGCTTCCCGCCGCGCTGTTCGACGTCAAGACGAACATCCCCCTCATCCACCAGGTCGTCGTCGCGCAGCTCGCGGCGGCTCGCCAGGGCACCCACTCGACCAAGCGTCGCGGTGAGGTCTCCGGCGCCGGCCGCAAGCCCTTCAAGCAGAAGGGCACCGGTAACGCCCGTCAGGGCTCGATCCGCGCGCCGCACATGACCGGTGGTGGCATCGTGCACGGCCCCAAGCCGCGCAACTACTCGCAGCGCACCCCCAAGAAGATGATCGCCGCCGCCCTGCTGGGCGCGCTCAGCGACCGTGCTCGCGGTGGCCGTCTGCACATCATCGACTCGTTCGGCATCGAGGGTGCCCCGTCGACGAAGGCCGCTGTGACGGTCCTCTCGGCGCTCGCCCCGACGAAGAACGTGCTGGTCGTCATCAACCGCGACGACGAGCTCGCCACGAAGAGCGTGCGCAACCTCGCGTACGTGCACGTGCTGACGTTCGACCAGCTCAACGCCTACGACGTGCTCGTCTCCGACGACATCGTCTTCACCAAGGCCGCTTTCGACGCGTTCGTCGCTGCGAAGGCCGGCGTCACCGAGGAGGTCTCGGCATGAGCACCGCGAACATCGCAGTGAACAAGGACCCGCGCGACATCATCCTGAAGCCGGTCGTCTCGGAGAAGAGCTACTCGCTCATCGACGAGGGCAAGTACACGTTCCTCGTGGACAACCGCGCGACCAAGACCGAGATCAAGCTCGCCATCGAGAAGATCTTCGGCGTCAAGGTGGCTTCGGTGAACACGCTCAACCGCGTCGGCAAGGCCCGCCGCACCCGCTTCGGCATGGGCAAGCGCAAGGACACCAAGCGCGCCATCGTCACGCTGAAGTCGGGCACCATCGACATCTTCACGGCAGTCGGCTGACGGTCGGGATAGAGGACAGAAAATGGCTATTCGCAAGTACAAGCCCACGACCCCGGGTCGTCGCGGTTCGTCGGTCGCCGACTTCACCGAGATCACGCGGTCGACGCCCGAGAAGTCGCTGCTGCGTCCGCTGTCGAAGACCGGCGGTCGCAACAACCAGGGTCGCATCACGACCCGTCACATCGGTGGTGGCCACAAGCGCCAGTACCGCGTGATCGACTTCCGTCGCAACGACAAGGACGGCGTCAACGCCAAGGTCGCGCACATCGAGTACGACCCCAACCGCACCGCGCGCATCGCGCTCCTGCACTACTTCGACGGCGAGAAGCGCTACATCCTCGCGCCGAACAAGCTGTCGCAGGGCGATGTCGTCGAGTCGGGTCCGTCCGCGGACATCAAGCCGGGAAACAACCTCCCGCTGAAGAACATCCCGACCGGTACCGTCATCCACGCGATCGAGCTCCGTCCCGGCGGCGGCGCGAAGATCGCCCGCTCGGCCGGCGTCTCCGTGCGCCTGGTCGCGAAGGACGGCCCGTACGCCCAGCTGCGTCTCCCCTCGGGCGAGATCCGCAACGTCGACGCGCGCTGCCGTGCGACGATCGGCGAGGTCGGCAACGCCGAGCAGTCGAACATCAACTGGGGCAAGGCCGGCCGCATGCGCTGGAAGGGCGTCCGCCCGACCGTGCGTGGTGTCGCCATGAACCCGGTCGACCACCCGCACGGTGGTGGTGAGGGCAAGACGTCCGGTGGTCGTCACCCCGTCACTCCTTGGGGCCAGGCTGAGGGTCGCACCCGCCACGCCAACAAGGAAAGCGACAAGTACATCGTCCGTCGTCGCAACGCCGGCAAGAAGCGCAAGTAGGAGTAGAGGAAGATGCCTCGCAGCCTTAAGAAGGGCCCCTTCGTCGACGAGCACCTGCTTCGCAAGGTGGTCGTGCAGAACGAAGCCGGTACCAAGAACGTCATCAAGACCTGGTCGCGCCGCTCGATGATCATCCCGGCGATGCTGGGTCACACGATCGCCGTGCACGACGGACGCAAGCACATCCCCGTGTTCGTGTCCGAGACCATGGTCGGTCACAAACTGGGCGAGTTCGCGCCCACCCGCACCTTCCGCGGCCACGAGAAGGACGACAAGAAGGGGCGCCGCCGCTAACGCGGGGCGTTCCCAGAGAGGACAGAGGAGGAGACAAATGGTGGAATCCATCGCACGCGTCAAGCACATCCGCGTGACCCCTCAGAAGGCTCGTCGTGTCGTCGCGCTCATCAAGGGCAAGCCTGCTCAGGAGGCCCTGGCCATCCTGAAGTTCGCCCCGCAGAGCGCCAGCGAGCCGATCTACAAGCTCGTCGCTTCGGCCATGGCCAACGCCCGCGTGAAGGCGGACAAGGACGGCGAGTTCCTGGACGACCAGGACCTGTACGTGGCCAACGCGTACGTCGACGAGGGCACGACGCTCAAGCGTTTCCAGCCCCGTGCCCAGGGCCGCGCGTTCCAGATCAAGAAGCGCACGAGCCACATCACGGTCGAACTGGCAACCCCCGCGGTCGCCGAGACCGCGACCACGACCGACAAGAAGGCGAGCAAGTAATGGGACAGAAGGTCAACCCCTACGGCTTCCGCCTCGGCATCACCACGGACCACGTGTCGCGCTGGTTCTCCGACTCCACGAAGCCGGGCCAGCGTTACGCCGACTACGTGGCCGAGGACATCAAGATCCGCAAGCTCCTGCAGACGCAGCTGGACCGCGCCGGCGTGAGCGGGATCGAGATCGAGCGCACGCGTGACCGCGTCCGCGTCGACATCCACACCGCCCGCCCGGGCATCGTGATCGGCCGCCGCGGCGCCGAGGCCGAGCGCATCCGCGCCGACCTCGAGAAGCTCACCGGCAAGCAGATCCAGCTGAACATCCTCGAGGTCAAGAACCCCGAGGCCGACGCACAGCTCGTCGCGCAGGGCGTCGCCGAGCAGCTCTCCGCCCGCGTGGCCTTCCGCCGCGCGATGCGCAAGGGTCTGCAGGGCGCGCAGCGCGCCGGCGCCAAGGGTGTCCGCATCCAGGTGTCGGGCCGCCTCGGCGGCGCCGAGATGAGCCGGTCGGAGTTCTACCGCGAAGGCCGTGTGCCCCTGCACACCCTCCGCGCGAACATCGACTACGGGTTCTACGAGGCCAAGACCACCTTCGGCCGCATCGGCGTGAAGGTCTGGATCTACAAGGGCGACCTCACCAACAAGGAGCTCGCGCGCGAGCAGGCCAACGCACCGAAGGCACCGCGCGGTCGTGACGACCGTGGCGGCGACCGTCGTCGTGGCCCGCGCAGCGAGGCCCCTGCCGCAGAAGGAGCATCGGCATAATGCTTATCCCCCGCAAGGTCAAGTACCGCAAGCAGCACCACCCCGGCCGTTCCGGCCAGGCGACCGGCGGCACGAAGGTCTCCTTCGGCGAGTTCGGCATCCAGGCCCTCACGCCCGCGTACGTGACGAACCGTCAGATCGAGTCCGCTCGTATCGCGATGACGCGTCACATCAAGCGTGGCGGCAAGGTGTGGATCAACATCTACCCCGACCGTCCGCTCACGAAGAAGCCGGCCGAAACCCGCATGGGTTCCGGTAAGGGTTCGCCGGAGTGGTGGGTCGCGAACGTCAAGCCGGGTCGCGTCCTCTTCGAGGTCGCCGGTGTCAACGAGGAACTCGCTCGCGAGGCCCTGACCCGTGCCATTCACAAGCTGCCCCTGAAGGCACGCATCATCAAGCGCGAGGAGGGCGACGCGTAATGTCTGTCGGTACCAAGACGCTCGCTCCGAGCGAGCTGGACACGTTCGAGGACCAGCGCCTCGTCGAGGAGCTCCGCAAGGCCAAGGAAGAGCTGTTCAACCTGCGCTTCCAGTCGGCCACCGGTCAGCTCGAGAGCCACGGCCGCATCCGTGCGGTCAAGCGCGACATCGCGCGGCTCTACACCGTGATCCGTGAGCGCGAGCTCGGCATCCGTGCCACGCCCGCCCCCGCGGAGGTCGCGACGAAGGCGAAGAAGACGAAGGCCAAGAAGGCGGATGCCGCCGACGACGCCGCGAAGGAAGAGGCCGAGTGATGGCTGACACTGAGAAGAAGGCCCCCGCGCCCAAGGCTGCCCCGGCAGCGAAGAAGGCGCCCGCCAAGAAGGCCGCTGCCAAGGTCGAGGCCCCGGTGGCCGAGGCTCCCGTGCGGGCCAAGGGTCACGAGTCGGCGTCGTCCGACGTCCGTGACGCCGACGCCCGCGGCTACCGCAAGGCCCGCCGTGGCTACGTGGTCAGCGACAAGATGGACAAGACGATCGTCGTCGAGGTCGAAGACCGCGTGAAGCACCCGCTTTACGGCAAGGTCATCCGCCGCACGTCGAAGGTCAAGGCCCACGACGAGTCGAACAGCGCCGGCATCGGCGACCTGGTCGTCATCAACGAGACCCGCCCGCTGAGCGCCACCAAGCGCTGGCGTCTGGTCGAGATCCTCGAGAAGGCCAAGTAAGGCCTCGGCCTTCTTGGAACCCAAGGAGTAAAAAGTGATTCAGACAGAGTCCCGCCTCAAGGTCGCCGACAACACCGGCGCCAAGGAGCTGCTCACGATCCGCGTGCTGGGTGGCTCGAGCCGCCGCTACGCCGGTCTCGGCGACACCATCGTGGCGACCGTCAAGGACGCGATCCCCGGCGGCAACGTCAAGAAGGGCGATGTGGTCAAGGCCGTCATCGTCCGCACCGTCAAGTCCACCCGTCGTCCCGACGGGTCCTACATCAAGTTCGACGAGAACGCCGCCGTCATCCTGAAGAACGACGGGGAGCCCCGCGGCACCCGCATCTTCGGTCCGGTCGGTCGTGAGCTTCGCGACAAGAAGTTCATGAAGATCGTCTCGCTCGCACCGGAGGTGATCTGACCTCATGGCCAAGATCAAGAAGGGTGACCTGGTTCAGGTCATCACGGGCGCCAAGCCCGAGCGCGGCGGCGACCGTGGGAAGCAGGGCAAGGTCCTCGAGATCCTTGTCGAGCAGAACCGCGTCATCGTCGAGGGCGTGAACTACGTCACGAAGCACAACCGCGTCGGCCAGTCCCAGCGCGGGACCAAGACGGGCGGCATCGAGACGATGGAAGCCCCGATCCACATCTCCAACGTCGCCGTCGTCGACCCCTCGACCAAGAAGCCGACCCGTGTCGGCCACCGGGTCGAGGACCAGACGAAGGACGGCGTGAAGCGCACCGTCCGCGTGCGGTACGCCAAGAAGTCAGGCAAGGACCTCTGAACATGAGCAGCACCACTGCCGCGGCGGCTGGCAAGATCCAGCCCCGCCTGAAGCAGAAGTACCAGGCCGAGATCAAGAAGGCCCTGCAGGAGGAGTTCGGCTACCCGAACGTCATGCAGATCCCCGGTCTCGTGAAGGTCGTCGTGAACACCGGTGTCGGCGAGGCAGCTCGCGACAGCAAGGTGATCGATGGCGCGGTCGACGACCTCGTCAAGATCACCGGCCAGAAGCCGGTCGTCACGAAGGCCCGCAAGTCCATCGCGCAGTTCAAGCTGCGTGAGGGCCAGGCCATCGGTGCGCACGTCACGCTCCGCGGCGACCGCGCCTGGGAGTTCATCGACCGTCTCGTGAACCTCGCGCTGCCCCGCATCCGCGACTTCCGCGGCCTGTCGCCCAAGCAGTTCGACGGGCACGGCAACTACACGTTCGGTCTGCAGGAGCAGTCGGTCTTCCACGAGATCAACCAGGACAAGATCGATCGCGTCCGCGGCTTCGACATCACGATCGTGACCACGGCGAAGACGGATGAGGAGGGCCGCTCGCTGCTGCGTCAGCTCGGCTTCCCCTTCACCGCTCCCGAGGTCAAGGCGTAACACCACCCACCACAGGTCGGATGCCGTGTAACGGCATCCGAAACCTGGTGAACAAAGGAAAAACACTCATGACAATGACAGACCCGGTCGCAGACATGCTGACCCGTCTGCGCAACGCGAACTCGGCGCACCACGACACCGTGTCGCTGCCGAGCTCGAAGCTCAAGACGCACATCGCCGAGATCCTCCAGCGCGAGGGCTACATCTCCGGCTGGGAGGTCTCCGACGCCCGTGTCGGCCAGACCCTCACGCTGACCCTGAAGTACGGCCCGAACCGCGAGCGGTCGATCGCCGGCATCAAGCGCGTCTCCAAGCCCGGTCTGCGCGTGTACGCACGCTCCACCGAGCTGCCCACGGTCCTCGGTGGCCTGGGCGTCGCGATCCTGTCCACCTCCTCCGGTCTCCTCACCGACCGTCAGGCCGAGCAGAAGGGCGTCGGCGGGGAAGTCCTCGCCTACGTGTGGTGATCTGACATGTCGCGTATCGGACGTCTTCCCATCGACATCCCCGCCGGCGTCACCGTTTCGGTGAACGGCCAGGATGTCGCAGTCAAGGGCCCCAAGGGCGAGCTCGCGCTCACCGTGTCGAAGCCCATCGAGGTCAAGGTCGAGGAGAGCCAGGTCCTGGTCTCCCGTCCCGACGACGAGCGTGAGTCGCGCTCGCTGCACGGGCTCACCCGCACCCTGATCCACAACAACATCATCGGCGTCACCGAGGGCTACACCAAGGGCCTCGAGGTCGTCGGAACCGGTTACCGCGTGGCCCAGAAGGGTGCGGCCGTCGAGTTCGCCCTCGGCTTCTCGCACCCGGTGCTCATCGAGCCCCCGGCCGGCATCACGCTGACCGTCGAGGGCAACAACAAGCTCACCGTGAGCGGGATCGACAAGCAGGCGGTCGGCGAGGCCGCCGCCAACATCCGCAAGATCCGCAAGCCCGAGCCCTACAAGGGCAAGGGTGTGCGGTACGCGGGCGAGGTCGTCCGCCGCAAGGCCGGAAAGGCTGGTAAGTAATCATGGCTGTGAAGTCGAAGACCGACGCCCGCGCGCGTCGTCACACCCGCCTTCGCAAGAAGGTCGTGGGCACCGAGGCGCGTCCGCGTCTGGTCGTCACCCGCTCCGCCCGCCACGTCTTCGTGCAGGTGGTCGACGACAGCAAGGGCCACACGCTGGCATCCGCCTCGACCCTCGAGGCCGATCTGCGTGCGTTCGACGGTGACAAGACCGCCAAGTCCCGCAAGGTCGGCGAGCTCGTCGCCGAGCGCGCGAAGGCTGCCGGTGTCGAGGCCGTCGTGTTCGACCGTGGTGGCAACCGCTACGCGGGACGAGTCGCGGCGATCGCCGACGGCGCCCGCGAGGGAGGTCTGGACCTGTGAGTGAGAACAAGGAGAACGAAGTGACCGAGACGACGGCACCGGCTGCGGCCGAGGCTCCCGTCGAGCGCGAGGCTCGCGAGCCCCGTCGCGGCGGTCGTGAGCGCAACGCCAACCAGCGTGACCGCGGGTCGCGTGACGCCGACAAGAGCCAGTTCCTCGAGCGCGTCGTCACGATCAACCGCGTGTCGAAGGTCGTCAAGGGCGGTCGCCGGTTCAGCTTCACGGCGCTCGTCGTCGTGGGCGACGGCAACGGTCTGGTCGGCGTCGGCTACGGCAAGGCCCGCGAGGTCCCCCTGGCGATCTCGAAGGGCGTCGAAGAGGCCAAGCGCAACTTCTTCCGTGTGCCGCGCGTCGGCTCCACCATCCCGCACCCGGTGCAGGGCGAGGCCGCTGCCGGCGTCGTGCTCCTGCGTCCGGCCGCGGCCGGTACCGGTGTCATCGCCGGTGGTCCGGTGCGCGCCGTGCTCGAGTGCGCCGGCATCCACGATGTCCTCTCCAAGTCGCTCGGCTCGTCGAACACGATCAACATCGTGCACGCGACCGTCGCGGCTCTGAAGAGCCTCGAGGAGCCCCGCGCCGTGGCCGCCCGTCGTGGTCTCGACTACGACCAGGTCGTGCCGGGCATCATCATCCGCAACGAGGCCAAGGCCGCGGCTGCGCAGAAGGCAGGTGTCTGATGGCTAGCCGCCTGAAGGTGACCCAGGTCAAGTCCAAGGTGAGCGAGAAGCAGAACCAGCGTGACACGCTGCGTTCCCTCGGTCTGAAGCGGATCGGCGACTCCGTCGTCCGTCCCGACGACGCGCAGACGCGCGGCTACGTCAAGACCGTCGCGCACCTCGTGAAGGTTGAGGAGATCGACTAATGGCTGAGAAGAAGGACGAGACGGTCGAGGCCGTCGCGGCCGAGAAGGCCGCCCCGAAGAAGGCCGCCGCGCCGAAGAAGGCTGCCGCCAAGCCGGCTGCCGCCAAGGCGGAGAAGGCCCCCGCGAAGAAGGCCGCGTCCAAGGACGCGCCCGCCTCGCGCCCCGGTGTGCTCAAGGTGCACCACCTGCGTCCGGTCCCCGGATCCAACACCGCGAAGACCCGTGTCGGTCGCGGTGAGGGCTCCAAGGGCAAGACGGCCGGCCGCGGCACCAAGGGCCAGAAGGCCCGGTACCAGGTCAAGGCCGGCTTCGAGGGTGGGCAGATGCCCCTCCACATGCGCACGCCGAAGCTGCGCGGGTTCAAGAACCCGTTCCGCGTCGAGTACCAGGTGGTCAACCTCGACAAGCTCGCCGAGCTGTACCCGTCCGGTGGCGACGTCACCGTGACCGACCTCGTCGCCAAGGGTGCGGTCCGCAAGAACGAGAAGGTCAAGGTGCTCGGCACCGGCGACATCTCGGTCAAGCTCACCGTGGCCGTCGACAAGGTCTCGGGTTCTGCCGAGCAGAAGATCGTCGCCGCGGGCGGTTCGATCAAGTAGTCCAGCGGCAGGGGTCGGAGGCATGCCTCCGGCCCCTGTTGCCGTACTCTGGTAGACGGTGTCTCCCGAGGCACCGGCCACCCCACTGGAGGAAATGCCCTTGTTCAGCGCCATCGCGCGGGTCTTCCGCACTCCGGATCTCCGGCGGAAGATCGGCTTCACCCTGGCGATCATCGCCGTCTACCGCTTCGGTGCGCACATTCCGACGCCGTTCGTGGATTTCCCGAACGTGCAGTCGTGCCTGGACCAGTCCAGCGGGACCGAGGGGCTGCTGTCCCTCGTGAACCTGTTCTCCGGTGGCGCCCTCCTGCAGCTGTCGATCTTCGCCCTCGGCGTCATGCCGTACATCACGGCGACGATCATCGTGCAGCTCCTGCGCGTCGTCATCCCGCACTTCGAGACCCTCTACAAGGAGGGTCAGGCGGGCCAGGCGAAGCTGACGCAGTACACGCGGTACCTCACGATCGCGCTCGCGCTCCTCCAGTCGACGACGCTCGTGACCGTGGCCCGCTCCGGCCAGCTCTTCGGCAACACCGGCATCGCCGAGTGCCAGACGCTCCTCACCAACGACGCATGGTGGGCGCAGCTGCTCATGATCATCACGATGACCGCCGGCACCGGCCTCATCATGTGGTTCGCCGAGCTCGTCACCGAGCGCGGCGTCGGCAACGGCATGTCGATCCTCATCTTCACCTCGATCGCCGCGACCTTCCCGGCCGCGATGTGGTCGATCGCCCTCGCGCGCGGCTTCGAGGTCTTCCTGCTCGTCCTCGCCGTCGGCATCGCCGTGGTCGCCCTCGTCGTCTTCGTCGAGCAGTCCCAGCGCCGCATCCCGGTGCAGTACGCCAAGCGCATGGTCGGCCGGCGCACCCTCGGCGGGACGAACACCTACATCCCGATCAAGGTCAACATGGCCGGCGTCGTGCCCGTCATCTTCGCCTCGTCGCTGCTGTACATCCCGGCGCTCATCGCCCAGTTCAACCAGACGCCCGCCGCCGACGGCTCGGTCCCGGGATGGGTGGCCTGGATCCAGCAGTACTTCACGACCGGCGACTCGCCGTTCTACATGCTCGTGTACTTCCTGCTCATCATCGGCTTCACGTACTTCTACGTCGCGATCACGTTCAACCCGGTCGAGGTCGCGGACAACATGAAGAAGTACGGCGGCTTCATCCCCGGCATCCGCGCCGGTCGCCCCACGGCCGAGTACCTCGACTACGTGCTCACCCGGATCACGCTGCCGGGCTCGATCTACCTGGGCCTCATCGCCCTCCTCCCGCTCATCGCCCTCGCGACGGTCGGCGCCAACCAGAACTTCCCGTTCGGCGGCGCGTCGATCCTCATCATCGTCGGCGTGGGCCTGGAGACGGTGAAGCAGATCGACGCCCAGCTGCAGCAGCGACACTACGAAGGACTTCTGCGATGACCTCAGCCCCCGCTCGCCTCCTGATCATCGGACCCCAGGGTTCCGGCAAGGGCACCCAGGGTGTCCGCATCGCAGAGGTGCTCGGGATCCCCGCCGTCTCCACCGGTGACGTGTTCCGCGCGAACGTCAAGGAGGGCACCGAGCTGGGGCTGAAGGTCAAGGCCATCATCGACGCCGGCGACCTCGTCCCGGACGACCTGACGAGCGCGATCGTGCGCGACCGGCTGGCCGAAGCGGATGCCGCGGGAGGGTTCCTCCTCGACGGGTACCCGCGCAACCTCGGCCAGGTCGCCGACCTCGACGCCTTCCTCCAGGAGCGCGGCGAGGCGCTGACCGCGGTCATCGAGCTGTCCGTGCCGCGCGAGGAGTCGATCCAGCGCCTGTCGCTGCGTGCCGCCGAGCAGGGCCGCGCCGACGACAACGAGGAATCCATCGCCAAGCGCCTCGCGATCTACGAGTCCGAGACGGCACCCATCCTCGACGTGTACCGCGCCCGCGGCATCGTCGACGAGATCGACGGCGTCGGCTCGCTCGACGAGATCACCGAGCGCATCACGGCGGCCCTCGCCGCGCGCGCCATCTCGGCCTGATCGTGGGTCTTCGCCGCTCCCTGTACAAGACCCCCGCCCAGCTGCGGGCGATGGTCGAACCCGGCCTCATCACCGCCGCTGCCCTCGACGCCGTCCGCGCGCTCATCGCGCCGGGTGTCACGACGGGTGAACTGGATGCCGCCGCCGCCGACGTCATCCGTTCACGGGGTGCCGAGTCGAACTTCCAGCTGGTCCGCGGCTACCGCCACACGACCTGCATCTCCGTCAACGCCGAGGTCGTCCACGGCATCCCGGGGGAGCGCGTGCTCGAGCCGGGCGACATCGTGTCGATCGACTGCGGTGCGCAGTACCAGGGCTGGAACGGCGACTCGGCGATCACCGTCGTCGTGCCCGACCCGGCGCGGCCTGAGCTCGTCGCCGCGCGGCAGCGTCTGTCGGACGTGACCGAGACGTCGCTGTGGGCCGGGATCGCGGCGCTCGCGTCGGCGAAGCGCGTCGGCGAGATCGGCGACGCCGTGCAGACCTCGATCGAATCCTCCGGCGAGAGCTACGGCATCCTGCGCGACTATGTCGGGCACGGCATCGGCCGGCGCATGCACGAGGGCCCGACGGTGTTCAACTACCGCGTCGCCGACCTCGGGCCCGAGGTGCGCCCGGGGCTCTGCCTCGCGATCGAGCCGATGGTCACCGGCGGCTCTGACGAGACGTTCGTCGAGGACGATGACTGGACCGTCACGACGGTCGACGGCAGCGACGGCTCCCACTGGGAGCACAGCGTCGCCGTGCATGATGGAGGCATCTGGGTGCTCACCGCGCCCGATGGCGGAGCTGCCGGACTCGCGCCCTTCGGCGTCGTGCCGGCGCGGATCGGTTAAGGGGTTCTCATGGCAACGGCAGGCAAGACCAACTGGTTCGCGATCTGGGTGAGCGCAGCGGTGCTCGTCGTGCTCGCGCTCGTGATCGGCCTGGTCGTGTGGATGAACAACGCCGCGACCGACCCCGGGACGCCGCCGAGCGGGTCGGGGGTCAACCAGGAGACCGGCGCCGTCGTCGTTGGCGACGGGGAGCAGACCCTCGACACCTACATCGACTTCATGTGCCCGATCTGCGGCCAGTTCGAGGAGGCGTACGGCGAGGAGATGCTGAGCCTCGTCGAGGACGGCACGATCACGCTGAACATCCACCCCATCGCGATCCTCGACCGGTACTCGCAGGGCACCGCGTATTCGACCCGCTCGGCCAACGCGATGTACTGCGTCGCCGAGGCGGACCCCGACGCCGCCGTGCCGTTCATGCAGGCTCTGTTCCAGAACCAGCCCGAGGAGGGGTCGACCGGCCTGACCGACGACCAGATCCTCGAGATCGCCGCGGGCGTCGGCGTCGACGGGATCGACGAGTGCGTCACCGAGGTCCAGTACGAGAAGTTCGTGGCCGCGAAGACCGAGGAGACCCCGGTGCAGCCCGGCGCCTCCGGCATCGGAACCCCGACGCTCGTGGTCAACGGCGAGGTCATCGCCAACTCGACGATCCCCGCCGTGGGCGAGTTCGCCTCGCTGTTCGAGTAGGTTCCGCGGGGTCGGGGTCGGGGTCGCGGCGGACCTTGCATGGCGCCGAGAAACCACATCCAGCACGAGACATCACGCGAGGCGTGGTTTCTCACGCCGGATGTGGTTTCTCACTGTCCGGGAGGAAGTGAGCGCGGGTTGCGGCGCAGCGTCGCGAGGAGCGCGGGTCGCGGCCGGCGCACCGCAGGAACCCCGGCGCGCAGCAGGGCGAGGCGCAGCGGCTCGACGCGGACGGCGTCGGCGTAGTCCCAGCGCGCGAACGCGTGGCCGTGGCGGCGGAGGCGATCCTCCCGGCGCTTCTCCTCCCGGAGGCGCTGCTGAGCTCCCGCCGGATCGTCGAGGCCGTACTTCCCCCACCCGTCGGACTCGCCGATGACGCCGACCGAGGCGAAGAAGAAGTCGACGCGGTCCAGTGCTCCCTCGTAGCGGAACTCCCGCTGCAGTTCGGGCGCCTCGAGGCCGCTCCAGAGGATGACGGCGCGGCTGATGCTCTCACCGGGGGACTCCGACCGCGAGTCGATCATCGGCCAGAGGAGCTCGAGGCGCGCGCGGCCGCGGCGCGTGCACTGCGTCGAAGCGCGGCCGCGCAGCTCGTCGACGTCGAGCGACCCGCCCTGCGCGGGGGACACCGCCGCGTCGGCGACCGCCAGCGCATGCGCCGGCGGGAGGATGCGGGCCAGGTCGACCACCGTGTCGGCCACATCGGTCACCGCGATGCCGGCGACGAGCTGCACCGCCCGGCCGTCGGCGCTGGTGTGCACGGCGACGTCGCCGAATCGACGGGATGCCGCGCGGTCGGGGTCGTAGACGTGGATGTCGCGCGGGTGCCCGAACAACGGGAGGTCGTGCACGACGGCGGCAGACTCGAGGCAGAGGATCGCATCCGGGTGTGCACGGGTGAACGCCTGCACCCGGACCTGATACCGCTGCCACCCGGCCAGAGACTCCCACACCCGGCCCTCGATGTAGATGCCGGGACGCACTCGGCGGTAGGCCGGAGAATGCACCCGCGTCCCGAGCGCGCGGGCTTCTTCGATGGTGATGAGCGGGGCGGGCGACAGGAGGGTCGGAGCCATCGGCATCCGCTCATCGTCGTCGCTCCGCGGCGCGCACGCACCGCATCCGCCACGCCGGTGGACGGGATCCGTCTCCGCCTCGCCCTGTGCAGGAGACGCCGGACACCCTTGCTCGGCCCGCGTCCGGCCTCGTCGGCGCCCTGAGAAACCATTTCCTGCACGAGAAACAGCGACAGCCGTGGTTTCTCATGCCGGATGTGGTTTCTCATGCCAGATGTGGTTTCTCGGCGCGGCGGCGGGCGCGGCGGGGCCCGGCAACGCGGCGCGGCTGCGCGGGGCGACGGCGCGGCGGGGGAAACCCGCCCCGCACACGCACCGCGGGGCGAGGGCGAGCCGGGCCCGAGTTGCCGGAGGCCCCGATACCACGTACACTTGATCTTTGGTGCCTTGCGCCTTTATTGGCGTGTCGAGGCACCGAACCCCATCCACCCGCAGACCGGCCGGTCTGCACAAGCGACAACGAGGCTATGGCTAAGAAAGACGGTGTCATCGAGATCGAGGGCGTGATCTCCGAAGCGCTGCCCAACGCGATGTTCCGCGTCGAGCTCACCAACGGACACAAGGTCCTGGCCACGATCTCGGGCAAGATGCGGCAGAACTACATCCGCATCATCCCGGAGGACCGCGTCGTCGTGGAGCTCTCGCCCTACGATCTCACGCGCGGACGCATCGTCTACCGCTACCGCTAGACCGGCTGAGAAGTAACGGCCCGAGCACGTCTGTGCCCGGGTACGAAGACAGCGAAACAGGAAACATCATGAAGGTCAACCCCTCCGTCAAGCCCATCTGCGACCACTGCAAGGTCATCCGCCGCCACGGGCGCGTCATGGTGATCTGCAAGTCCAACCCGCGCCACAAGCAGCGCCAGGGCTGACGTGAAGCGGATGCCGTCGGCATCCGCCCCGCGAACCCACAACTCAATACACACACAGGCAGGAACAAGAACCGACCTCGGTCGGGGACACCTCGGGCGGAGGCCCGGGCACCGATCCTGCTCCACACCTCCATCACTCCCTAGGAGAACCGCATGGCACGTCTTGCCGGCGTTGACATCCCGCGCGACAAGCGCGTTGTGATCGCGCTTACCTACATCTACGGCGTCGGCCGTACCCGCTCGGTCGAGATCCTCAAGGCAACGGAGATCGACGAGAGCATCCGGGTCAAGGACCTCACTGACGAGCAGCTCGTCACGCTCCGCGACCACATCGAAGGCAACTACAAGGTCGAGGGTGATCTCCGCCGTGAGGTCGCCGCCGACATCCGCCGCAAGGTCGAGATCGGCTCCTACGAGGGCGTCCGTCACCGCCGCGGCCTCCCGGTGCGCGGTCAGCGCACGAAGACGAACGCGCGTACCCGCAAGGGTCCCAAGCGCACCGTCGCCGGCAAGAAGAAGGCGCGCTAGGCCTCCGCCGGCGCCCCAAGGATTTAGGGAGAACGCAAAATGGCACAGGCCAAGAACGCCGCGCGCAAGCCGCGCCGCAAGGAGAAGAAGAACATCGCGCTGGGCCACGCCCACATCAAGTCGACGTTCAACAACACGATCGTCTCGATCACCGACCCGTCGGGCGCCGTCATCAGCTGGGCGTCCTCCGGTGGCGTGGGCTTCAAGGGCTCGCGCAAGTCGACCCCGTACGCGGCCGGCATGGCCGCCGAGTCGGCTGCCCGCCAGGCCGCCGAGCACGGTGTCAAGAAGGTCGACGTCTTCGTGAAGGGTCCGGGCTCGGGCCGCGAGACCGCGATCCGGTCGCTGACCGCCGCCGGCCTCGAGGTGGGGTCCATCCAGGACGTCACCCCGCAGGCGCACAACGGCTGCCGTCCCCCGAAGCGCCGCCGCGTCTGATCATTCGGAGCCGGGGCACCTCACGGTGCCCCGGCTGCCGCCGTTTCCCGGAGGCCGCGACTCATGCGGCATCCGACGACAAAAACTCAAAACCTCACCAACTGCACGTGTCAAATAGCGGTCACGTGACTGAAAGGAACACATAGTGCTCATCGCACAGCGTCCCACTCTGACCGAGGAGAAGATCGGCGAGTTCCGCAGCCGGTTCGTCATCGAGCCCCTGGAGCCCGGTTTCGGTTACACCATCGGCAACGCGCTGCGTCGCAGCCTGCTGTCCTCGATCCCCGGCGCCGCGGTCACCAGCATCCGCATCGACGGTGTGCTGCACGAGTTCAGCACCATCCCGGGCGTGAAGGAGGATGTCACCGAGATCATCCTCAACATCAAGCAGCTCGTGGTCTCCTCCGAGCGCGACGAGCCCATCACGGCGTACCTCCGCAAGACGGGCGCCGGCGAGGTCACCGCGGCGGACATCTCCGCTCCCGCGGGCGTCGAGGTGCACAACCCCGACCTGGTCATCGCGACCCTCAACGACAACGCGAAGTTCGAGCTCGAGCTGACGATCGAGCGTGGCCGCGGCTACGTCTCGGCGACGCAGAACCGCAACGAGTACGCCGAGGCCGGTCAGATCCCGATCGACTCGATCTACTCGCCCGTCC
This sequence comes from Microbacterium sp. UNCCL10, assembly GCF_000746195.1. Taxonomy (NCBI): domain Bacteria; kingdom Bacillati; phylum Actinomycetota; class Actinomycetes; order Micrococcales; family Microbacteriaceae; genus Microbacterium; species Microbacterium sp. UNCCL10. Next base: position 31,687 of record NZ_JQKT01000009.1, on the reverse strand, counting down.
TCAAGGTCAGCTACCGCGTCGACGCGACCCGTGCCGGGGAGCGCACCGACTTCGACAAGCTGGTGCTGGATGTCGAGACGAAGTCCTCGATCTCGGCTCGGGATGCCGTCGCTTCGGCCGGCCGCACGCTGACGGAGCTGTTCGGTCTCGCCCGCGAGCTGAACGTCGAGGCCGAGGGCATCGAGATCGGCCCGGCGCCGGTCGAGCAGGTCCTCACCAACGAGCTGTCGATGCCGATCGAAGACCTCGACCTGTCGGTGCGTTCGTACAACTGCCTCAAGCGCGAGGGCATCAACACGGTGTCCGAGCTCGTCGCCCTCTCGGAGACGCAGCTCATGAACATCCGCAACTTCGGCCAGAAGTCGGTCGACGAGGTGCGCGACAAGCTCATCTCGCTCGGCCTGTCGCTGAAGGACTCGGTCCCCGGGTTCGACGGCGCGCACTTCTACGGCGGATACGACGACGAGACCGTTTGAGTCGACTCCGGCTCGCCCGGGTCTCTCGCTGACACTTTTCAACTGGAGTAACTGACATGCCCAAGCCCACCAAGGGTCCCCGCCTCGGAGGCGGCCCCGCCCACGAGCGCCTGCTGCTTGCGAACCTCGCCGCGGCCCTCTTCACGCACAAGTCCATCACCACGACCGAGACCAAGGCCAAGCGCGTTCGCCCGCTCGCCGAGCGTCTCATCACGTTCGCCAAGCGCGGCGACCTGCACGCGCGTCGTCGCGTGCTCGGCGTCATCGGCTCCAAGGAGGTCGTGCACGTCCTCTTCACCGAGATCGCGCCGCTCGTCGCCGAGCGTGAGGGTGGCTACACCCGCATCACGAAGATCGGCAACCGCAAGGGCGACAACGCCCCCATGGCCGTCATCGAGCTCGTCCTCGAGCCGGTGAAGCCGAAGGCGAAGTCCGCCAAGAAGGCCGCCAAGGCCGCTCCCGCCGCCGAGGCTCCGGCCGAGGAGACCCCGGTCGAGGAGGCTCCCGTCGAGGAGGCCGCCGAGGCTCCGGTCGAGGCCGACGAGACCGCTGCCGCCGGCGCCGAGTCGCAGGAGGAGGGCGCTGCCGCTGAGGCCGCCGCCGAGGACGCCGTCGAGGAGAAGTCCGCGTAAGGCTCCGCACCGTGTGAAAGGCCCGCTCCCTTCGGGGAGCGGGCCTTTCCGCGTCCGGGCGGCTCGGTACGCTGGAACGGTGAGCACTGACGACCTGCCTCTCGCCGAGCGTCTCGGACCGACGCCGGATCCCGCCCCGCCGGCGCACCCGGACGTCGCGGAGTGGCGCCCCGCGAGCCTGGGCGAGATCGACGCGATGCACAGCGTCTACGCGGCCGCGGCGCCCGTCGATCACCCCACCTACACGACGCCCCGGGAGGAGCTCGAGGAGACGCTCGAGCTCAGCCACGTCAACCCCGTCCGCGACACCCTCGTCGGCTTCGCCGCGGACGGCACCGCCGTCGCCGTCGGCATCGCGATGCCGCACGCCGACCGCTCGTCGGTGGTCCGCGCCTACCTCGACGGCGTCGTGCACCCGCAGTGGCGGCGGCGCGGGATCGGCACCGCGGTGGCCGAGTGGGAACTCGCCCGGGCACGTCGGCAGTTCGCCGAGTCGGGCTCCCCGCTGCCGGCGGAGGCAGTCATGTACGCCGATGAGCGCGACGCCGGCGCGGTCGTCATCGCGGAGCGGCTGGGGCTGCAGACCGAGCGCTGGTTCACGAGCATGGTGCGCGACAGCGCGGCCCCGCTCCCGGATCTCCCCGAGCCCGACGGCATCCGGGTCGTGCCCTTCACCCCCGAGATGCGCGACGCGGGGCGCGCGGCGCGCAACGACGCCTTCCGCGACCACTGGGGGAGCCTGCCGACCGACCCGGAGCGCTGGCAGCAGTTCGTCGGCGGCCCGTTCTTCCGCCACGATCTCTCGCGCGTCGCCGTGGTGGGCGACCGCATCGTGGCGTTCTGCCTGGCGTCGGTGAACGAGGACGACTGGGGGACGCTCGGCGCCTCGAACGCGTACATCGACCTGATCGGCGTCGTGCGGGATCACCGCCGGAGGGGCCTCGCGCCGCTCGTCGTCTCGCGCACGCTGGCCGCGATCGCGGAGGCGGGCCTGGAGAAGGCGGTCCTCGATGTCGACACGGAGAGCCCGACGGGCGCGAACACGCTCTACGAGCGGCTGGGCTTCACGGCCACCGACCGCTCACGCGCTCTCGTGAAGCACTACTGAGGCCGGCCGCCCTCCCGCACCGGGATCGCGTGGCGGATCGACCACAGCAGGTCGGCGGCCTCGTAGCGCGCCTGCAGCTGCTCGTCCTCGACGCGCTGCACGGCCGTCGCGACGGCATCCGCGAACACCTTCCCGCCCGCCGCGCCGGGATGGATCCGGTCGCTCGCCAGCAGGTCGGTCCGGTCGTCGATGGCCGCCGACCAGTCGGCGATCGAGACGCCGCGATGGGATGCCGCGAACGCGGCGATCTCCTGATTGACCCCGGGGATCCAGTCGCGGGGTGCGAAGGCATTGACGAGGACGAGGTGGCGGGCCGGTCCGACGATGCGGGCGACGTCCTCGAGGGTGGCGCCGTCGACGGGGCCGTTGGTCCCGAGCGCGACGACGACGTACTCGCGCAGCTGACCCTGGTCGGCGAGGCGGGTGAGGATCTCGGGCGCCGTCCACATCGACCGGGACACCTCCGCATCGACATGGATGCCGGGGAAGGTCTCGAGCAGTCCGGGAGCCGATGCCAGCATGACGGAGTCGCCGATCGCCGTGACGCGGTCGCCGGCGACGTGTGCGGATGCCGGCGGAGCCGGGCGGTCGTCGGCGAGGCGGCACGGGGCCGCGGTATCCCCGGCGGGCAGCTGCGGGCCGGGCGTGGCGCAGGGGGTCGGGCTCGGGGCCGCGGCCGCGGGTGGGGCGGCGTCGGGGGCGGCGGGGACGGTCGGGGCCGGGGGTGCGGCGGGGGCGGGCGGGGCTTCGGGCCCCGCTGCCGCGTCGGCGAGGGCGCGGTCGAGTGCGTCCTGACCCGCTTGCACGACGGCCTCGCTTGAGGTGGTCTCCGGCGCCGCCGCCACGGCGGCCGTCGTCCCACCGAGCAGCACGGCGCCGGCCACGATCGATGCGACGGCGCCGAACCGGCGCGCGGGGGACGACGCCAGCCGCGCGCGCACCCGCCGCCCGACCCCGCGGAACCCGTGCACGCGCACCGGCTGCTCGACGAACCGGTACGACAGCTCGGACAGCACCAGGGTCAGGACGGCGGCGGTCGCGCCCGCGGCGACGGGCACACCGGCATCCGCCGTCGTGCCGCTGCCTGCCGCCGTCACGAGCACGACGAGCGGCCAGTGCCACAGGTAGATGCCGTAGGAGCGTTCGCCGATCCAGCGCAGCGGCGCGATGTCGAGCGTGCGACCGAAGAGTGACCCCGGCCGCACCGACACCACGATGACGACGCCGGCGAGCACGGATGCCGCGACGAGGGCGCCGGGGAAGGTCACGGCATCCGTCGTGGGCGTCATGGTGGCGAGCGCGACGAGAGCTGCGAGCGCGGCCGTGCCGAGGACCGGTCCCATGAGGCGGACCGCGAGCGGCGGCGCCGTGCGGGTGGTGGCGCCCTGCAGGGCGAAGGCGAGGGCGACGCCCAGGAGCAGTCCGAACGCGTGGCTGTCGGTGCCGTAGTAGGTGCGGGTGGGCTCCGCCGTCGCGAGGAGCGTCACGGCCCACGCGGCCGACCCGGCGCCGAGCGCGAGGGCCGCGGCGGTGCGCAGCCAGCGTCCGGGCAGCAGGAGGAAGAGGGGGAGGAGGAGCGGCCAGAGCAGGTAGAACTGCTCCTCGACGGCGAGCGACCAGAGGTTGCGGAACACTTCGGGCTGCGAGGCCGTGAAGTACGAGGCGCCGGTCGCGAGCGACAGCCAGTTGTAGGAGAACGTCGCCGCCCCGGCGACCTGCAGGCCGAGCCCGACGAGCACGTCGCCGCCGATCAGCCAGGCGGCGGAGGCGCACACCGTGACCACCGCGACGAGCGCGGGGACGAGGCGGCGGGCGCGGCGGATCCAGAACGGGCCGAGCGCGATGCGGCCGTTCCGCTCGCGCTCGCGCAGGAGCAGCGAGGTGATGAGGAACCCGGAGATCACGAAGAAGACGTCGACGCCGATGAAGCCGCTCTGCAGCAGCCAGGCGGGGAACAGGTGGTAGATCACCACCAGGAGGACGGCGACGGCGCGCAGGCCGTCGAGGCCCGCGAAGCGCGCGGAAGCGGAAGAAGTCATAGGGGGGAGGAGGTGCGACGGAGGCTCGGAGACGTCCCATCCAGTCTACGTTTCGACCCTGCCCTGGTCGGTGCCCGGCGGCGCGCGTCGCGGGGGTGCGCGTGGTGCCGCCGCGGGGTGCGCGGCGCCGAGAAACCACATCGAGCGTGAGACATCACGCGTGCCGTGGTTTGCGATGCTGGATGTGGTTTCTCACGGGGCGGGGGATGCCGGGCGGCCGGGGCGTGCGCGGGGCGCGGCCCGGGCGCCCGGCGCCGCCACCGGGCCGAGCCCCCGCCGAGCCCCCTGGGCCGGGCCCCCACCGGGCCGAGCGCTCACCGGCCCGGCGCCCCCACCGGGCCGAGAAACCACATCGAGCGTGAGACATCACGCCTGCCGTGGTTTGCGATGCTGGGTGTGGTTTCTCACGGGGCGGGGGATGCCGGGCGGCGGGGAGTGCGCGGGGCGCGCCGGGGTGCTGCGGGGCGTGCGCGGGGCACGTGCCGCGGTGTGCGCCCCGTCCCGGGCCGAGAAACCACATCGAGCGTGAGACATCACGCGTACCGTGGTTTGCGATGCTGGATGTGGTTTCTCACGCGGCGGGGGATGCGGGGCGGCGGGGGCGTGCGCGGGGCGCGTGCACCTGGGAGACTCGGAGCGACGCAAGGAGGCGCGGTGGAACAACGGGTGCTCGTCATCGGCGAGGCGCTGATCGACATCGTCGAGAGCGCGGACGGCTCGCGCGAGCTCGTCGGCGGGAGTCCGGCGAACGTCGCGGTCGGTCTCGCGCGTCTGGGCCACCTCACGGCGCTGCAGACGCGCATCGGGCACGATCCGCGCGGGGCACGGATCGCCGAGCACCTCGCCTCGTCGGGCGCGGCCCTGACGCCGCAGTCGTGGGGGGATGCCGCCACCTCGACCGCCCGCGCGCGGCTGGGTGCCGACGGGTCGGTCTCCTACGTGTTCGACATCGACTGGCGGATCCCCGTACCGAACCTCGATGGGATCGGCCTCGTGCACTCCGGGTCGATCGCGCTGTTCCTCGAGCCCGGCGGGGCAGTGGTGCTCGAGGCGCTCCGGCATGCGGCGCGGGGCGCCGCGCTCGTGTCGATCGACCCCAACATCCGGCCGGCGCTCGTCGGCGACCGCGACGCCGCGCTGGGCCGGTTCGGCGACGCGGTCCGTGCCGCGGATCTCGTCAAGCTCAGCGACGAGGACGCGGCGTGGTTGTATCCCGGCAGCCAGCCCGAGGAGGTCCTCGCGGACATCGCCGCGCACGGCGCGCGGCTCGTGGTCATGACGCGCGGATCCGCCGGGGCGATGGCGCTCGGGCCGGACGGCATCCTGGAGGTGCCCGCCTGGCCGGTCGACGTCGCGGATACGATCGGCGCGGGCGACGCGTACATGGCGAGCCTCGTCTCGAGCGCCCTGGACGATCCGATGCTGTTCACCTCCGAGGCCGCGGTGGAGCGCGCGATGCGCCGCGCAGCGGTCGCCGCGGGCATCACCGTGTCCCGGGTGGGCGCGAATCCGCCGACGCGCGCCGAGGTCGCCGCCGCGCTGCGCTGACCCGAGAACCGCGGGCTGCGCTTCGCCGCCGGGCATCGCCGCGTTGCCACGACGCGTCCGGCGCAGCATCCCGCCGTCGCGCAGCCGACCCAACGGCGGAGATCCTGCGTGCGTCGGCGGGCAACCGCATCCGATCGGTGTGCCCGGGCACGGAATCCGCCGCTCGGACGAGGGACCGGCGCCGCGATCCCAAGAGCCCGATGCGACATACCGCGCATGGATTCGTCCTCAGCGCCGAACATCGGACATGCTGGGAGCAGCGCTCGACGTGAGACGACCCCTCCCCCCAGTGAGGTCGACGGCGGCGTCGCGACAGCGCCATCCCGCTCTGCGGGCTGGAGACGCTCTCGCTGGTTGTGGCCGGCGCGTGCGGGCACCCCCCAATGGCCCCCGCGCCGGTCACAACCAGAAGCCCCGGCAGAACCGTGCTCCAACGTGGGCGACGATGTACGCATCATCGCCCACGTTGCGGCTGGCAGTTCCCCCCGGACACCAACCGTATGAGCGACCCCTCCCCAGCGGGGCGTGAGAGAAATGTAACCCCGGGCCCGGACATGGCCTACCACCGGGGGAACATCTTGCGAGGCTCTTGCGCTGATCTTGCGCTTCCTGCGGTTGGGTGTCTGAGCCTTGCTCTGCGCCGACCTGCGGATGCGTGGCCGCGCCTTCATCCGCGCCGAACTGCGGATGCGTGGCCGCCTGACCCGCACTTCGGCGCGTGTGAAGAGTCGGCTGTGGATTCATCGGCGCCGATGTGCGGGTGTGCCCGCGCCTGACCCGCACTTCGGCGCCCGCGAACCGCGAGGCGGGGCGGGTCGGCGCGAGCGAACCGCGAGGCGCGAGGCGGGGCCGGTCGGCACGAACGAACCGCGAGGCGGGAGGCGAGGCCGGTCGGCGCGAGCGAACCGCGAGGCGCGAGGCGAGGCGGGTCGGCGCGGGGCGAACCGCGAGGCGGGGTCCAACCCGCGGCAGCGCCCCCGCCCGCCACACGGCCCCGCCCCGCCCCGCCAACCCCGAGCCGAGGCGGGGCCCAACCCGCGCCCGCCGTAGGCTGGGTGTGTGCGAATCCGCCTCGACATCGCCTACGACGGGACGCATTTCCGCGGGTGGGCGCACCAGCCCGGGCTCCGCACCGTGCAGGGCACGATCGAGGGCGCGCTCGGCCGCATCCTCGGCGGCAGCCCTCGCCTCGTCGTCGCGGGCCGCACCGACGCCGGCGTGCACGCGAGCGGCCAGGTCGCGCACGTCGACCTCGACGAGGCGCAGCAGGGGCGGCTCCTGCAGCGGCGCCCGCGGCACGACGCGACCGACCCGGTCGACGCCCTCGCCCCGCGGATCGTGGGCGTGCTGGGCCAGTATCCCGACGTGACGGTGCGCCGCACGTCCCTCGCGCCCGAGGGCTTCGACGCCCGCTTCAGCGCCGTGTGGCGGCGCTACGCGTACCGCATCGCCGACCGCCGCACCGGCTACGACCCCATGGAACGGCATCGCACCACGACCGTCCGCGCGCACCTCGACGAGCAGGCGATGGATGCCGCGGCCCGCTCCCTCATCGGGCTCCACGACTTCGCGGCCTACTGCAAGCCGCGCGAGGGCGCGACGACGATCCGCACGCTGCTCGAGTTCGACTGGCACCGCGACGCCGCCGGCATCCTCATCGCCAACGTCAAGGCCGACGCGTTCTGCCACAGCATGGTGCGGGCGCTCGTGGGCGCGTGCGTCGCGGTCGGGGAGGGGCGCCTGGACGTGGAGGATGTCGCGTCGCTCCGCGACGACGGCGTGCGCACGAGCGAGTTCAAGGTGCTCGCCGCCCGCGGCCTCAGCCTCACCGAGGTCGGCTACCCCGCGGACGACCTGCTCGCCCTGCGTGCCGAGCAGACGCGCGCCCGCCGCGTGCTCGGCGACGGCAACGACGACACCGACGACGACGACTGACGGCACGCGTGAAGCCCGTCCATAGGGCGTGCGCATAGGGTGGGAGGGTCATGAAGGTCATCTCGTACAACCTCCGCAAGCACCGCGCCGCGGGCGAGCTCGCCGGCCTGATCGGGCAGCACCACCCGGATGTCGTCTGCCTCCAGGAGGCCGACACCAGCGACATCCCCGACGAGATCGGCGGGCTGCGGCTGGCCGACGCGACATCCCGCAACCGGCTGGGCCTCGCGGTCTACTACCGCGAGAACACGTTCCGGCTCATCGAGGCGAGGTCGATGTCGCTGAAGAAGTCGCTGCACGACCGCGTGCTGAAGCCCGCGGAAGAGCGGATGCTGGGCGTGCGCCTGCACGACATCGACCACAACCGCGAGCTCATCGTGGCGTCCTTCCACGCGGCGCCCCTCACGGCACTGAACTCGCTGCGGCGCCACCAGATCGGCGCGGCGCTCGCGGAGCTGTCGACCCTGGGCGACGATCTGCCGATCCTCATGGTCGGCGACTACAACTACCCCGTGTTCAAGGAGAACCTCGGGCAGAAGGTGCGCGCGCAGGGCTACGAGCTCACGCTCAGCGATGTGCGCACATACACGCGGTACAAGTTCTTCCGCGGGCACTACGACTTCGCCACGTCGGTGTCGTTCGACATCGAGACGGTGCGCACCCTGCCGCAGGGGCAGAGCGACCACCTGCCGATCCTCGTGGTGGCGGAGCCGGTGGCGGCCAGCGCCGTCGCATAGCCGATCACAAACAGAAACGCCCCCGAGCCGAAGCTCGGGGGCGTTTCGCGTACGTAGATCAGGCCGTGGCCTGGCCGCGCTGACGACGGACCGTGGTCGCGACGGCGATGCCGCCACCGGCGAGCAGCAGGGCGCCGCCACCGATCCACAGGCCGAGGAGCTGGCCGCTGTCGCCACCCGTGTTGGGAAGCGTCGAGCCACCCGACGCGGCCGCGACGGTGATCGTGGCCGTGGTGGACGCGGCGGAGGTCGCGCCGGTCGCGGTGAGCGTGTAGGTGCCGGTCGCGTTGCTCGGGAGCGTGATGGTCGGCGAGACGGAGCCGGCGGCGCTCGCGGTCTTCGAGCCGATCGGGACGTTGGTCTGGAGCACGAACTTCGCCGCAGCGAGGGTCGCACCGGAGGCGTTCTCGCCGGTGAGGAAGAAGTTCACCGGTTCGTTCGGCGCGAAGCCCGTGAACGTGAGGGTGACGGGGGCGCCGGGGGTGATCGTGATGCTGCCGCCGCCGACGGGAGTCGGCGTGTACGCGTTGGCGGCCACGGGGGCGAACACGAGGCCGGCCGCGAGTGCGACGGCGGCGACGGCCTGGGGGAGACGGAGCTTCATGAGCATCCTGCTTTCAGTTCGGGGAGGGGGGAGTCCCTGACCATCAATGCATTGTGGAGCGGTCAGCCAAGGAATAGGTTCGTCCCGGCAAGTATTCAGGAATGCCCCCGGATCCGCAAATCCCCTGGGTTACGCTTACGTAAACTTCCGACCCGGTCGCGGGAACAATCGGTGCGGGCGACGACCGGTCAGGAATCGCGTCGACGCGAGCGCCGCACCGCGGTGGCGATCGCGATCGCGGCGCCGGCGACGACGAGCGCCCCGCCGCCGATCCAGAGGCCCAGCAGCTGAGTGCTGTCTCCGCCCGTCACGGGCAGCTGGCCGTCCGCCGCGACGGTCGCACTGGCGACCCCGCCGGCCGATGTCGCGGAGATGGCCTCGATGTTGTAGACGCCGCTCGCGTTGCTCGGCAGCGTGATCGACACGGGCGCGAGCGCACCGGTGGCGGTGGAGGTGCGCACCGTGCTGCCGGTGGAGACCGCGAACTTGACGAATGCGAAGCTCGCCCCGGCGCCGTTCTCCCCTGTCACGGTGATCGTGACGGTCTCGTTCGCGCCGAAGGTCGCGCCGCCGCAGGAGAAGTCGAGGGTCTCGTTCGCGCCGGCGGCGCTCGGGCTCACCGAGCACGCGTCCGACGGCGGGTAGATGACGCCCGCGGCGACCGCAGCTTGGGGCAGCGCGAGGGCAGAGCCCACGACCACCGCCGCCGCGAGGGCGAAACGAGTCAGTCGGCGCATGGGGGAGTCACTTTCCGGGGGGAGGTTACGGTGTATCGTACGCGGCCGCGCACTCAGCGCCAATTCGCGTGGGGACGTCGGCATCGACAGTGGGCGTGACGTCCGCCGTCACCGTCGCGGCCCCCGGTTCAGGCGGCTGCACCGTGATGGTGGCGGTCGCCGATGCGCCGGGCTCCAGGTCGGTGCTGAAGGTGAGCACCTGCAGGCCGCGGTGGAAGCCGCCGCCGAAGCCGCCCGCATCGGTGCGCGACGCCTGGATGAGCGTGTACCCCTCGGGCAGGTAGAGGTACGCGACCGTGCGCGCGACGCCTGCGGGCACGCCGAAGGAGCCGCCGCCCGTGATGTACTCCGGCAGCGACGTGGCGGCATCCGCCGGGGCCGTGTTCGTCAGCGTGAGCGTCAGCGTCACGGGGTCGGCGGTGCGATCGCGGGCGTCGACCGTGCAGGCGTCCCAACCGACGGTCGTGTCGGCCGTGACGTAGTAGTCCATCTTCGAGCCGGTGCCGTCGTTCAGGAACACGCCGAACCGGGCCGTCTCGTGGTCGGTGACCGGCAGGCCGCCGGCGAGGGTGGTCTCCGCGATGACCGCCTGGTCCTCCGGCGTCGCGCTCCACATCAGCAGGCGACGTTCATCGCCGGCGCGGCCGAGCGCCGTGACGAGCGCGGTCGGGTTCGCCGACCCCGTCGCGAGGGTGTCGAACACGGCGGCGGCGGCGGCGGCGAAGAACGCATCCTGGTCGGCCGGCTTCTCGTAGCGCTCGTAGACGTCGTTCAGCAGGAGCTGCACCGCGTTGTCGGAGGTCAGCAGGTCACCGGTCGGCAGCGTGACGGGGCCCGTCGCCTTCAGGAGGTATGACAGCGCGACGGGGTCGAGCGCGAGCACGCCGTCGACCTCGACGCCGGTCTCGCGCTTCCACATCTCCCGGGCCAGTTCCCCCGTGATGGAGAAGTCGGGCACCTGGGTGACGTTCTGGATCCACTGCGCGGGACGCTTCTCGAAGATCCGCGTGATCTCGGGGTCGAGGGTCACGACCGGCTCGTCGTACTTCCGGAAGTCGCTCGAGGACCCCTGCGCCGTCATCGACATGGTGCCGGCGTCGGTGTGGATGACGGCCATCGCGCCGACGATGCCGCCGAGCGATCGCCACTCCGCGTTGTTCTGGAAGACGACGAGGTAGTCGCGGGCCCCGTCGGCGCCGAGCATCGAGGGAAGCAGGGCGCTCGCGCGAGCCAGGGCGTCGGTCGCCTTCGCGCTCGTTTCGAGCATGTCGGCGACGTCGGAGACGGCCTCCCGCACGGGCCCCAGCAGGAGGTCGCCATCGAGGGCCGAGACGGATGCCGAGGCGGCGGCCACCCCGTCCGCGCCGAGGCGCGCGGGCTCGGCGATCTCCGCGAACATCGCGGTGTCGATCTTCCCGCCCGTGGGCCGGAACGAATCGATGGAGAAGCTCGCCGCGACGCCGGCGAGCGGCTTCAGCGCGGAGCCGGCGACGTTGTCGGCGGCCGCCGCGACCGTCGACACGGCGTGCAGCTGCGGGCCGATCCAGGGCATGCGCTCCGCGACGGCCCAGACCGGGTCGGAGGTGAGCGCGCGGGCGGCGGAGGTGTCGGCGGCGAGGCGGTCGATGAGGCCCGACGCCTGGGCGGGGTCGCTGATCTTGGTCACGGTCTCGCGGGCCGTGGCCTCGGCATCCCGCAGGTGTCCGTACGCCTCCAGCCCGCGGACGCCGACCCATGCCGTGGCGCCGATCGCGGCGACGAGCAGCGCCCCGAGCAGCCACCCGAAGACGATGCCGGCGACGCGCAGAGGCTTCGGCAGGACGGGATCGCTCACCCGACCACTCTAGGGTCGGCACACCTGGGAGACCGGCCCGGGGTCAGGGTGCGGGCGTCGCCGCGGCCGTTGCCTTGCGTCGTTCCTTGCGGGTGAGCGTCTCGACCTGCGACGTGTAGGAGCCGTGGTACTGGTAGCCGTAGTAGGCCGCGGCCGACCCGCGCTTGGGCACCTTGTTGAGCACGACGCCCAGCACGCGGCCGTTGGCCTTCGCCACGTTCTCGAGCGCCTTATGCATCATCTCGTAGGTTGTGCGGCCGGCCGAGACCACCAGCAGGACGCCGTCGGCGGCCGTGGACAGCACGGCGGCATCCGTCACGGGGATCGTCGGGGGAGAATCCACGATCACGGTCGCGTCCTCGCGCAGCACGGCGAGCAGGTCGCGCATGCGCTGCGAGCCGAGCACCTCGCTGGGGTTCGGCGGGATGCGCCCCGCCATGAGCAGCGTCAGGTTGCCGCTGACGTCGCCGGTGTGCACGACATCGGCGTACTCCGCGCGGCCCGCGAGCACGTCGGTGAGCCCCGCGCCGTCCGGCAGCGCGAACAGGGTGGACAGGACGGGGCGCCGCAGGTCGGCATCCACCAGCACCACCTTCTGGCCTGCGGCGGCGAGGCTGATCGCGAGGTTCGCGGCGGTGGTCGACTTGCCGTCGCCCGGCAGGGGGCTGGAGACGACGATGACGCGCGGCGGATTGTCGACATCCATGAACTGGAGGTTCGTGCGCAGTTCGCGCATCGCCTCGGTCATCGCGGTCGAGTTCTGGTTGTCGGTCGGGCCGTCGAAGATGAGGATGCGGCGGTCCTGCGTGAGGTCCTTCTCCAGCGGCAGCGTGCCGACCACCGAGACGCCGGTCTCGCGCTCGATGTCGCGCGGGTTGCGCACCCGACGGTCGAGGACGTGCCGGATGACGGCGTAGCCGATGCCGAGCGCGAGCCCGATGAGCGCGCCGAGCGCGACGTTGAGGCGGGTGTTGGGCAGCGACGGGCTCGTCGGGAGGCGCGCGGAGTCGCCGGGGATGAGCGTCACGGCGGCGGAGCCTGCCGTGCCGTCGCCTTCGATCTCGTCGATCTGCTCGACCATGCCGCGGATCCACGCTTCGGCGAGGTCGCGTGCTTCCTCGGGGGAGCCGGCCGACGCGCTGACGTGGATGATGACGGTGTCGAGCGGGCTGGACACGTCGACGCGCGTGACGAGCTGCTCGGGCGACTCGGCGAGGCCGAGGTCGGAGATCGCGTACTCGGCGACCGCGCGCCAGCCGCCGATGTCGACGTAGGAGGTCACCTTGCCGCGGGCGAGCTGGTCGCCGACGAGGCTGGAGCCGGTGTCGCTGCCGGTGTTCGCGGCGGCGACGTAGCCGCTCGCCGACGCCGTGTACACGCGCGGCTGCAGGGCGCTCCACCCGAACGCGACGCTGCCGCCGAGGACCGTCAGCAGCACGATCGCCAGCCAGTGCGCGCGCAGAATGCGCAGGTAGTCCTGCAGTTCCATGGTGTCCCCTAGTCCGCACGTACACTATCGCGTGTGCCCTGGACCCTGCGCATCGCCGCGATCGGCGCGATCGTGCAGGTCGACGGCGGCGCGCTGACGGCGGCGCAGCGCAACCTGGTTACGGCGGCTTGGCGGGATGCCGTTGCTGACGACATGGGCCGGGTGGATGCCGTGGTGACGCCGCTGCTCGGTGTCGACGACGCCGCGATGCTCGCGGATCTGTCGCAGCGGGTGACGCTCGCGGCCATCGATGCGCGCCGCGGTGAGGTGTGGATGCTGCATGCCGCCGGCCTCGCCCTCGACGACGGGCGCGTCGTCGCGCTCGTCGGCCCGTCGGGGCGGGGCAAGACGACGGCGGCAATGACTCTGGGGCGCGCATTCGGGTACGTGTCCGACGAGACGGTCGCGATCGATCTCGCGGGGCGCGTCTGGCCGTACCGCAAGCCGCTGTCGGTCATCGACGATCCGGCGGCGCCGAAGCATCAGCGCACGCCGACGGATGCCGGGATGCGGGCCCTGCCCGATGCTCCGCTGCAGCTGGCGGCGGTGGTGCTGCTCGACCGGCGGTCCGATGCGCCGGAGGAGCCGGTGATCGAGGAGGTCGACCTGGGCGATGCGCTCGCGGACCTCGTGGAGCAGACGAGCTACCTGCCGTCGCTGGAGACGCCGTTGCAGCTGCTGGCCGGGCATCTCGCGCGGGTCGGCGGCGTCCAGCGGGTGATCTACCGGGAGGCGTCGTCGCTCGTCGATGTGCTGCCGGCGCTCGCCCGCGGGCCCGCCGTGGCGCCTGCCGGTGTGCCCGCCGGCGCGCTCGCTGGTGTGCCCGCTGGCGCGCTCGCTGGGACGCCCGCTGGGATGCCCGCGGGCGCGCTGGTTGGCACGCATGTTGGCGCGCCGGCTGGGACAGCGTCACTGGGCGCGGTGCCGCCGGACGAGGATGCGCCGTCCCTCGCCCCGGATGTGCCGGGATACTTCCGCACGCCGACCGAGGATGCGGTGGCGCTCGTCGATCCTGACCGCATCGCCATCCTGCAGGTCGACGCGGAGGGTGCCGGGACGGTGCGGGTGCTCGCCGGTGTCGCGCCGGCGCTGTGGCGCGCAGCGAGCGGGGCGAGCGTCGACCAGCTCGTCGCGGCGGCCGTCGATGCGTACGGGACGCCGGGCAGCGCGCGGGACGCGGCGGTCCTCGTCGGCGCGGCGCTCGCCCAGCTCGTGGAGGCGGGTCTCATCGAGCACCGGCTGCCGCGCTGGCGCATCGAGTCGGCCGTGCCGTGGGTCGACAGCGGCGACCGGGTGGTGCTGCTCCCACCGGGTGGTGACGGCCTGGCGCGCGCGCTCGACCCGTCCGGCACGATCATCTGGCGCGAGCTCTACGAGCGAGGACCGATCGCGGTGGACGCGCTCGCGGATGCCGTCGCCGAGGTCGCCGGGGTATCCGCGGACGATGTCATGCCGACCTTGCCTCCGTTCCTCGGCGAGCTGGCCGACGTGGGCGTGGCGCGACTCGCCTAGGGCTGTCTGTCGGCGCACGTGCTGTGAGCCTCGGTCTGGACCTCCACCTCGACCTCGACCTAGGGCCGAGCGCCGAGCGAGCTCAGAACGGGGCCGGGTCGTCGGCGTATGGCACGGCAGCAACGAACGCGACGGCTGGGATGGGAGCGTCTTCGCGGTAGGTTCTGCCGGTGGGTGAGGTCCACTCGAGGACTCCACCCGGGAGTTGTCGGACTCGCCAGGCGGTGAACTGCTTCATCGAATGGTGGCGTTGGCAGAGGTGCCCGAGGTTGCAGTGGTGGGTCGGGCCGCCGAGGGCATGGTCGAGTGTGTGGTCGATCTCGCAGCGGATCGCGGGGACCCGGCATCCCGGGAACCGGCAGTGCTGGTCGCGGGCTTGCAGATATCGGCGCATCGCGAGGGGGACCCGGTAGCTGTCGACGGCGAGGACCGTGCCGGTGAGGGGGTGAGTGAGTAGTCGCTCCCAGATGTGTGCGCCGCCGGCGAGTTCGCGGGCGGTGGCAGCGTCGACGGGGGCGGAGCCGATCAGATCTGCGGGGCCGTCGTCGGCGCCGCAGAGGGTTGTCGCCGACACCACGACCTGGACATGACCGCGGATGGCGCCGAGTGGACCCGCCCCGTCACCGGTGCCGGTCGGATCGATCGCGGGGGTTCCGGCGAGGAGCAGGTCGGCGAAGATGTCGGCACGCACCTGGTCGGTGCTGCGGTGATCCGTCGCAGCGAGCTCGGCGGCCGTGGGCTCACCGCCCGTGTCGACCTCGCCGCCGCCCAAGGCCTCGCCGACCGCGTCGCTCCCGATACCGAATCCGGCTCCGGGGGCGGCCCTCCCGGCATCCGCGATGGTGTCGCGGCTGTCTATGACGGCGCGGGCTTGCTGGGTAAGGCGGTCGTGAATGCCCGCGGCGATGACGGTGGGCAGGGTCGCGATGAGATCGGACATCCCGTCACGGCCGGGCACCAGGCGGACGCAGCGGGTCGCCGCAGCCTCGACGTGCCGTTCGGTCAGCGAGCGGGGGTGGATGCGCTGCGCGAGGATCTCCAGTTCGGCGCGGACACGGTTCGGTGTATCCCGCTCGCAGCGTGCGATCGCGGCGGCTTCGAACTCGCCACGCAGGTCGGGGGGAACGACGGCGCCCGTCTCGACGATCACCAGGACGTGGCCTCGGGCGATGCGTCCGGCCTCCCACGCACTCAGTGCCGCGGGATAGTCCTCCACGATCGTGCGCGCCTCATCGATCCGGCGTTGCACGGTCCGGTCGGTCGCGCGCAGCACTCCACCGACTTCCGCGGCGATCGACCGCAACGCCATGTCGTGCGCTCGGACCCGGGCCGCAGCCCCGACCGCTTGCGTCTCGGCGAGCTGACCCGCGCGTGCCAGCACCCGAAGTTGCGCGACCTGCGCAGCGTTCACGTGACGCTCGGTGGCCTCGACGTCAGCGACGATCTCGGCGAGGGATGCCAGGTAGGCATCGCTCCCGGAGGCCGGCGTCGAGGTTGTCATACCCCCATTGTGGTGAGGGGTTCCGACATTGGTGCGGAGCGATTCGGATGCCGCGCTCGAGCATCGTCGCGGGTCGACAGCCCGGTGATCAGGTCCAGGTGACCTGGTTGGTGGCGGTCTGGATCTGAGCGCCGGTGAGGGTGCCGGATGCCGTCTTCGGCTTGGCCTTGTCCGATCGCGTCTTGCCGTCGGCGATGAGCTTGTACTGCAGCGTGGGGGAGTCGGTGTAGGCCGATGTCGCGCCGGCCCACACGAACGTGTACACCATCGAATTGCCGTGCGCAGCTGCCGTCGCCGCAACCCATCCGGCGCCGGAGACGACGATCGGCTTCGTCTCCTCGAGGCCCTTCTTGTCCAGCGTCAGCGTCAGCGTCGCCCCAGTGACCGTCGCAGGGCCGCCGGGCTGGAAGTTGACCGCGCCGAAGAACGCCGTCACGACGTTCGCCTTCCCGTCCCATACCTCGCTGATGCCGTTCTGGCTGAAGGTGTACATGCGAGCAGGGACCTTGGTGGGTGCCGACGCGGCCGCCGCCGGCGCGGCCGTGGCCAGCACCAGCGCGGGTGCGGCCCATACGCCGGCGCGCAGCAGCTGGCGGCGGCTCAGGCCGGCAGGCCGTTCGGCCTCGAGGGCCGCGCCAGCACCCGCGAAAGCGTCGGTTGATCGCATGGTGAACTCCCCAGATCACGGTCGAGATCACGACTGCGGGGCCGTGATCATTCGCGAGCGTAGGGTCGCGATTCCGCCGTCCTGCGGGACTTGGGAGGATCTTGAGCAGGAAGTGCGCTCACCCTGCGATAGGCATGGTCATGACCGCTCGGTGGCCCTGCAAGGCAGCGGTCACCGGGAATGACCGGGCGGTCTACTGCTGCGTGACGGACCCGAAGGCGTAGGAGACGCTCGTGTTCGGAGTGCCGGCAGGCGCGCCCGTCCGCTTGAAGGTGAGCGTCGCGGTGAGCGTGTAGGTGCCGTTCGGGATGCGCGGGTAGTTGGGGAGATGCGCCGCGAAGCCGATGCTGATCTCCTGGTTTCCGGTCAGCGCGAACGAGCCGTTCCGCGGGTTGTGCATCTCCATGATCCATCCGGCGGCGGGCGTGGGGGTCACGCTGATCGTGATCGTGCCGGTGATCGTGCCGGGGCCCTTGTATCGCAGGGCCGCGTGGTTCAGCTGGATCGCGTTGTGATAGACGTTGAGGGTCGGCGTACCCCACGTGAAGTGGTCACTGAACACGGGCGTGGGTGGCATGGGAGCTGACGCCGCCGCCGCCGGCGCAGCCGTGGCTAGCACGAGCGCCGGCGCGGCCCACGCCCCGGCGCGCAGCAGCTGGCGGCGGTTGAGCCCTGCGGGCCTCTCGGCCTCGAGGACGGTGCTGGAACGCGCGCAGGCGTCGTCGTCTCGCAATGTGAACTCCCCAGATCACGTTCGAGATCACGACGACCCGATCGCCTTCGGGTGGCGATCGGCCGGCAGCGGTCTTCGGGTGACTGCTGACGGGGTCGTCGTGTCTCACTCGCGAGCGTAGGATCGCTCGCCCGCCGTCCTGCGGGAGTTGGGGGGATCTTGCGCTGAAATTGCGCTCAACCTGCGATTTGGGTGCGCTCCCACCGATCGCCGCCGCGACGCTGGGCCTCCGTGACGCGTGCCGCGGCGGCCTCGAGCATGTCGTCGAGGTCGTAGCCGACGGCATCCACACTCGCCCAGCCGATGCTGGCCGACAGCCGCACGCTCGTCGGCTGCGCGGCATCCGCTGCCGCAACGCGGGCGAGCAGGCGCGACAGCACCTGCCGCACGGCGCCTTCAGGCCGGGGCAGGAGCACGACGAACCCGGTATCGCCGCGGGCGTCGATGTCGGCATCCGCCGGAAGCGCGGCACGGACATCGCGCGCGAACCCGTCCGTGATCGCGGCGAACGCGATCGCACTCGACGCGTCGCGCAGGTCGTCGGGGTCATCGAGACGGATGTCGAGCACCGACCACCACTGATCGCCGGCCGCGCGGGCCCGATCGAGACGGTCGGCCGCGACGTCGGCGAAGCAGGTCGACGCGGCCGGACCGGCGGGAGCCGACGCGGTGCGGGCGAGCAGCAGCACCGTGACGAGCGCGCACACGATGTAGACGAGCGAGCCCAGCGAGTTGAGCTCGCGCACGAGTCCGAGTGCGTCCGCATCGGCCGCGATGGTGCCGGTCTGTGCGAACCGCACCGCACCGTCGATGAGCGAGAGGATGGCGAATGCCACGTAGCCTCCCGAGGCGAGCGCCAGCGGCAGCGCCTCGCCGCGACGCTCGCTCCCGAGGCGGATGAGCTCCACGAGGATGAGCGCGGCGACGACCGCCGCGACAGCGAAATCGAGGCGGAAGATGAGCGCGTAGTGGGTGCTCGTCGCCGTCGCGGCGAGCAGGAGCGGCGAGGCCACGCAGTACGCGAGGGCGGGCAGCCAGTAGAGGCGGGCCGCGTCGCGCCACGCGCGCAGGCCGACCCACACGAACGCGCTGGCTCCGAGCAGCAGGCCCGACGCCGCCGCCCGCAGCGGCAGCGAGCCCATCGTGTCGGCGGCGACCCACGCGAACGACCCGATGGTCGCGATGGTGAACGCGAACGCCCACAGCGACGTTGCACGCGACGGCCGCGCGAGGAAGCCCAGGCCGACCACCAGACCGGTGCTGAGGAGGGCCAGGACCGCGTAGCTGACGCTGGTGCCGGTGTTGATCACGCCGTGATTCCTTCTGTCGAGGCCGCGGGCAGGCGGAGGGTGACGCGCGTGCCGACGCCGATGGTGCTCGCGATCGTCAGGGTGCCGTCGTGCTGGTCGACGATCTCCCGGGCGATGCCCATGCCGAGTCCGGTGCCGGGGATGCCGCTGTCGCGGGCTGTCTGGGCGCGGAAGTCGCGGTCGAAGACGCGGGTCAGGTCGTCGGGGGCGATGCCGATCCCCGTGTCGGCGACGACGAGCTCGACGGCGTCGCCCGATCGGGCGGAGGAGATCGTCACGAGGCCCCCGCGTCCGGTGTACTTCACGGCGTTGCCGAGCACATTGTCGATCACCTGGCGCAGCCGGAAGGCATCGCCGCAGATGGGAAGGTCGCCGTCGACGATGCTGCGGATCTCGACCTCCGCCGCGTGGGCGGTCGGCTGGAATGCGTCGACGGATGCCATCATGACGGTGCGGAGGTCGAGTTCGGCGCGGGCGTCTTCGGCGGGGGCCGCGTGGGCGGAGAGCGCCGAGGTGATGAGGCGCTGCATCCGGGCGCTCGCGTTCTCGATCACGGCGAGCTGGTCGTGGACGCCGGGCGGCAGATCGTCCCGGTCGAGCAGCAGGTCGGTGTGCCCGGCGATCGCGGTGAGGGGGTTGCGCAGTTCGTGCGACACGATGCTCGACACGGTCTGCCGCTCCTGGGCGGCGCGGAACGCGCCGGTCGCATCGTGCACGGTGAGCAGGATGCCGGGGGTCTCGACCGGGCCGTCGGGCATCACGCGACTCGACACGTCGAGCGCGCGCCACGCCCCGTGCGGGTCGAACAGCCACACGCGCTCGTTCTCGAACTCCTCCGCACGGGCGGCCCGCGCGACGGTCGTGCAGTCGCGGGGGAGGGCGAAGCCGCGGTAGTCGTCGTACTCGACGGCGCTCGCCGGCCGCGTCGCGGGGACGTCGTCGATGCCGTACAGCGCCCGGTACGCCCGGTTCGCGGCGAGGATCACCCCGTGCCGGTCGATGCGGGCGAGGCCGGTCTCCATGGATTCGAACAGCGCCGCCGCGCCCGCCTCCTGCGCTTCGACGCGGTGCAGCGTGCGGGTGAGCTGGGCGGACTGCCGCCGCAGCAGGCGGGAGAACGCGCGGGTGCGCCGCGCGCCGATCTGGATCGTCATGCCGAGCAGGCCGAGGCAGAGCAGCACGACGAGCAGGCGCAGCGCCAGGTCTGGTGTGAGGGGTGCGGTCGGGGCGTGCGCCAGCACGAGCGCGGCGATCTCGCCGAGCGCGGCGATGAGCCATCCGATGCCGTAGTAGGTCGAGATCCACGCGATCGGGAAGACCCACAGGAAGCCGAGCCGGGCGTCGTTGCCGGCGTACAGCATCCCGATGGCGACGATGTCGAGGGCGGGGACCAGCGCGATGACGTGCTTGCCGAACCGCGGCCACGGCGCGGCCAGGGTCGCGCAGGTGAGCAGGAGGATCAGGATGAGGCCGCCGCCGAACGTCGCCAGCGCGTAGACCTCTGGCTCGAGGAGGGCGATCGCGATGGCGATCGTGCCGGCGCTGAGGGCGACCATCAGCTGCCACTGCCAGATCGAGCGGGAGCGGGCGTCTCCCCAGGCGCGAGCGGACCCGGAGCGGCTCTGCTGCGCGACCTCCGGGGTGTGTTCCGGCCGCACCGGCTAGCCGGCCACCGTCGGCACCGGCTGGGTGTGCCGACGAGGGGAGACGGCGCGGTAGCCGGCGCCGCGCACCGTCTCGATGAAGCGGGGGCGGGCGGCGGATTCGCCGAGCTTTCGGCGCAGGTTCGTGATGTGCGCCTCGATCGCGCGCTCCTCCGACTCGGTGACGATGTCGGTGCTGAGGTGCGACTCGTCGCGGAGGGTGAGGACGAGGTCGGCCTTGCTGCGCACCCGTCGCTCCGAGCCGAGCAGGGTGGCGAGCAGGTCGAACTCGCTGCGCGTCAGGGCGATCTCCTCGCCGTCGAGGGTGACGGTGTGGTCGTCGAGGTCGAGGACGAGGCCGTCCTGGCGCAGCACGTGGCGCGACGGGGACGCGTCGCCCGCCGACTCGGCCGCCGCCGTACCGGTCGGCGCACCGGCGTTGGGAACGCGGACGCGGCGGAGGATCGCGGACACCCGGGCGCGCAGCTCCCGCGCGCGGAAGGGCTTGACGACCACGTCGTCGACGCCGACGCTGAAGCCGAGCACGGCGTCGGCCTCGTCGGCGAGGGCCGTGATGAGCAGGATGTAGGTGTCGCTGATCTCGCGGATGCGGCGAGCGGTCTCGAACCCGTCGATGCCGGGCATGTTCACGTCGAGTGTCGTGATGACCGGGCGGTGGGTGGCGACGGCTTCGACGCCGGCGATGCCGTTGTTCACGGCGATGGGGGCGAACCCGGCGCTCGTCAGGATCTGGACGAGCAGGTGTCGCACATCGTCGTCATCGTCGATGACGACGGCCAAGGGCGCTGCGGAACCGAGGTCGCTCATAGGTCTCTCTTACGGGTGTTGTGCCGCGCCGCTTCGGCGCGGTCTGCCGGGCCCGTTGCTGAAGCGTGCCCTGCTAGCCCCGATTGTGCCAGATCGCGCGCACTGCGCGCGGCAGCGACCGCAGGCCGCGTCCCCAGCGCGCCACGCGGCCCCGGAGCTTCGGCCAGAACGCGTCGGGAATCTCCGGTCGCGCGATCAGCAGATCGTGATCGGTGGGCCAGATCGCGCGCCACAGGATGCGGAGCTTCGCGAGGCCCTGCGATCTCCGGAAGGCGACGAACCACTGATAGGCGCCCACCGATCCCGCCTCGAGGCGTTCGCGCCACTCGCGCAAGCCGGGAATCGTCCCGTCAGGGGATGCCGGGAGATCCACGCCCAGACGGGGGAGCACGGCCTGAAGTGTTTGGGTGCTGCCGGTAGCGGCGGCAAGGTCCGCGAGCTGCATCCGCTCCACCTCCGTCAGCTCGACCGTGAGCAACTCCGTCAACTCGGCCGCGTGACGCTCTTGCGTCACGGTTCCCCGGAGTGAGTGGAGGGCGAGGATCAGCACTCCGGCGACGCGGTCCGGGACCAGGCAGGGCTGGTGAGCGAACTCGAGGGGCATGCGCCGCGCCCACAGCGACTCGAAGACGACCGAAGGATCACCGAGGAAGCCGGGGTAGTAGCTGTGCACGTCGATGTCGCAGGGCCAACCCTCGCGGAGGTAGGTCTTGGAGTGGAGCGTCGTGAACTCACTGAGGAGCATCGCGTCGCGCTGCCTCCAGCCGACGTCGGCCAGATGTGTGCAGAAGTCGCGAAAGCCCGCCGGCTCCACCAGAACGTCGACGTCACCCGAAACACGAGCCGAGCGCAGACCCTGACGATGAAGCGCCGGGCCCTTGATGAACAGCACCCGAATGCCGTGCGCGTCGGCCGCCTGCTGCAGCCAGGCGTGCGCGAGATCGACGGCTTCGTCCAGTCTGATGGACGCGGGTTCGGGCACGCCCCGACTCTAGCTGTGCGCTAGGGGCGACCCATGCCGTAGTACTGCCACCCCGCGGCGCGCCACGCGGCCGGGTCGAGGCAGTTCCGGCCGTCGCGCGCTCTTCGACGTTGGTGAGCTGGGGGTTGATCCGGTGCGCGTTCGCGATCGCTTCCGGGTCGGTCATGGTGACATCGGCGCCGAGGCCGCGCAGGCGCGGTCCCGTCGCGGTGGACGCGCCGTCTATGGGTTCAAGATGACGTGTGCTGCGGCTCACTCGCGGAGGTGGCCGACGTTGTCGCGGTACCAGGCGACCGTGCGCTCCAGGCCGTCCTGAAGCGAGATCTTCGACCTCCAGCCGGCTTCCGCGAGCTTCGAGACGTCGAGAAGCTTCTGCGGGGTGCCGTCGGGTTTCGTCGTGTCCCACTCGGTCTTGCCGGTGAACCCGACGACCTCGCCGATCGTCTCCGCGATCTCGCGGATCGTGACATCCGACCCGGTGCCCACGTTGACCTGCTCGGGCCCGTCGTAGTGCTCCATGAGGTGCAGCACGGCGTCGGCCATGTCATCGGAGTGCAGGAATTCGCGGCGCGGCGTGCCGGTGCCCCAGTTCGTGACCGTCGGGGCACCCGAGGCAGCGGCCTCGTCGTAGCGCCGGATCAGCGCAGGAAGCACGTGCGACCCCTTCGGCGAGAAGTTGTCGTTCGGGCCGTAGAGATTCGTCGGCATCGCCGAGATCCAGGGG
This sequence comes from Microbacterium sp. UNCCL10, assembly GCF_000746195.1. Classification (NCBI taxonomy): domain Bacteria; kingdom Bacillati; phylum Actinomycetota; class Actinomycetes; order Micrococcales; family Microbacteriaceae; genus Microbacterium; species Microbacterium sp. UNCCL10. The sequence continues at coordinate 8,648 of NZ_JQKT01000009.1, read as the reverse complement.
AGCCCGTACTGCCGGCGTACCGCCTGCGTGTGCAGGACGCCGGCGATCTTCGCGATCGCGTACGCGTCGTTGGTCGGCTCGAGGTGCCCGGTCAGCAGCGAATCCTCGCGGATCGGCTGCGCGGCGAACTTCGGGTAGATGCACGACGACCCGAGGAACGCGACCCGTTCGACGTCGTTGGCGAGCGCCGCGTCGAGCACGTTGGTCTGGATGCGGATGTTGTCGCTGAGGAAGTCGACCGGGTAGGTGCTGTTCGCGAGGATGCCGCCGACCTTCGCCGCCGCCAGGACGACGTACTTCGGCTTGATCTCCGCCATGTAGGCGAACACGGCGTCGCGATCCTTCAAGTCGAGCTCGGCCGAGCTCTTCCCGACGACCCGCTCGAAGCCCGATGCCTCGAGCTTGCGCACGATGGCGGAGCCGACGAGCCCGCGGTGACCGGCGACGTAGAACGTCGCATCCCGATCGAGCTCGCCGGGGGTGAAGTCGACGCCGTCCGCGCTGGTCACGCGGCGCCCTGCGACGCGAAGTCGGCCGTGTTCCACGACGCGAGCTTCACGGTGTCGATCCACGTCGGGCCCTGCTCGAGTGCCGTGATGTCGGCGTCGACCATGAGGGTCGCGAGCTGCGCCCCGTCGACGGTGGGGGTCCACCCGAGCGCTTCCTGCGCCTTCGAGGAGTCGCCGATGAGGGCGTCGACCTCGGTGGGTCGCAGGTAGCGCTCGTCGAACTTCACGAACTCCTGCCAGTCGAGGCCGACGTGGCCGAAGGAGGCCTCGAGGAAGTCCTTGATCGTGTAGCCGACGCCGGTCGCCAGCACGTAGTCGTCGGGGGTGTCGACCTGCAGCATCCGCCACATGCCCTCGACGTATTCCGCGGCATAGCCCCAGTCGCGCACCGACTCAAGGTTGCCGAGGTAGAGGTCCTTCTGCGTACCCGCCTTGATGCGGGCCACGGCGCGGGTGATCTTGCGGGTCACGAACGTCTCACCGCGGCGCGGTGACTCGTGGTTGAACAGGATGCCGTTGACCGCGAACATGTCGTACGCCTCGCGGTAGTTCTTGGTGATCCAGAACGAGTACAGCTTCGCGGCCGCGTAGGGGGAGCGGGGGTAGAAGGGCGTCGTCTCCGACTGGGGCGGCGGCGTCGCGCCGTACAGCTCCGAGGAGGACGCCTGGTAGAAACGCGTGTTGATGCCCGACATGCGTACGGCCTCGAGCAGGCGGACCGTGCCGGTGCCGGTCGTATCCGCGGTGTGCTCGGGCTCGTCGAACGAGACGCGCACGTGCGACTGGGCGGCGAGGTTGTACACCTCGTGGGGATTGATCTCAGCGAGCAGCGTCACGAGCCGTGCGCCGTCGCTGAGGTCGCCGTAGTGCAGGAAGAGCTTCGCGGACGGGTCGTGCGGGTCGACGTAGAGGTGGTCGATGCGCGCGGTGTTGAAAGTGGAGGCGCGACGGATGAGGCCGTGCACCTCGTATCCCTTCGCGAGGAGCAGCTCAGCGAGGTAGGAGCCGTCTTGCCCCGTGATGCCGGTGATGAATGCGCGCTTGGTCATGGGGTCTCCGCGGGTTGTCAAGCGTGGCTGCGGGCCACAGGGGTGGCGTCGGTCTCAAAGGTTCGACCCATCACCGTCGATGAGGCGGGGGAAGAGGGCTTCAAACGCGTCGATCGCCCTCGTCTCCGTGAGTACGCTATCGCGGAACCCTCGGCCGCTCTCCCCCCATTTTGCGCCGGCCTTCGTCGCCGTTGGCTGTCGGGGCGCGGGCCGTCTCGCACAGGGCGCTCGTGTCCCCGCTGGGGACGACCACACCAGCGCCGGCGCGCGCCACTTCTTCGGCCGTGGTTCCGCCCGGGTCGGTGCCTGCGAGCACGGGGCGCCCGGAGGAGGAGGGAGATCCACGCCGAGACGGGGGAGCACCGCCTGGAGTGCTTGGGTGCTGGCGGTAGCGGCGCCAAGGTCCGCGAGCTGCATCCGCTCCACCTCCGTCAGCTCGACCGCGAGCAACTCCGTCGGCCGCGTGACGCTCTTGCGTCAGGGTTCCCCGACGTCGGCCAGATGTCCGCAGAAGTCACGAAAGCCCGCGGGCTCCACCAGAACATCCACGTCACCCGAAACACGAGCCGAGCGCAGACCCTGACGATGAAGTGCCGGGCCCTTGATGAACAGCACCCGAATGCCGTGCGCGTCGGCCGCCTGCTGCAGCCAGGCGTGCGCGAGATCGACGGCTTCGTCCAGTCTGATGGATGCCGGTTCGGGCGCGCCCCGACTCTAGCTGTGCGCTACGGGCGACCCATGCCGTAGTACTGCCACCCTGCGGCGCGCCACGCGGCCGGGTCGAGGCAGTTCCGGCCGTCGACGATGATCTGCCCGTTCGTCAACGACGCGGCGTGCGCCGGGTCGAGCTGTCGCCGGTACTCATCCCATTCGGTGACGACGATCACCGCATCCGCCCCGCGGAGCGCGTCGTCGCGGTCTGCGACGTAGGTCAGCTGCGGGTGGATCCGGCGCGCGTTCTCGATCGCTTCCGGGTCGGTCACGGTGACATCGGCGCCGAGGCCGCGCAGGCGCACGGCCACGTCGAGGGCGGGCGAGTCGCGGATGTCGTCGGAGTGCGGCTTGAAGGCGGCGCCGAGGACGGTGACCTTCTTCTCGAAGACCGAGCCGCCGAACGCCGCGACGACAAGGTCCACGGCGCGTTCGCGGCGACGCAGGTTGATCTCGTCGATTTCGCGAAGGAACGCGACCGATTCGCCGCGGCCGAGCTCTTCGGCGCGCGCGGCGAAGGCGCGGATGTCTTTCGGCAAGCACCCGCCGCCGAAGCCGATGCCGGCGCCGAGGAACTTGCGGCCGATGCGGTCGTCGTACCCGATCGCATCGGCGAGCTGGGTGACGTCGGCGCCGGTGACTTCGGCGATCTCGGCCATCGCGTTGATGAAGCTGATCTTGGTCGCGAGGAACGCGTTCGCGGCGACCTTGACGAGCTCTGCCGTGGCGAGGTCGGTCACGAGGAACGGCGTGCCCTTGGCGACGGCGGGGTGGTAGACCTCGCGGAGCACATCGGCGGCTTCGGCCGAACCACCCACGACGAGCCGGTCGGGGTCGATCGTGTCTTGCACCGCCCAGCCTTCGCGGAGGAACTCGGGGTTCCACACGAGCGTCGCGCCGGCCGCCTCGATGCGCGGGGTAAGGCCCGCCGCGGTGCCGACCGGCACGGTCGACTTGCCGGCGACGATATCGCCGGGGGTGAGGTGGGGGAGGAGCGCGTCGACGGCCGCGTTGACGTAGGTGAGGTCGGCCGCGTAGCCGTCTTTCTGCTGCGGAGTGCCGACGCCGATGAAGTGCACCGCGGCGCCCTTCGCTTGAGCGATGTCGGTCGTGAAGCGTAGGCGGCCCGAGGCGACGCCTTCGGAGAGGATCTCGGGGAGCCCGGGCTCGAAGAAGGGTGCTTCGCCGCGGGAGAGCGCATCGATCTTGCGCGGATCGACGTCGATGCCGACGACGTCGTGGCCGATCGAGGCCATAGCCGCCGCGTGCACAGCTCCGAGGTATCCACAGCCGATGACCGAGAGTCGCATGAGAAGGAGCCTATCGGGCGTTCAGGCCTTGATTTCGTCGGCCGAGCACACCGCCGTCACCGAGGTGGCAGACGGTCCACGCTCACTTGGAGCGGAGCTCTCCGGACCTCGTCATCGAGGCGTCCGCAACGCCATCGACCGTGGAAGTGATCGAGTAAAACACGGTGTCGTTCGCGTTGTCCACCCGCGCGAAGGCGGGGAAGGTAAACGTCTGGGTTGATCCTGACGGGAAGACCTTCGCGATGGAGTACGAGCCGGTGGTCTGGTTGTTGTTCGCATTCGGTGTCGTCCACGTGCCCGCTGTGGCCGGGGTGACGGTCATGGTCGCGACAATCGTGACGGGTTTGGTGCTGGAAGCATCCATCGACACCGTGTACTGCTTCGCGCTCGCCGACTTCACGAGCGGCGCGCTCGAGGTTGCCCCGCTGTCAGGCACAGACGTAGCCGCAGCCGGCGCCGCCGTCGCGAACAGAATGACGGGTGTCGCCCAGGCGACGCCTTTCAAGATCGTTCGGCGATCGATCGGCTTCGACGATGACATGGAGCTCCCCACAAGCTCGCTGCGCACCCCACGTGCGCAAGACGTGATGAAATGTCGGTCGTCGGCACTTCTGGGGAGAGTTTTGCGCGACGATCGCCGCCGTGAGGGGCACTACGGGAAAGCCTGCGGTGACGCTTTACGAAGCGTGTGAAAGCGAGGGCTGGCAAAAGATTCCTGCGCTCTTGCGGTGCTTGCAGCCTGGTCACATGGCGCCGGGGCAGGAGCGATCGCGGATCGCGGACCGCTCGACGGTGCACGGTGCTTGGAGGACGTTGAGTCCACCGCCCCGCCGTGCGTCAGCCGCGTTGTGCCCACACGCGGGTGCCTGCGAACCGCAGGCCCGTGGCACGCACCCGTTCGCGTAGTCGTGCGGGCTGCCTCATGCACAACACCGCGAGTCGCCCGAGGCTCACGATCCACTCGCGTGTGAAGGGCACAGGACCGACGTGGGTGCGGAACGGCAGCGTGATGTCGAACTCGCGGTTGGCGGCGGCGGGCCGTTCGCGCAGTCCGCGCACGTCGTGGAGCACGTTGCCGCCGTGAATGACCTGCATCCAGCGCGGTGGCCCGATGACGTTGAGCAGCGGGCCGTGGTGGATGCTGCGCCCGTGACCGAAGTCTTGGAACACCGTGCGCGGCGGGGTGTCGGTGCGGCGCTTCTCGATGTAGGAGATGAACGGATTCGATGGTGCGTCGTAGCGGAACAGCTGGCCGCCGCGCTCGACTTGCACCCCGCGGAGGAAGTTCACGTAGAGACCGTCTTGGCCTGAAAAGCGAGCCTGCACGTCTTCGACGAAGCGCACCGCAAGTGCGTCATCGCTGTCGAGCCGTGTGGTGATCAGATACGGCGAACGGGTGACGGATTCGACCGCAGCCTGGATGGCGTGCAGTGACCAGGGCTCATCGAGCCAGACAGGTGTGAAAGGCCCTGGCGAGAGTTCGGCAACTTCTTCGCGCAGCCACTCGGGTGAGCGAGCGTCGAAGAAGACCAACCAGGTCACGTTGCGCACGCTCTGGGTGGCGAGCGATGAGGCGCATGCGTCGCGAAAGAAGCCCCACCGATAGGCGAGCCAGTCGTCGTCGGCCGGCTCTTGGTCGGCGGCGAACGCGACGCTGTAGCGGGTCAGGATCACGTGGTCGAAGGATGCCGGCACGCGCCCATCCTGCCAGCCCGGTCGTGCCCGGGCGGCGAGGGCGGTGCGGATCGGTCGCGACTGTGCTGTGCAGGAGGTAGCTCCCCACTTCGGCGTACTGTGCGGCCGGCAACGATCCGTTGGCGTGGGCGCAGGTCTCGAGAACGGGACTTCTACCTGAGTAGGTGACCTGCTCCATAGTCTTCGATCCAGTTCGGCTCGCCAGCTCGCGGCGGGGATGTCGTTGATGTTGACTGTCTCGTATTCGATGGGCGTGCGACAGCCGAGCGCGCAATGTCGGCGTTGCCGGTAGCGGCGACGCTCGCGGTCATCCAGGAGCCGGTACGGGTGAGCGGGGCGGAGGCTCCCAACGTGAAGGCCGCCCTCGCGTTGGCGCCTGCGGGCATCGCGCTCGTTACCGCGAAACGCCGCGCGCCAGACTCCCCGTTCGAGAGCTAGTTGTGAAGAAGGGTGCTTCGCCGCGGGAGAGCGCATCGATCTTGCGCGGATCGACGTCGATGCCGACCACGTCGTGGCCGATCGAGGCCATTGCCGCCGCGTGCACAGCTCCGAGGTACCCACAACCGATGACCGAAAGTCGCATGGGAAGGAGCCTGTCTGCGGTGGAGGTGCACGTATGACACTCTCGACATGGGCTCACGTTGAACCTGAGGCGGATTTGACAGGCCGTAGCGATCGTTGCCACGATCGGAGCTTGGGAGCCTTCTATCCATCGGACGCTAGCAGGATCGGAACGATGAGCGCGAAGCGTGGCGTCGCCTTACTCTCGATAGGCAACCTAGCCGTACCGCTGGCGGCCTTCCTAAGTGCACCTCTTCTTGCGCGAGCCCTAACGGTGGAGGAGCGCGGTGACGTGGCAGCCGCCACCGCAACGGCGCAACTTGCGATAGCGCTCTTCTCGGTCGGCTTGCAAGACGCAACCACTTTTTTCTCGGCCCGGTTGAACGGTAGATCGAAGCACCTGATACGTAGGTCTTTGCTGCTTGGAGCGCTCCTCGGGACGCTGGCCACAGTATCTACGATCCTTGCTGCGCCGCTGGTATCGGGGGGTAGTCCACGGGTCGAGGCGCTAATTGTCGCGGCGGCCTTCGCTTGTCTACCTGCAATGCTCGCGATGGCGGTGCGCGGATGGGCCGTGGGCGAGCAAAGGTGGGGCGCTTCGATGGTGGACGGACTGGTTGGTCCGGTAGCCCGGCTTCTGGTGCTGGTGATTCTGGTCTCGTTCGGCATGTTGAGCGCGTTGGCTGGGGTGATCGCGATCATGCTCACGGGTTTTGTTGGCGTCTTGGTTTATTTGCGTCCACTACGCCGATCAGTGGCGCCGGACTCCACGGATGAAGATGTCCCGGCTATGTCCCTGGCACGGTATGGGGCTGGTGTATGGATTGGTTCAGTCGGCGGGGTTGTGCTCTCTTTGCTTGACCAAGTGCTCATGCCCACACTGTCCACCTCCTACCAACTCGGCATCTACGCCGTCGCGGTGAGCATCAGTCAGATCGTCCTAGTAGCTAACAACTCGATTCGAAGCGTCTTTCTATCCCTTGAGTCGAGGAGTCCGGACATAGGCAGGCTGGCTCGAGTTGCTCGGATCTCAACGCTGCTAACGGTGACAGCCTGTGCTGCTATTGCCCTGATTGTGCCGTGGGGGCTACCGTTCCTCTTTGGTGCCGAGTATTCAGGAGCGATTGTCGTGGTACAGATTCTGTTGCTGTCGACAGTCCTTGGCAACGCGGGTTCAGTAGCAGGCGTCGGGCTAATGGCGCGGGGCAAACCAATTCTTCGGAGCCTGTCCATGCTCACAGCGTGTGTTGTCAACGTCGTTCTGATTCTGATCCTCGTTCCGCCATACGGCGCTATCGGCGCAGCGTGGGCCACCGTTGCGGCAGGTCTCGTAGCGGGCAACATGAACATCCTGCTTCTGCGCGCCTTCGTCGGGGTGCAAGCTCGGAACTTTTATGGTGTCCGCCGGGGGGACGTCGCGGATCTGAAGCGACTCTCAATTGAAGTGGTTCGGGTCGCTCGCAAACGAGGAGAACGCGGAGGCAGCTCGGCGGGTGAGACCGGAAGTGAGTAGTCAACTGATGAGCGCTGACATAACAATCGCGTTTGTGACATACGGCAGTGGAGACCGGATTGGGCACTTGGAACGGGGTATTCGCTCAGCGCTCGACAGCAAACACCGAGTAGTCGTCGTCATGAACGGCGCTGCGTCGGGTTTCGAGAAGCAGGTCCGCGAAGACTTCTCTGGCAACCGCATGGTGGAGATCTACCGACTGAGCGAGAACCTGGGGAGCGCCGGTGGCTTTCGAGCAGCTATTCGCTTGGCATTGACCCAGGCGAATCCTGTTAGCGATTACGTACTGCTTCTCGATGATGATGATCTGCTCGGTGCAGGCTCAGTTCAAAAGGCAGTCGCAATGTCCAGGCAGTTTGCGAACGCGCGTGGCGGGGCCCTCGTCTCAATGGCAAAGCAAAGGGAGGGAAGGGAGACAGCAGATGAGCCGCCTGCGATCAAGAGGTCAAGCTTCCTCAACTTCGATCTGTCTCAGACTGTCGTCAGACGCATTAGGCGTGTGCTCCGACTTCGGTCAGAGGTCCGAGGGGATCTGCTTTGCTTCGCTCCTTACGCCGGTCTACTCCTTCCTCGCATGGCGGCATTGGAAGTGATCAACAGAGATGCGCCGGACTATCTTCTCTATGAAGACGATGTGGAGCAGACTTTCGGTCTCGTCTCCGCTGGTTTCGCTTTGGTTCATAGTTCCGACGCCTTGATTATTGACATGAACAGTTCGTGGGCGGGCGAAGCGGGCAGGAAAACCAATCGGTGGGCCACGATTGCGGCGGGGCAACCCGACTTCCGGACCTATTACTACCTTCGCAATCGCGCACATTTCGAAAAGTTCGCTTGGCGGCAGTCTTCAGCTCGATACTGGATCAATCGATCCGTCATGCTCTCGTTGCTGGCGATACTCTGCGCACGGTATGGAAATCGAGCTCAATTTCGGTACATAGTTGGCGCTATCCGCGACGGCGAAGAGGGCCGACTGGGCCGCAATCCGCTATATCCCCTTCCGTGATACCGCCTGCCCGCTGGTACCCAGCAACGCCGACGGCGGGGGAGGGGAAGAAGACCGGCCCGCCCGTGTTCGACGATCACGTCAAGCGGCAGTTCCGAGCCGATGCCCCGAACCGGGTCTGGCTCACGGACATCACGGAGCATTGGACGACCGAAGGAAAGCTCTACTGTTGCGCGATCAAGGACGTCCATTCCAACCGGATTGAAGCGCCCTGGGTCTGGTGGAGACTCGCGCTATTTGATTCCGACCAGCGGTTCGCGGTCGGCTTGGACAGCATAGAACGCGTTCTCGAACTCG